>JBDTVS010000111.1:0-170443 GCA_040007095.1 Acidobacteriota bacterium
TTGAGTTACCTGAGACGCTTCCCCGTGAACACATTGAAAATCGATCAGTCGTTCAACCGGCACTGCAAGCGGTCATTGGCTACCTGCTCGAGGAGAACCGCGTCCTTCGCGCGGCGAACGGGTCCCGCCGCCTGCGCCTGACTGACGACGAGGGCGTGTTACGAACCTGGGGGTGCGAGCGCCGTTGGACTGATGGTCGCGGCTGGCGGCGACGCGCCCCACCCTGGATACCACTCGCGAAACAGATCGTCGGGACGGTCGTCGAGCAGCGCGCATCGCACTTGCAACAGCAGGTGGGCCCCGTCAGCGGACCACCGCATCGGCTGGCGTTTTCCCATGCGCGCATTCATCAGATGGTTCATGCCGGATTCGGCAATGGCGGTCGAAATCCGCTGCCCATCCTGCCACGTGCGACTGTAGTTGAAGAGCAGCGGGCCGTTCGAGCGCAAGTACCGGCTCAGGCCGGCGAGATGACGGCGAAACCGTCGGAGGCGGTCACCGTCGGCCCCGGTCACGGTCAATGCGATCCGGCGGAGCGGCCGACCCAGTTGATGGAGGCGTCGGACCGCGTCACGCCACCGCCCATGCCACACCTGCCAGCGCAACCGCGGCGCGCCGTACTGCAGCGCGCGGCGCTGATCGACGTCGGGCACCAGCGACGCTACCTTCTCCACCATCTGTTCGATGGGGCGGAGCCGCATGCTGATGTGGAACCAATCGAGCCGCTGAAGGGGCGGTCGCTCCGCGGCCTCCCGGACCACCGATTCGAGGCCGTCGGCGCCATCCGCGAACACGTCCAGACGAGACTGCGCCGTCAAGCCGTGATCGTCGAGCGCCGACTTCATTATGGCGCCGGTGGCCCGTCGCTTCCGGCAGCCAGGCGAAATGACCGCCCAGTCGGCCGTCCCGTTCGATGCGCCCCGCGACCACATGGAGTTGTCGTCCATACGCACCGGGTGCCGCACGAATCCAGGTGCCATCGATCGCGACCTGGACGTGATCCGCAGCCGGCACCGGCGTGCGCCCGGTGCTTTCCCATTCATATTCTTCTGGATCGATCGCGCGATTTTCGATCCGCCGCCCGGTGTCGAGCGTCCAGCGCCGAACGCTGCCATAGGAAATGTCCGAGCGCCGCAGCGGGAGCAGGGCGCGCAGCAAGGCGGCTGCCCGCCGATACGGCATCCGGGCGCCCCATTTCGCCAACAAGTATGCATACTGCGGGGTCGTGCGCGCCGGCAGCGCGTGGCGCAACGGCCACTCAATGCGCGGGCGGCCGCCACGGCAGGTGCAGTAGTGGTACCGGCGGCAACACACGACAACCTCACCGAAGATGGTGCGTAGGCGCCGGCAACGCCGATCCTTGATGCGCTTGTGCCGCTGGCAGTGGGAACACGTCCACCAGGCGGCGGCCTCCACCTCCACTTGGTCCGTGATGACGGTGTGTTGGAGCGCGCTCATCACCGTCTTTCCGTCGTGCGGCGTGAGGCCCACGTGCTCAGGACGAAGCGGCGTCGGGGCGCGCGTAATGGTCGCGACCTCCTTCCGATGGAGGATCTGACCGGCTAACCGGCACTCGACTTGGATGACCGATTCCATCGGCACATCATGCGCCCGCCGGCAGCTTCAGAGCACGAAACATCCAGTTCGCCGCCCGCCGCGAGACGGCTCCCACCCCCGGCTTCGTAACACGTCCGCCCACTTCGACTCTTGCTCCGCCTCATGTTGCGCTAACTTCAGCACGAATCGCAAAGCAATGATCCCGCGCTCTAAACCGTCATCAGCCATCGAGCCCGACATTTCCTTTTCATAAAGATCGAGAGCGAGCGGAACACATTCGACCAGATCATTCAGAATGGACTCGAATTCGTGTCGAGCATGAGGATCAAATCCTCTCCAATTACTTCTTCACCTCCTGGCGACCGTCGCCCGGCTCGCCGATCCGGGCGGTGCGAGTGCCGTGGCGGCCGAGTCGGCTCTGGGCAAGCGGCAACTGCTGACGCTCAATCGCTCCCGGCGACGTGCCCCCAGCCTCCGCCTGGCTGATCGCGGCGTTCCGGGCGTGTGTACGCTGCTCATGCGCCCGAGTCGGCTGGGTCCGTGTCGCCATCGCGCAAACCCTCAACGCTCCCGCGCCATCCATCGGCGCCGATCGCCGATCACTCAATTCCCGCGCGGAATACCTGGCAGGGCCCGTCAGGCCTTCCGGTGAATCCTGTGCTACCCTCGGGCGCACGGAGAGCCCTCTGACTGTCCAGCCGATCGACCTCGATCTCCTTCTGAAACTGCGCCTTACGGTCGCCCGATTTGGCGAGATGGACGTGGCGAAGTGGTGGAACACCAAGGGGCAGCTGGGGCCCTTGGGCGCCGCGGCTCTACGTCGGGGTTTCCCCAGGACGCATCGATTCGCCCAGGCCAGGAGCGTGTTCGCGGTTGCTGCCCATCGCTGCGATGAGCTCTTCGCGCCGCCGGGGTGTTTCACGCTCTGGCGGCTTCCCGAACTGGTGGAAGAGGAATTCGACGCCCGTTGGGAACAGTGGCTCGACCACGCGTCGGAGTGGAACACGTTCTTCCAGTCTCTGGAGAGGGTCGATCCGCCGACGGACCTGGTCGAGGCGCTCGCCTCACGCGACCTTGTCCACGACGGCGACGTCGGCGCGCTCAGTCGCCTGAAGCGGTCGGCCGAGGGGCGGGCGGTTCCTCTCCCCGGCACGTTCGAGGGGTCGAATCAAGACGTCAAGTTGCTGGCCCTCGGCTTCGGCCGCAGCGGGGTCGGTGCCCTTGCCGTTCCCTACATGCGCAGCGGCGACGCGTGACGGTCGCCAAACGCTCCCACATCGCCTCGTCGTTCACCCTGGTCAAGGGTGCGCTGATTGACGAAACCTATGCCGTGCTCGGCGCCTGGGATTTCTGCGTCTCCAAGAAGGAGAACCTGGACCGGCTACGCGACACGAACTTCATCGGCGCGAAGAGCGAGACGTGGCTACGGGACATCGCCAAGGTTCTCAATCGCCGGTTCGATCCGGCTGGACGCGATCGAAGGCTGGCGGTACTGGCCAAAGGCGGATGCCGCCTCGAAGAATGGAAGCCGCTCTTGCTCTGGCACATGACGCGAGACGAGTTCCTCCTTCGCGACTTCCTGCAGAACTGGCTGTTCCCAGCCTACGATGCCGGCGCCTTTCGCGTGCGGCCCGAGCAGCTGCATGCATACCTGCGTGGCATCGGGAAGACAGGTGGCACGACCGAGCATGCCTGGACCGACACGACGTTGGCCCGCGTGGCGGCAGGTCTCTTGAAGATCGCCGTTGATTTCGGACTGCTTCGTGGCGGCGGTGTGAAGGAGTGTGCTCCCTACCATCTTCCAGAGCGGAGCTTCCTGTATCTGCTCCACGCCCTGCGCGATGCCGGTACGAGCCCGAGCCGTCTCGCCGCCGCACTCGAATGGCGCATGTTCCTGATGCGACCGGCGGACGTCGAGCACGAGCTGCTGCGACTGCACCAGTTCCGACAGCTCGGATACGAAGTGGCGGGCAGCCTGGTAGAGCTCACCCTGCCGTGCGCGACCTCTCTGGAATACGCCGAGAGGATGGTGGCATGAGCCTCGCGGATCCGATGGTCAGGCGTTTGACGGAAGACCTGGAGCCCGTGCTCTCACTCCGGGACCCACGCGAGAAGATCAGCGCGTACCACGATATGCCGTACGCACTGTTTCGCTACGACCCTGAGGAAGAGTTCGACCTCCGCAAGCAGCTGACGCTGCTCGAGACGCGCCTCTCTCAGAAAGGCAAACGCATCAAGCGGATTTCGCTCGCCGAGTGTCTCGACGAAGCGATGCGTTCGCAGCGTCCCCTCGAGGAGTGGTTCGCCGCTGAGCGCGAACAGGGCGTCGAAACCGTGGTCGAGACGGTCCACTCCGTGCTCTCCGAGTACGCCCCGCTCGTCGATCTGGTGGCCGCGCGCATGCCCGAAGACCCCGACCCACTCCGCGACGTCGTCTTTGTCCTTCGAACGGGCGCCTTGTTCCCCGTGTACCGAACTTTCTCGCTGCTGGAACAGCTGAAAGGCCGCGTCGACGTCCCCACGGTGCTCTTCTACCCCGGCGACCTCGATGGCGCCGCAGGCCTGCGATTCATGGGCGTGCTCGACGCGGAGCACAACTACCGCCCGAAGATCTTCTGAGGAGGACGTGCCTCGATGACGACCATCCCGGCCATCAAGACGCTCTTCGCGAACGACATCCACCGTCGCATCGAAGAGGTCATCAAGGTCGACCAGACGAACGACGAGATCCTCCGGGACGAGATCAACGAGTACGTGGTGACGGACGCGATCCGCGCCCACTACCTCAACATCTACGACGCCTATCGCGAGACGCCGAACAAGCCGCACGAAGGCATCGCTGTCTGGATTTCCGGCTTCTTCGGGTCCGGCAAGTCGAGCTTCGCCAAGATGCTCGGTCTCTCGATCGAGAACCGTGTCGTCGCGGGCGAGTCCGCGGCCGAACGCTTCGCCGAGCGCGCCGGGGACAGGAAGCTGCAGGTGCTGCTCAAGACCATCACGGAGCAGATCCCGACGCATGCCGTCATCTTCGATGTGTCGACCGACCGCGGGATCCGCAGTGGAAACCAGAGCCTCACGGAAATCATGTATGGGCTGTTCCTCCAGAGTCTCGGCTACTCCAAGGACCTCGACTTGTCCGAGCTGGAGATCGCGCTCGAATTCGAGGATCGCCTCGCCGAGTTCGAGACCGCCTACCGCGCGCGATTCGGCAAGGCATGGAATGCCGACAAGGGGCTCCTCGCGTTCTCGCTGGGGCGTGCGAGCGAGGTGATGCACCTGCTCGAACCGGCAACCTACCCGGTTGCCGATTCCTGGGTGAAGGGCATCAAGCAGCGTGCAGACATCTCCCCGGGCAAGCTCGCCGAGCGCGCCACCGAGCTGATGAAGCGCCGCCGTCCCGGCCAAAGCCTCATGTTCGTCGTCGACGAACTGGGCCAGTTCGTCGCGCGCGACGTGCAGAAGATGCTGGACCTTCAGGCCGTGGTGCAGAGCCTCGGGGTGAAGGGGCGTGGCAAGCACTGGGTCGTCGTGACGTCACAAGAGAAGCTGGGCGAGCTCGTCAGCGGCCTCGACGACAAGAAGATCGAGCTCGCACGGCTGATGGATCGCTTCCCCCTCCAGGTCCACCTCGAGCCGTCCGACATCTCCGAGGTCACCAGCCGGCGGGTGCTTTCGAAGAATGCCCCTGCGCAGGCAGCGCTCGGCACGCTGTTCGATGAGCACCGCGGTCGCCTGACGGAGCACACGCGGCTGAAGGCGGATATCAGGCTGCCGGAAATTACGCGGGACAGCTTCATCGACTTGTATCCGCTCCTGCCGTACCAGATCGACCTCATCATCCAGGTCGTCTCCGGGCTTCGGACGCAGGGTGGTGCGAGCAGGCACGTCGGAGGAGCGAACCGGACCATCATCAAGCTCGCGCAGCAGTTGCTCATCAATCCCGCGGTCAACCTGGCCGACGAGCCGCTCGGGTCGCTGGTGCGACTCGACCAGGTCTACGACCTCGTCGAAGGCAACATCGGCTCAGAGGTGCGCGCGAAGATCGCCGGGATCGCGAAGGAGCTGCGTCACCCGTTGGCGCAGCCCGTCGCGAAGGTGATTTGCCTGCTCCAATACGTCAAGACCGTCCATCGCACGCCGGAGAATATTGCCGCTGCGCTCCACCCAGGAGTCGTATCCGACTCCCAGCTCGCAGGGGTTAAGGAAGCCCTTGTAGAGCTGGAGTCCACGCACAAGGTTCGGCGCGGCGACGATGGGTACCGGATACCGACACCGGCTGAAGACGACTGGGAGCGGGTCCGTAACGGCATCAATCCCAAGCCCGGCGATTCGCACCGGCTGTATTCGGAGGTGTTGTCGTCGTTCTGGCAGCCGCAGCCGTCGCATACGCTGTTCGACACGAAGACCTTCAAGGCCGGCCTCACCATTCACGGTCGCGAGGCCCTCGATGGGGACATGACCTTCCACGTCCGGTTGGCCGAGGATGGGACAGAGCTGCGGGCGCTCGCGACGGAGCTCCGGGCCCGCAGCCAACAAGAGCGGAAGAACGTGTTCTGGGCCGTCGGCCTCAACGAGGCGATCGATCGGGAAACGGTCGAGTTGTTTCGTTCGAAGGACATGCTCGATCGCAAGGAGCGCGAGACGAAGGGGGAGGACACCCCCGGACTGATCGCGGAAGAGCGGGTTCGGCATCGAAGGCACAGCGACGAGCTTCGCCGCCTCATGAGGGGCGCCTGCCTGTCCGGCAGCGTGTATTTCCGAGGCAACGACCGCAGTCCTGGGGACCGAGCGGTGGACGTCGGTAAGAGCGCCGCCGAGATCCTCGGGCACGTGCTGCCCGAGGTGTTTGACCGCTTCAAAGAGGCCGCCGCCAAGTCGTCCGATGTGAAGAGAGGTGTCGATGCGCTCTTCACCGCAGACAATTTGCAGGGACTGCCTTCGGTATTCGGCAGCCTGGGGGTGCTCCGCGACGAGAAGGGCAAGACGGTCTTCCGCGTCGAGAGCGGCCCGCTTAAAGAGGTGCTGGACCGAATCGACGAGCGCGCCAACTACGGCGACACGGCAAGTGGTCGCTTTCTCGCCGAAGAGTTCGCGAAGGAGCCATTTGGCTGGGACTTCGAGGCGGTGCGTCTCCTGGTGCTGTCATTGCTGCGAGCTGGCAAGATCGAGGCGACCAGCAAGGGACAGACCCTTGATTCGGTGACCGGCGTCGAGGCTCGCGACACGTTCTCGAACAACAACCTCTTCCGGCAGGCCTCGTTTCGCCCGAAGAAGGGTATCGAATTCGAAGAGCTGATCAAGGCGTCGGAAGCCTTCCGCGACACGTTCGGTACCGAAGTCCGGGAGCTCAACACCGGCGCGATCGTCGCGGAACTTCGAAAAGAGGTGGCGCGTCACGAGGATACGGTGGTGGCTGCGCACGGTCAGCTCACGGCGCATCGTCTGCCCGGCGGCGGCGTGCTCGAAGGCGCCATCGGCCAGATGAAGGCCATCCTCCGCGGATCTGAGGACAACGCCATCGCGACATTCAACGCGTCGCATCGGTCCATCAAGGACGCGATCAAGCGCGCGGGCGAGCTCGAGCAGGCGCTCTCGGAACCGAGGCTTCGGGATCTTGAGCGTGCGCGGCAGGTGCTCGGGACCGCATGGCCGTTCCTCCAACAAGAGGTGGACGTCACCGACGACCTTCGGGCAAGGGCGACAGCCCTCGAGGACCTGCTCGCACGTGAGACCTTTTATCGAGAGTTGCCGTCGATCGAGCAACACGCGCGTGAAATCGATGCCGAGTACGAGCGGCGCTACCGCGACGCGTTGCATGCGCGAGTCAAGGCCTATAGCGAAGCCGTTGATCAGCTGGTCAAGACCCCAGGCTGGGCCGAGATCGATGCGGATCAGCAGCGGAATCTCGCGGCATCCCTCGAACGAGGCAGGTCGAGGGATACGGGGCGACAGCCAATCCCTCTGCTCCGTTCAGAGCGTGAAGTGTGTGACTCGCGCCTTCGGACCGCCGTCGCAGAATTGCGGCGCACCATCGACGGGGAGCGCATCGCCACGGTGAGCCTTGGCAGCTACTTCGGCGGCGGCATCGAGACCGAAGAGCAGCTCGAGGCGGCGCTCGATGGAATTCGGGAGGAGTGTGCCCGCCTCATCGGCGCTGGCAAGAAAGTTATCGCGCAGTAGGCGTCGAACGGATGAACAAGGACACACGCAACACGATCGAGAAAGCGACGCAGCGAGCGCGGAAGCTGCTCGAGGACGACTTCGCCTCGCAGCTCGAGGGCACGTTTGATGTGCTGCTGACCGGCGCCGTTTCCGCCAAGGGCGGAGCGCATCTGTCGGCTCGCCAGGGGTTCCAGCGGGAAAAAATCATCGCGGCGATCGAGCACAAGCGGGCCGCCGGCATGACGGGCGCGGAGGCCGTGGCCGACTACGTGCGGGACGCAGCGTTCACCGCAGTTAACCGCTTTGTCGCGCTCAAGATGCTCGAGGCACGCGAGCTCGTGCAAGAGTGCATCACGAAGGGCGACCAGTCCCGCGGCTTCGGCGAGTTCAGCGGCATGGCCCCCGGCGTCGCACTTCTACCCGAAAGCACTGGTTATCGCCTGTACATCGAGAGTTTGTTCGACGAGCTATCGACCGAGGTGAAGGTGCTCTTCGATCGAAGGGATCCAGCGTCGGTGCTCTGGCCGAAACGGGCGACCTTCGAGACCCTGCTCGATGTGCTGAACGCGACGGACCTCGCGAACGTCTGGGGCGAGGACGAGACCATCGGGTGGGTGTATCAGTTTTTCAATTCGGGTGACGAACGCAAGAAGATGCGGGAGGAGAGCCAGGCGCCGCGCAACAGTCGCGAACTGGCCGTTCGCAACCAGTTTTTCACGCCCCGCTACGTCGTCGAGTTCCTCGTGGATAACACGCTCGGGCGGACCTGGCTCGAGATGCACGGCGACGGCAGCGCCCTCGCCGATCGGTGCCAGTACTTCGTGCGGAGCGACGAGGCACGGACCCGAGCTCGTCCGAGAAAGGACCCGCGGGACTTGCGCGTTCTCGACCCGGCCTGTGGATCCGGTCACTTCCTGCTGTACTGCTTCGACCTTCTCCTGTGGATCTACGAAGAGGCGTGGGCGGCCGAGGCATTAGGCGTGCAGAGCCACGCGACCGGCAAGACGCTGCGGAACGATTTCCCGGACTTAGCGACCCTCAGACGTGCGATGCCGGCGCTCATCCTCGAGCACAACCTTCACGGCGTAGACATCGACCCGCGCGCCGCGCAAATCGCCGCGCTCGCAATCTGGCTGCGCGCCCAGCGGGCATGGAGGGACTTCGGCGTGCCGGCGGCACAGCGGCCGCCCGTGCGTCAAACCCACGTCGTTGTTGCCGAGCCGATGCCGGGAGACAAGGCGCTCGTCGAGGAGTTTGCCGCGCGGCTTGATCCTCCGCTGTTGCGAGATCTGTTTCATAAGATGGTGATCGAGATGCGGCTTGCCGGCGAGCTCGGCACGCTCATCCCCGTCGAGGAAGCCATCGCCGCGGAGTTGCAGCAGGCGCGCGAGCAGTTCGTAAAGCAGCGGGAGACTGCGGGATTTCTCCCTACCATGGAGCCCGTTCAGAAACAGGGCGAGCTGGATCTCTCGGGCATCGACGACGACCGCTTCTTCCAGGAGGCCGAGGTGAGAATCGTGGAGGCGCTCCGGCACTTCGCCGAGGCCGCTGCCGGGGCAGCCAGCGTGCGTCGGCGACTCTTTGTGGGCGACGCGGTGCAGGGGATCGCGCTGATCGACCTCCTGCGTACGCGTTTCGACGTGGTGCTGATGAACCCACCGTTCGGCGCGGCGAGTCTTGCCGCCAAGAAGGAGTTCGAGAAGGCCTACCCGCGCACGAAGAACGATATCTTCGCAGCCTTCGTCGAACGCGGCATTCAACTCCTTCATCCGCATGGACTACTCGGCGCCATTACCTCACGTACTGGTTTCTTCCTGTCGAGCTTCCAGAAGTGGCGCGAAGAGGTTCTGTTGAAAGAAGCCCCGCCTGTCGTGTTCGCTGACCTAGGTTACGGCGTGATGGACGCCGCGATGGTTGAAGCCGCTGCCTACTGCCTCGAGAAGGGCGGCAGTGTAGCGGTATGAAGACAGTCTTCCTGCGTGTGCTGGAGGCGGAGGACAAGGCGGCCGCCCTGCTGCATGCGGTGCGCGAGCCGGAGCGGGCGCGCGGCCAGCAGCGCTTCGAGGTCGATGTGTCGAGCTTCGCCGCTGTGCCTCGTTCCCCGTTTTCGTATTGGGTGAGCGAGGTGCTGCGGCGCCGGTTCCTGGAGCTGTCGCCCTTAGAGGCGGAAGGGCGAACAGCAAAGTGCGGCGCCGGGACGCTGGATGACTTTCGTTTCCTTAGACTTAACTGGGAGCCGGAACGAGGCTCCTGTCATTGGATTCCATTTGCGAAAGGTGGCGCGTTCGGTCGCTTCTACTCTGACGTCCACCTTTGTCTTGCATGGGCAGACAACGGAGCGGAACTCCAGTGCTTCGTCGAGGCGAAAGTCGGCAGTGCTACGCGAAAGATCCAAGCGCAGTCGTGGTACTTCCGCCCCGGCCTGACCTGGCCAAGGCGAACGCAGGCAGGACTCTCGCTGCGGGTACTGCCGGCGGGCTGCATCTTTGCCGATAAGGGGCCAGCCGCCTTCGTCGAGAACGACGACGGCGACGAACTACTTGCACTGCTTGCCGTAACGAACGGTGACGCATTCAGGGCAATGGTCGACATGCAGATGGCTTTTGGGTCGTACGAGGTGGGGGTTCTCCAACGCACGCCTGTACCTCGATCCACCGATTCATCTCGCAGCGGGGTGGCCAAGTGTGGCCGTCGAGCTTGGTCGCTGAAACGGTCGCTCGACACTCGGACCGAGACGTCTCACGCCTTCACGCTCCCAGCGCTGCTGCAGCGCGTCGGCGCCGACGTCGCTACCCGTGCCGTGGCGTGGTCGGAACATGTTCGAACAATTCAGGCGGAGTTGGTCGGCATCCAAGCTGAGATCGACGAGCGCTGCTTCGCCCTCTACGGCATTGATGAAACCGAGCGCCGTGCCATCACCGAGGGCTTCGGTAACCGGGGCTCTGAGCCGGCACCGAAGGACACGAATGACCCGGAGGACGACGACGCCGGGGAAAACGCCGACGAGAACGAATCTACCGCCGATGCCACAGGCCTTGCGGCGGAGCTTGTCTCCTGGGCCGTTGGCGTCGCCTTCGGACGTTTCGACCTGCGCCTGGCCACGGGCGCGCGCCCGATGCCCACGGAGCCCGAGCCGTTCGACCCGCTGCCCGCCTGTTCGCCTGGCATGCTCGCGGGCGACGACGGCCTTCCGCTCGCCCGACCGCCGGCGGGCTATCCGCTCGCGTTACCCGAGAGCGGCATTCTCGTCGACGATCCCGGCCATGCGCAGAACCTCACCACTGCCGTGCGCGCCGTCTTCGACCTCGTCTTCGGTTCTGACGCCGACCACTGGTGGAACGATGTGGCCGAACTGCTCGATCCAAAGGGCCACGACCTTCGCGTGTGGCTCGCCGGCAGTTTCTTCGAGCACCATCTCAAACGCTATTCCAAGAGCCGCCGCAAGGCGCCCATCCTCTGGCAGCTCGGTACGCCCTCCGGCCGTTACAGCGTTTGGCTCTACGCCCACCGATTGACGCGCGACACGTTCTTCCAGCTCCAGAACCAAAGCGATGGAATCGTCGCGCAGAAGCTCGCGCACGAAGAGCGCCAGCTCACGAACCTGATCCAGTCTGCGGGTGGTACCCCTTCGGCGCGTAACCGCAAGGAAATCGCGTCGCAGGAAGCGTTCGTCGACGAATTGCGCGCGCTGCTCGAGGAGGTCAAGCGGGTCGCGCCGCTGTGGAACCCGAATCTCGACGACGGCGTCGTCCTGACGATGGCGCCGCTTTGGCGTCTGGTTCCTCAGCATCGGCCTTGGCAGAAGGAACTCAAGTCCAAGTGGGACGAACTCGCCGCCGGCAAGTACGATTGGGCGCACCTGGCGATGCGCCTGTGGCCCGAACGCGTGGTCCCGCGATGTGCGACAGACCGAAGCCTTGCCATCGCCCATGACGTCGAGGACGTATTCTGGGTCGAAGGTGCCGATGGAAAATGGAAGGCGCGTGCGACGCCAGTCAGGCCCGTCGACGAGCTCGTTCGCGAGCGCAGCTCACCGGCCGTGAAGGCCGCACTCAAGAGCCTCGTCGATGCACCCACAGCAGCCGGGACTTCCAAGCGAGGCCGAAAGGGGAAGGCCGATGCGTAAGCACTTGCATCTGCAGAAGCTGGAACTCGAGACGGAGATACTCTTCGGGTGGCAGCTCGCGCGGGGACACGGGCGGAACGGAAGGCAGAGGAGAGAGGCATGATTCAGATCACCTTCAGTCTCGATGAAGGGGCGCTGTCGAGCGTCCGCCAGGATCCCGAAACGTTCACCCGCGAGCTGCGAATCGCGGCCGCGGTGAAATGGTACGAGTTACGTCGCATTAGTCAGGGGCGCGCTGCAGAGATCGCCGGGCTCTCACGCGCGGAGTTCATCGACGCGCTCGGCCGATATGAGGTCTCGCCGTTCCAGGAGACGATGGCGGATCTTTCTGAAGCACTCAGTGAGAAGCCGTAGTGAAAGAAACCTGGGTCGTGAACGCGTCGCCGCTGATCTCGCTGGCGAAGATCGGCCGACTCGATTTATTGCGCGAAGCCGAACGCGAACTGTTGATTCCTGCGGCCGTCGCCACAGAGATTCTCGCCGGCCCGGCGGATGATCCCGCTTCCGTCGCGCTGACGGCCGGCGAATTGCCCGACCCCGTCCCGAGTGTCAGCCGGATTGAGGTCGTCGAGTGGGGCCTTGGAGCGGGAGAAACAGCAGTGTTGTCTCAGGCGCTCGATCGGGGGGCCACGGCCGTGATCGACGATGGCGAAGCTCGAACCGCCGCCCGCTCTCTCGGAGTCCGCTTCATCGGCACGCTCGGCGTCGTCATTCGAGCGCGGAAGGAAGGTCGAATTCTGCCCTCCGACGTCTTGCTCTTCTTCAGCGCGCTCGATCCCGAACAGCGGAACAATCGACCTGCGTCTTGTGTCACCGGGGTCATATCGTCGATGAACGCAATCTGAAGGTCGCCGTCAAGAACATCGCCCGCGCGTTGGGTGACGATGTCTCAGAAGAGCAGCCAATCCTCGATTCGCGACTACCCGATGGCTCGCGGGTGGCGGCGATCTTGCCGCCATGCAGTCTCGGCGGCACGACGCTGACGATCCGCAAGTTTCAGGCCCGGTTCTTCACCGCTGACGAGCTCGTGCGCATCGGGACGATGACGTCGGAGGTGCTGGCGACGGTGCAGGCGGCCATCGCGCGCAATGTGAACATCTTGATCAGCGGGGGCACCAGCACCGGCAAGACCACGCTCTTGAACGCGCTCGCCGCGTTCTTGCCCAGCGACGATCGGGTCGTCCTCATCGAAGATACCGCGGAGCTACAGATCGATCGGCCCAATCTGGTGCGACTCGAGGCGCGTCGCGCGCAGGCTCACCTGCCGGCGGTCACTATTCGCGAGCTGCTGCGGGCGACGCTGCGCCATCGGCCTGATCGCATCATTCTCGGCGAAGTGCGCGGCGGGGAAGCGTTCGATTTGTTGCAGGCGCTGAATACGGGGCATGCCGGGTCGCTGTCCACGATTCACGCGAACTCCGCCGAGCAGGCGCTCGCGCGGTTCGCCTCGTGCGTCGTCCAGAGCGGCGTCGAGCTGCCGTATCAGGCCGTGCGCTACCAGATCGCCGAAGCGATCGCGCTCGTGCTGCACCTCGGACGTCGTCGTGGGGCACGGCGCGTCGAGGAGCTGATCCACGTCGAGCGTTACGACGTCGGACGCGACGGCTACGACCACCGCGTGCTCTTTCACGGCGATGGGCCGGGCGAGGTCAGCGCACCGATCGCGCCCTGAATCAGATCGGGCGGGGGATGTGTCGGGTTGCCGCCGTAGGTTGGTGAGTGCGTCGCCCACGGCTGGGTCTGCCGCGCGGCCCGTGAGCCGTTTGAAGGCGGTTGCGGGCCTTGACGAAACACCGCTCGAGTTCGAGGCGCGCTGCGTGAGTGGCTCAAGAAGAAGCCGGGACGTTCGCGCTGCTACTCGCCAGCGCGTGAGAGGAGTGAGAATCGATGGCGGAATTGTCCGTGACACCGAGCATCGTGGTGACGATCGGTTGTCACAGTCGTCTCTACTACGCGTTCGTGACCTCCGCGCCGAGTCGACTTGATGCGCCGTCGACCGTGACGCTCTATGCGGCGCCGCGCTCAGATGTCGCCAGGTTCGCCGCGGACGACCTCGCGCTCGCCGCGGACCCAGTGCCGACGTGTGCACGACTCGTGCTCGTAGATGCCACCGAATTCAGCTGGCAGCGGGCAAAGTACCGTGGCGCGCGGCATGTCTTGGCGCCTGCCGACGCGGGCCTCGTCGGCGCGAACACACTCCAACACTGGCTGTGGCAGCGGCTGCGCAGACCGATGCCCGACGATGTCGAAACGTAGGACAGATCGCGATGGCGAAGTACAGGCACCGAACGCCTGAGACTGTCGATCGGTCTCGGCCAGCGCCGACGTCGAGCGTCCTGCTGCGGTTGGCACAGGCAGCGCGAGGCGGTGATGGTGGACGGGGAAGCCGGGCCGATGGCGAATCGGTGACCCGCACTGATGGCGGGCATGTCGTAGTACTCGAGCGTGCGGCCGACGGCGTAGACGGCGCACTACGGTCGGCGCTGTTCGGAGCGATCGGCATCAGCAGGACCACGGGATACGGGCGGCCCGAGCGCACGGCGCAGTCGGCAGATGAAGCCACCGTTCGCCGCCCAAGCTCCTAACGCCGGACCTCGTGCAGGGACGGCGGCTGGCCGACAGTTCTCGCCGGTGGCATTTGCGCTGGAACGGCTGTTCCCAAAGCGTGTGAAGGCGCCCTATTCGGCGGCCGAGCGCCTGGTCGTGTTGGTCATTGTGCGCGCCACGAGTGCCGATGAACGCTCGGGAGACTTCAATTGCTTTCTCAGCTATCCGACGATTGCAAAGTGGGCCGGAGTCAGCCTCGCCTCCGTCAAGCGCGCGTTAAAGAAGCATTGCGACGGTCCGGCGCCGCTCCTGTACCGATCGATGACGGGGGAGACGCGGGGCCATGCCCACGGGTGTTATCGCTTCACGCTCGTGATGCATCCTGAGAGATTCGCGGCGGCTCGCGATGCGGCCCGCGCGGCAAAGGTTGAACAGGTGGACCGAGCGATGCGCGCTCTCCAACCGGATCGCATCGCGCTGCAACGCCAGCGAGCAGATTTTGGCGGCACGCTGACAGAGTCGGAATATCGCGAAAAGCTCGCGGATCTCGAAAGGTCGACGCGACACAAAGTGCCAGCCCGCGCAGTCCTAAAGCGGCGGGGTCGGTAATTGGAGAAACGCAAGCCAGATCGCGAGCGCCTAAAGGCAAACGCCGAGGACGTCTTCGAGACTGAGCGCGGGTCGGAGGAGCAGCGATGGATCGTGTGTTGCGACTAAACGAGGTGAAACGGATCACCGGACTCTCTCGGACAACAATTTGGCAGATGGAGCGATCCGGCAAATTCCCCAAGCACGTTCGGCTGACCGGCAAAGCGATCGGCTGGCTTGAGTCTCAGATCGGCGGATGGATGTACGCGTTGGCCGCGCCGCCCATGCCTGAGCCGGAACGCAGGCCGAACGTTCGCTGACGGTCGCAAACAATGGCGAACCCCGTCGCGATGTTACACATAGTTACCTTTAGCGACCACACGAGCCCTGGTCTCCAAAGATATGTCGATTTTGTTAATGTTTTGGAGCCGGCGACCCGACTTGAACGGGTGACCTGCTGATTACGAATCAGCTGCTCTACCAACTGAGCTACGCCGGCACGGCAGGACTCTGACGCCGAAGTCGAACGCCGAGTATACCGCACTACGCTCGATACTGCGCGTCTGAGACCGGCTCCAGCCACTCCGTCGTGAAGTTCACGTTGACGGCAAGGTGCGTCCCCGTCCAGCCAGGTGCGGCGCCATGCCAGTGCTTTTCACCCGGCGCGATGATGACGGCATCCCCCGCACCCACTTCTTGCGCCGGTTCGCCCCAACGTTGAACCATCACGCGTCCGTCGAGAATCATCAGCCACTGCGCGCCCGTATGCACATGCCAGTTGGTCCGCCCGCCGTCTTCGAAGGCCACCCGGTACACGACCACCGGCACCCCGTCGTCGGCACCCGCCAGGCGCTTGATCTGTGCCTCGCCCACGAATGTTTTCGAATCGGCGATCTGAGAGGCTGTCTCGTCGTCGCGGAAAATCTTCATCGCGCAAATTATAGCGCGGCGATTTCGACGGGACGAGGCGCTCGCTGAGGCGACGTGTTCCAGACAGACCGGCGGGAGAGCCGGACGCGACGACGATGTGGCTCAGGGACTGCCTTGATCGAATCACTCGTGCGCTGTCCACGCTGCAGGAAGGACCAGATCGCGGAGGCGGCGGCGCCCGCCTCGCAACCCGTGGCGACCGAGAATGCCGAAAGCATTTGAGGAGTACCGCCCCGCGGGGCCCGCATCTCCCGCGGGAGGGATTCGGGTCCGCGAGGCAGTCGTGTTCGGGTGGGCACGCCGCTACCAGCCGCGCCGTCCTCGCGGCGGTTAGTGATCGCGGTAATTGGTCCGCAACGTGTCGTGTTGCGCCTTCAGCGTGTAGCGGCCGCTAGCCGCCGCCGCCGATTTGCAGGCCGACGCTGCCGCTTGGACCGCTCAATCCGTCGAGGCCGCCTCGCTCGCGCCCGATCCATCGGTATCCCGCGCCCGCGGTCAGCCGAAGCCGCTTGCTCATCTTGAAGGCGACATTCACCTGAGGCTCGAGCACGACAAAGTCTTGGCGCAGCCGCACGCTGGTCGTGATCGGCGGCAGCACCGTACGCCCGGATCCGTCAGGAACCAGAATGCGAATGCCATCGCCGCGACCGTCGGTATCGAACACGGTGAACGAGCGGGCAACCGTCGCCCGCCCGCCGCCCAACAGAGTCTTCACGCCAACACTGAACGGACTGTCAACCGGCGTGCTCAGTCCGAGAACCAGTCCCCCGTACGCCAGTTGACGGTCGTGAGATTGATTCGCCATCCAATACCCGCCACCGCCAATGAAGAACATCTTGTCCGCGAGCCAACCGGCGTCAGCGCCCACTACCTCGGTGGTCCGATGATCGAATCTCGTGACCTTGATTTCTGGCGTGACGAGAAAACCGCTCTGCACGCGCTCGACGGTCATCGGGCCCTGGCCGGCAGGATTTGCCGCCGGCACGCCTTGCGCCGACGCCGCATGCGGAAGAGAAAGGAACAGTCCCAGCGCGACAGCCGGCCAGCGCGCTGACACGGAACTAAGGGTGCTCATATGGGTAACCTCGGGCTCCATTAGCCCGCCTCCAAGCCATGCATCACACCTCGACTTCGCGTCGTTCCCGACCCAGCACGAAATCGAAGTCGTCTCTCTGAGTTCGGTCAATCGCTGCGCACTAGCGGGTGCGCAAGCTGACATTCAACGGCGTCGTTTCGCCGCGTCGAATGGTTACGTCGTTCGAGTACGCTTCGAAGCCGTCGCGTTGAATCTGCACGCGGTGCGGCCCCTCGGAGAGTTCGACTATCAAGCGGTCCTGGCCTTGCGGCCCGTCCCAGCGTTCGCCGTCAATCAGGACGGTCGCATTCGCCGGTTGAACCCGAATCGCCAGCGTGCCGTATGTTCCCGACGGATCGCCGCCGCGTGAATCGCCCGGGTTCGGCGGTGGACCGCGACGAACACTCGGCGCGCGTCGCAATTGGCCAGTCCCCTGGCCGGGCGGTGGTCCGAACGATCCGGGCGCGTTGGGACCGGGCTGCCCCGCGACGCCAGGCGGTGGCTCTCTGGGCGTGGGCCGGGGCTCGGCGACGTCCCCCGGAGCGGCCTTCTCCATATTGAAATGGACTTTGAACGTCGAGTCGGCGGTCAGATACAGCGTCTGGTGCGCGGTACGATATCCGTCGCGAAACAAGATTAGTTCGTGCTGCCCGGGCGGCAGCCGCAGCCGCTGAAACACACCGTCGAAGTCGTCGACGACGCCGGCATAGTAGCCATCGACGTACACTTCAGCCTCTTTCGGACTGACCTCGAGGCGCACCGCGCTATCAGGCTCCGCAAACTGATAGCCATATGGGTAGCGGCCGATTGGATACTGATAGGGATAGTCGTACCCATAGGGGAACCATGGGTAGCCGTACCAGAATGGATCGGCGTAATAGAAGCCGCCGCCGGCCACGACGACGGTCCGACCACGCCCACGGCGACCCTGCGCCTCTCCGGAAACGCTCAATCCGACGACGATGACCGCAACCAACGCACAGAGTAGGGAAAAACGTTTTGCCAGCGACACGGTTACACCTCAATGGAAACAGGCGGCACTTGTCACCTTGAGCAATGACGTTGCCAAGTCCATTGCGCCGGGCCGAGCGGTGGAACTGCCGGGCGAGCGCCGAATCTTGCCGGATCGATGGTCTTCTCGATCGAAGGGACCTCGCCGGCCGTCGTCCGCGTGGGACAGGTAGCGTCCTCGCCAGAGCACGAACCAGTCGTCGTCGTCCTGATGCCGGCTCCGCCCTCAGTTCAGGTGGTTCGGGCCGGGACCCGCGCCAGGCATGGAAGCAGGGCAGACGTTTTGAACCGGCGTATCCGGGGTCGATTTGAAATCTGCAGGTTCAAAGATGCTCGGATTGCGATCACCAAACGCTCTCGACGGTTGCGACGGGTACATTGGTGCGCTACGATGGGTGGTTAGGCCACCTCAGTCAGTCGCATATACGGCTCCGGCCTCGCCGGGAGCCGGTCAGGTCGTACCCGCATGCCGGATAGCTCGCCCACCGGGGCCTCTGAAGCCGCCGATCTTGTCGTTCGAGGAGCCCGCACACACAACCTGAAGAATGTCGATGTCACGCTGCCGTTGGGCAAGCTGATTATCGTCACCGGTGTGAGCGGGTCGGGCAAGTCGTCGCTCGCCTTCGACACGATCTATGCCGAAGGACAGCGACGGTACGTGGAATCGCTGTCGGCCTACGCGCGGCAGTTCCTCGAGCGGATGGAGAAGCCTGACGTCGACCGTATCGACGGCATCTCGCCCGCGATCGCCATCAGACAGAAGAACAGCATCCGCAATCCGCGCTCCACGGTCGGGACGACGACCGAAATCCACGACTACATGCGGCTGCTCTTTGCGCGGGTCGGTCGAACTTCCTGTCACAATTGCGGGCGCGAAGTCGTCCGGGAAACGGCTGAGGTCGTAGCGCGACAGCTCGCCGCGCTGCCTGGTGGCACCCGGCTGTTGATCGGCTTCGACGTGCCGGTGGTCGACACCTCTTCCGCCGGGAGCGACGCGCGCGAAGTCGACGAGCTGGACGAAGCAGGCGACGAAACGGGCGACGCGCCACCCGACTTGAGCGCCGCTCCCGAAACGACGGGCGCCATCGCGGCAGGCGAGGCGCTTGGGAGAGACACGCCGGCTGCGAGCGGCGCTCTGGTCATCGCCGCCATCGAGACACTTCGGCGCAAGGGGTTCCGCCGGCTTCTGATCGATCACCGCGCTGTGTCGTTCGAAGATGTCGACCCGGCTGCGCTGTTGCCGCGGTCCGTGCTGCAGGTGGTTGTCGATCGTCTGCAATTGGATGGCGGTTCGAACGACGAGATCCGCCAGCGGCTGACCGATTCGATCGAAACCTCGTATCAGGACGGCGGCGGCGCGGCGTGGGCGATCCAGGTGGATAGTGGGCCGACGACCGACAGCGCCATCGTCCACCTGTTTTCCGAGCGCTTCGAGTGCCGGGCATGCGGCATCGCCTACGAAGATCCTCAGCCGCGGCTGTTCTCGTTCAACAATCCGTTCGGCGCGTGTCCGACCTGTCATGGGTTCGGCAACGTGATCGAGCTCGACATGAGTCTGGTCGTTCCCGATGCGACCAAATCGATCCAGCAGGGAGCGATCGAACCGTGGACCAAGCCGCACTACCGCGCGCAGCTCGCCGATTTGAAGCGGGCGGCGAAGAAGGGGCGGATCAGGCTCGACGTGCCATGGAACGAATTGACCACGGAAGAGAAGCACCTCGTGGTCGAGGGCGTCGGCGAGTACGACGGGATCCGCGGATTCTTTCGCTGGCTCGAACGCAAGAAATACAAAGTGCACGTGCGGGTGTTTCTCAGCCGCTACCGCGGCTATCTCGTGTGTCCGGATTGCGCCGGCACCCGCTTGCGTCGCGAAGCGCGCGACGTCCGCGTCGGCGGGCGCACCATCGATGCGGTGGCGTCGCTGACTGTGAAGACCGCGCAGGATTTCTTCGGCAGTCTCGCGCTGAGCGAGAAAGAGAGCGCCATCGCCGAGAAGGTTCTCAAGGAGATCCGGCGCCGGCTGTCGTTCCTGCGCGACGTGGGGCTCGACTACCTGACGCTCGATCGCCTGTCGTCGACGCTGTCGGGCGGCGAAGCGCAGCGCATCAACCTGGCCACATCGCTCGGCTCCGCCCTGGTTGGTACGCTGTATGTGCTCGACGAGCCTTCCATCGGCCTGCACCCACGCGACAACCTGCGGCTGATTGCCATCCTCCGCCAACTGCGCGATCAGGGCAACACGGTGCTGGTCGTCGAGCACGACGCCGACATGATCAAGGTGGCCGATCATATTGTCGACCTCGGGCTTGGCGCCGGGGAACAGGGCGGCCGGATCGTGTACTCGGGGACGCTCGAAGGGTTGATGCGCGAGCCGCGGTCGCTGACGTCGAAGTACCTGCGGGGCGAGCTCGCGATTCCCGTGCCTGCGGTGCGCCGTCGTGGCACGGGACAGAAGATCCGTCTGACCGGCGCGACCGAGCACAACTTGAAGGACGTGGAGATCACCATTCCACTCAACACGCTGACCTGTGTGACGGGGGTCAGCGGCTCGGGAAAGTCCACGCTCGTGCACGACGTGATCTACGCGGCCATCAAGCGCGCCAAAGGCGGCTGGGACAAGCGCGTCGGAACGTTCAAGTCGCTCGAAGGCGCCGAGTACGTCACCGACGCGGTGCTCGTGGATCAGACCCCGATCGGCCGGACCCCGCGGTCGAATCCGGTCACCTACCTCAAGGCATTCGATCCGATCCGCGAGCTGTTTGCCGCGAGCAAAGACGCCAAATCCCGGGGTCTGACCGCCAGTCACTTCTCGTTCAACGTTCCCGGCGGCCGCTGCGAAGCCTGCCAGGGCGAGGGCGTGGTCCGGGTGGAGATGCAGTTTCTCGCGGACGTATTCGTGCCCTGCGATCAGTGCGACGGCAAGCGCTTCAAGCCGCAGGTCCTCGACGTGCACTATCGCGGCCGATCGATTCATCAGGTGCTGGACCTGACGGTGCGCGAAGCGCTCACTTTTTTCAGCAGCTCGCCGAAAGTCCTGCGCCGTTTGCAGGTGCTCGACGAAATCGGCCTCGGCTACCTGCGGCTCGGGCAGCCGGCGACGACGCTGTCTGGCGGTGAGGCGCAGCGGATCAAGATCGCGGCCCACCTGTCGTCGCACAGCGGCGAGCGTCTGCTGTACATCCTGGACGAGCCCACGACCGGCTTGCACTTCGATGACATTGCCAAGCTGCTGACGGCGTTCAGAAAGTTGCTCGAAGCGGGTCACACGCTGCTGGTCATCGAGCACAATCTGGACGTGATCAAGACGGCCGACTCGATTATCGATCTCGGTCCCGAAGGCGGCGAGCTGGGCGGAATGGTGGTCGGGACCGGCACGCCCGAACAGCTCGCACTCATCGAAGGGTCGTACACGGCGCAGTATCTGCGGCCGGTTCTCGCCGAGGGCCGCTCGCACGCGTATGCAGCAGGGCGATGAGCATCGGGCGCGTGGGGACAGGTAGCCGGGTCGGTAGATCGGGCTGGTCGGGGCAGGTGGGCTGGTCAGACAGATTGGAGTGCTTGCGCTGGGCGGTAGGGCTGCGCCAGGCAAGTCGGCCGGGTCTGGCAAGGCTGGCGGCTGGTTGGACGATCACTGAACGCGGCCGGCATTGGCCGTCAGGGGTGGTCGAGGCATGGACGCGACCCGCGTCCGATCAACATGCGCACGCGTGGGAAGCCGGCGAAGGCGAGCAAGCAAGGTAGAGGGCAGGCAGGGGGGTCGACAAACTCGTCGAACCGCGCGTGAGGTGTTGGATTTATGAGAAACCTCGTTCAGTGGACCCTCGTCGCTCTTGCGCTTTTCTCACCAGCCCTGCCCACGCCCGCCCTTCCCGTTCTGCCAGTTCCTTTGCGCCTTCCGGGCCAGCCGCCCTTCGGTTTGGCAGCGGCGCAGGTGAGCTTCGAGCAGGTCATGCAGGAACTGAGCAGTCCCGATCGGGGCGTTCGTCTGCGTGCGCTTCGACTGCTCAAGGACGCCGCCTATCCGGAGGCCGCCGTGCCGCTCGCGGGGTTGATTACCGTTGCAGACGATGAGGTGCAGCTCGAGGCAGTAGCGGCCGAGTTGAATATTTTTCTGGTCGATCAAGTTGTGACAAGGAAGCACGTCGGTCTTGTCATCGAGGTCAGGAACCGGATTGCCGCCGACGTCGCGTTTTCCAAGGGCCCGCTCGCCGTCGGTGCCCGGAGTGTGCCGGTCGAAGTCTTGACGGCGCTGCGTACTGCCGCCCGCGACGACAATCCGCGAGTCGCGATCGAGGCGCTCTACGGGTTTGGCACACTGGCCGCCGAACCGGCCGGCGCCCGTCGCCGCGCGTTGCTCGCCGGCATCGGTCCCGATCTCGCGTCGATGATCGGCGCGGCCAACCTGGCGTATCGCTTTGCCGCCATTCGCGTCATCGGGCGCGTGTTTGAAAGGCGAGGAGGAGACCAGCCGGTAGACCCGGTGGTCGGCGACGCGATGGTCGGCGCCTTGAACGACAACGACCGAGGGATCCGTATCGCAGCGATGCAGGCGCTCGGAGGGATGCGCTACGAGCGCGCGGTCGCGGCCCTGACCGAGCAGTTCCAGTATTTTGGCAAGGGGGAGCTCGCGGAAGCGGCGCTCGATGCGATTGCGCGCATTGCGCATCCCACGAGCGCGCTGGTTCTGCTGCCGCAGTTGGCGTCGAAGAACGACACGCTCAAGACCGTTGCGATCGAAGGTCTCGCCAGAATCGGCGACCGCACCAGGCGCGCGACGATCGATTCGGCGCTTCGCGGCGAACGCCGCGAACAGGTCCTGCTGGCCGGGGCCTTCGCCGCGGTGCTGCTCTCGGACGCGCCGATTGAACCGCTCGCCGATGCGCTCCGGCGCCCCAAGCTCGCCGACCGGGCGCGAGAGTACCTGATTGCGGTGGCGCCTGGGCGCTCCGCGACGTTTTCTCGACACGCGCAGGATCCCGACGCGCAGATCCGTGCGGGAGTCGCGGATGTGCTCGGGCTCGCGGGGGATGCGGCGGCCCTGCCGATTGTCGAGGCGATGTTGCGCGATCGCGATCCGCAGATCGCGCTGGCCGCCGAGCGCGCGGTCGCACGCCTCAACGCGTTACGTGGAACGACGTAAATCTGTTCCCCTGAGATCTCAGAGCTCTGTGCGTTCCGATTCCGTCTGTGAAGCTTCAACGAGCGTTCTACGACCGGGCCACGCTTGACGTCGCTCGCGATCTGATAGGCCAGGTGCTGGTGCACAATCGCCGCGGCGTTCGCACCAGCGGTGCGATCGTCGAAGTCGAGGCCTATGTGGGCGAGTCCGATCCGGCGTGTCACGCGGCGCCCGGTCCGACGCGGCGCAATGCGCCGTTGTACGGTCCGCCGGGCTACGCCTACGTCTACTTGAACTACGGGATTCATTGCCTCGTCAATGTGGTCACCGAAGAACGGGGATCACCTGCGGCAGTCCTGATTCGCGCGCTCGAACCACGTGAGGGGACTGCCGTGATGCGCCGGCGACGTTCCCGCGTCACACGGGGACGACCGATTCAGCCCAGCCGAAGATTGGCCGATCACGAGCTCTGTCGCGGGCCAGGCAATCTGACCGTCGCGATGGGAATTACCCTCGCCGAGAACTCTTGCGACCTGCTGGGCGACCGGCTGTACATCGAGCGGGCAAGTGGCCCCGCGCAATGTCTGATCTGGGGCCCGCGCATCGGCATCAGTGTCGGCACCGAACGTCCGTGGCGTGTCTATGCCGACGGGAACCCCGCGGTTTCTGGAGTGCCGCGTCGGAAAGGCAGCCGAGAGTAGTTCCCGGTCTTCATCGTGATCGTTGTGCCCTTTGTGGTTCATTAGCGAATTTCGCCGCGTGCTCTTGGAGTTCTTCTCTGTGGTTGGCGAGCCACTCGGTCACGAGCGGCGTCTGGGCGTCGCGCAGTGCGATGCAGTGGTCGATGCGTTCGATGGTCTCGCGCAGGCTTCGAGCCGCGGAGGGAACGGGATGGGCCGCGAAAAACTCGCGGATGTCATCCCGCGTGCGCCCATCGCAGAAGCTACCCAGCGCGCTGACAACCCTTGCTTCGCCGAAGGCGATTCGGATCTTCGGTTCGAGAACGATCCAGGAGGCCTTCACGAAGGACCAGGCGCGGTCGCGAGCGGCCGGGTTGTCGAAGAACCGCGCCAGGTACAGCGCGGTGTCCTGGTTTCTGACCCGCGATTGTGTTTCGAGCAGCGCGCGCTCGACGAGTGCCGGATCGCGGAAGCGCGTCAGCGCGTTCAGGTAACGGTAGCGTTCCTCGGGCGAGGCGGCGCGGTCCGCAGCCCCGGCCAGGGCCGTGTACAGAGCCGCGTCACCGTAGGTCGCCGCAACACCGACGAGTGCCGTCGCGGTCGCCGAGTCGAGCGCGGGCCCACCGCGAAGGGCACGATCTACCGCCGCACGCGACCGCACGATGCTGTCCTGGTCGGCGCCCGTCGCGGCCAATGCGGCGAGGAGGGTGGCGCGCAAGGAGCGGCGGTGGTCATCCTCGCCCGACGATGGGTCCAGGCCGAGGCGGTCGAATGACGGCCGGAGCTGCTTGCGCACGAAGTCCTCGAATCGTGGCCTGGTGGCGTCGGTGGTCAGGTAGTCGTGGACGAAGCGGAGGCGCGAGGTGAGCAACGCGAGTACGCCGCTGGTATCTTCGCGGCTGAAGCCGGTGGCGAGTGTCAGAAAATCGGCCGCCGTCTCCCGGCCCGCTCGCACGAGCGCCCATTGATCTTCGAGGAGCGACAGGCGCTCGGGTGCGGTCAGCGCGGTCATCACGTCGCGCGCCATCGCACCAAGCATGTCGCGCGGGTAGGCCGTCCGGTAGTAGCCGGCCGCACCGGCGTTGACGAAGACCCAGGGAGCGCAGCCGCGCGCGATGGTCTGTGTCTGGCTCCGCTCGCTGAGGACGAACGAGCCGGGCGGAGAGGCCGGCCCCCGGTCGCCGCGGACCGCATACGAAATCGGAATCTGCCAGAGACGATCGTCGGGAGGCGCGCCCGCCTCGAGCCTGAACCGCGATTGCCGGAATGTTGCCCGTGTCTCGTTCTTCTGACTGTCGCAGGAGATCGAGGTCATTTCGACCAGGGGCACCCCTGGTTGTTCGATGAATGTGGGCATGATCCGGTCGACGGGACGCCCCGACGCCGACGCGACCGCGGTCCAGAGATCTTCCGAGGTGGCGTTGCCATACGCGTGGCTCTGCAGATAGGTGTTGATCGCGCGCCGGAACGTGTCGGCGCCGACGTACCCTTCGACCATGCGAAGGACCGCCGCGCCTTTTTGATACGTGATCGCGTCGAACGAGCCCTCGATCTCGGCGGGGCTTTCGACGGACGCGTGAATCGGATGCGTCGATGCCAGGGAATCGAGGCCGAGCGCGCCCTGGGTCTCGCTCGCGGCATCGACCTCAACGCGCCAACCCGGCTTCCACGCGGCGAGTGGATGATCGGACATCCACGTCGCGAAGCCCTCGTTCAGCCACAGATCGTCCCACCACGCCATCGTGACCAGATCACCGAACCACTGATGCGCCATCTCGTGGGCGATCGTGCCGGCGATGTTCTTGCGCGCGGCGATCGATGCGGTGCGCGTGTCCGCGAGCAGGTCGGTTTCGCGAAAGAAGATGGCGGCGGTGTTTTCCATCGCCCCGGCGGCGAAATCCGGGACGGCGACGAGGTCGAGCTTTCCGAATGGATATTTGATCGCGTAGTAGCTGTTGTAGAACTTCAGGATGGCCCTGGTGGATTCGAGGGCGATGCGTCCCAGCTTGACCTGGTCCGGCGTAGCGCAGACGCGAATCGGGACGCCGTCCTCGGTGGCGTCGAGGCAGCGGAAATCGCCGACCGCCATCGCCACAAGGTACGACGACATCTTCGGCGATTGGGCGAAGGTCAGTGTGTGCTGTGTACGCGAGGGCCCGGGGGTGTCAGAGAGCAGCCTGCCGTTGCTGATGGCGATGTCGCCGCGGTCGACGGTCGCCTTCAGTGAAAAGGTGGCTTTGAGCGCCGGCTCGTCGAAGCACGGGAAGGCCCGCCGGGCGTCGGTCGCTTCAAACTGGGTCACGGCGTACTTGCGCCTGGCCGTCTTGCTCAAATACAAGCCGCGCAGCCGGGTGTTCAACGCGCCGCTGAAACGGATGCGGATCGTCGCCGCGCCCGGCCCGATCGGCTGCGGCACGATGAGCGTCGCGGTCTCTTCGGCCTGGCTCAAGGCCACGGTCGCGGTCTGCGTCGATACCGTCGTTGCGATCGTGACGTCGCGCAGATCGAGATCGACGGCGTTCAGCACGACGCGTGACGTCGGCTCGCTGACGCGCACGGCGATGGTTTCCTCGCCCACAAACCGCTCGCGGTCCAGGTCGATCGTGAACGCCAGGTCGTAGTGATCGGGGACGAGGGTCCGCGGCAGGCGTTCGGCGACGGCCGGCGAAGGGAGAAGACTGGCGAGGAACAGAAGCGCGAGCGTCGGTCGCATTTGGCCAGTATAGAGGTGAGTCGAATACCTTGACGACCCGTCGTGCGGCGGAGTACAAGTAAAAGACCGTGAGGAAGATCCCGTCGACGGAGTGCTGTTGTCGTTCGAGCCATCCGGTTTCTGGGCCAGCGGTCCCGCTTCGGGCGTCCACGCACTGAATCAGGCGCTATTCGCTGACGACCAGAGCCTGGAAGGTTGATAATCTTCCGGGCTTTTTTGTTTTTTTCATATGTCGACGTCTCAGCTACTCCCGCTTTTTCTCAATCTCAAGGGACGCCGTGTCCTGTTGGTGGGCGGCGGTCCCGTTGCGGCGTCGAAGCTCGGCCAGTTGCTGGCCGTCGGCGCCGACGTCCACCTGGTGTCGCCGGAATTATGCGCGGACATCGACGGACGTCGCGACGTGGCCGGACTGGTGATCGAACGTCGGGAGTTCGAGGTTGCCGATCTCGATGGCGTCTGGTTGGTGGTGGCGGCCGCTACCCCGGACGTGAACCGGCGGCTCGCGGAGGCCGCCGAGGGTTGCCGCGTCTTCGTGAATGCGGTCGACGATCCGGCAAATGCGACAGCGTTCTTGAGCGGCGTCGTGCGGCGGGACGGGGTCACGCTGGCGATCTCGACCGAAGGTGCCGCGCCTGGGTTGACGGCGTTGCTTCGTCAGGCGCTCGACCGTGTCCTCCCGGTGGATCTCGCGGCCTGGGTCGACATTGCGTGCGGACAGCGCGGCGAGTGGCGTCGCGCAGGTGTGCCGATGGCCCAGCGCCGCCCGCTGTTGCTCCAGGCTCTCAACGAACTCTATCGAACCACCACCGAGCACCCCGAGAAGAACGATTCGACAATCGATTCGATCGTCGATTCATTGTCGGGAAGTTCGGTGCGCCCGGCGGTCCTGGCGGTACGCGAGCCGGCCGCGACCTGGCAGCGGTTGTCCAAGACGGCAACCGAGCGCACCGAGTCCATTGACATCGCGCATCCATCAGGCCAGGCAACCACCGAGCCCTCCGAGCGTCGTCGCCGTCCGTTCACCAGCGTGAACTCGGTGTCCCCGGTGCTGGGTCGTGTCACACCCGGCCACGTCTCGCTCGTCGGAGCGGGGCCCGGCGATCCCGGGCTGCTGACACGGCGCGCGGTCGCCCGGCTGCGCGCGGCGGATTTGGTGCTGTACGACGCGTTGATCGACCGGCGGCTCCTCAAGCTCGCGCGCCGGGCCCAGCGGTTCTTTGTGGGCAAGCGCGCCCGACGCAGCGCGATGTCGCAGCAGACGATCAACGGGCTGATGATTCGCGCGGCGCGTCGCGGCAAGCGGGTGGTGCGGTTGAAGGGCGGCGATCCGTTCGTGTTCGGTCGCGGCGGCGAGGAAGCACTCGCATTGCAGGCCGCTGGTATCAGCGTCGACGTCGTGCCGGGCATCACCAGCGCGGTGGCGGCTCCGGCCCTGGCCGGCATCCCGGTGACCCACCGCGGGGTCTCATCCGCGTTTCTCGTGGTTGGCGGCCACGATGTGAACGCCTTCGCGTCGTCGATCGAAACCGTCGCGCCAAACGACCTCACGCTGGTGGTGCTGATGGGCGTCGGCCGCCGCGCGGCGCTGGCCCGGCGGCTCGTCGAGCGGGGGTGGCACGGGGCCACGCCGGCCGCGATTGTCGTTGACGCGTCGAGGGCGACGCAGACGGTCTGGCGGGGTACACTTGAGGATCTCGCCGCCGAGCGCGTGGACATCGAACAGGACGGTCCAGGGACGATGGTCATCGGACAGGTCGTCGCGGTGGCGGAGAAGATGGGCGAGCGACCGACTGACCACGTGACCGGGTTCGTGAGGGCTACCAATGTCAATAGTTGATGAAGCCAAGACTTTCGGGCGCGCGCGCCTGACGTTTGCCAACGAGGCGGAGATCGACGAGTTTGTCGCCACGGTCGAGAAATACGAGCGTGGTGACATCACGCCCGATCAATGGCGCGCATATCGCCTGGTCCGCGGCACCTATGGGCAGCGCCAGGCCGAGGACGCGCAGATGCTGCGGGTCAAGATCCCGCAGGGGCTGTTGACCGCCAATCAACTGGTCGCGCTGGCCGAAGTGGGCGAGCAGTACTCGCGCGGATTCGGTCACATCACGACACGGCAGAACGTGCAGTTCCATTTCGTGAAGCTGCACGATGTCGAGCCTGCGTTGCGGCGGCTCGCCGAGGAGGGCTTGACCACGCGCGAGGCGTGCGGCAACTCGGTGCGCAACATCACGACCTGCCCCTACGCCGGCGTCGCGGGCGACGAAGCGTTCGACGTCACCCCGTATGCCGAGGCGATGACGCGCTTCCTGCTCCGGCATCGCCTCAGCTCGACGCTGCCGCGCAAGTTCAAGATCGCTTTTGAAGGCTGCGCGGTCGACCACATCGGCGCACCGATCAACGACCTGGGCTTCCGGGCCGTGATGGCGCCGGGCGGCGGCCGCGGCTTTCGCGTGACGGCGGGCGGGGGAACGGCGATCCTCGTCAAGACGGGTACTGCGCTGCACGAATTTATTCCGGCGTCCGAGATTTTCCGCGTCGCCGAAGCGGTGCTGACCGTGTTCCACCGGCTGGGAGACTACAAGCACAAGCAGCGCAATCGCATGAAGTTCATGATTCGCGAGATCGGGTGGACGAGGTTCCGGGCGGAGTACGACCGCGAGCTCAGCCTGAACCGTCTGGGCGGTCGGGTGCCGACGCTCGAGATCGATCCCCCGGTGAACGAGCCGAAGCCGGACTGGCCGCTCGAGGAGGCGCCCGAACTGGGCGCGATAGCGGCGCGGGTGGGGTCGCAGACGGTGAAGGGACCCGGTCTCATCCCGGTGGTCACGCCGCTGCTGCAGATCGCCGGCGACGCGTATGCAAAATGGCGCGAGACCAACGTGCGACCCCAGAAGCAATTCGGATTCACGATGGCGATCGCATCGGTCCCGCTCGGCGATCTGACGAGCGCGCAAATGCGCGTGATGGCCGAGTTGTCGCGCGCCTACAGCGATGGCACGGTGCGCGTGACGATGGATCAGGACGTCGTCTTTCGTTGGGTCACCGCGGCCAACCTTCGTCCGTTGTACCGACGGCTGACGGCGGCCGGTCTTGGCCTGGGCGGCGCGGAAACGATTGCCGACGTGGTCAGCTGCCCCGGCGCGGAATCGTGCCGGCTCGCGGTCACCCAGTCGCGCGGTCTGGGCCGCCTGCTCGAAGATCACCTGCGTGCGCGCCCCGATCTCATGGCCGCCGCAGACAGCGCGCGCATCAAGATCAGCGGGTGTCCGAACGGATGCGGCCAGCATCACATTGCGACGATCGGCTTTCAGGGCAGCGTCCGTCGCATCGGGTCGCGGGCCGTACCGCAGTACTTTGTCATGGTTGGCGGCGGAGCCGCAGGCTACGAGGCGACGTTCGCGCGGCTGGTTGCCAAGGTTCCGGCGCGCCGGATTCCGGAAGTCGTCGAGCGCCTGCTTGCGCTGTACACGCGGGAGCGGTTGCCGGACGAGTCGGCGTCCGATTTCTTCGTGCGGCTCGACGCGGCGCACGCAAAGCAGGAACTGGCCGACCTCGAGGTGTTGACGAAGGAGGATTCGCTGCCGGCGGACTTCGTCGATCTCGGCGAGGTCTCCGAGTTCAACCCCCTGGTCATGGACGGCGAGTGTTCGGCGTGAACGTTCCAAACCTCTGAAGTCTCAAGTCTCGAGGCTGATGGTCCCTGAGACAGTTTGGCGAATGGCGGGCGCACTCTTGGAGCTCTGCAGCGACCATCGCACGATCTTCGCAGGCACTCGAAGATGGGTCGTGGTCGGTTTCGGCTCGTCCGATTGCGCGAAGATTTGCGCCCCATTCGTCGCCTCTGATATAGTCCGCGGAACAACTTAATACGGCTCTTCTTATCAAGAGTGGCTGAGGGACAGGCCCGACGAAGCCACGGCAACCACGCGACGGTCAGATCTCGCGGTTAGGTGCCAATTCCTGCCTTCGCGTGACGCGAAGGGAAGATGAGGGAAGAAGAAATGACGTCCTTCGCTCGGTGTTTTTCCTCGGTCACATTCCCCCCAATCAATTCGAACATCTCGGAGGCAGCGTGAGCGCGCTCATCGGTCTGCAATGTCACTTGTGTCACGCGACATTTCCGGCGGTCGCCTCGTACGTGTGCGAAAAATGCCTCGGACCGCTGGAGCCGCTCTACGACTACAGCTCGATCCATCTCACCCGCGAGGAGATCGAACGGCGTCCCAAGAGTCTGTGGCGCTACCGCGAACTGCTGCCGATTGAAGGCGAGCCTCTCACGGGGTTCAATTCCGGCTTTACGCCGCTCGTGCGATGCGATCGACTGGCGAAGCGGCTCGGCGTTCGCGAACTCTACGTGAAAGACGACTCGGTGAATCATCCCACGCTGTCCTACAAGGATCGCGTCGTCTCGGTGGCCGCCACGCGCGCCGTGGAGCTGGGGTTCAAGGTCCTCGCCTGCGCCTCGACCGGCAACCTCGCCAACAGCGTCGCCGCGCACGCGGCCCGTCTCGGGCTCGAATGCTACGTCTTCATCCCCGACAATCTCGAGGCCGGCAAGGTCTTCGGCTCCGCCATTTTCAAGCCGACGATCCTCGGCATCGCCGGCACCTATGACGATGTGAACCGCTTGTGCACGCAGGTGGCCGATCGCTACGCCTGGGGCTTCGTGAACATCAACCTGCGGTCGTACTACGCCGAGGGCGCCAAGACCATGGGGTTCGAGATCGTCGAGCAGCTCGGGTGGCGCTACCCTCAGCACGTCGTCTCGCCGGTCGCGGGGGGCACGCTGCTTCCTCGTCTGGTGCGCGGGTTCAGGGAGCTGCGAACGATCGGCCTCGTGGAAGGGGAGCTGCCGCGCGTTCACGCGGCGCAGGCGGCCGGCTGCGCCCCTGTGGTGCACGCGATCGAAGCCGGCCTCGATCATCCCGAACTCGTGCGTCCGAATACCATCGCGAAATCGATCGCCATTGGAAATCCGGCCGACGGCTATCAGGTGATCGAATGCGTACGGGCGACGGGTGGGACCGGTTCGGCGGTCTCGGATGAGAAGATCCTGCATGCGATCCAGCTGCTGGCCGAGACCGAAGGCCTGTTCACGGAGCCGGCCGGCGGCACGACACTCGCGGCCGCCGTCGACCTGATTCAGCGCGGCGTGATCCCGCCCGACGAGTCGATCGTCGTCTGCATCACGGGCAACGGCTACAAGACCGCGGAAGTTGTCCAGGACCGTCTCGACGCGCCGGTCCGCCTGAGCCGCGCGTTCAAAGAGTTCGAGGCGTGGTGGGAAAGCCGGAGCGGCTTCGCCACGGAAGTGAGGACGTAGAACATAAGGACGTAGCGGCCGACGGACATGAACGTTCAACGCAGAGGCCGCGGAGACCGCAGAGAATCCCAAGAATCTCGGCGTGCTCCGCATTCAAGCGTCTGCTGCCGCCGAAGTAGTTCCGTCCAGGGCGAACCGGTCAACGTCCGCTGAACGCGGAGAGCAGGATCGGGAGCAGTGCGTTCATCCGCGTGGCGGCCGGGTGATGAGGAAGCAGCCCCGGCTGGAACCCCTGCGCCACCAGCGACTCGAGCACGTCTTTTCGGCTCGCGATCACGTGGACCGGCACCTCCCACGACGCGCCCTCCCCGCTGACCACTGCCGGCGGCTGGTGATCGCCAAGAAGAATCATCACGAAATCCCGATCGGCGCGCAGCCGCAGGTAGCCGCCCAGCGTTTCGTAGGTATACGACAGCGCGTGCACATAGCTCGGTCCCAGATTCAGCCAGTCCGGATATTGTTCCCAGGCGTGTTGCAACTCGGCTTCGTCGTACGGCTGCTCAGTCACCACACGGGGCCAGTCTGGCTGGTAGGGAGGCGTCGGACTGAACGGCGTATGCGTGTTGGTGGTCGGGAAGAAGGCGAAGACCGGCGCGTGAGACGTCCCCCCCCTGGCCAGCGCGTCCAGCCGGGCGATCACAAACTGATCCGGCACGCTCCACCATCCGAACGGCGGACCGCGGTAGTTCAGCCGATCCTCGTCGTAGATTTCGTTGAAGCCGTAGAACGTGCCTTCCGGCCAACTCTCGTGCAAGCCGGGCATGATCGCCATTGTCCGGTAGCCGCGTTGGGCGAACGCGGTCACCATCGTGTCGCGCTTCTCGGCCATCAGCAGCACGTTGGTATCCTCGTCGCGCACTTCGACGCCCGAGAGGAGGCTGACGTGCGCAAGCCACGAGTTGCCGCCGAATGTCGGCGATTCGACGAAGGCCGAGACCACGTTCCGGCCTGTGTCGCGTATGTCGGCGTCCAGTCGCGCGCGGCTGGACGCGAGGTCCGCCACGAAAGATGGCCGGTCGTAGCTGACGGCCCCGTAGGACTCGATGAAGATAAGGAAGACGTCCGCCCCCTGGATCCGGGCGAGATCGGGCCGAAGCACCGGCGGCGCCCCGATGCTCGTGGGGGCAGCGGTCAGGGCCGTCGCAACAAGCCGAGCCTGTCGCGCGTAGGTTGCCGCGATGGGCGTCGCGAATACCCGCGGCAAGCGCGTCGATGCCTGCTGACCGATGTACACCACGAGGAGGCCGGCGGCCAGGAGTTCGAGCGCGCGGCGCTCGGCGGGGCGGTCCATGGCCGTGGCGAGGCGACCCAGGGCCGGTCTCAGTATGGCGTAGAGGATCGCCGGAATCAGCACGACGGCGGCGAGGACGAGGATGACCAGCCACGGCGACGCCGCGCGGGCCAGCATTGCCGCGACCGCCGACACGTGCCGCACGTCCCAGTAGAGGTTCACCTCGCGGCCGTACAGCGCGGGCGTCGTGACGTCCGCGTATCGGCTGATGACGAGCACCACCCACAGGATGGTCAGGCCGCGGATCGCGAGGCGGGACGGCCGTCCGAAGCGGCGAGTCGCAAGCGCCAGCAGCCCGATGAAGGCTGCCAGTTCCATCGACAACTCGCCGTTCCAGCTCACTGCGGGGGTCGGCCAGAGGTTGCGAAATGTCAGCGACGCGTCGAGCATCACGACGGCGGCGGCGAGCGTCGGCCAACCCCATCCTTGCCTCCGGTTTGACACTTCAGCCATCCCCTTCTACCATAACTGTTTACGCTGGTTCATGACGGTCATTCTCTAATGCTCAGGTGGCTTCGAATACGACTGCAGGCGGCGATTCATTGGGTGGGAGCCCGCAGTCCTGTCCATTGTGTGGCGAGCGCGAAGCTGCCGACCGACTACGGCGAGTTCGATATTCATGTCTACGAGAGCGCACTCAGCGGCCAGACGCAGGTCGCCCTGGTGCGCGGCGACATCAGCAACGGCGAAGACGTGTTGGCTCGGATGCACTCGGCGTGCCTGACGGGCGATATCCTTCATTCGGCTCGATGCGATTGTGGCGATCAGCTCGACGCGGCCATGGCCCGCATCGCGGGGGAAGGCCGTGGCGTCCTGCTATACCTCAACCAGGAGGGCAGGGGCATCGGCCTCGTCAACAAGATCCGCGCCTATGCGCTGCAGGAGCAAGGGTACGACACGGTCGAGGCGAATGAGCGTCTGGGCTTTCCGGCCGATATGCGCGACTACCGTATCGGCGTGCTGATGCTGCGGAGTCTCGGGGTGCGTTCGGTGCGGCTCCTGAGCAACAACCCGCGCAAACTGGCCGGTGTGACCGGCGGCGGTCTGCTCGTGAGCGAGCGCGTGCCGATCGAGATCGAGGCGTCTGAATTCTCCCGCCGCTACTTGAAGACGAAGAAGGACAAGCTCGGTCACGAGCTGACCTCCGTCTGATCGTCCAACGCCAGCCATCGGCCTCTGTTGCCCAGACCCCGTCCGATTCAGGCTGCATGTCTCCACAGCCAGACGACGTCAATCGTGAACGAATAGACGAGGGCGGCCAGCGCGACCGCCGCCACCGGGACGCTGACAGGTGCGTGGATGGCTGGGATGATCGCCAGATTCAGTCCGCCGATCTGGACGACGCAGACCAACTGACGGCGGCGGCTCGGCGGCAGCGGACGCGCAAGCCATGGTCGCAGCCATCCGGCGACGAGAAAGCCATAGCGCAAGAGCCCCGAGAGCAGCACCCAAGATCCCGCCTTCCCAAATTGCCAGGCAAGAATGGACAAGATCATCACCAGGAGTGCGTCGACTTCCATGTCGAATCGCGCGCCAAAGTCGCTGGCCATTCGGGTCCGGCGCGCCAGCCACCCATCCAGGCCATCGAGACCTGTGATTGCGAGCGTCAGGCCGGCGGCCGCGGCGGCGGCACCCGGGGAGCCATTCTCGCCGACGAAGCCCGCCACCAGCGCGACGAGCAGGGCTCGAACCGTGGTCGTCTGATTGGCTGGCCCGAAGTGTGTGAACGGATGATTCGCGGCGAGAGAACCCACCGCAAGCAGCAGCAGCGTCACGAACAGCGCCAGAGCCTTCCAGACGTAGAGGCTTTCGAGTGACAAGCAGAGGCGCGCTACCGACGCCACACCCAGCAGTACGGCGAGCGCGACGGCAGTTGTCGCGATAAAGCTGGAGCGCAAGGGGGCGGGGGGAAACCGCCAGGAACGGCCGACCATATTCGGGCTACTGGCTATGAGCTACTGGTTACGGGTTACTCGGCACCTGGAACTCCAAATGCTTCCCGAAGAGGGTAGCCCGCAGTCCCGATTGTTTGACGTCTGAAGCGGACGAATCGTGGGATTGTAACGCGCGGCGCAAACGTTCCAGAATGAGTACGCATGGCAGACGACGCGCGAGCCTTCTGGATCAAGGCTCCAGGACATGGTGAGATTTGGAGCGAGCCGCTGCCGCTGATGTCCGGAACCGACGTCGTGGTTCGCACGATGTTCAGCGCCGTGAGCCGAGGCACCGAATCGCTCGTCTTCAACGGCCGGGTGCCGGCGAGCGAACACCAGCGAATGCGCGCGCCATTTCAGGCTGGGGAATTTCCCGGTCCTGTGAAGTACGGCTACTCGAGCGTGGGCAGGATCGAGCGCGGACCGCGTGAGATGCTCGGCCGCCACGTCTTCGCGTTGTACCCGCATCAGACGCGTTATGTCGTGCCCGCGTCCTCCGTGTATGTGGTGCCCCACAACGTCCCGCCCGAGCGGGCGGTGCTGGCGGCCAACCTCGAGACGGCCATCAACGGGCTGTGGGATGCCGGAGTCCAGATTGGGGACCGCATCGCCGTGATCGGCGCCGGCACGGTTGGATGCCTCGTCGCGTGGCTGGCCGGGCACATGCCGGGCTGCGAGGTGGAACTGGTCGACATCAACTCGCACCGTGAGACGGTCGCGAGAGCGCTCGGCGTGCGCTTCGCCCATCCTGAGACGGTCGGGCAGGATCAGGATCTCGTGATCCACGCGAGCGGCTCTCCGGCCGGTCTCGCCCTGGCGCTCCGCATTGCCGGCTTCGAGGCCACGATTGCGGAGATGAGTTGGTATGGGGACCAGGTCGTGTCGATGCCGCTCGGCGAGTCGTTTCACGCTCGGCGGCTCACGCTGCGCTCGTCGCAGGTGGGGACCGTGGCGCGCTCGCAGCGGTCACGTTGGGGTTACCGCCGCCGCATGCAGCTGGCGCTGACGATGCTTGCGGATCCGGCGCTCGACGTCCTGATGACGGGCGAGAGTGCGTTCGAAGACCTGCCCGAAGTCATGGCTCAACTCGCGGCCGCCGGCGGCGACACGCTGTGTCATCTCATCAGATACTCGTAGACGCGTCGGGCCGGTTGGATATCAGCAACACGAACCCATGAATCTGGACAGCACGAGCGCGTCGACGCTCGATGAGGAGCGGTGAATGTACAGCGTGACGGTTCGCGATCACGTAATGATCGCGCATAGCTTCACCGGTGAGGTCTTCGGACCCGCCCAACGATTGCACGGCGCCACGTACGTCGTGGACGTCGAGTTTCGCCGTCGCGATCTCGACGCCGACGGCATTGTCGTCGACATCGGGCGGGCAGGGGAGTCTCTGAAAGCTGTACTCGCCGGGCTGAACTTCCGCAATCTGGACGACGAGCCGGCGTTTCGCGGTCGCAACACGACGACTGAGTTTCTCGCGCGCGTCGTCTTCGACGGCATCGTCGCGGCTGTCGGTCGCGGGGAGCTTGGCCCCGGAGCGAGCGGCCTCGAGAGCCTCCGCGTAACGCTGCACGAGTCGCACGTGGCCTGGGCCTCGTTCGATGGACTGCTGAGGGAATGAGATCGCTCGTCCTGCTCGTGCCGGGGCGGGTCGACACGCTGACCGGCGGCTACGCGTACGACCGGCAGATGGTTGACGGCCTGAGAGCCCGCGGCTGGTCGATGGTCGTGCGCGAGCTGGACGATAGTTTTCCCCAACCCACGGCTGCGGCGCGAGGCGACGCCGCGCGCGCCCTCGCGGCGATTCCGGATGCCAGCACGGTGCTTGTGGACGGACTCGCGCTCGGAGCGATGCCCGACGAGGTCTGGCGTGCAGGCCAGCGCCTCCGGATCATTGCGCTCGTGCATCATCCGCTGGCCGCCGAAACCGGCATCGAACCCCACATCGTCAGGCGGCTCGAGGAAAGCGAGCGCCGTGCTCTGGCGGCGGTTCGCCTGGTCATCGTCACCAGTCGTGCCACGGCGGCCGCACTTGACCGCTATGGCGTTGCGGCGAACCGGATTGCCGTGGTCGAGCCGGGCACCGATCGGGCGCCCCTGGCCCGCGGTTCACCCGGTCCCACTCGACACCTGCTCTGCGTGGCGAGCCTCGTACCCCGAAAGGGCCACGACATTCTGTTACGCGCTCTCGCGGACGTTCCGCGGACCGATTGGATCCTGACATGCGTCGGTAGCCCGTTGCGAAGCCCGGCGACCGCCGAGCGCCTGTGTGCGCTGATCGAAGCGGAGGGCTTGGAGGATCACGTGCGATTGGTCGGCGAGGTGGATGGGGCGACGCTCGCCGAGGGATACGATGCCGCCGACGTTTTCGTCCTGCCGACGCGGCATGAAGGGTATGGCATGGCGGTGGCTGAAGCGCTGGCCCACGGATTGCCGGTCGTCAGCACACCCACCGGCGCCATTGCCGACCTTGTCGGCCGCGATGCCGGGATGCTCGTACCGCCGGGCGATGTCGAGGCGCTGACCGCGGCGCTGTGGCGGGTCCTGGACGACGACGGTTTGCGGGAGCGGCTTCGCGAGGGTGCCCGGCGGGTGCGCAATCGCCTGCCCACGTGGGAGCATCAGGCCGGGAGGATGGCTGACGTGTTGGAGCGCGATTGTGATGAGCGTGTTCAGTCCTGACTGGCTGGCGCTGCGCGAGCCGGCGGACACCAATGCGCGCTCACGTCGACTCACAAGCCTCGTGAGTGGGGCGCTGCCATCCGGCGTCGTCCACGCGCTCGACCTGGGCACAGGGACCGGCGCCAACGTCCGCTATCTTGCCGAGCGTCTGCCTGGCCGGCAGGATTGGCTGCTGGTGGACGCCGACCCGCGGTTGATCGCGGAGGCGAGGCGCAGGAGCTCATTTGGCATCGCCCGGGTCGTTGACCTGGTGGCGGAGGTCGATTCGCCGGACCTCGGCATCTTCTCGGGTCGTGACCTTGTGACGGCTTCGGCGCTCCTGGATCTCGTGTCTGCGCGCTGGCTGCGCGGGCTGGCCGGCAAGTGCCGGCAGGTGGGGGCCGCGGTGCTGTTCTCTCTGACCTATGACGGTGAGATTCGCTGTACGCCGGAGGAGCCCGAGGACGAGGTGATTCGGGATTTGGTGAATCGGCACCAGCAAACGGACAAGGGATTCGGACCGGCCCTGGGACCCACGGCTTCCGGTGCGGCCGAGCGATGTTTCGCCGGTCTCGGGTATCGAGTCGAGAGTGAACCGAGCCCATGGGTTCTCGCGCCTGAAACTCGAGAGGACGTCGCCGGTCGCGCAATTGCGGAGCTGCAACGGCAATTGATCGACGGGTGGGCGGAGGCCGCGTCGGAGATGGCGCCCGAGCGGCTGGCGTCGATCGACAGCTGGCGCGCGCGGCGGCTCGCGCACGTGGACGCGAATCGATCCGGTCTGACCGTTGGCCACTCCGATATGGCGGCGTGGCTGCCCTGAAGAGATCATCAGGTTCATTTCTCGCGCTCGAATTTAAGGACGCCGCGGGTCATTCTTCCACCGTAGAGTGCATTTCGATTCCATTGAGCGACCACGCTCAATCGATCGCCATCGACCGCAAAGGAACGTTCCTGATCAGTCCCAACCCATTCGACATTCCACGACCCGTCGACCCTGGTAATCCACTTGTCGCCTTGGACCCGATACCTTCCGGTGTAGGCGTTCATCGTTCGGTACGCCGCAGCCCGTTCTTCATCGGTACTCGGACTGGTGCGTTTGTCCGCCTCCAGGTAGGCCATCATGCGGCCATCGGGACCAAAAATCAGATAGCCGTTTGGATGGGCGCCCAGGGGAAAGCGGCGCTCACTGCCGTCTTGAAACTCGAGCTCGATGGACACGATCCGCCATGAGCCGACGATTCGCGTTGGTGGGTCGGCGCCCCCCTGCGCGCCAGCCACCGACGTAAACGCCACCCCGATAAAAAGCGCTGCAGTCACGCCAAGCCGACGAAGCATTCTCAGCATCTACGGTTCCTTCTGGGGAATCTACCAGTCCATGGACAGACCATCAGTGAAGCTTCGCCTCAAACCGACCAGCAAGAACGGACCAGGGTGCGGCGAATCTTCACGAGGCGACCGCTCAGCGGCCGCAGCTAAGACCGCTTCCAAAGCCGAACCGAGCACAACTTGCTTCATCTGGCGAGACTCTGGCTTTAGAAGCTGTCTAGATGATCCGGGCGACCAGCGGCGTTTCGGGCCGCTCGTCGTCCTCGGTCTCGGCGGGCGTCAGCTCGCAATCGAAGAGCACGTCGCCCCCCATGCGGAATACCCGGTAGCGTGGACGGAGGCAGTCGCGAAGGTTGGGTTGGGCGGGTACCCGGATCGCAGGGCGGCCGTCCCCGATGATGAGCGGTGCGATCGCCATCTGGAGCCGGTCCAGGAGATTCGCCTCGAGAAATGCGGAGACCGTTACGCCGCCGCCTTCCACGAAGACGCGGGCGCAGCCGCGTTCGCGCAGCAGCCGCAAGACGTCCGCGACTGCGGGCCCTGCCTCTGTCCCTTCCACACCGACGATGAGGGCGTTGCCGACATGGGTCTCCGCCGGCCGGACCAGTTCGCGCGCGCAACAATACCAGGTGGGTGCCGAGTCGTCGAGGAAGATGCGATACTCAGCCGTGAGGCGACGAGATGGATCGAACACCAACCGCAGCGGATTGGGACCGGGAACGTGACGCGTGGTGAGCTGCGGATCGTCGGCCGCCACCGTTCCGGCGCCGACGATGACGGCGTCGCTCAGCGCTCGCATACGGTGAAGGTGCAGAATGTTCTCGTGGCCGGTGACGAACTGCGAATCGCCCGCATGCGTGGCAATGAAGCCGTCGAGGCTCAATCCCAGATGACCCACGGTAATCGGCTTCGCCCGGGTGGCGCTGCAGATCGGCAGGTACAGGTCGAGCAGCCCGTGACGGGGATCCTCTTTGGGTACCAGCGGCTTCCAGCCCGCGGCCGGATCCCAGCCGATGACGGCGTTCGGGTCGTTGGGAGGCATCACGCGCACCTGACCGTCCGGGCCCACGTCACACCGAACGGCATCGCCTGCCGCGGCCAGGCGTTCGGCGGCGGCTGCCGCAGCCAGCGCGATGCTCCAGGCGAGACCGGCGTCCGCTCCGCGTGCTTGGCTCGGCATCGGCGCCGCGCTTTGGTCCTGCACCATCGTTGCGTTCGATTATATCGATCGCGCGCAGATTCCCTGAGACAACACGCCTTGGGTGACAGGTCGGACCTCGCAGTCCGGATCCGCACCCCCGGGCGCTCATCGTCCCGTCGTCTGGCCGGGTCGACCAGCGTCGAGCGCATGGCCCGATGAGTCAGTGGGATCGTGCCGTCGGCCTGGCACGTTCGATGGCCGTCTATCACGGGATCCCGCTGCGGCGGCGCCGCATGCAGCGTCTGTACGCGCAGTTTGTGGCGCCGGGTGATCTCGTCTTCGACATCGGGGCGCATGCCGGCAACCGCGTGCGAGGATTCGCGGCACTCGAGTGCCACGTCGTGGCGCTCGAACCCCAGCCGGATTTTGCGCGGTTGCTTCGAACGCTCTTCGGACGCTCGAGGCACGTCGAGGTCGTGGAAATGGCGGTCGGTGACGCCGCCGGGCGCGCCGTGCTTTCCGTCAGCGAGCGCACGCCCACCGTGACCACCCTGGTGCAGGGCTGGCGCGAGGCCAGGGCGGAAGATCCGGATTTTGCCGCGGTCCGATGGAACCGGCGCGTCGAAGTCGAGACGACGACACTCGATCTCTTGATCGCGCGATTTGGTATGCCGTCGTTCGTCAAGGTCGACGTCGAAGGAGGCGAGCCGGCGGTCTTCGGCGGCCTCAGCCGTCCAGTGCCGGCGCTATCGTTCGAGTACCTGCCGCGCGCGATGGATCAGGTGCAGGCGTGCCTGGCGCGGTTGTCGGAGCTCGGACGCTACGGCTTCAACTGGTCGCCCGGCGAATCGTACCATCTGGAGTCGCCGGCGTGGCTGAGCGCGGAGGAGTTGATTCACCAGCTAAACGCACCCGAAGCACGGCGCCGTTCCGGCGATGTGTACGCGCGGCTGACAGGCGAGTAGGGAGCCACCAAGGGTAGACAGGTCACAGAGCGGTTCTCGCATGTGACGAATGAAGCAGCGGCCCGCGGTATTCTTCGCAGACTCGAGAGGGAGGTTCTGAGATGGCGACTGGCATCGTGGTCATCGATCCGGGGCACGGCGGAACACAGGACATCGGCGGATCGGACGCCAATCACGCCGTGAGTCCAAGCGGCGTGTTGGAAAAGGCGATGACGCTCCAGATGGGGCTGCTGGTGCGAGACGGGTTGGTCGGCGCGGTCGGGCATCACATTAAAGTCTTCATGACCCGCACGACCGACACCAATCTCAGTCTGCCGGCGCGGGCCAACGTCGCGAAGACGAACCGGGCGAACCTGTTCCTCAGCATTCACTTCAACGGCTTCAATGCCGTGGCTCGGGGCGTCGAAACACTGGTGCGCCCGGTGTCGAGGGGCAACGTCAACCACGCCGAGGATCTGTCGTTCGCACTGAAAATTCAGCGTCGGGTCTTCGCCGCGATCAGCGCCAGGGACGCGCACACCGCCAATCGCGGAGTCAAGGACCAGGTGCTCGGCGTTCTCGACGACGTCGCGCTCGGCAACACCGCCGCGAGCCATCCATGCAAGGCGTGCCTGCTGGAGATCGAGTTCATCGACGTTCCCGCGGTCGACCAGCTCTTGAACACCGGACCCAACGCGGCCGCCGCCCGACAGGACATTGCCAACGCCATCAGGGACGCTATCATCGAAGCGCTGACGTAACAGGACTCGAAAGGCGGACGCGGATGAGACGCTCACACAGCTTCACGCGGACTTTGCTGGCGGCGTGGATACTGTCGGCCGCGGTCGGATCAAGCGGCTGCCGCCGTGGGCAAACCGGCCCCGATCCTTATCCGCCAACCTATCACCGGTTCTATTCGATACCGCCAGCCGCGGTCGCTCAGGCCCGCGGCACCCTGAAGGGAGATTTCGACTGGGCGGCGGGCGCGGCGACGCTGGACGCCGCCGCCGCTCGCTGGTCGGAGTTTCTACGCGCTCACGAGCCGCCAAATGGAGAGTTCGAGGATAGCTTCCAGCAGAACCACGTGCGCGCGGCGCAGTACGAGCTGATGCGTGCGCAGTATCTTCGCGGCAACGCCAGCGAGGGAGATAAGTTACTGACGAAGGTCGAGGACGTGCTGAAAAGTCAGTGAGGGAACCACTACAACGTTTTCAACACGCGTGTCTTGCTTGCCGAAACGAGCCGCGCGTGATTGAACCACAAAGCACACAAAGACTGTCGTTCCCGCTCGGAAAGCAGCTCCGTGGCCCTGATGCTCTTTGTGGTTCCAAATTCGCGACGGCTTCAAAGACGAACAACTTCGGTCCGCACGCAGGCGAAAAATGCGGGCGCTGGACTATCGGCTGCCCGCGCGGTCGGTGTTCGGCAGCGCGAAGGCGGTCACCGTCGTTCCCGATCCGATGACGACGTGCTGGCGGCCGTCGAGCATGAAGGTCATCGGCGCCGCTCCCCAGATCGGCGAGCCGGTCGAGTAGGACCAGACGCTCTTGCCCGTTCGTGCGTCGAAGGCAATGAAGTTGCCCTCGTTGTCGCCCGCGAACACCACGCCGGACGCCGTCGACATGACGCCGGCCATTGTCGGTGTCGGGTACTTGAACTCCCACTTGCGTTCGACCGTGGTCGGATCGATCGCGCGCAGCACGCCGTAGCTGTGCTCGGCATCACGCCGAACCGTGCCGCTGTTCGAGATGCGCCCCGGGACGATCTCTTCTTTCACCGGCAGGTACTCCGCGCAGGTTTCGCGCACGGTGACGAAGAAGAGCTTGAGCGCCGGATCGAACGACGGCGGCATGTAGTTGGTACTGCCCCATTGATCGGGCAGACAGCCTTTGCCACCGTCGTTGAGGACGATCGGATGGCCATCCGGATCCAGTTCGCGCGCCCAGGTCGTATCGCTGAACGGCTTGCCGACGAGCAGTTTCCCGGTGACGCGGTCGAACACGTAGAAGAATCCGTTGCGATTCGCCACCATCACGACTTTGCGCAGCTGCCCCGCGATGGTGAGGTCGGCGATCACCGGCACGTGGGTGGAATCCCAGTCGTGCGTGTCGTGCGGTGAGAACTGGAACGTCCACTTCAAGGTGCCGGTGTCGGCGTCGAGCGCGACGATCGACGCGGTATACAGGTTCGTCCCCTTGCGGTCGTCCCCGTAGTAGAGGGGGTTCGGGTTGCCCGTGCCCCAGTAGACCATGTTCGACTCGGGGTCGTAGCTGCCCGTGACCCACGTGGCGCCGCCGCCGCGGGCCATGACGTCGGCCGCCGGCCACGTCTCGCTGCCCGGTTCGCCCGGGCCCGGGACCGTGTAGAACCGCCAGAGGCGGGCGCCGGTCGTCGGGTTGTACGCGTCGATGAACCCGCGCGTGGGGAAGTCGCCGCCCGAGATCCCGACGATCACCTTGTCCTTGACGACCAGCGGCGCCCCGGTGGCGGCGTAGCCGATCTTGTAGTCGGCCATGGCCGAATCCCACATCACCGTACCGGTCTTGGCATTGAGCGCCACCAGATGTGCGTCGAGTGTGAGCATGAACAGCCGATCCCCGAGCAGGCCGAAGCCACGATTCACCGGGGAGATGTTGCCGTAGGTCAGATCGGTCGGTAGTTGGCGCTGATAGCGCCAGAACGGACGGCCAGTGCGCGCGTCGAGTGCCCACGCGTTGTTGAACGGTCCTGTGAGGTACATGACGCCGTCTGCCACGAGCGGCGTGCCCTCAAATCCTCTCCGCGGGATGACCCCGGTCTGGAACGCCCACTGCGCGGTCAGGGTATGCGCGTTTGCCGGGGTGATCTGCTTGAGCGGACTGTGTCGCTGTCCGCTGTAGTCGCCGGAGAAATTCAGCCACCGCGCAGGATTCTTGTAGCCCTGCAGCAGATCCTGAAAGGTGACTCCCGACGACACACTCTCCTGAGCGACGAGGAGCGGTGCACCCACGGCGGCGAGGAGCGCCGCAGCAATCCAGACAATGCGAAGGCCCGATATGCGCATAAATTCCTCAGCGGCCGCCGGCGCGGCCGCGCCCCGCGCCCCGACCGTTGGCGGGACCAGCCGCACGCAGCGTGTTCAAGTACAGCAGGAGATCGTCGAGGTCGCGGTCGCTCAAGCGGTCGGGCCCGAACGCCGGCATCAGCGAGGCGCTGTCGCGGACCACTTCGCGCAAGGTGGATTTCAAGTAGCCCTGAAGCTGTTCGCGGGTGTCCATGATCTGGATCGAAAACGCGTCTTCGCTCTTCTTGGCGCCGCGGATTCTTTGTCCGTCGCGAGTGACCAGCGTGACCGGTTGATAGGCGCCCGCGATCGACGCCTTCGGGGCTCGAATCGACTGCGCGAGTGCCTCGCGCGACTGGCTCTGTCCAATCCGCGACAACTCGGGACCGAGGTGGCCGCCTCGCACGCCGACCGCATGGCAACTGCCGCACGTCGACCAGAAAATCCGCTCCCCATTCTCGGTGTTGCCTTTCGCGGCCTCGGTGGGTGCGGCGTCGTTCAGGCTGCGCAAGTAGCTCACAAGGGCCGCCAGCTCGACGTCGGGCGCGGTGCTCGACGGCATGATCGTATTCGGCACGCCCGCGCGAATGGTCTGGAAGACGCGATCGTCGGTGGCGCCGGAGGTCCACAGCCGCGTCAAATCATGCCCGGCGACGCCCTTGGCATCCGCGCCGTGACACTCGGCGCATCGCTCGCGGAACAGCCCCTGTCCAGTGCGAATCGCCGCAGGATCGCCGATTCCCGGCGCGCGATCCTGCGCGCCGGGCATTCCCGCGGCCACGAGGACCATCGCCCCGACCGCGAGCGTCATCTTCAACCCGATCATGAACTCGACCTCCGCTCCGTGCCCCCACAAGCTATCACTTGCCCTCCTCGCAGTAATATGTTCTCGCGACGTCACATTCTTACACGAGCCGGGAATTGTCCTGTCAGTGTCTGGCGAGAACGAATCTCGTCCCCCAAGCCCTAGCCCCAAGGAGAATCCATGAGCGACAACCGAAACGAAACCATGGCCGAGCTGTTCGACCGCGGCCTCGCGCTGAGGCGCGAAGTGCTCGGCCCCGAGTACGTGGACAAGTCGTTGAGCGCGGCCAACGATTTCATGATGGCCTTTCAGCGCATTACGACCGAGTGGTGCTGGGGTTATGCGTGGACGCGCCCGGGACTCGACCGCAAGACGCGCAGCCTGCTGAATCTGGCGATGCTGACCGCGCTCAACCGCGGACCCGAAGTCAAGCTGCACGTGCGGGGGGCGATCAACAACGGGGTGACGGTCGACGAGATCAAGGAAGTGCTGATCCACGCGACCATCTACTGTGGCATTCCCGCCGGATTGGACTCGTTCAAGGCCGCCAACGATGTGCTGAAGGAGATGGGCGCGGTCTGATAGACCGCGGCGCCGGCGCGAGTCTCGACCGGCCCTGGCGTGTCGGGTGGCCGAATCCGGGCGGAATCCGTTCCGGCTTCGGCCCCGGCGCACCGGCCCTGCGCAGGTCGAGCGTCTCTGCCTACTCCGGAATCTCGGCACGCCTCAGGCGGTAGGGGAACCAATAGCCCTTCCGTTCCGGCACGAAGTCGAGATGTACGTGCTTGGTCTCCCGGAAGGCATCCAGGCCTTCCTCCCCCAACTCACGTCCCATGCCGCTCTTGCGCATCCCGCCAAACGGCGCGGCGTCGTTGTCGGTCAGCGGGTCGTTGATCCAGAAGGTTCCCGCCTTGATTTCCTGCATCGCGCGCAACGCGTAGGTCAGATTGCGGGTGTAGATGTTCGCGCCCAGCCCGTATTCGGATTGTGCGGCCAGGGCGATCGCCTCGTCCGCATCTTTCACCCGCAGAATCGAGGCGATCGGGCCAAACACCTCTTCCCGTACGACCTGATCGTTGGGATGTACGCCGCTCAGCACGGTCGGCGCGTAGAAATAGCCGGGGCCGACGTCGAGCCGCCGGCCGCCCTCGAGCACCCGTGCGCCCTGCCCGACCGCGCGTTGCACCTGTTCCTCCACGCGCGAGCGCGCCCGGTCGGAGATCATCGGCCCGAGATCGGTGTCTGGATCCATCGGGTTTCCGACTCGCAGCGATCGCGTGTGCTCGACGAATCGCTCGACGAATTCCTCCGCGATGGCCTCGACGACATAGATGCGCTTGGCCGAGGTGCACACCTGCCCGTTGTTGAGAAACCGGGCCCACGCCGCGCCGGGCACCGCGACGTCGAGGTCGGCGTCTTCGAAGACGATCAGCGGATCGATGCCGCCCAGCTCCAGGTTGACGCGCTTCAGCTGCTCGGCCGCGCGGACCGCGATGCGCGTCCCGACGGCTGTCGATCCCGTGAACGCGATGCACGCGACATCCGGATCGTCGATGAGGGCGGCTCCGACTTCATCGCCCGTGCCGGTGACGACGTTCACGACGCCCGGCGGCAAATGGGCCAGGGCCGTCTCGACCAGCCGCAATGTCGCCAGCGGCGTCAACTCCGAGGGCTTGATGACCACGCTGTTCCCCGCGGCGAGTGCCGGCGCAATTTTCCAGACCAGCAGCAGCAGCGGGTAGTTGAACGGGACGATGGCCGCGACGACCCCGAGCGGCTCCTTGATCGTGAAATTGATCTGGTGCTCGGCCGTCGGCGGGATGGAGGTGCCATACGAGCTGCGGGCGATCTCCGCGTAGTACTGAAAGCACGCGGCGCACCACTCCACTTCGTCGAGGTTCTCGATGCGCGGCTTGCCGCCTTCGCGGGTGAGCAGCTCCGAAATTCGCGCCCGATCGCCGCGCATCAGTCCGGCGGCTTCATGCAGCATCTTGCCGCGTTCGAGCGCGGGCAGCCTCCTCCAGTGTTGCTGCGCAGCTGCCGCCGCACCGCACGCACGCCGCACGTCGCTGGCGGTGGCGTCGACGACTTCGTCCACGAGCTCGAGCGTCGCCGGATTCTCGATGCGGCGCTGGCGTCCGCCTTGCGAGTCGCTCCAGCCGCCATCGATCCAGAGAGTAGGCATGATTACTGTCTATGGCCGCTTCAAAAGCGCCGAGCGAAACAACTCGCGCGCTGTGGACACGTCGAATCCGTCAGGACCGGGACGAGTGATTATACCGAGTCGCCGCGGCGGTCCTCGCGGCATCACCACTACTCTGCGCCAGTACGGCGCGAGGGGGTGACGAGGGTCGAATCGACGATCCGGCAGGACCGATCACACGGCGAGTTGACGGCGAGTGGCAGCACATTCCGCGTAGCCTTGTTCCCCGGCAATACGCAGAATGAGGTCCGCCTTGGCTGCCAGTTGCGCCGCATCTGGGAGCGCCTCGACCTGATCGCCACGGCGCGCCACTTCGCGAAAGAGTGTCATCGACGACACGAGCTTCAGGACGTCGGTCTCGGAACTCATCAGATCTCTGAGCGCGGCCGGCGGTCGACGCTGCAGCTGCGCGGCGACGGCGCTCGTCACGGCCAGCAGTCGCTCGCGCAACAGCGGATCGCAAAGGTACGCGGCCGCTTCGTCTTCCCCGTCCAGTCCAAACCGGGCGGACATCGAGGAGCTTCCGAGCCCGGCGAGCTGGGGAAAGATGTACCAAATCCAGTGACTGCGTTTGTGTCCGGCTTGCAGCTCGTCCAACGCGGTCTCGAAACCTTCGAAGCTTCGGTCTTGCGCGCGCTTGAACCGATCGAGGTCTAACATCGATATTCGAAGGCCTGCATGAGTGGCGGTCGCCATTGTCCACGAAACGACGACATCCGGAAAGCCCAATCGCGGTGTGTCGACCTGTACTGCAGGTGTATACTGCGCCCCTACCGACCATGAACAACTATTCTCGACATCGTCATGGCGTTCGGGTGCGCTGGATTGTCGGTCTTGTCGCGGCCGTCGCGCTTGCGGCGGGTCAGGCGACCTCCGTGCTGGCGCAAATCAAAGCGCAAGCGCGAAGCGCGCCCACTCCCGCCTGGAGCAAAGGCATTCTGCCCATCAGTCAGGAAAGTTATTACAACGCCATCGAGTGCGGGAAGCAGGGCGGAGAAGATCCGCCGTGCGTCTTCTACGACACGGGTCTGTGCCAGAACGCCGACTTTACCCTGGCCATGTACACGCCCTACAAGATGGTGGCGTATGAAGTCTGGCGCGTCGTGCGACAGAAGAAGCCGGCCCCCACACCCAGCTACCAGGTGGCACAGCAGACCCGGATCACCATCGGCGTGACGCCGGTTCGGGGCTCGAAGAATCCGATTACCAATCTCGTCCTCAGCCGCGGCGGACGGGTGGTGATGCCGGTGGACCGATCCGTCGACGAGAGCGGCGGACGGTTCACCTTCGACTATCCCGCGTTTGCCGCCAGCGCAGACGTGACGCTCGACCTGGTCGGGCGCGTGAAATCGGTATCCTGTCTCATCGATAAAGCGGTGCTGGCGCAGTTTCGGTGACGTGCACGTCAGAGCCTGAGACATCCGCGAGTCCGGCAGTTCGCGTGCGTTCCTGCACGACCCTGCCGCGGAAGTCCAGCGGTACACACCAGCGGCCGCCGGCGGCACGGCGGCTCCCGGCGCGGGGATCGGTATGCGCTCGGCAAGGAGAACGACATGCGAAACGTATGGACGGCGGTGGTCGTGGCGGTTGCCACGCTGGTCGTGGTGGTCGTTGCTCAAGAGAAAGAATACCAACCGACCTGCAACATGTGCCCAGGCACCTACATCCCGAACGCCGAAGTTCAGGCGTATGTGAAGCGCGCGATCGACAACAAGCTGATCGATCAGGGGGTGCGGCAGGTCGATATCGGCAAGGCTAACGTGGGCATCGGCGTTGTCTATCGCGGCAAGATCGCAGACCCGTCGGCGACCGTTGCCGAGCACGACCTCGTCAGTGAGGTGTACCACGTCATCGACGGCTCGGCGACGTTGGTGCTGGGGCCGGATCTGGTCGACAAGCAGCGCCGGCCGGCCGCCGAGACGACTGTCAGGCTGCTGAACGGTCCCGGCAACAACGCCAAGGGCATTCGAAACGGCGTCGCCCACGAACTCAAGCCGGGCGACGTCGTGGTCATTCCCGCCGGCACCGGGCACCAGTTCACCAAGATCGACGATCACATCAGCTATTTGATGATCCGCGTCGATCCGGACAAAGTGACTCCCCACAAGAGCGAGACGGACTCGAAAGCCGACCTGCTCACCGACGGACGACGCAACGCGGGCGGCGGCGCGGGGGCGACGTCCACACCGCAGCCTGCGAGAGGCGCAGGGCGAGGGCGTTAGCCCAGGTGTTCGTGCAGGAAGGAGACGGCCTGGGGCCAGATTTGCGCCGCGAGTGTCTCGTTCCGTGTCCCCAGGGCGTTGTGCGGGCCCATGAAGGCGTGGCCCGTGCCCGGGTGAACCGTCAGGGTCACATCTTTGCCCATCGCCCGTAGCTTGGTTTCGAGCGCGTGTGCAGCGGCGGGCGAGAAGAAATCATCGTGTTCCGCCATGTGCCCGCTGACCGGAGCCGCCAGCTTCGACCAGTCCGGCTCCATGTTGCCTTGTGGAAATCCATAGAACGGCACCACGGCTTTCACCTTGTCGGGACGATTGGCGGCGATGAGGAACGAGAGCATCCCACCCATGCAAAAGCCCACGACGCCGATGCCGGGACCGGCGACGGCCGCGTGGCTCGCAAGGTAGTCGACGGCGCCGCTCATGTCGCGTCCGGCGCGATCGGGCGGCATGCTCTGCATGAGGTGAGCTGCCTTGTCCATCTCGTCGTGGCCGGCCAGTTCCCCATGATAGAGATCGGGCGCGAGCGCGACGAATCCGGCGGCGGCGAGCCGATCCGACATCTCCTTGATGCCTGAATCAAGTCCCCACCATTCCTGAATGACCAGAACGCCGGGCCCCGAACCAGCCGGGGGCTTCGCCAGATAGCCCGACGCCATATTGCCATTGCTTGCGAACTCGACGGTTTCAGCCATGGGCGTAAGATCTCTCCACGTGAGAACTCAGAACTGTGAAGGACGAATTGTTGACGAATCGCGCAGGCCTTCTCAGCTCTGACTTTTGAGTTTTCCGTTCGGGCGGCGTGCTTCAGCAGCCCGCTAGTGCGTGTTCAGTTGCGTGACCATCTCCTTCGCGTGTTCGTTGGTGGTGGGAGGCAGGCGAGACGATACATAGGCGGCAATCGCCACCATGTCCTCTTCGGTCAGGTTTGCGACGATCAACTTCATCAACATGGCCGATGCGCCGTTGCGCGTACCCTGTTGCATGTCCCAGAGCTGGCGCACGATGTAGCTCGGCGATCGCCCGGCGATTGGCGGCACGTCGGCCACGCCCATCAGATCCGGTCCGTGGCACAAACCGCACGGCGTTGTCCGGCCCGGGACGATCTGGTCGCCGATGATCTTCGTGCCGCCCGTCGTCACGAGATCCTTGCCCTTCTTGATGCTGCCGACCGGCACATATGCAACGAAGCCTGAGTGCGGATTGCGATAGGTTTCGGCCTGCTCTTCGTTCTCCGGCACCTCGATGATGCGTCCGGCGATCGGCTCGGTCCGAGTGTGGTCGGCGGCGAGGAACAAGTTGCCGGCGATCCGAGTCTTCGGCACCAGGTCGGTTTCGACAACCCGGACCCATGGTGTCCATTTCATCGACCCGAAGTACTCAGCCGCCGCTTTTATTTCGTCGTCGGTCATGGCCTTCGCCAGGTCGATCATCGTGTTGGTGTTCGGCTTGCGGGGATCGGCGGTGTGCCGCAGGCCGTTACGAAAGTCCTGGATTTGGCGGACGAAGTAGGTCGAGGGAAGGGCGGCCGGGGCTGCATTTTCCGGACGTCCCTTCCCATTCGGCAGGTGACAGGATGCGCAGCCGCGGGTGGCCTTGCCCAGCCGCGCCGGACCGTGCGCGACCACGTCGGGCATCGGCGGGTGGTCGCCGGGGAACCAGTCGATGACGTTCTGACCGTCGCGAACATCCACGAGTGAATAGGTCGCGTTGCTGCCGCTGAGGTGCCGGGGCCTCGTCTGCTCGACGGGGTCCTGATTGGGGCGCAGGTTCCGGTTCGGCGGATTCTGGGGAAGCGCCTTGTCGCCGGGTGCCGGAGGCGTCTCGAAGCCGTACGCCCAGAGCGGCTCGTGATCGAACCGGATGTTCGCCCGGTTGACCCCCGACTTGTCCTCAACGGTTGGATTCTCGGCTTGCGACGGAGCCTTCGCCGTTTGGACCGGCGTTCCCAGCGTCGCCTTACGTGCGTCGTAATATCGCTGGACCGTGGCGCCCAGGACGAAACAGGCAATCCCCGAGACTACGGCACCGACATACGGCTTCACAACGCCTCCGTTCTCTTCTCGTGGAGTGTTTGCGTCATTTCGTCTTCGAGCCTTCGCGTTTTCGTGGTTGCACTTGCGGTCTGCAAACCAGCAGAACAGGCGCGTAGTGCGTCCGCCTGCCTCGCCCTCGACTACTTCAAGCCCTGATACACGAGCGCTTCGAAATCCCTCAGCGTCCGAATGGCGCCATCGTCGTAAAAGGGGAGGATCTGCATCATCTGCACGCCGCCGATGTGCCTCACTGGATCGACCCAGAACTCGGTGTTGAAGATGCCCGCCCAGCTCATGCTGCCGGGGCTGCGGAAATTCGCGAACGCGTCGTTCTTCGACGCGATCTGGAAGCCGAGCCCGAACTTGTCCTTGCCTGCGCCCAGCGGAAACGGTCTCGTCCTCAGCGGATCAGCGTCCGGCTGCGTCTCGACGAAGATCGATCCGATGTTGTTCTCTCCCATCATGTGGACGGAGTGCTCGCTGAGAATTTTGGCGGTGCCGAGGTGACCGTCGTTCAAGAGCATGCGCATGAACATGCCGTAGTCGCGAACCGTCGAATACAGACCGCCATCGCCCCGGAACGGTGCGGTCGGCGTGGACGGGATCGTGCCGCGCGGCTGCTCCTTGATGGCGCCGGCGGTGCGGCTGTGCGTCATGGTCAGGCGCGCCTGCTTCCCCGATGCGACGGCGTACGACGTGTCCACCATGCCGAGCGGCTTGAAGATGTGCTCCTGGTACCAGGCTTCGAGCGTGAAGCCGGTAATCTTCTCGACGATGAGGCCCAGCACGCGGGTGCTCGCGCTGTAATTCCATTTATCGCCAGGGTCGCTCAGGAGAGGGATCTCCCACTCGCTTTTCTGGTTGCCCTTCTGCAGCCGGGCGACGATCGGATTGCAGAAGGCGTAGCCGATGCCCGAGGTATGCGTCAGCAGATGGCGGATCGTCATCGCGCGCCTGGCCGGACGGGTTTCATACGTGCCGTCGGCCTCGTTGAACTTCGTGATCACCTTGAGGTTGTCAAATCCGCTCAGGTATTTCGCGACCGGATCGTCGAGCTGCAGCTTGCCCTGCTCGAGCAGCATCATGATCGCGACCGACGTCACCGGCTTGGTCATCGACGCAATGTTGAAGATGGCATCGACGGGCATCGCCACGTTGTGGCCGATGTCCAGCTTGCCGGCTGCGCCCTCGTACAGCACGCGGTCGCGATCGACGACCAGCGCGACGACGCCAGGCGTGTCGCCCTTCGCAACCGAGGCCGCGAGCTGCTTCGACAACGCCTGCGCGTCGAGCGCGGCGGTCTTTGCCGCCTGCGGTGCCGCCGACGGTGTGACGCGGCCGAGCAGGGCGCCCAGCGCAAGCGGCAACGAGATGCAGAGAGCAATTGAACGGAGTCTCATCTGGCTTTCGACCTCCAGCCGAACCGCGGAGTCGCGACCGGCAGCAAAGTTTACTGCGTTTTCGCGCGACATTGACAACTGATGCCATCCGAAAAACGCTCGGCGAAAGGCTCGTCGCTCGCGTGGGCCCGTGGCTATTTCTGGTGGGTGAAGGGGAGCATGCGGTGCAGGTAGCGATCCCGATGGACTCGGTGATGACGAAGCCCTACACCCCAGTGGGCGACAAGGGCGGCCGTGAGCAAGCAGGCCGTCGTGATGTGGGTCAACTCGGCGACTCTCGCGATGCCGGCGTCCTTGCCGATCCAATTGGGCAAATTCCAAAGGCCAAAAAACAGCACGCCGTAGCCGCCGGCCATCACGAAGACGTAGCCGCTCAGCGGCATCAAGAACATGCAGCAGTACAGCGTGCGCTCGATCCAGTGGACCGCACGCTTCTCCCAGTCGCTCAGGTTGGGGGCCCAGTCCGGGAGCGGCGTGCGCTGACGCCAGATGTAGCGCACCATCGCAGCCGCCAACGCGACGAGGCCGATGGACTTGTGCCAGTTGTACAGTCCACCGGGTGTGAACCCTCCCCAGGTGCCTTCGGGCTCCGTGCTGAGCATCGCCGCGGCGACGACAAACTGGTTGAGAATGAGCAGAAAAACCGCCCAATGCAGGAACTTCGTGACCAATCCGTAGCGGGTGGCGGTGTTCTTCATCGTCGTTGCCGGCGCAGTACAGATGGCCGGCGATCTTGACGCCGGAAGATTCCCGGTGCCGATCGGCGTGGCCCTGTGCCAGCAGCGTCGCCGGCTCCGAAAAGAATGAGAGAAGGAGTGTATCCGAATGCAGACTTCACTCACCGGCGGCCGACCCACGACCTGATGACCGGGGGCCGGCGAGAAAATCGGATCGGCACTGACCGGCCGGCGGGCGTTTTGGAGTCCCCGCACGTAGTAGACTCCTTCACGTCTGCGAGGACGCGTATGAAGCATTCGATCCGCGCGCTCGTCTCGACGATCGCGGGCGCACTGGCCCTGGTCCTGTGGCTGTGCGCCTCGAGCCTGCGTGGGGCTCAGGATCTTCCCCAGCCGCCCACTTTCAGGACCGAAGCCAACTACGTTCGCGTCGACCTGTTTCCGACCAAGGACGGCGTGCCGGTGCCGGACTTGCGCCAGGGCGAGCTCGAGATTCTGGAAGACGGCGTCGCGCAGAAGATCGAACAGTTCGAGCACGTGGTCGTCCGCGGCAATCTACCTCAGGAAGCGCGCCGCGAGCCGGCCACCACCGCCGAGTCCCGCGCGATGCTCCAGGAGGCCCGTGCGCGGGTGTTCGTCCTGTTCCTCGACACCCTGCACGTCGAGCAGTCCGCGTCTCGAACCATCCGCCAGCCGCTAATCGATATGCTCGAACGGCTGCTCGGCCCGGACGATCTCGTCGCCGTCATGACGCCGCAGATGTCGTCCTCCGACATCACCTTCGCGCGAAAAACGAAGATTCTCGAGGGATTTCTCAATCGTTCCTGGTGGGGCGAACGTGACGCGCTCATTCCGACCGACCCGGTCGAAGAGCAGTACAAGCTGTGCTATCCCTCTTCTGACCCAGGGTCGACCACCAGCGCCATCGCGAGAGAGATGATCGATCGACGCCGGGAAAAACTCACGCTGGAAGCGCTCGAGAACCTGGTGATGTTTCTACGGGGCGCGCGTGAAGAACGCAAGGCCATCATCGCGATTACCGACGGTTGGGTACTGTATCGGCCCGATCGAGGACTGACGCGGCAAGTCGACGACCGACCGCCCGAACTGCCGCCGATCACTGTCGATCCACGAAACGGCCGGCTCACCACGAGAGACACCACCGGAACCGGTGCCGGGGCCGGAACACGGACTGAGTGCGAGCAGGCTCGAATCAGCCTGGGGCAGCAGGACGACGAATTCCAGTTCGCGCGCCTGCTCGACGAAGCGAACCGGGCCAACGCCTCGTTCTATCCGGTCGATCCGCGGGGGCTCGCCGTCTTCGATACCCCGATCGGGCCCGATCGACCGCCGTCGATTCAGCAGGACAGCGCACAACTCCGCCAGCGGTCGGATACGCTGCGCGGGCTGGCCAGCAGCACGGACGGCACGGCCGTCGTCGGCACCAACGACATCAGCGGCGCGCTGAAACGGGTCGTCGCCGACCTGTCGTCGTACTACCTGCTCGGCTACTACTCGACCAATCCGAAGCTCGATGGCAAGTTCCGAAAAATCACCGTCCGCGTGCGGCGACCCGGTGTGCAAGTTCGTGCGCGACGAGGCTATCTCGCCGCGACCGCGCCGGCGGCGTCACGAGTCGTCACGCCGGCGCCGGTGTCGGCCGGCAGCGCGGCTGAAGCGGCAGCCGCCGTGGCCGTTCAAGCGGTTGTCGGTTCGCTCGCGAAGTTTGCCCGCGAGGCTCCGCTGCGGACGCAAGCGGCAACCGGGTGGAATACGCGCGGCACTCCAACCGTCTGGGTCGTGGGCGAAGTCGGCGCCGGTGAACGCTGGACTGCTGGCGGTGAGGCCGTCGTCACGCTGATGCGAGGTGGCTCACCCGTCGCCAGCGCTCGCGCGACGATTGCGCCGGGGTCGCGCACGTTCCGGGTCGCGGTCGCTTCGACCGAGCCGCTGGCGGCAGGCGATTATCAAGCCCGCGTCCGCGTCAACGGCGCGGCAGGCCTGGGCGGGCCGCTCGACGATACGGTGACGATCGGCGTGTCGTCGTCTCCGGATTCGATCGGCGCGCTGCTGCTGCGTCGGGGACCGACGACCGCCAATAAGATCGTCCCGACGGCCGATTCGCGGTTCCGTCGCAGCGAGCGGCTCTCGATCGACGTGCCGGTTGGCGGGCCGGGATCGATGACCGCCCGTTTGCTCGATCGAACGGGCAAGCCGATGGTCATGATCCCGATCGCAGTGGTACCCCGCACCGACGCCGACGGCTCGTCGTGGCACACCGCAGAGGTCACGCTGGCCCCCCTCGCTCCGGCCGACTATCTGATCGAGCTGTCGCTCGAATCCACGCCGGAGCCGCACCGCACGCTCGTTCCGTTCAGAATCATTCCCTGAGGAGGACTCATGAAGCTCGCGCTTGCGTTCGCGACGTTACTCACGATGGCGGTCGTGGTGACCGCAGATGGCGTCCCGACCAAAGTCACCTACGTGCCCCACGACACCGTTTCCACCACGATGGCCAAAGGCGGCTCGATCATCAACGACAAGGGACTGGTCGTGCTGGCGCAACGCCGCACCTCGGGCGAGGTCGAGGTGCACGCGAAGACGAACCATGTCTTCATCATCGTCGAAGGCGAGGCGACGTTCGTCACCGGCGGCACACTGGTGGGCGCCAAGCAAACCGCACCGGACCAGACTCGCGCGGCGAGTGTTGAAGGCGGGGAGACTCACCACCTCACCAAGGGCGATGTGATTACGATTCCGGCCAAGACGCCGCATTGGTTCAAGGACGTGCCGACCGAGACCATCGCCTACTACGCCATCAACACCGAGCAGTAGAAGATAGCAGTCGAGAACGGCTCTGTGGCCCTGTGAACGATGAGGAGAGGGACACGAAGGCGTCGATCCTGGATATGCCTTCGTGCCCACCGTTGTTGTGAGGGCCCGGGCGGAAATAAGGCTGTCAACTGTGGGCGGCGACAGTGGTAGCTTCTTTCCGCCAGGGTCCCAGGCCTGACACACGACGAGCGCTGTCTGCCCGACGTTGGGATCACTTCCAATTTGCCGCGATGACATAGGCCCGGGTCTCGGACGGCTCGTTCTCCGGCTGCAGGCGCGAGATCTTTCCGGGGGCGGGGAGCCCTGGAAGCGCACGACCGAACGGCCTGGACTCCCAGATCTCCGACAATCGGTACTTGTTCTCGTATCGGATGAACACGAGTGCCGGCTGGTCGCCGGCCGGGTCGCCGCCGGCGGCCGGTATCGTCAGCACGAAAGCGGACGATCGGTTCTTGATGCCCTCGATCGAGACCACCGTCCCGAGATCTTCAATCTCGCGTATGTCGTAGTCACCGGCGGGAAATTCCTGGTGGTCGACGAAGAACGGGAATGGAACCTTGACGGTCACGATCCCTTCGGCGCGAGCCGAACCGATCAACATCCCGAAGAACACTGCAGTCGTTACCGTCGATTTCATGATGGCGCTCATATTCGTTCCTTTTACCGGCAGGCGCTGACGTGAGGTCTCGTCGCAAGACGGGTGCCGTGCGGTTGCGCGCCGATGCGACCGTCACATGGTGTCTGGGTCGAGCACCACGGGGTCGTGAAGCGGATCGTGAACAAGCGGCTGCTTCTCGTGTTCATAAAAAAGTGCCGCGTTCATCATCGATGACAGCTGCCCTCGCATGACGACACCGCCCGCCAGTGTCACTTGTGACGTGGTGTGACGAGCGCGCGATCGCGTCGGCCTTGCCGTGCAGGGCGGCGCAGCTCGATCGATGGACCTCCATTTGATGAAATGGCACTGCTCCTGCATCGTCGCGCCGGATACGCGTCACTCGCGATCTGCCGATATGCATCTCACGACCAGCAACGATCGATTCACGGCTTCAAGTCCCTCGTCATGGATGTGGATGACGGTACTTATTGTCGGAGCCTTTCTGTTCACCTTCAGCCTCGATTGGGCGACGGACGCGACACCCGTACAACATCTTTATTACCTGCCGATCATCCTGGCCGCTCGCCGATTCGGAATGCGGGGAGGCGTGTGTGTTGCCGTGTCGGCCATCGTGGCGTACCACGTCGCGAATCCTCATCTGCTCTCGTGGCGGTACGAGGAAGCGGATCTCGTCCAGATGACGCTGTTTCTGGCGGTGGGTCTGATCACGGCGAAGCTGACGCTCGACGCGAATCGATTGCGGCGTCTCGCCACGACCGACGACCTGACGGGCCTGCACAACCTGCGGTCGTTCGAAGCCCGGCTGGCGACGCTGGTGCGCGTGTCGCGCGCGACCCGCACACCGCTGGCGCTGCTGGTGCTCGATCTGGATCGCTTGAAATCGCTGAACGATGAATACGGACACCTGACCGGCGCCGAAGCCGTGCGAGCCACCGGCCAGATCATCGGTCAGCGAATTCCACCCGGCGCGGTCGCCTGCCGCTATGGCGGCGACGAGTTTGTCATTGCGATTCCCCGCTGCACACCGTTTCTCGCGCACCGGATCGCCGACGGCGTGTGTCGGGCCGTGTACGACAGCGCGCCGGTGCTGGCCGGTCGGGCCTTTGCCAGCGGGTCGCTGTCGATCAGCGTCGGCGGGGCCTGCCTCTCGTTCGATCGCGACGCGCCGTCAGGGACGTGGCCAGCGCTCGACGCTGAAGCGGGGGAGTCGTTGTTCCGCGCCGCCGATGCGGCGCTCTATCGGGCCAAGGCGCGCGGTCGCAATCAGGTCTGCGTCGCTTGACGACGGACGGGCGTTTGTCTGTGTGCAGTCGTCTGTCTCTACATAGAGTCTTGGAACCACAAAGGCCACAAAGAACACAACAGGCCCGTTGTGTAAACCCGTTCTAGAACATCGAGGCGTCTTTCGTCGGACGCTTTTCAGCCGGAGCGTCCGCCGGCCGAGAGCGCCAGATCCAGCGCGTCGGCGAGGTGAATCGGGTGACGGCCGGTCGCCTGACGAATCTGCTCCCGGCAACTGAAGCCGTCGGACACGATCAAGGTATCGGCGCCCGACTGTCTGACCGCCGGCAGCAGCACACGCTCGCCGACCGCCTGCGACACGCCGTACTTCTCGGCCTCGAATCCGAACGCGCCGGCCATGCCACAGCAACCGGAATCGGGCGATGTGACGTCGGCGCCCATTCTGCGCAGCAGCGACTCCTCCGGACCGAGCGTCATGATCGCCTTGTGATGGCAATGGCCGTGGAGCAGGACCCGTCGTGCGAGTTGCGGCGGCTGATAGGCGGCGCTGCGGGATTCGAGAAGCTCGGAGAGGAGAAACGTCTGGTTGCGCAGTCGGGTCGCGCGCTCGTCGTTGGGGAACAAGTTGGTCAGCTCGTCGCGAAACACCGACGCGCAGCTTGGCTCGAGCACGACCATCGGCACGCCCGCATCGATCGCCTCGCCGAGCGTGTCCATGACGGTCTGCAAGTACTGCTTCGCGCGATCGAGCATGCCGAAATCGTAGAGGGGGCGGCCGCAGCACAGTCGCTGGTGGGGAATGGCGACGTCGAATCCGGCGGCTCGAAGCACGCGGAGCGCAGCCTGGCTCGTTTCCGGGTGAAAGTGGTTGTTGAAGGTGTCGACCCAGAGAATCACCGGCGTGGCCGATGATGATCGCGTCGCCGTCGAGCGCACGTTGTTTCGGCGCGCCCACTTCCTGAAATTCACCGGCGCCACTTTCGGCAACTGGCGCTCGGGCGCAATGTGCAACGCGCGGCGCATGACCAGGCTGAGCCACGGGACCCCGGTCGCGAAGTTGGCCAGCCGCGGCGCGATGGCGGCGAGCTCGAGCCACCGATCCACCATGCCGAAGGCATAGGCGTTGAGCGGACGCGATCGCCCCTCGTAATAGTGCGAGAGAAACTCGGCGCGATAGGTCGCCATGTCCACATTCGCCGGGCACTCCGACTTGCACGCCTTGCAGGAGAGACAGAGGTCGAGCGACCGCTTGACGTGCTCGTCCTTCCACCCGCCGCCGTCGCCCACCACCTCCCCTTGCAGTAACTCGAACAGCATGTGGGCGCGGCCGCGCGTGCTGTGCTCTTCCTCCAGGGTCACCATGTAGCTCGGGCACATGGATCCGGAATCGTGCTTGCGACATTCGCCCAGCCCGACGCACCGCACCATCGCCCGTTCGAAGGATCCCTTGTCGTCGGGAAAGGCGAAGTGCGTGACGGGCCGCTGGGGCGCATAGTCGGCGCCGAACCGGAGGTTCTCGGTCGGTAGATAGGCGTCGACGACCTTGCCCGGGTTCATCTTGCGATCGGGATCCCAGACCGACTTGAACTCGCGGAACGCGCCGATGATTTGGTCGCCGAACATCTTCGGGAGCAGCGCGCCGCGCGATTGACCGTCGCCGTGCTCGCCCGACAGCGACCCGCCGTAGGAGACCACCAGATCGGCGGCTCGATCGACGAACTCCCCGTACTTGCGGACGCCGTGCTCGGTTTCGAGGTCCCAATCGACCCGCATGTGAATGCAGCCGTGGCCGAAGTGGCCGTAGAAGGCGGTGTGGTACTGGAATTCGTCGAGCAGCGCCCGCAACTCACGCAGATAGCGCCCCAGCTTCTCGGGCGCGACGGCTGAATCGTCCCAGCCTTCCCATTCGAGCGGCGCTCCGGGGGCCGCCGCGGCTGCTCGCGGGCCGGACTCGCGGATTTTCCACATCGCACGCGCCTCGGCCGCCGTGTAGAGACGCGCGCTCGGCGGATCGGCCACCTGTTTCATCCGGTCGATGAAACGCTCGGCCGTCTGCCGCGCCTGGTCGGGATCGTCGAACCCGAATTCCACCAGCAGGTAGCCGCGTCCCTCGGGCATCAGGTCGAGATTCGGCGCGCCCTTGCGGCGGAGCCCGTCGACGAGCGCGCCCTCGAACCCTTCGAGGCCGATCGGCTGAAACTCCATGATCTCCGGCACGTGGTCCGCCGCTTCGAAGGCGTCGCGGTATCCCAGCCCCACCAGCGCCCGGTGCTGCGGGCTGGCGATCAACCTGACTTTCGCCTCGAGAATCACCGCGCAGGTGCCCTCGCTGCCGACGATCGCCCGCGCGAGATTGAAGCCCTGTTCGGGCAGCAGCTCGTCAAGGTTGTAGCCGGACACCCGGCGCGGAATCCTCGGAAAGCGCGCACGGATCTGGTCCGCGTGGCGATCGCGCAGGGCGCGCAGCGCCGCGTAGATCTCGCCGCGACGACCACCCGCTCGCACGATGGCCTCGAACTCCGCGTCGGTCGTCGGTCCGACGGTCAGCTCCGTCCCGTCGTAGAGCAGAATCTTCAACTCGATGACGTTGTCGACCGTCTTGCCCGCCAGCAGTGAGTGCGTGCCGCACGAGTTGTTGCCGATCATGCCGCCGAGCGAGCAGCGGCTATGCGTGGAGGGATCGGGCCCGAACGTCAGATGGTGCACCTCGGCCGCGTTCCGCAGCGTATCGAGGACGACCCCCGGCTGCACGCGCGCGAACCGGCCCTCGGGATCGATCTCAAGGATCCGGTTCATGTATTTGGTGAAATCCAGCACCACGGCGACGTTGCAGCACTGGCCGGCGAGGCTGGTGCCCGCGCCGCGCGGCAGCACCGGCGCGTTGAAGGCGCGGCACACGGCCACCGCCGCGATCACATCGTCTGCATCGCGGGGAATGACGAGGCCGATCGGGATCTGACGGTAATTGGAGCCGTCGGTCGCGTACAGCGCGCGGCTCCCACGATCGAAGCGCACCTCGCCACGTACCGCCCGTTTCAGCTCCAGTTCGAGGCCGGTGGATTGTGTGAACGAGTCGATCGGTTTCGCGTGCGAGCTAAGCGGTAACGGAATGAGCTGCTTCATGGGTCGCAGGCGCGAGAGAGTCCAGTGCCGCCATCACGCCGCCAGGTGTGTGCGGCACGCCCGCGAGCCTGAGGCCCATTTCGATCCCGCTCAGTGTCCCGGCGAGCATGAGATCGTTGAAGCTGCCCAGATGGCCGATCCGGACGACCCGCCCGGCCAGTCTCGACAGCCCGACGCCGAGCGACAGATCGAAGTGCTCGAGCACGAGGTTGCGGAACCGGTCGGAATCGGATCCTTCGGGCATGAAAAAGGCCGTCATCGAGCTCGAATACTCACGCGGGTCTTCGCAGACGATCTCGAGTCCCCACGCCCGGACGGCCGCCCGCGACGCCGCCGCGTGACGATCGTGCCGCGCGAACACCGCGTCGAGGCCCTCTTCTTCCAGCATGTGGAGCGCCTCGCGCAGCGCGTACAACAGATTCGTCGCAGGCGTGTATGGGAAGAACCCCGAGCGGTTGTTCTTCAGCATCTCCTGCCAGTCCCAATAGCTTCGGCTGAGCCGTGCCGTCTGGTTGGCCGCCAGCGCTTTCTCCGACACGGCATTGAAGCCGAGCCCAGGCGGCAGCATCAGCCCCTTCTGCGAGCCGACGACCGTGACGTCGACTTCCCAGTCGTCCTGGCGGAAGTCCATGGAGGCGAGCGACGATACGGCATCGACGATCAGCAGGGCTGGGTGGCGTGCAGCGTTCAACGCCCGCCGGAGATCGGGCAGCCGGCTGGCAACGCCGGTCGACGTCTCATTGTGTACAACCACGACCGCCTTGATGGTGTGGGCCGGGTCGGCGCGGAGTCTTGCATCGAGATCCGCCTCGGACGCGCCGTGACGCCAGTCGCCCGGCACGTAGTCGACCACCAAGCCAAGCCGTTCGGCCACCTGCCGCCAGACCAGGGAGAAATGGCCCGTCTCGAAAATCACCACACGGTCGCCCGGCGACAGCGTGTTCACCAACGAGGCTTCGGCCGCGCCGGTTCCGGAGGCCGGAAAAATGATCACCGGGCCGCTGGTTTTGAACACCAAACGCAGCCCTTCGAGGATGTCGGTCGTCATCTGCGCGAATTCGGGGCCCCGGTGATCGATCACCGGCTGGTCCATCGCGCGCAGCACGCGATCGGGGACGTTGGTCGGGCCGGGGATCTGGAGGAAGTGTCGACCGGTGTGCAGCATGTCACGCTGAGTTTACCGCGAGACGATGACCATGGCCAGACGGTCGTGGGTCAGTTTCACGTCAACCACCGAGCAGACGGAGCAAAAACCGGGATGTTTTCTCAGGGATCTCGGGGTGACCCTCGAAAAAGGCGTTGAAGTGACCCAATACTGGCTGGATCGAGGGCAGGACCGTCGGGCCAGGCCGTAACCTCGATGTGGTCTGGTGGCAGTGACCTGCTACACCTGGGAGGGCGGTGTGGGCGTGAGCGCGTAGGTGTCGAGGACCGCCGCCAGGGTGCTCGCCTCTTCCATGAGCGTGCGCCACGCGCGATCGGAGTCGGTGAAGCGCCGCGTGCGTCCCATCTCTTCGAGCGTCCGGGTGACGTCGACTACCGCCGCGGCCTCGAAGTTGGCGGCCGCTCCTTTCAACACGTGTGCGGCTCGTTGCAAGCCTTCGCCGTCGCCCGTTTCCAGCGCTCGCTGAATGGCCGCCAGGTGGCGGGGCAGATCTTCGGTGAACAACACGCTGATTTCCGAGAGGAATTGCACGTCGCCGCCCACTCTGGCCAGCACGGTCTCGTAGATGCTCCCCGAGACTGGCCGCGTCGCCTCTTCGGCGACCGCCGAACCGGGCGAGACCTGTTCCAGAACCGTATAGAGCTGTTGCGGGTCGATCGGCTTGGTCAGATAGTCGTCCATCCCGGCCGCCAGGCACCGTTCGCGGTCTCCTCGCATGGCATGAGCGGTCATCGCCACGATCGGCACGTGCCCACCGAGGCGCTGTTCTAGCGCCCGGATTGCGCGAGTGGCCTCGAGTCCGCTCATTTCCGGCATCTGCACGTCCATCAATACCACGTCGAACGTTCCGAGCTCGACGGCCAGCACCGCTTCCTTGCCGTTACTCACGGTGGTGACCCGATGGCCGCGCCGCTCGAGGAGCGTGGCGGCAAGCCGCTGGTTCACGACGTTGTCTTCCGCCAGCAGGACGCTGAGATGGCGGGCCGGTGTTCGGGCCCGCACCGGGGCTACCGGCGCCTTGGACTTCGACGGACGCTCGGCGCCAAGGACGGGCATGGCGGCGACGAGACCGAATCGGGCGGTAAAATGAAAGGCGCTGCCTTCGTGGAGCACGCTCTCCACCCAGAGTCGCCCACCCATCATCTGCACCAGCGTCGACGAGATCGCGAGGCCCAGACCGGTGCCGCCGAACCGGCGCGTTGTCGATCCGTCGGCTTGCTGAAACGCCTGAAAGATCGCTTCCTGCTTGTCTTCGGGAACGCCGACCCCGCTGTCGGTCACCGAAAAGCGCAGCGTCACGGCGTCCATCTCCCGGGCTTCGACGTACGCCTGTACCAGGATTTGTCCCCGATCCGTGAACTTTATGGCGTTGCCCACCAGATTAAGCAAGACCTGCCGGAGACGGCCCGGGTCGCCGACGATCTCGCTCGGCACGTCTGGCAGCACGTGACAAATCAGCTCCAGACGCTTCTGTGCGGCCCGCATCGTCAACGGCTTCAACAATTCGGCGATGTGGTCGCGCAGTGAGAACGGAATCGCCTCGAGGCTGAGCTGCCGCGCCTCGATCTTCGAGAAATCGAGGATGTCGTTGAGCACGCTGAGCAGCGAGTCGGCCGACCCCTTGACCATGAGGAGGTAGTCGCGCTGGTCGGCGGTGAGATCGGTGTCGAGCGCGAGATCCGTCATCCCGATGATGCCGTTCATCGGTGTGCGGATTTCATGGCTCATGTTGGCGAGAAACTCGCTCTTGGCATGGTTCGCGGCCTCGGCGGCGGTCTTGGCGGCCGCGAGCTCCTCGGTGCGCTCACGCACCTTGCGGTCGAGCGTCGTCGTCAACTCGCGCAGGTCGCGGTTCAGTTCGTCGCGCCCTGCGACTGCGGCTTCCAGCTGGCCGTACGAATCCGCCAACCGCGTCTGCATGCCGTTGATGTTGTCCACCAGCGTCGCGATTTCGGCGGGCACGTGGGGCATCGGCGGGATCTGGACGGGCGTGCCCGCGGCCGACACGCTGCGCATGATGGCGGTGAGCCGTTCGAGCGGCTGCGTCACGGCATCGCTGAAGGATCGCGCGACCAGGATGCCGCCGCCGAGCGCCAGCGCGATCAGCGCGAGCGTCAGGACGTAGTACTCCGGAGCCTGGAGGCGCATGGTCAGGCGCGGTTGCTGCACGAAGACTTTCCAGTCGGCCAGCTTCACCCGGCCCGCGCCCACGGCCTGCGAGGTCTTGCCCGCCCCCGCGCCCCTGGGCGTGTAGTCGAAGACGTTCTCCGATTGCCGGGCGCTGGCTCGCACCAACTCGTCGTCGGACAGGTCCTGGCGAAGCGCGTACGGGGAGTGGTCGCTGGTATAGATCACCCGATTCAGATGATCGAGGATGACCACCGTCGTCTCCGGCGAGCCTTGGTACTGTTCGACGAACTGCCGGAACTTGGCGAGATCGAGAACGCCGTAGGTCACGCCGTTTACACGATCGGGCGCGGCGATGAGCGGCGCCGAGATCGCGACTATCGTCACCGGGCGAAGGCGGCCGAGGGTCACGTCGGAGATTGTCGACTTGCGCGTACGAATCGCGTTCGTGAAGAACGCCCGGTCGGCCACCGAGAGCTTGGCCAGCTCCGGCAACGGCGGCGCAGCCGCCGTGACATCGCCCTGCAGGGATACGATCCGGAGAGACTCGAAGCCCGTCTGGATCTTCACGTATTCGGACAACACCTGTTCGCGCTGCTTCGGGTCGTCGTCCAACAGGCTCAGGGTTGCGGCCAGCGATTCAATCGCGCGGGTGTGTCCGCCGAGATACTGGTCGACGTGATCGCTGAGCACCAGGGCGCTGTCTCGGAGCCGATTGCCGCCCTCCACCATCTGCCGAGCCCCGACGACGAGCACCGTGCCCGTGCTGAGGACGAGTGCGGGCGCTACCGCGGCCAGAACGAAGGCGTGGAAGGAATACGTCCGGAGGTCTCGGGTCTCGGACTGCGCTCGGATGTTCGGCCAGCGTGACGAGATTGCGACACTGACGAGATCGGCGATGACGACTGCCGAGATCCCGCTCAGTGCCCGCTGCAACGCCAGCGGGACGAGCATTGACTGAAGGTCTTTGAAGCCAAACGCCCCGGGGAAGATCATCAACGCCAACGCGGCTGACATCCAGACGAGCGTCCCGGCCGCCAACGACGATCTGCCTTTCTTGGCAAACGTGCCGATCAGCCAGGCTTCGGCGACGAAAACCGCCATCATCGCCGGCGTCGGCGCGAAATATGGAATGCCGCCAGTGACCGCTGCGAGGACGCCAAACCACGGGCCGAACAGCATGGCGATCGGCAGCGTGACGATCCGGCCGGGCCAGATCAGGTTCAGGCCACCGAGAGGCGCATAATGCACGACCAGGGCAATCAGGCCCGCAGCAAGCGCAAACAGCAGGCGATGCCATTGAAGTCTGGGCACACGAAGCATTCGGGCGACCGACTGCAACGTCTATGCCCGGTCATGACGCGCGGCGTTGAGAGCCGAACGTGTCTGGAGGCCGAAGCTCAGCCGCCGCCGCGGTCGGCGGTGTGTCGAAACGCGGCACGCCCGTGTCGCAAAGTTGAACGAACTGGCGTCCCTCATTGACGTCCGGCGCTCTCATCGCTGAGCACCTCGTTGATCTGACCGACCGCCCACTCGGCTTCTTCGTCGGTGATGACGTAAGGCGGCATGAAGTACACGACATTGCCGAGCGGCCGAAGCAGCAGGCCCCGTTCGAGGAACCGGCCCGCGAGGCGCGGGCCGATGCCGTCGAGATATCCGCCGGTATCACGGGTTTGCTTGTTGCTCACCAGCTCGACGATGCCCACGCCGCCGATGACGCGAACGTCGCCGACGATTGAAAGCGCGGTCAGCCTGGTGAGACCCTCGCGCAGGCACGTTTCGAGCCGCGCGATCCGCGCCAGCACGTCTGTCTCCCTGAACAGATCGAGGCTGGCCAGGGCAACGGCACAGGCGAGTGGATTCGCCGTGAACGAATGGCCGTGAAAAAAGGTCTTCGCGCGCTGGTCGTCGAGAAACGCGTCGAACAGCCGCTCGGTCGTGATCGTTGCCCCGAGGGGCAAGTAGCCAGCGGTCAACGCTTTCGATAGGCACATGATGTCGGGCGTTATCGACGCGTGCTCGCAGGCGAACATCCGGCCGGTACGAGCGAATCCCGTCAGCACTTCGTCCGCGATGAGCAGCGTCTCGTAACGATCGCACAGCCGGCGCGCCCCAGCCAGGAACTCCCGCGGCCACACGATCATCCCGCCGGCCCCTTGAAGCATCGGCTCGACGAGGACGGCGGCGACCGTGCCGTGATGGCGTTGGAGGGCCGCTTCGAGGCTGCTCAAGCAGTCGATCTGGCAGCTGGCCCGCTCGAGCCCGAGCGGGCAGCGGTAGCAGTACGGGGAATCGGCTCGGGTCACCGGAAACAGCAGCGGCGCGAACGGACGGGTAAAGATGGAGTCCTCGCTGACGGACATCGCGCCGACGGTGTCGCCATGGTACGCGTGATGAAGCGTGATGAAGGTGCGCCGTTCAGGATGACCGAGGTTGCACCAATACTGGTGAGCGAGCTTCAACGCGACCTCCACCGCCGTCGATCCGTTGTCGGAATAGAAGACCCGCGTGAGGCCCGAGGGGACAATCCCGAGGAGCCGCTCGGCAAGGTCGACGGCAGGCGCGTGGGTGCAGCCGGCGAACATCACATGCTCGAACTGCTGCGCCTGCTCGCTGAGCGCGCGGTTCAATCGCGGATGAGCATGGCCGTGAATGTTGACCCACCATGACGAGGTACCGTCGAGGAGCCGCCGGCCGTCCTCGGTATGAAGGTAAACGCCCTCGGCTCTGACGATCGGCAGCGGCGGCGGCGCGGTGGCCATCTGGGTGTACGGATGCCACAGGTGTGCGCGGTCGCGTTCGACGAGGTTCGGCGTCTTCATACCGGATTGATCTTACGGTGGGATGCGGCTTCCGTACGAAGAAGGAAGGACGAGCAGGCGCTGAACGGCTCGAATGGCCGATTGGAAGGATGGTTGCCGCTTCTTACTTGGCCAGTTTTATTTCACCAGGAGCCTGTCGACAACCTTCGAGACCCCGTCGGTTTCTGTGGCCAGACGCACCGCGCGATCGCGCTCGGCGATTGAACCAACGGTGCCGGTGAGTGTCACGACCGATCCGTCGGTGTCGACGCCAATCGTTCGCGCCTTCACGTGATCGTCGAGCGCCATCTTGGATTTGATCTTGGTCGTCAGGGCGCCTTCGTTCAGCGCGCCCTCGAGCTTCGCCGCCGCCTCGCGTCCCTTCTCAGACGCGGTCGACACAATTTCGGCGCCTTTCTTCCCCGCCTTCTCCACATTGACACCGCTCGGGCTGGTTGTGCTGAGAGTCAGGCCGTTGCCGGACCAGTAGTTGTACGCGAGCACACAGACGACCGCAGCGACCGCCAGCAGCACGACGTCTCGTAAAAAACGCATGACCCCTTCTTCTCTGCGAATATCAACTCGCAATGACAGGTTGGCTTCCTGGACTGTCCCCCTGCTGATACCACTATCGACGAATTTCGAGTGACCGACTGTCCTATTCGGAACAGGTGAGGGCTGGTCAGGAAACAAGGACGCCGTGCAGGCCGCCGGCGGATCCCTCCGCGGGTGCCGAGTTGGGGTGTCATTGCAGGCGCGGCAGCAGCCGGCCCTCGGGATCCAGCCCGACTCGCGACCAGGTCTCCAGTGCTTCGGCTGTCAGCGGCTCAAGTCGGGGCATGTGTCCCAGGACCGCCACGCTGCCGTATTGTTCGATCGCGGCGGTGTTGTCGCTGTTTTGCTCGCCGACCATGACCACGCCGGCGACGTGCAGCTGCCGCCTTCGCAGCGCGTCGAGCGTCAGCAGCGTGTGATTGATGGTCCCGAGCGTGGTCCGCGCCACCACGATGATCGGCAAATCCAACCCCACCATCAGGTCTGCCATCGTCTGCCCCTCGTCGTTGATGGGCACGAGTACGCCGCCCGCGCCCTCCACAATCCACGATCGATCGTGCGGCTCTCGCGCGATCGCGTGGAGCAGCGGTGGAATTTCGATAGTCGTTCGGGCCCAGCGGGCCGCGAGATGCGGCGAGACCGGACGCGGCAGCCGAATCCCCTGTTGAAAGAGCTCGCGAGGCTGGCAGCGGGCGAGGTGCGCCACGTCGCTGGTATCGTCGCTCTCATCGATGCCCGTCTGGATCGGCTTCCAGTATCGAAGGGGCGCGTCGAGCCGGTACCGGTGCATCAACGCCGCAGACACCGTGGTCTTTCCGACGCCCGTGTCGGTGCCGGTGACGAAGAGGCCTTTCAGGTGTCTCATGCGCGAAATCTCATGAGCATCGCCACGCGTGTCATGTGCGGGGCGAGTCAAGCCACGATCCGATCGAACAGCGTGTGACACATGACGTTCAGCGCAATGGTTCACAGACGGCCTCGAATTCCCGGTCTCGGGAAGCGCGACCGTACCCCCTCACTGCGCGGGCTCTCCACTGTGAAGCGCGCGCACTTGCGAAGCGAGGGCAACGGCGAAGCGATCGAGGGTCGGCTCGTCGAGTCCGATATTCACGGCAATCCTCAGCCTGGCGGTGCCCGCCGGCACCGTCGGCGGACGGATCGCGCGCACGTCGAACCCGTGTGTCTGCATGGCCTGTGCAACGGCCAGCGCACGATGATTGTCGCCGAGGACGACCGGGATGATTTGCGAGTCGCCCGGCGCGACGGGCACTCCTTCGCCGGCGAGCCGTTCGCGCAGATACCTGGCGCGCCGGACCAGACGCTCCCGACGTTCGGGCTCGTCGGCGACGATCGCCAGGCTGGCCGCGAGCGCCGCGGCGATCGGCGGGGGAGGCGCGGTAGAAAATATGAACGGCCTCGCGCGCTGAACGAGGTAGTCAATCACCCACGATGATCCCGCTACGAAAGCGCCGCTGACACCGAGCGCCTTGCCGGCGGTGTTCACCGACACCAGGACGTCGCGGCCGGCATCCAGCGCTTCGATCAGCCCGCTGCCCCGCGGACCGTAAATCCCGACTGCATGCGCTTCGTCGACGATCAGCGACGCGCCGGTCGATCGACAGAGCGACGCATAGGCGGCCAGCGGCGCGGCGTCGCCGTCCATGCTGAACAGCGATTCGACGACGACGAAGGCATGGCCGGTGCGCGGCTCGTTCAGGATTCGCGCGAGCGCGGCAAGATCGTGATGCGGAAAGATGGCGCGCCGGGCGGCAGACAGCCTGATCCCGTCAATCAGGCTCGCGTGATTGCGCTCATCGGACGCGATCAGATCCCCCGCCTCGGTCAAGGTCGTCAATACGGCCAGGTTCGCGAGATAGCCCGACGAAAAATACAGCGACCGCTCGGTGCCCTTGAAGGCGGCGAACGAGCGCTCGAGCTCCGAGAAACTGTCGCGCTCTCCCCGCAGGAGCCGCGAACCCGTGCTGCCGCAGCCCTCCGCGCGCACCGCGGCAATCATCCGCTCTTTGAGCCGCGGATCCTGTGAAAGTGTGAGGTAGTCGTTGGACGAGAAGTCGATTCCCCGCGGCGGGTGCAGCGTTCTCAGGAGCTGAGCGTTCCCAAGCGCTGCCATGTGCGCTGCGATTCGGCCCTGGAGTCGGTGAGTGTCGGCCATTCGTATGAAACCTGGTCCCCTGGAAATGCGATGCGTCACATAGTTCCCGGGCGGGGCATCCCCCCTCACTTCGTTGCGACTCCCTCAAATATTCCCGATATTCTCGGTCGTCCGCCTTCGTTCGCGGCCCGCCGCGACGAGCGCGAACTACGGCGAGACCTCGCCGTAGCCTTGGCGGAGGCGGGTCGCGCCTTGCGCTCCGGGCGCCGCGCTCCGGGACTTATTCAGCGCATCACGGTTCCAGGGGACTGGCGGGGATCCACACATCGTACCCCAGCGCCGCGACCGTACGGCGGGTCGATCAGATTCGGCCGGCTATCTCGATGCCTGAGGCGTCCATCAGCGGTAACCAGGCGACAAAATGCGCCCGGACGAATGGGTCTGATCACGGGCCGCCCTGGCAAGGTCGTCGCGCCTGCCGGCGGGCGCCCTGCCGCGCGGCCAGAGTTTCAGCACGGGCTGTTCGCAATGGGTTAATCTAATGGCACTGATGACTACGAAACGCTGGGCAATTATTTTTGCGATGCTCGTGGCCGTGGCCGTCGGCGCGTGGGCTACGGCAAGGCTGGCGCGCCCGGGTCAGCCCTCCGCTCAACCGACCGCGGCGGCGAGCTCGCCACTGCACGCGGTGCCCGCTGACGCCAAGCTGACGCTGCGGTTTTTCCGCGATCCGGCGGTGGTGGTCCCCGTCGCGATGCGTGCCATCGACGGGCAGTCGCTGTCGTCTACCGCCCTTCGCGGCAAAGTGGTTCTCGTAAATTTCTGGGCGACGTGGTGCCCACCCTGCCGCGCTGAGATTCCCGATCTCGTCGCGCTCCAGGCGCAATATCGCGATCAGTTGCAGATCATCGGCGTATCGCAGGACGAGGGTTCGATCGAGGTGGTCCAGCGCTTTGCCGAACAGCAGCGCATGAACTATCCGATCGTGATGATGACGCCTGAGCTGGAAAAGGCGTTCGCCGGTGTCTCGGCGTTGCCAACTTCCTTCTTGCTCGACCGCGAAGGACGCATCGTCCAGCGGCACGTGGGCATGCTGAACGCGACGTTGACCGAGCAGGAAACGCGCGCCTTGGCCGGTCTGCCGGTAAACGCGTCGATCGAGGAAGTCGATCGCGCGCAGCCTGCGAAGCTCGAAAACGCGCAGGTGACGCAGATTCCCGGCGTCGATCTCACCAAGCTGTCAGCCGAACGTCGAACCGCCGCTCTCCAGAAGCTGAACACCGACGCGTGCACCTGCGGTTGCGAAAACACCGTCGCGAAGTGCCGTGTCGACGATCCGAAGTGTTCCACCAGCCTGCCGCTCGCCCAGCGGATCGTCGCGGAGATCGCCGCCCAATAAAGCATTTCTCGTGTGTCCGGCGCGTCCGCCTTCGGAACCACCGAGTCGTCGCGGGCCGGAGCGCGCACCCGTAGCATGAAAACGTGGGCGCGTACGAATTGCGTAGTGTCCGGCTTCAGCCGGACCAGACCTCTGCACCGTCATGTTCTCGGCCGCACACCGAGCCCAAGCAGAATGTTTATTCTCGGTGATCTCGGTGGTGAACCGATTCACCGCGCCCCCACTCACCAACCAATCGGCTGGCCCTTCGTCTGTTCGTCGAGCCACTGTTTCAATGGGGCGAAATAGTCGATGATGGCGGTCGCGTCCATCTGCCGCGACCCGGTCAAGGCTTCGAGCGCATCCTGCCAGGGCCGCGATTGACCCATCGAGAGCATGGCGTTGAGCCTGGCGCCTGCTTCTTTGCTGGCGTACGTGGAGCATCGGTGGAGGGGGACGGTGCAGCCGGCCTCCTTGGCCAGGGCTCGATGAAACTGAAATTGCAGGATATCGGCGAGAAAATACCGGGTGTACGGCGTGTTGTCGGGCACGTGGTATTTCGCGCCGGGGTCGAAGAAGTCCTCGCCGCGCGCTGAAGGCGGGGCGACGCCCTGGTACTTCAAGCGAAGCTCCCACCAGGCGCGGTTGTAGGCATCCGCCTTCACCTCGCCGGCGAACACCTTCCAGCGCCACTGATCGATCAGCAGGCCGAACGGGAGAAAGGCGATCTTGTCGAGCGCGCGTGACATCAGCAGGCCGATGTCGCGAGAGGTGTCGGGCGCCTTGTCGAGCAATCCGATCTTGACCAGGTACTCGGGCGTGACCGACAGCGCGATCGTATCGCCGATGGCCTCGTGGAAGCCGTCGTTCGCGCTGTCGCGGAAGAGGATCGGCTGCTCCTTGTACGCGCGCTGATAGAAGTTGTGCCCGAGTTCGTGATGGATGGTGGTGAAGTCCTCCTCCGTCTGATCGATGCACATCTTGATCCGGATGTCGGACGCCAGGTCGATGTCCCATGCGCTCGCATGGCAGACCACCTCGCGGTCCTTGGGACGGGTGAACAGCGATCGTTCCCAGAAGGTTTTGGGCAGCGGCGCAAAGCCGAGCGAGGTATAAAAGCGCTCTCCGGCCCGGACCATCTCGAGCGCGCCCAGGTTGCGGCGCTTGAGGATGTCGGTGAGCGAATACCCGGGATCGGCGTTCGCCGGCGAGACAAGCGGGTAGACGTTCTGCCAGTCTTGCGCCCAGATATTCCCGAGCAGGTGAGCCGGCAGGGGACCCGTCGCCGGCACCGCGTCGCCGTATTTTGCACGCAGCTTCATTCGGACGTAGGCATGAAGCTGGAGATAGAGCGGCCGCACCTGGTCCCAGAGACGATCCAGCTCCTTGGTGAACTCGTCCGGCGGCATGTCGTACTTGGCGCGCCACATCGCCCCGGTGTCGGCGAAGCCAAGCTCTTTCGCGCCCTTGTTCGACAATTCTACGAAGCGTGCATAGTCTTTCCGCATCGGCGGCGCGATCGTCTGCCACCCCTCCCACACCTCGCGCAGCCGCTTTTCGTCCCGCGTGGTCGCCATGACTTTGGTGACGCCGTCGATGTTCAAACAGGTGTCCGGTTTCTCCGGGTTGGCACACCACCGGCCTTTGCCGTACAAGCCTTCGAGCCTGGCCATGATGGTGGTCAACTCTTCAGCCTCCTTCGCGTCGGACGGCGTCGCCATCACCAGAGAGAGCTTGAGCAGGTTCAGTTGCCGCCTCTGGTCGCCCGGGACCTCCACCTTGTCGTACTTGGTGGCATCCTTCGCGAATCGCGCGATGGTGTCGATGTATCGCTGATTCACCCTCGCCGCGAGCGCTTCGGTGTCGTCGGTGATGAAGTTCTGCTGCACCCAGCCAGACTGGCTTTGCTCGACGCCGAGCCGCTGCATCGTGTCGTTGACGATGACGAGGAAGGCCGCGGCGTCAGCAGCCGTCGGCGCAGGTGTGCCGGCGCCTCCGCATCCGAGGGCGGCGGCAACCGCGGCGATCGCGAACGTACGAATGAACATGCGCATGTCCGGGAAGATAACATGACGCATTGTCGGCGGGTAGGCCTTCGAGGGACCAACGCCAGGGTTCGTTTGAAGGCGGGTCGTCTGAGGTCTGAAGTCTGCCATACTGATTTGGCTATGAAGAAGTTCGCTCTCTGCTTGCTCGCCGCGACCGCCACTGTGGTCGCGTTGCACGCCGCCGAACTGCCTGTGGTGGCCAGCCGCCTTGTCACCGGACCGAACAGCCACGTCGACCTGACCAATACGTCCAGCCAACCGGTCACAGCCTGGACCCTCGTGGTCACCACCACGCAGCCGGACGGTACCGTTCATCGCGCCACAGAGACGGTCGATGCCTATCTCAGCGAAGTGACGAAAGAATTTGCCGGCATGTCGGCTCGAGTCGAGCGGTTGCTTCCCGGACAGACTCGCGAAATCGCGCTCGACCCGGCCGGGACCGGCGCGATCGCGGAGGTGACTGCGGTTATTCTGCAGGACGGTACCGCGCTCGGCGATCCAGAGGCACTGGCCTCGGTGTTCGAGCACCGGGCGCAGGAGCGCGATCAGCTCCACGAGGTCGTCAACGTGTTCGAGAGCGTGCTGCCTTCGTCCCGCGGCGCGGCTGCGCTGGAGGGGCTCAAGCGCGCGTTCGCCATCCAAGCTGCGCAAGGGGAATCGGCGGCCCACCAATCTGCTCGTGAGGCGGTCGACGTCTACCTGCAGCGCGCGACGCCCGCCACCGCCGACGCCGTCGACCAACTGCTCCGGGCCTACGCCGACATCGTCAGGCGCGAGTACGACCTGGCGGAGAAGCACTCTCACCGGAAGAACTGAAAACTCAAAACTCAAAACTAAGAAGGACTGTGATGGAAGGCCGCGCCTGAAAATCAAGAACTGAAAATTCGGAAGGACTGCGACCACAAGGAGCGTGAGCCGTAGTCCTTTTAAGTTCTGAGTTTTAGGTTCTAAGTTTAGTAGGTGAGGTTTCCCTGAACCTGCACCCGCGTGGACGCACCGATGCCGTGGGCGACCGACACGTTGACTCGTACGAACGCAGCCGTGAACCACACACTGCCGCCGACGCCGCGCCGCCACGGCTGGTCCACGAACCGCTGGCCTTCGTTGTAGATGGTCCCGGCGTCCACGAACGCGCTGACGCCGACTTTTCCGAAGCTGAGCGGAGAGGTCAGCGGTACTCGCAATTCGAGCGATCCGGAGACCAGTGAGTCTCCGGCGGCCGTACCGGTCTTGAACCCGCGCACGCTGGAAGGGCCGCCAAAGAGCGGTTTGAGGTAGTCGGGAAGCGCCCCGTCCGCACCGTCTGTCTTCGCGCTCGCGACCAGAATCGTCTGGCCGACCAGACCGACGTAGCCATGGCCCTCGAGCTCGGTTCGATTGATCCCCTCCCGCTGCCGCAAGGCGAGTCGGCTGACTCTGGCCCTGACAAACACGGCGTCTCGCGCCAGGAACGGGTCCAGCCGCGTGTCCAGGATCGCTTCGGCGCCGACGGTTGCCACCCGGTCGGACGATTCGCGAAACGACACGGCCTGCCAACCGCTCAATGCCCTGACGCGGAATGACGAAGTGAATTGACGTTCGGCGCGAAAGAAGACGCCGGCGGTGTCTTCGTTCGTTTCGAACAGCGGATTCGTCCGACGCGACAGCGTTCCGCCGGCTTCGACCCGGGTCAGCCATCGATGGGGGAACCGCTTCTCGAATTCCGTGCCGATTCGTTTCTCGCCACCCCAGGTCGCTGGGAAGGACAGACGACTGTCGTGGCCAACCGGATCGGGATGCGTCAGGCGAACGCCGTAGGTCGCGCCGTAACCGCTCTCGATGCGGATGATAGGGACGAACAGCAGGGTGGGCCACCACCGCTTGACGACCCGGGTCGGATGATCGGGATCGCCGGTGAGCTTGATTGACACCGGCCCTTCATCCACGATGACGACGATGACGATCTGGGTGGGGTCGTTGAGCGCCGCGTAGCGTTTCAGCACCTCGACCCGGTCGAAGCGCTTCGCCGTGCGCAGACGCGTCGTCACCGTCGCGATGATGTCAGGTGCTACCGGCATTCCGATCTGCAGCCCCGCCAGGTCCTGCACCTCCTGATCGGATGTCGCAACGTTGCCGCGGACCTGAATCTGGGTGAGGACCTCAGGCAATGCGGCCGTCTGCGACATGAAGAGCGCGGAAAGCAAGGCGGCGATGATCATCTCGCCAGCCCCTGGACTCAGAGCCTGGGAATGTTGGAACCACAAAGCACACAAAAATCACAAAGGATGCTTCTCTCCAGAGAATTCCCTTGATGATCTTCGTGGTGTACCTGTTTGGACTCTTTCACAACTTCTCGGATCTCGTGAACGGCGCCAGATGCCCTCGCTGATTTCGGGATACTAGCTTGGCTAAGCGACGAGCAGCGCCGCGAGGCGGGATGCCCCGCCCGGAAGACGTCCTAAAGCGTCGGACGCAGGACACTAGCGTCCCGGCACGACGTGGAACTTCGATGTCACGTCCGCCTGCCGATAGTCGTGGTACTCGACGCCCCATCGGACATCGAAGCGGCCCGTCGCGACCTGCGCATCCACGATGAACTCGAGGTCGCGTGGCAGCCAGATCCCGGGAAACGGCCGGCTCATCGTCATGGTGGCCCGCACGTTGCCGATCCGGACGAACCACTGCGCAGGGAGGAAGTCGAAGTCGACGTTGTCGAAGGTGTACTTGACGATCTGGTGTGCGTCCGGCTCGATCCACAACGTGACGAGCGCCACCTTGTTCATCATCCGCTGGAGCTCGGCGTCCTTGGGATCGCGCGGATTGTGATCGCGCGCCATGCGGCGGCGCTGGCGGTCAGAATACAGGTTGGACGGGTAGTATTCGACGCGCAGGACGTTGTGGCCGCCGAGCGTCTCGCGCCCGACCAGCGCGTAGGTGCCTTGCTCGAACTTGAAGCGAAGAAAGTACGCCGAGGAGACGAACTGGGGCTCGCGTACCTGTCGAAGCAGCCCGTCCATGCTGCCCGGACTGTCAGTGGACGCGGCACCGGAGGTGGGCGGCGGGAGCCCTCCTGGAGGTCCAGGTAGCGCGCCCACGCGCCGCTCGCGCTCTTCGGACCGCTTCAGAAACTCCGCTTCGTACTGCCGGCGCTCAGCGTCGCCGATGTTGACGCCGTTGAATCTGACCGGACTGCGCACGAAGAGGCCGTTGAGGATGTACCAGGTGTACTCGCGGCGCTCGCCCCAGATCGGCTGAAGACTTGGACCGCGCAGCTCGATCTGCTCGCGCTCGTCCAGGATGTACTGCTGTAGCTTCTTCCAGTTGTCGTCGCGGTGCTCGAGCACCTGCCGCATGAAGGCGTCGAGGTCGTTCTCGGCGCGCAGCGGCGCCGCCTGAGACAGCATTGCCGCGGCAGCGCAGAAGAGCAGCGCGCCGGATGCCAGTCTCAAGGACGAAGTCTGAGGTGCGCGTGGCTCCACCGGCTGCATTGGCCTCGCCTTTCAAACTCAGACTTCGAGCTTGCCGACTTCAGGCTTGAGACTTCACACGTTCGATCCGCCTACTTCGTGCCGCGTTGCGCGAGCTTGCGATAGTACTCCTCGATCGCCTGGCGGAATCCGGCCGGTACTTCGTCGGAGCCCGAGAGCGACAGCTGATTGCTGTCCGCGCCGGCCTTCTTTCTCAGGTTGAAGTCGAACTCCTTCAACTTGTTGAGCGCTGCGGCATGGAGCTGCTCCAGCGCCTTCGGGTCGTCGAACAACTTGTCGCTGTCGAATTGACGCAGCTGGGCGATCACGTCATTCAGGTCGCGCGTGGTGACACCGGCTTCGCCAAGAAGCCGCCGCAGATCTTCGGCACCGCGCAAGGTCTCCTGATACTCACGACGCAGCTGGCGAACATCGCCGTTGTAGCCGTAGCCATTCGGCCTGGCGTCGCTGCCGCCAAGCCACGCGCCGGACGCCTGCTGCGGGTCGCCTGCGACACCGCCATTGAAACCGCCGGGCATATTCTGCTGCCCCTGCTGCTGTCCGTTGCGCGCCTGCTGGCCTTGCTGGCCGCCTTGACCTCCGCCCTGACCCTGCTGACCCTGCTGACCCTGTTGGCCTTGCTGACCCTGCTGACCCTGTTGGCCCTGCTGGCCTTGCTGACCCTGCTGGCCTTGCTGACCCTGCTGGCCTTGTTGACCCTGCTGGCCTTGTTGACCCTGCTGGCCTTGCTGACCCTGCTGGCCTTGCTGACCCTGCTGGCCCTGCTGACCGTTTCGCGCCTGCTGTTGTCCGTTCTTCAGGCGCTGATCCAGCGACTCCATGCCGCGCACGAGATTGCGCGTCCGGTCGAGGGCAGCCTCGAGCTTGTCCTGCTTCTGCTGGTTGCCAAGCGCCCCAGCGGCTTCACCGAGCTTGCGGCCCAAAGCGTCGAGATTGGAGCTGATCACCGGCTCGGCCTGCCGGGCGTAATCCGGCATCTGCCGCTGAATTGCACGTTTGGTGTAGTCGACCAGTTCTTTGAGCTGCTTGCTGCGGATCGTGTCGCCCGCTTCCGCCAGCTTGCGTGACGCATCGCGCTCGGTCGCGCGGGTCGCGTCGGTCAGCTGTTGCAGCTCTTTCTCGAGGCCCGCGAGCTTTTCGCCCATCGCGGTTTTCTGATCGACCAGCTTTTTGCCCTGGGCTCCCGCGGCGCCAGCCTGATCGAGCTGCTTCACCTGATTCTCGATCTCCTTTTGTTCAGCGGCCATCGCTTCCGCGCGCCGCTGCGCGTCCTCGATGCTTTCCTTCGTGCGGTTGGACTGGCCGCGCGAAAGCTGTTCGTTGGCCTGCCGCAGCTTGTCGAGCGCCTGCTGTGCCTGCGCACCACCGTCCCGGGATCCGTTGGCTGCCGCGCGCCGCATCGCGTCGGCCGACTGCTGGAGTTGACGCGCGAGATCGCTCAGGTCCTGGCGCGGCATGTCGCGCGTGAGCTGCTCGAGACGCCGCGCCGCTTCTTCCACTTCCGCGGCGAGCTGACGTTGACTCTGTCCGCCGCCCGACGCGTTCTGCCCAGCCGCCGCCATTCGCCGCTGACGCTCGGCTTCCTGCTGCTGACGCGACGCCAGCTCTTTCAATTTGTTGGCGAGCTCGTCGATCTTCTGCTCGCCCTGCTGCTCGCCGGCGCGCTTCTGCATCTCGTACTGGTTCGCGAGCTTGTCGAGCTCCAGTTCGAACAGGTCGGCGAGGTCGTTGGCCTGCTGCGCGCCGCCGCCGCCCCCGCCGCCCCCGCCTTGCTGCTGCGCGAGCTGCATCTCGTATTCCTGCTCCGCCGCCTGCAGGAACTTCAGCGCCGCCTGTTCGGGAGTCATCGCGGTTTTCGGGTCCTGCTTGCGCAGCGTCGACTCGGCGTTCCCCATCTCGGGCGCGGCCTTCGCCAGCAGGTCGGCAATCTTTTTGAAGCGCTCGTCCTGATCGACCTGCCGGCTCTTCATCTTTTCGATCAGCTCGTCGACCTGCGTCTTCAGTTTGCCCTGCGACAGCGTGAGGAACACCACGTTCTCGCGGTACTTGTCCGCCGAGAGCTTCCCTTTGTCCCGGATCACGTTGAATGTCGCGGCGACTATCTCTTTTTGCTGCTGCGACAGCTGCCCGACGTCGTTGCCGCCGCCCCCGCCGCCCCCGCCGCCCCCGGCCTGCGACGGCGCCGGCTTGAAGTCCTTTTTGAACGGCCGGATCTGCACGAAGTAGATGTCGCTCGACACGGTCTTACCCTGCACCGTATCGCTGTCGGTCGCGCGCGCGTAGTACGAGACGGAATCACCCGGGGTGAGGCCGAGCTCTTCCAGGTAGATGGTGTGCCCGGCGGACACGTCGGCCAGCGCCTTCGGGCCGCCGAACAACTTCACGGTCTTCTCTTTGCCGCCGTTGACCGCGTAGACGAGCTCGAGGTCTTTGACCCCGAAATCGTCGGACGCCTTCGCCTCGACGAACAGCTCTTCAACCGGCGTCGCCATCGTGTCGCGGCCCGGCTTGAGAAACGACACGGTCGGCGATCGGTCCGCGGTGACGTCGATCGTGTACTGCGGCGACGCCATCACGTGCTCGCCGTGCGGTCCCTCGAGCTCGATCCGATAAAAGCCCTGTTTGTCGATCGTGAAGCTGCCCGTGAGCGAGCCGTCGGCCTGTCGCGTCAGCGGACGCGAGTCGGATTCGTTCAGCAGAATCCGTCCGCCCGGCGTGGTCATCGTCGCCACGATATGGAGCATGACTTCGGTGCCGCGCAGCGCCGCGACGTCGCCGCCGTTTTCAATCTTCTGCGGCGGCAGCCCGGTATACGCCGGGTAGCGATATTCGAGCTCCAGCTTTTGCACCGCCGGCAGATCGACCAGCGTCATCGTGAACAGCGGCGACTCGACGCCGTTCGCCACGACTTTGTAGTCGATCGGTTTCTCGAGATGAAAGAGGATGCCGTCGAATACCTGCGGATCGGACGAGGGCACGAGCGGCACCCGTTCGAACGCGCCGCTCGACGTGCTCCGCATCCGCACCTCGGCATCGCCCGCCTTGAACCCAATCAGCTTGGCCTTGACCTGTTGATCGGACCCTCGTGGCACCGTGGCCGTGCCTGGGGTCACCTCGATTCGATACGGCGTGGCCGCTTCGGCGCTGCGATAGATGACGAGCAATGCGGAGAGGCCCTGACGCAAGAACGCCGGCCCGAAGGAGATGAGCAGGGCGGCGGCGACGGCGACGCCCCCGAGGGTCAGCAGATGCCGCCGGACGCCCTCGCGCTCGATCGAGTGACTGTAGTCGACGGCCCGGCACTTCTCGACCGCCTGCCGGACGAGATGCTCGACCAGCACCTGCGAGTGGCTGTCGGACGCTCCGCCCCCGGCGGTGGCTTCGACCGCGCTCAGAATCGACGCTTCGAGCGACGGATCGCGCTCTTCGACATACAGCGCGACCTGCGCGTCGCTGACCTGGCGTTTGAGCGGTCGCCAGAGCCATGCCGCGGCCAGTGCAGCAAATACTGCAACGACGAGCACGCGGAAGGCAATGATGGCCGGAGGGCTGAATCTCAGGGCTTCGAGCCCGGAAGCCGATACCAGCAAGGCGAGCAGGCTGCCGGCGACGACGACCACGACGCCTCGCAGCGCAAGCTTCAGGCGCCACCGGTTTCTGATCTGCCGGATGACCTCTACGAGCTCCGCACGGTGTCCCGCATCGCCCATGTCTACCTCCGAACCCTCAACGTCGGGGTTCTTGGTCGCCCAGGTTTCTGGTCCGTTTTTCGTGTTACGAAAAGCTTACACCCTCGAAATGCGATTCGAGAGGATTGTTTCGGTCGCGAGCAGCAAAATTCCGCCGAACAGGAGATACCACCACAGGGCCTGCCGGCGTTCGAGGTCCTGGGGTGTTTCCGGTTCCTGGGCGGCTGTCGAGGTTGCCTGGGGACCGGCACGGCCGGTCACCGCCGCCGTGAACTCGCCCTGGTCCATGACCGCGAGATCCGACTCAGCCGGGTCGATGTCCACCGCGACCGCTGGCGGGCGCGCCTCAGCCGTCCCCGTGCTGCGCAATTCGTAGAACCCCTGCTCGTCGAGCTCGAGGAATTCCGGCCCCCCGCCTGTCGGCAGCGTCACACGCTTGCCGGCCGGCGTCAGGGCGACGCGATCGCGCCGGGCCCCGACGAGAATCGATCCGGACGTCAGGTCGAGAACCTGACCGACCGTTCGCCACGCCGGCGCCTCTTCGTACCGCCCGAGGTAGCGCATCAACTGGTGAACCAGCGGCAAGAAGACCGGCTTGGTGGGCAGATCGCTCCACGAGTCGTCCATGCTCGTGTTCCAGGCGATCACCCGTCCGAGGCCCGTCTTCTGTTCCGTCGCCGCCGCCGCGCCATCGTCGAACCGCGCGAGCACGCGGCTGGTAGCGGTCGCCGTCAGCGCCCGGTAGCGAAGCACGCGTGCGCTCGAAAACCCGCCGCCGTGCGGCGCCTTGAAGACCTCGAACACCGGGTGGCTGTAGTCGAGAAAGCCGAGCGCGCCGCCCCGGCCGTCCGGCCGATCGACCGTCCCGGTCAAGGTGCCTGGAAGCAGCGCGGCGTCGTTCGCCGGCCACGTGCTGTGCTCGCCGAGCACCACCAGCACGCCCCCGCCCTGTTCCACGAATTTCTTCAGTGCGCCGCCGGCCAGGGCGGGTGGAAACGGCGTGTCGTTCAACACCACAACCGCCCGCTTGTCGAGCATCGCCGGCGACATGCGCACCGCCGACGCCACATCCACCTGGAAGGCGGGCGTGGTGCCGATCGAGAGCGCCTTGGAGAGATACAGGCTCGGATCGTCGCGATCGCCGCTGGCCTCGCGCGTCGTCACCACGAGGACGGACACCGGACGTCCGGGCGTGAGCACGAAATGAAACGTGTTGTCCTGCGGCATCGGATCGGTGCCCGCGCGTACCGTACCACGCACATACGAGTCGGCGAGCGTGAAGGCGGCGAACGACACGGACGTCGAACCATTGCCGGGGACGGCGACCGATTTCGTCTCGATTTGATGTCCATCGATCTCAAGCGAGGTCGTGAGCCCGTTCACGGCGCTGGCGCCGCGATTGACGATGCCCGCGGTGACCGTGAGGCGGTCCTGTCCGGAAAAACTGGTACGCGCGAACGCGACGGAGGGGACCGAGACGTTCGCCGTGTTCGTCCCCGCGACCGACACCGGCGTCAGGACCGTCCCCTCGGGCAGATGGACTTCCTCGGAACCGGTCCAGCCGGTCTTCTGAAAGTCGCTGACGATGACCACTTCCTTCCGTTTTTGCGCCGAGGCGGTGAGGATACTCTGCGCCAGCTTGAGGGCGGGGCCGTAGCGCGTCGAGCGCGACGTCACCTTGGCCGCATCGACCGCCTGGTTCAGTCTCAGTCGATCGCCGGTCGCGCGGACGTTCTCTTCCGCGTTGCGTGAAAACAGGACCAGCGTCGCCCGGTCGTCGCCGGAGAGCGAGTCGATCGCGCGATGCGCGGCATCGCGCGCCTGCTGCCAGCGATCCCCGTAGCCCATGCTCGCCGACTGGTCGAGCAGCACGACCAGTTCGCGGGTGCCGCCCGCGGCGCGGGCCGCCAGGGCGCCCTGTGGGAAGAAAGGCCGCGCAAACGCCGCCACCAGCAGCAACAGCGCCAGCGCGCGAAGGCAGAGCAGCAGCCAATGCCGGATACTGCGCCGGCGCACCGACTGATACGGAATCCGCCGCAGAAACATCAGCGACGGGAACACCACGACACGCTTGCGCTCCCGCTGAATCAGGTGGATGAGCACCGGAATCGTCAACGCGCTCACACCGATCAGAAACGCGGGTGTCAGGAAGCTCACCGGACCCTCATCATCTTTTCCCGCATGGCCAGGTACGTGAACAACGCGTGATCGAGCGGCAGGGAGGTGTTCAGCATCGTGTAGTCGATCCGATGCTCGGAGAACTTGGTGGTGAGGGCGTTGATATGCTCCTGCATCAGGGCGCGGTACTGCGCCGACAGCGCCTCAGGCACGATCGGAATCTGTTCGCCGCTTTCGAGATCCTCGAAGCTCGACGCGTCGTCATAGTTGAACTCGATCTCTCCGCGATCGAGCACGTGGAACACCATCAGGTCGTTGCCGAGAAAGCTCAGCGGCTTGACGGCCTCGAGAATGACGTCCGGCTCTTCGTAGAAGTCCGAAATCAGGGCCAGTACGCTGCGCCGCTTGAAGTGCTCGGCCATCTTGTTGATCGGTCCGACCAGGCTGCCGGCGCGCTGGGGCTTCGAGCGATCGAGCGTATGAAGCAGGACGTCGAAATGCTTCGCCGACACCGGCACGTAGTCGACGATGTCGTCGTCGAAGGTGATGATGCCGACCCGATCCCGCTGGCGATGCGCCATGTAGGCGAGGCACGCCGCCAGATAACACCCGTATTCGAGCTTGGAGGGCCCGCCGCTCGAGAACCCCATCGACTTTGAGACGTCAAGGAGGATGGAGAAGTTGGTGTTGGTGTCGGCTTCGTACTGCTTGACGTAGTACTTGTCCGTGCGCGCGTACAGACGCCAGTCAACGCGCCTGATATCGTCGCCCGGCACGTAGCCGCGGTGCTCCGCGAAGTCGATCGAGGCGCCAAAAAACGGCGCCCGATGCAAGCCGTTGATGAAACCGTCGACGACCGTGCGCGCCAGGAGGTCGAGCTTGCCGATGCGGGCGAGCACCGAAGGATCGACGAACCGCGCCCCAGGAATCGCTCCGCCTTCTGCTAATCGAGCCATGGTGATATCAAGAAATGGGGTGACGGGGTGACGTGAAAATGGGGTGATTACCCCATCTCAAGTTTCACATTCCTGATTTCGGCACCGGAACCATCTCCAACAACTGGTCGATGATCTGATCGGTGTTGATGCCCTCTGACTCGGCGCGGAAGTTGGTCAGCACGCGGTGCCGGAGCACGGGATGCGCCATCGCCCGGACGTCGTCGAAGCTCACGTGATACCGCCCGCTCGTGAGCGCCCTGGCCTTTGCGCCGAGCACCAGGTTCTGGGCCGCGCGGACGCTGGCGCCAAACGCGACGTACTTCTTCACGAGTTCCGGCGGCTGCGCCGACTTCGGCCGGCTGGTGCGGGCCAGGTGAAGCGCGTAGCGCATCACCGGCTCGGCCACGGGCACGCGACGCACCAGACGCTGGAACGACACCAGATCGGGGCCGTTCACGGTCCGTTGGAAGTGCGGATCGATGATCGCGGTCGTGGTCCGCACCACGTCGAACTCCTCCTGTTCCGGCGGATGGTCGATCACGATGTGGAACATGAAGCGATCGAGCTGGGCTTCCGGCAGGGGATAGGTGCCTTCGAGCTCGATCGGGTTCTGCGTCGCGAACACGTAGAACGGCTCCTCGAGCGGGTAGGTCCGCCCTTGAATCGTGACCCGATGCTCTTGCATGGCCTCGAGCAGCGCCGCCTGCGTTTTCGGCGGCGTGCGGTTGATTTCGTCGGCGAGGACGATGTTGGCAAAGATGGGGCCTGGCGCGAAGACCATCTGTCGGCGGCCGGTCGCGGGATCCTCCTGAATCAGATCGGTGCCCGTGATGTCGGACGGCATCAGATCGGGCGTGAACTGAATCCGGTTGAACTTCAGGTCGACGACCTTGGCCAGCGTCGCAATCAGCAGCGTCTTGGCGAGCCCGGGCACGCCGACGATCAGGCTGTTGCCGCCGACAAACAAGGTCAACAGCACCAGATTGACGACATCGTCCTGGCCGACGATGAGCTTTTTCAGTTCAGTGATGACTTGCTGCCGGCCGGCGTTCATCTTGTCGGCCAGCGCGATATCGTCCGCCGATTCGAAATCCAGGGTTTCTCCAGCCAAAGTGTTATCCCTCTCGTCCGTATTGCAGGTTGCACAAACGTCCAGGAACGCAGGAAGGTTCTAACGCGTTTGCGTATTTCCCGCAATCCCTTTCTGCACTAGTGGGTCATTCCGTAGATGATGTAGTTCACGCCGAGCTTGTACGCGTCGTTCGATTCGTCGATCGGCCGCAATCCGGTACCGGAGAATTCCCAGAACTCCGAAATGTCGGTGTTGAAGTTGATGATGGCGATGAGACGCTTGGCCGGATCGTTGTCCTGGTAGATGCCGCGGTAGATAGGTTTGCCCGGATCGTAGAAATTCGGGTAGCTGTCCGGGGCATCGATTTCGAAGAAGGAATGAAAGATCGGGTGCGTCGCGTCCAGGTCGAAAAACCGGACGTCCGGCAGGACGCGCCGCATCTGCTCCTCGAAGAACGGCCAGTCGCGCTCGCGGAAATCGTCGACGATCAAGAAGCCGCCCTTGAGCAGATACGAGCGGAAGTTGCTGGCCTCTTGATCGCTGACGGTCCATTGATAGCCGGGCTCGCACAGGTACGCCAGCGGATACTTGAAGAGATCCGGGTCGTCGAGCGACATGACGTTGGTCTCCTCAATGTGCGGCGCCAGGTAGGTCAGCTCGTTCATCATCCGCATGAAATTGCGCTCGCCGGTCGGATAGTCGTGCGACCACATGACGCGCTGCGACGCATAGCTCACGGGAGGGCCGTAGCGGAGCCGGACGAACGTGAACTTGGCGTCGTAGGGCGTATTCGGCAGGATCAGCGACGCCTGGGGCGGCGCGAATCCGCTGCGACGCTGCGCCAGCACGGTAACGCCGGTCGCCAGGGCGAACCCGCCCACGAGCGCCGCCAGGTGCTTGACGCGTCTTGTCACTTCTTGCCTTCGAGCTGTTGGATCGCCCGCGATTTCAGCGCCAGCGCCGTGACCAGCTTCTCGAGTTCCTTGTCGTACTCCTCCGACGGGATGCTCGGCTTGCGCAGCTTCAGCCCGGCGATCTGATCCTCGATCTGGCGCTGCTCTTCGAGCGCGGCGCGCAGCGCCGGATTGGCGACGTTGGCGAGCTCGGCGGCCCGCGCCCGCTCCGACTCCAGATAGACGCTGCCGGCGCCGCCGGTCCCGCCGTCTTCGAGCGTGGCGTGCTCGCTCAGGATGTAGCCCTCACGTTCGAAGGCCTGCTGAACTTTGACGCGCGCGTACTCGAACGCCTCCTGGACCGAGATGCGGCCGTTGCGATCGCGATCGGCGCCCTCGCCCGTGAACGCTTCCACGAAGTACGCCGGGAACCGCGTCTCGTTGCGCTCGCCCCCGGTCCTGGTCGCGGTGACGATGGTGCGTCCAGCGCCCGCGAGGGCCTTGGCGAACTCGCCGCTCGAGCTGGCGGTGTTGACGAACACCGTCCGCGCCGAATGAATCTTGTCGAGCAGCGCCGCGTAGTCGGCCACCGTCAGATCGGGTCCGGGTAGATTGAACGCCGACTGCCGGCCGTCGTAGCTGCCATGTCCGAAGAGTACGATGAAGACCTCGTCGCTCGGCCGCGCCTTGGCGGCGAGATCGGCGAACGCCTTCCGGACGTTCTCGCTCGTCGAGCGGCCGCGGATCCGCGCCGGATCGCGCTCGACCTTGTCCGCCAGATACGTGACGGTAGCGTCGGCCAGTCCGCCCTTTTTCTGTGCCGCATCGATCAGCGCCGCCGCCCATTTGTGAAATTGCGCGCCGTGATCCGCGTCGCCCTCGACGCCGGTGATCACGAGCAGGTGCGTGTCCTGCGCGGCCGCCGCGCGCGGCACCGCGCACAGGCAGAGAAGCACGATGACGCCGGGGCGCCAACCCCCGCGGCCGCCAAGCACCCCGGGACGCGCGGCTCTCACGATGCGCTGAGCAAGACCCGCTTTTCTCGGCGTGCTCGGTGCGCTCGGTGGTTGTTTGGTGATCAAATCAACCCCCGCCCCCGGCGATAGGCCCACTCCGCGCCGATCATCGCGATCAGCATCAGCAGGATCGCCGGCATGTCCCACAAGTCGCGTTCCTCGACGACCGTCACACCGCGTCCGCTGTACGAGATGGCTTCGGGCAACGTCGAGACATCGTTCGTGTAGAACCGGCCGCCCGTTTCTTCCGCGATCCGCCGGAGCAGCGGCGCCCGCATGGCCGCGTCGAAGTACTCGTTGTCGGCCGACGTGGATCGCACGTACGCGGTGGCGGTGCCGAGATCCTTCGACTCGCGCGCCGCGGCGAGACGCACGGTGTAGAGGCCTTCTTCCTCGGGCACGACGCTCGAGCGGTATTCGCCGTCGTGCTCGACGGTCCACTCGAGCGGCACGTCCGTGGTCTTGCCCGAGGGCGCCGTGACGGTCGCGATCACACGCGCGTCGTTGATGCCGTTGTACTGCGGGTCGAGCACTTCAGCCGTCAGCTTCATCGGCTGACCGGGGTCGACGCGGTCCTGCGTCATGGTCAGCATGACCCGGTCGGGCACGTCGTCGACCAGCCAGCGGGCCAGGCGGCGCCAGAATGTCGCGTAGGTCGTGTCGGTGACCGGCAGCTTCGGGGTCATGCGCCACTGCCAGGAATCCTGAATCGGCAGCGCGATGGCTTTGCCGCGCCCGTAGCGCTGCGCCGCGAGCACCACCTGATCCTGCTTCTTGTTGTCGAGCGCAGTCAGCAGCACGGTCGCGCCAGGCTTGGCGCCGTGCACCGGATTGACGGTCGTCACCGTCGGCAGCTCGTTCCAGCGCTTTCCCGACGCCACCTCGTCTCCGGCAATCTGCGTGACCGGACTGCTGGCGCCAGCCCGCGTCGGACGGACCGCGAGCTCCGACGGCATGGCGTTGGGCGGATTGGGCGTGGTGGCCAGGTTCACCGGCAGCACTTCGCCGACCGGCGTGCCGGTCCAGCCGCCTTCGGCGAACGACCGGCGGCCGCCGAGCATCAACAGGCCGCCGCCGCGCTTGCCCACGAAGTCCGCGATCATCCGCAGTTGGTCGGGCGAGAACGAGGCCGCCTCGACGCTGCCGAGAATGATCGCGCGATACGCGAACAGCTCGTCGCGCGTCTTCGGGAAACCGTCGACCAGTTCGTCGCGGTCCCCGACGTCGAGGCGCAGATACTTGTTCTCCGCGGTGCGCTGGAGGATGACGACCTGGAGGTTCTTGTCGTCTTCCACCGCACGCCGGATGAACTTGGTTTCAAAGCGCGGCTCGCCTTCGAAGTACAGGATCTTCTCGCGCCGATCGCGGACCTCGATCAGCGCTTCGCGCGTGTTGTTCTGCACGACCTGTTCGTTGGCCTGCACCGGGACCTTGAAACGGTAGGCGCGCGCGCCGGCGTCGGAGGCCGTGAAGCTGATCGGCACGGTGGCCGATTCGCCGTCGGGCGGCAGCGTCACTTCCTGCGTCCCGACAATTCGTCCTTCGTCCTCCACGTTGAGCGGCACCTTGGCGCCCGCATAGCCGGTCTGGGTCAGCACGACATTGACGACCAGCGAGGTGCCCTTCAGCGCCGTGCGTGGCGTTTCCACGCGCGTGACCTGCACGTCGCGAGCGAACCGCTCCTGGCCGACGCCCACGGTGAACACCGGAATCTGCCGCGCCTTCAGGCTGGCAATCGATTCGTCGATCGCCGCGTCGGAGGTGTCGGCGCCGTCGCTCACCATCACGAGTCCCGCCAACGGCAGACCCGCGAGCTCGTCGCGCGCGCGGTCGAGCGCGCCGCCGAGTCGCGTCGTGCTGCCCTCGTACTTGAGCTCGGCGGGCGCCTGGACGCGATCGGCAGTCGAGGAGAACCGGAAGAAGCGGAGGACGAACTTTTTCGACAGCGCGTTGAGCAGCGGACGGTCGACGCCGAGCGCGTCGGCGACGAAGGCGCTGCGGGGACGGCCATCGCGATCGGCGATCTGCAGGCTGCGCGAATCGTCCAGCAGCACGCCGAGGAAATTCTGCTGCGGCACGGCGGCCTTGAGAATCAGCGCCGGCCGCATCAGGCAGAACGCGATCACGGCGAGCGTCACGAGGCGCAGCGCCACGAGCACCACCCGGTCGCGGCCCCGCGCCCTCAACACCCCGCGATAGGTCAGCAGCGCGTAGCCGCCGACCAGGCCGGCCGCCACCACGGCCAGCAGCATCGGGCGTGAGACACCGAGTACGAAGTCGCCCTGCTCGAAGAAGAGCGGCGGGTACTTGAACAGAAATCGAAACAGTGACTCGAACATCAGACAGATTCTACTGCCGTCGTGTCCGCGACGCCGAAGTCACGAAAATTTCTTTCAGGGCGGCCTCCCCGAGGGCGTTCGAGGGGCCGTCAGGATCGCCGCGGCGCCAGCGAAGGCCCACTCACGGAGACCATCATAGTCGCTTGGCGACCGGCCGGTGACGTCAATTTGTCACGGCCGTGTTGACCGACTGGCCGGGCTTTGGCAGGATGTTACGCACATCGTGCCTTTTGTGCCGGCGCTTCTTCGCGCACTCGTCACACTTGACGGCGAGGCGATCGTGCTGCACCCCGGCGACCGCCCCTACATCGTCTCGCCGCGGGGGCCGGTGGAGTTGTCGTCGCGAGCGCTGACAACGGCCGCGCTGACGGCCCTGCTCGTGGAGTTGCTTCCGCCGGACACGCTGGCCGTGCTGGAGACGTCGGGATCCGTGCAGTGGGAGCGGCCGGCCAGCGCGGAGCCGTCCGGAGATCGGTTCGTCGTCGTCGCCGCCCGCGTCAACCGCGAGCCGTGGGTCGAAGTGCGGCGCTACCCGAACGCCCCGCCCCGCGGCGGCGCGCCGCAGAAACCGCGAGTCCCCGACGAAGACGGGCTGCGCGTTCCTTCAGCCGACGAATTCTGGCCCGCTCGCGCGGAAAAGGACATCGACGACACCTTTTGAAGGGCAACGCACAAGCCTTGGAAGGCTCGAGTTCTTACCGCAGGGTATTTAGCGCAGGGTGGCCCGTGCGGTTCGAACCTTCGACGCGCCGTTGGCCGTTTCGGTCCAGGCAAAGAGCAGCCCATCGCGATCCTGGGTCAATCGTGGATGGCCGGCGACGCGTGCGTCCCCGGCGCCGGCGATCGTCAGTCCGGCGGTCCGCGCGCCGTCTGCGTCGACGCGTCGAACCTTGAACAGCTGGCGCTCGTTGGCGAATTCAATCCACGACACCGCCGCCGACCCGTCCTTCAGCAGCTCGACGCCGAGGTGACCGATGGCCGACTCGTCGTCCACGCGCACCGGCGGACCGAAGGTGTGGCCTGCGTCGTGCGAGAACGCGACAAAGGCCTTGCCTTCGTCCTTCAACGCCGTGAACCAGCCGACGGCCACGTCGCGTCCGCGGGCGCTGATCGCCGGACCGTTGACCGGGCACGCGTCGATCTCCCAGCCGTCGTGATGTACCGCGACAGGCGTCGTCCATCGGCCCGCAGCCAGACGCGAGACATAGATGTCGCGGACCTCCTTGTCGCTCCGGTTGCGAAACGCGACGATCGGGCCCTCGGCGGTGACGGCCACCGAGGTGGGGCAACAATCACACACCTTCGTGTCGATGGGTACGTCGCTCACTTGCGCGCCCGACCGGCCAAAGATCGCGGCGCGCAGGCTCATGTTGTCGCCTGGATGCGCCAGCTTCGGATTCGTCGCGCGTCCGTCGAGCCAGATCAGCCCCAAGCCGGCGCTGGGCGCCTGGAACAGCGATGCGAAGCCGTGCTGTGTCTCGGTATGGTCGTGATGGGGACTGACCGGCTTCGACCACGACGAGCCGCCGTCTTTCGACCAGGCAAGCTGTAGGTCGTACGCTTCCGGATCGGGGCTGTTCGCCAGCATCCAGGCTGCCGCCAGCGTTCCGTCGGCCAGCACGCGCACCGACGGCACATCCGCGGCGTTCACGACCAGATCGTTGCCCGACGCGATCGTCTTGGGCTCGGACCACCCGGTTGGGGTGCGTTCCGCGAACTTCAACAGGCTGCGCGGAACGGCGCGCTCCATCCAGCTCATGAGCGAACGGTCGCCTGTCGTGGTGAGCTGCGGCGCCGAGCTGAGCTCGCCGGCGGGCGATGCCAAGGGCTCGATCGTCACGGCCCATTCGCGATCCGCGGCGGCGAAGGACGTCGCGCCCTGCGTGATCAGGACCGCCAGTGCGGCGGCGCCCGCCACGAAGCGGAAAGAATGAGGCACATGCATTCTCATGTCGAAGTGATCCTAACCGAGGTCACGCTGCGCTGGACCTGAAGAGTTTCTGAACGGATTGTCAGGCTGGGTGATGGAGAAATGGGGTGACGGGGTGATGGGGTCTCTGAAAATGGGATGATGGGCCGAATGGCCCCCTCTACTCCCGACCGCGTGTTTCTCATCGATGTCGACGAGACCCTCCTCAACAACGATGCCGTCTGTGACGATCTGAAGCGGCATCTGGTCGAGATCGTCGGCGAGGAGGGTAAGCGACGCTACTGGGAGCTTTTCGAGCAACTGTGGACCGAACTGGGATACGCCGACTATCTTGGGGCGCTGCAGAAATACCGGCTGGAAAGGCTCGGCGACCCTGCGCTCTCGGGGATCGCCTCGTACCTGCTTCAATATCCCTTCCATGAGCGGCTGTATCCCGGCGCACTCGACGCGATTGGCGCCATCAGACGCCGCGCGCCGGTGGTGATCCTCACCGATGGCGACGCCGTGCACCAGCCCAATAAGATCGAGCGCTCTGGAATCCGACAGGCGGTCGACGGGCACGTGCTGATCTATGTTCACAAAGAGAACATGCTCGACGACATCGAACGCCGTTATCCCGCGCAACGCTATGTGATGGTCGACGACAAGCTGCGCATCCTGGCGGCGATGAAAGCGCAGTGGCAGCACCGCCTGACCACGGTATTCGTCAGACAAGGCCACTATGCGCTCGATCCGCTATTGGTTGCGGAGTTCCCGGCCGCGGACCTGACCATCGACCGGATCGGCGATCTGCCCGGCGCGTGCCCGTGATGCCGATCGCGTGCGGTGAGCACGCGCGCGCGCTGACGTCCACAGACTCCGGGTCCCCTGCCCCGGACGTTTCACTCGCCGGCCCGGCTGAACGGTCGGGATGAAAGTCTCAGCGGCGACGCAGGCGGACGAATGGAACGACCGTGCGATGAAACCGTCGTCAAGAATCGGCTGACATCACTTGAATTCGAGGCCTGACCTGCGGGTCGTGCCTCACCGCCACCGCCAGGCAATGCGCGTCGGTCGGTGCGCACAGGGCGAACCGCCACGTGTCTCCTTCCACGTCGGACGGTGGGAGGAAACGAATCGATTCGCGGTCGCTCGGGTCGAACACAATTGAGTTCAAGGGATGCGACAGGCCCTTCCCGATGGCCTTCACGTACGCTTCCTTCAACGTCCAGAGCTCGATGAATCGGCGCGCCCGCAGCGCTGCCGTCGCACAGTGTCGAAGGTCGGCGTTCTCACTTTCGGAAAAAAACCGCTCGGCGATGCCGTCCGTGACGTCGCGGCCCACAGACTCCACGTCGACGCCGATATCCGATCCGCTGGTGATGGCGCACGCGACGAGACCGTGGGTATGGGACAGGTTGAAAGAGAGCGGCGGCATGCCCTCGTCGAGGACCAGTGACGGCTTACCGCCTGGCGCGATCTGAAACGTCCATGATGTTGGCCCGGCGCCGGCATATCGGGACAGCGACGTTCGCAGGAGCGCATGCGCGGCCGCGTAGTCCCGCTGGTCGCGGACGAACCTGAATCGTTCGTAACGTCGGCGCTCGTCCGGCGAGAGCACTTTGACGGCATCGAGGATGTCGATCTCGCCGAGCGCGTCCGTCGCGCGGTACCACACGTGAACGTCGCCCGTCTCCAGCGTGATCGGCAAGTCAGCTCTTGGAACGCGTTGCAGAATTGAAATCCGGAACCACCACGACACGAAGAACACAAAGAGTCTCTCGGTCTTCTTCGTGGTCTTCTTGCCCTTTGTGGTTCATGGTCTGATTTCCCAGCGTGCGTTGCTATTCTGCCGCATCCCACGGCGCTCACGGCATCGGCGTGGATGTGAGTGTCTCAAGCACCGATCACGCCGAGCGCCCCGAGTCAATGAATGCAGTGCTGCTCTCGGTGATCCTGGCGATCGCGGTGGTTCCCGTCATGGCTTTCGCCGGACTTGTTCTAGACTTGTCCGATGCAGGATCGCCGAGTGCTCTGGGCCGCGATGATTTCATGGCTTTTCACCGGCGGCGTTCTCGCCGCGGCGGGGCAGGCGCCGACGGCGCCGCGGCGCGGAGGAAATCCCGAGGCAGCCAAGCGCGTCAATCCGGTTGCCGCATCGCCCGAATCGATTGCCGCCGGCCGGCGCTCCTACAATCAGTTCTGCGCCAATTGCCACGGCCCGACCGGCAAGGGCGACGGCAACGGCGGCGCGGCCGGAGCGGCCCCGGCCGACATGACCGACGCGACCTGGGACTACGGATCGACGGACGGCGAGATCTTCGGTGTCATTCACGATGGCACCTCCACCGACATGGGCAGCTACGCCGAGCGGCTGAAGGACGCAGACATCTGGAACATCGTCAACTACGTCAGGACCTTGGCAAAGAAATAGCAACTGCAACTGACTTCTGACTTCCAACTTTTGGGTTTTGCCTTTGTCTATGCGCCACGACTGGACCCTCCCGGAGATTCGCGACATCTACCAATCGCCGTTGCTGAGCCTGTTGTTTCGCGCGCAAGAGGTCGCGCGCCAGTTTCATCGGCCGGACGAAGTGCAGACGTGCCACCTCGTGTCGATCAAGACCGGCGGATGCCCGGAAGACTGTGCCTACTGTCCGCAGAGCGCCCATTACGACACGCCGGTGTCGCGACAGGGGTTGATGGCGGTCGACGACGTGATGGCGCGGGCCCGGCGCGCGGCGGACGAGGGGGTGACGCGTCTCTGCATGGGCGCGGCGTGGCGCGACGCGCCGGAGGGTCCCGAGTTCGACACGGTTCTGCGGATGGTGCGCGGGGTCGCCGGCCTGGGCCTCGAAGTGTGCTGTACCCTCGGGATGCTCACCGACGATCAGGCGCGGCGCCTCAAGGATGCCGGTCTGTCGGCGTACAACCACAACCTCGATACGTCGCCGTCGTTCTACGGCAACATCATCACCACCCGCGTCTACGATGAACGGCTGCGGACGCTGGCCGCTGTGCGACGCGCCGGCATCACGGTGTGCTGCGGCGGGATCATCGGTATGGGCGAGTCGGACGAAGATCGATGGGGACTGCTGTGGCAATTGGCCCGGCAGCGCCCGCATCCCGAGAGCGTGCCGATCAATCTTCTGCAGCGAGTGGCCGGGACGCCGTTGGCCGACCAGGTGGCCGTCGAACCGCTGGTGCTCGTCCGCATGCTCGCGACGGCCCGCATCCTGATGCCGGCGGCGATGGTTCGCCTCGCGGCCGGCCGCGATCAGTTGTCGCGCGAAGCGGAGGTGCTGTGCTTCATGGCCGGCGCCAACTCGATCTTCGTCGGCGACACCCTGCTCACGACCTCGAATCCCGCACCCGACAGCGATCGACAACTGCTGAGCGAACTCGGGCTCACGCCCATGGCCTCGCGATCGGTGTCGGCGCGGGCAGAATCAGTGCAGGACGCGCGAGAATCCTAAAGCGTAACCACGAACGCACGAAGTCACGAAGGCACCAAACCATGGATTCTTTTTCGTTTCCTCGGCGGTGCCCGCGTTGTCGTCGTAGAATCACGCGAAATGGCGCGCGCTCGTCCTTCCCAGATTGCCTCACTCGTCGAAATCGGCCGCCGCTTCTACGCGCGCGGCTGGGTGCTCGGCACCAGCGGCAACTTCAGCGTGGTGTCGTCCAGGCAGCCCCTTCGTCTCGCCATCACCGCGAGCTCGGTTCACAAGGGTCGGCTTCGGGCGTCGGACTTTTTGCTCTGCGATGACCGGGGCATTCCTTCCGGCCGCGCCCTCTCGAGTCCGGGCGCGGCTCGAGGAAGAGTGCCGCAATGCAAGCCGTCAGCCGAAACGCTGCTGCACCTCGAGATCGTGCGTCGGCGTCAGGCCGGCGCCGTGCTCCATACGCACTCGGCCTGGGCGACGGTGTTGTCGCATCTGCACGGCGATGCCGGCGGCTTCAGCATCGAAGGCTACGAAATGCTCAAGGGCTTGAACGGTGTGTCGTCCCACGAGCACCGCGAGTGGATTCCCATTGTGGACAACGACCAGGACATGCCGCGCCTGGCGCAGCGCGTCGGCGCGCTGCTCGACCAACAGCCGGAGGCCCACGCCTTTCTTCTGCGGCGCCACGGTCTCTATACGTGGGGCGCCACGATCGCCGATGCCGAGCGGCACGTCGAGATTCTGGAGTTCCTGTTCGAAACCGTCGGGCTCAATTTACAATTGAGCATCAGCGGCCGATGAACTGGTTCGTCGGCTCTCCTGTAGCGGATACAGGGCACTGCCACAACACGTCTGCCAATGCTGTGAGGGCGCCATGGCGATACTGAACATTCCGGACGAGCAGCGGCGCATCGAGGACGCGGCGGCGATTTCGGGTTTCCTGGCCCAGCACGGGATCGACTACGAACGCTGGACGTCGGGAATCGACGTGGCGTCGGGCGCCAGCGCCGACGCGATTCTCGCGGCCTACGGCGAGAAGATCGACGAGCTCAAGGCGCGCGGCGGGTATGTGACGGCCGACGTCATCGACGTGAAGCCGGATACGCCAGGGCTCGACGGCATGCTCGCTCGCTTCAACTCCGAGCACTGGCACGATGAAGACGAGGTCCGCTTCATTGTCGAGGGGCGCGGCCTGTTTCATATCCACCCGGCGCACGGACCGGTCTTCGCGATCGAGGTCGAGGCCGGGGATTTGATCCGCGTGCCGCGAGGGACGCACCATTGGTTCGACCTGTGCGCCGACCGGCGCATCCGCGCGATTCGCCTGTTTCAGGATCCGTCCGGCTGGACGCCGCACTACACCCAAAGCGGTGTCGATCGCGGATTTCAGCCGCTGTGCTTCGGGCCGGCCTACATACCGCATTGACGCACGGCCGCCGCTTCACGCGTCCGTAGCCGACATTTCAGCCGACCTCGCAAATTCACTTCGCGCCATCATCGTGCAACGCCCCGGCCCGAACTGGCACACCATCGTCCTCGACATCGAGGGTACGACGACGCCGATCGCGTTCGTCTACGAGGTGTTGTTCCCGTTCGTGCGCCGACGCCTGCGTGGCTACCTGCTGGATCCGCGCAGCCGGGGCGCGCTGGACGAACCGTTGCGACTGCTGCGGGACGAATGGGCCGCATTGGCGGATCGAGCGCGCGAAGGGCCGCCCTGGCTCGTCCCTCCCATGCCTGGATCCCCGCCGCGCGACGAAGAGTCATTGGGCCCGGCAGACTCTCGACACGTGGAGTATCCGGAGTCGCTCGCGGCGTACATCGAAGGGCTGATGGACGAGGATCGCAAATCGCACGGCCTCAAGTTGCTGCAGGGCAGGATGTGGGAAGAAGGCTATCGGAGCGGCGAGCTGAACGGTGACGTGTTTGCGGACGTTGCTCCGGCGCTGCGGCGTTGGCGGGACGCGGGTGCCGCGGTCGCCATCTATTCTTCCGGAAGCGAGCTGGCACAACGGCTCCTGTTCGGAACCACCGCCTTCGGTGACCTGACGCCGCTCATTGCGCGCTTCTTCGACACGGCGGTGGGCGCGAAGCAGGCCGCACAGAGCTACCATCGCATCGCGCGTGAGCTCGGCGTGCTTCCGGACCAGATGCTGTATATCTCGGACGTGACCACTGAACTCGATGCAGCGCGCGAGGCGGGGTGCCAGGTGCGGTTGTGCATCCGACCCGGCAACCGACCGCAACCGCGGCACAGTTACTCCGTGATCCAGAGCTTTGCTGAGGTTCCGTGAAGGCCACCACGGCGGGCGTGGCGTTGCGCAGAGGCGCCGTGCTGGTGCCGCTCCTGATCGTTGTGCTGTTGATCGTCGATCTGCGGCGGCCTCCCGATCGGCAACTCACCGCGGCGATGGCGATACGCGCGATTCATCTCTACCAGCGCGCCTTCGCTGTCCGGTTGTCACGGCTGGCCGGGAGTGATTGCCGATTTGCGCCAAGTTGCAGCCGCTATGCGGAGGCGGCGATTCGACACTACGGACTGTTGAGCGGTGGCGGGCGGTCATTGGTTCGCATCGTGCGCTGCGGTCCATGGACGCCGCACGGCACCGTTGATCTGCCCTTCGAGGGTTATCGTATGGCGACCGCAGCGCCCGAGTGACGTCGGCGGCCCGCCGAGCCGCGATCTTACCGGAAGCTCAACCAATGCACTAACGGCCTGTGTTAGCATGCGAGACTGATGAAGCCGACTTTTATGCTCGCGGCCTGTGGCGCACTTATCCTCGGCACCAGCCTGGGTGCCGCGACGCTCCAGATCACCAGTTCCGCGTTTGCCGCGAACGCCGCGATTCCCTCGAAATATACCTGCGATGGCCAGGGCATGAATCCGCCGATCTCGTTCGCCGGCGTGCCTCCCAAGACTCAAAGCCTCGTGCTGATCGTGGACGACCCGGACGTGCCGAAGAACCTGATGCCTTCAGGGGTCTTTGACCACTGGCTTGTGTGGGACCTGGAGCCGACGAGCAAGGGGTTTGCTGAGGGCGACGGAAAAGGCGGCGTCAACGGCATGGGCCAGGAGGGTTTCATGGGGCCGTGCCCGCCGGACCGCGAACACCGCTACTTTTTCAAGCTGTACGCGCTCGATACCAAGCTGACTGGCGTCAAGATCGCCAACAAAGCCGACCTCGAGACGGCCATGAACGGCCATATCATTGAGAAGGCCGAGCTCATTGGACGCTACGCGCGCACGGGAAAGTAGACCGTCTCGCCGGTTGGACGCCCGGTAGTTCGGGCAGGCCAGCCACACAACTCGAGAGGAACAAGAGAACCAGATGTTCAAGCGAATTGTCATCGCAGCCGTGGCCTGTGTCGGATCGATTTCCCTCGCCGCGCAGGGCTCCAGTCAGGGTCCCGTCCCGGCCGAGACGGCGGCGGGCAAGGCGGCCGGCAAACCGGCGAAAAAGCCGTACGTCGTGCCAAAAACACCATGGGGCGATCCGGACTTGCAAGGCAACTACACGAACAAGTACGAGCAGGGGACGCCTTTCGAGCGCCCGGCGGAGTTCGAAGGCAAGCGCGTCGAGGATATCCAGGGGAAGGAACTCGCTGACATCATCCAGCGACGGCAACAGCAGGCGATTGACCGAGCGCCGTTCCTCTCTGGCGATCCCACCGGCACCATCGCCGGCCCGATGGAGTTCCGCGATATTTACGAGGTGAGCAAGGCGTCGCGCCCCTGGTTCGTCACCGAGCCGAGCGACGGCAAGATTCCGCCGATGACACAGGAAGGGCAGCGCCGCATCGCGGCGCGTCCACGAACCGGCAGCAGCTTCAGCAACGGCGTGTACGACAGCTACGAGAACCTGGGCCTGTACGATCGCTGCATCACGCGCGGCTATCCGAGCTCGATGCTTCCGGCGATCTACGGCGACTCATATCAAATAGTCCAGGGCCAGGGCTTCGTGGCCATTCGCATCGAGATGATTCACGAGACTCGCGTCATCCCGATCGGGAACCAGGCGCACGTCAGCAAGGGCATCGCCCTCGACATGGGAGACCCCCGCGGTCACTGGGAAGGGAACACGCTCGTGGTCGAGACGACGAATTTCAGGGATCGCAGCATCTATCGCAACGGCAATCCTGAGAAGATGCGTCTCGTCGAGCGGTTCACGCGCGTTTCGCCCCAGACCATCGAGTGGTCGGTCACTGTGGACGATCGGACGACGTGGACCCGGCCGTGGACGTTTGCCATGCCTTTGACGATGAACGACGCGGAGCCGCTGTATGAATACGCGTGCCACGAGGGCAACTACGCGATCCAGAACATCTTGAGCGGTTCCCGCGCGGCGGACGCCGCGGCTCGCGCTCAGAAGTAAGCGGCGCTCTTACCCGACACATCCAAATTTCCGTATTCTGGCCGATTTGACGCTCAAATCGGCCAGAACTCCGTACATTCCCTTGACGCTCAATTTGCGACTTCCTAATATGCCCCTGTTTGTGAAGTAGCCCGCGAAGACTACCCCACAAAAGTGCGTGAATTCAGGCGGACGGTGGGAGGGCGCGGTTTCAAGGAGAACTTATGCATGTGTTGAGAAGGTTGCTGATCGGGCTCACCTCGCTGGTGATACTCCCGGCTGGCGCGTACGCACAGGCGTCCATCGCGGGCGTGGTCAAGGACTCATCCGGCGCCATCCTGCCCGGCGTGACCGTCGAGGCGGCCAGCCCGGTGCTCATCGAGAAAGTCCGCAGCGCCGTGTCGGACGGCGCAGGGCTGTACCGCATCGTTGATCTTCGTCCCGGCACCTATTCGATGACGTTCACGTTGCCGGGCTTCACCTCGGTCAAGCGCGATGGCGTCGAGTTGACCGGCTCCTTCACCGCGACCATCAACGCAGAATTGAAGGTGGGCGCCGTCGCGGAAACGATCACCGTCACTGGAGAGACGCCCGTCGTGGACCTCCAGAGCGCCAAGCGCGAGACCGTGCTCAGAGGCGACGTGATCGAGTCGCTGCCCGGCACGCACGCCTACGGCTCGCTTCTGAACGCCATCCCCGGCGTCACCGTCGACGGCAATGGCGCCGCCAACTCGCCGACGATGACGTTCTTCACGGCCAGGGGCGGCAGCACCAACGAGGGCCGCATGACGATCAACGGCATGGTGGTCGCCGCGTCGTTCAACGGCGGGGGCGTCTCGTCGCTCGCCTACGACGCGAACAACGTCGAGGAAGTCTCGGTGGTCGTCGCCGGCGGCATGGGCGACACCGACGTCGGCGGGCCGGTGATGAATCTCGTGCCGCGAACCGGCGGCAACACCTTCAAGGGCCAGGTGTTCTGGAACACCGCCGGAACCTGGTCGCGTGGCGACAACCTCGACGATCAACTGCGCAACCTCCAGACGCCGATCACGCTCGGCCCAGGGATCATCGGGTCCTACGATTTCAATCCCTCGTACGGAGGGCCGATCAAGCGCGACAAGTTGTGGTTCTGGGGAAGCTATCGCAAGTTCAACACCGCGCAGGGCGTCGAGGGCATCTTCGCCAACAAGTATGCGCTCGACCCGGCGCACTGGGACTACCTGAAGGACTCGAGCATTTCAGCGCGCAACGTGCAGGGCCGCGACATCTACCAGGGCCGCATCACGGCACAGGTGACGCCGAAGAACCGGGTCATGTTCTCCCATGAGTATCAGTTGAGGTGCGAGGGTTCGACGCTGACGACCAGCGGTGACGGATGCCGCCAGCGGGGGGCCGACTGGATCGCGCTCGGCTCCACCACGCAGTCTCCGGAAGCGAACACGGGGTACTTCAAGCTTCCGTACTATGTCACTCAGGCGACGTGGACGGCACCCGTCACCAGTCGCATCCTGTTCGAAGCCGGCTTCTCGCGATTCGCCTACTGGACCAACAACGGACCTGGACAGACCCCTCCGGATGGAACCATGGCGTTGATCCCGGTCACGGAGCAGTCGGCGATCGACGGCCATCCCGCGAACTTCATCTATCGCGCCGTGAACAGCTACTTCTACAACTGGGCGAATCCCGATAACTGGCGCGCATCGCTCTCCTACGTCAGCGGATCGAACAGCATCAGGGTAGGCTACCAGGGTTCGTTTTCGATCTCCGATACGCAGACGATGACCAACGATTCGCTGCTCGCGTATCGATTCCAGAACCGCATTCCCAATCAGTTCACCTACCGCCTGCCGATGTGGCAGGTGGGCGATCGCACCGAGACCGCGTCAATGTATGTCGAGGATTCCTGGACGCGCGGGCGGCTGACGCTGCAGGGCGCGTTGCGGTACGACCGCGCGTGGAGCTTCAGCCCGGCGGAGGGCAACGGCACGACGGTCGCCTCGCGGTTCAATGCGGCGGCGATCACGTTCCCGCGCACGGACGGGGTCAACGCGTACAACGACCTCACGCCGCGCTTCGGCGCCGCCTACGACGTGTTCGGCACCGGCAAGACGGCGATCAAGTTCAACCTCGGACACTATCTCGCGCCGGCGACCAACGATAGCCGGTACACGCTCAACAACCCGGCCGCGACCGCCAAGATCGTGACGAGCGTCGCGCGCACCTGGGCCGACAGCAACGGTAACTTCGCGGTCGACTGCGACATCCTGAACCCCGCGGCGCAAAGCGGGGCAGGGAGAGACACCTGCGGCGAAGTCACCGGCAACTCGCTGAACTTCGGTAAAACCGGCAACAACGTCGCGCAGGTCAACGAGGCCATGCTCCACGGCTGGGGCGTCCGGCCGAATGACTGGCAGATGGGTCTCAACGTGCAGCACGAATTGATGCCGCGCGTCTCGCTCGACGTTGGCTACAACCGCCGCTATTTCCACTGGCGCGAAGCGGGCGGCCAGGGCAGCGTCACCGACAATCTCCTGGTGGGTCCGTCCGATTACACCGCCTGGACCATCAACGCTCCCGTCGATTCGAGACTTCCAGATGGCGGCGGCTATCCGATTACGAGTTACGTGTTGACGGCTGCAGCTTCCGGGCGAGGTGCGACGAACTACATCACGCTCGCCACCGACTACGGTCCGGAGCGCACCGACTACTGGCACGGTGTCGACGTCACGGTGAACGCCCGGCTGCGCAACCAGCTGAACCTTCAGGTCGGCACGAGCACGGGGCGGGCCGTGACCGACAACTGCGCCACCACCGTCTTAATCGATAGTCCCGACCCGCGGAACTGCCGCAGCGTGGAGCCGTTCCTGACGACGCTTCGTGGCTCGGTGGCGTACACGATTCCGAAGGTCGATGTGCTGATTGCGGCCACGATGAGCTCGCAGTCAGGGATCGCGCTCAGCACGGCCGGGATCGTCAATGGAACGACCTTGAACGGCGCTGCCTGGAACGTGCCGAACACGGTGGTTCAGCAGTTGCTCGGTCGCCTCCCGCCTGGCGCGCTCGCGACCGGCACCACGGTCGTTCCGCTGCTCGACACCGACCACCGATTGTATGGGCCTCGCAGAAACGCGATCGACATGCGGTTCGCGAAAATCGTGAAGTTCCGCACCACGCGCACGAATGTCGGCGTGGATATCGGCAACCTGCTGAACAGCAACCAGGCGACGGCGTACCAGGCGCAATACGACTATGTCCAGTCGAACGGCGGCTCGTGGCTCGACCCCACGACCATCCGCCAGCCCCGGTTCGCGCGGTTCAGCTTGACGTTCAGTTTCTAGTCAGATGAGGTAGATCTCTAAGGAAATCGTTGCCCGCCCCGCATCCAACTTTCCGGATTCTGGCCGATTTGAAACCTCAAATCGGCCAGAACTTTCTGCATTCCCGTTGACCCGCATTTCAGACGTTTCTAACATTCACTTGATTCGTGGAGTAGTCCAAAAGGACTACTCCGGCTGTTTCTGGCTCAGCGCAGACAGTTGGATGCACTTTCAAGGAGAACGCATGCGCATGTTGAAGGGGTTATTGCTCGTCCTGGCGTGCCTGGTGATTCTGCCGGCGGCGGCGTTCGCTCAGGCGTCCATCACCGGCGTGGTCAAGGACGGATCCGGAGCCGTGCTTCCAGGCGTGACCGTCGAAGCATCCAGCGACGCGCTGATTGAAAAGGTCCGGTCCGCGGTGACCGATGGCAGTGGCCAATACCGAATTGTCGACTTGCGGGCCGGCACCTACACCGTCACCTTCTCGCTGACCGGTTTCAGCAGCATCAAGCGTGAAGGCGTCGAGCTGACCGGTTCGTTCACCGCGACGATCAACGCGGACATGAAGATCGGGACCCTGCAGGAGACCATCACGGTCACCGGCGAGACGCCGATCGTCGACACACAGAGTGTCCGTCGCCAGACGACCGTCTCGAATGAGGTCATCTCGTCCATGCCCGCGGCGCGCTCCTATGCGGGGGTCATGCTGTTGATTCCGGCCACGACGACGCAGGCCGGCGCCAATCTGGACATCCAAGTCACGCCCGGCATGCTCGTCTTCGGCGGTGCGGGCGGCCGAACAAACGAGGCACGCATTCAGGTAGACGGTCTGAACACGGGCGCGGCGTTCAACGGCGCGGGCGTGTCGAGCTACGTCGTCGACATCGGCAACGCCGCGGAAATCTCCATGACCACGTCGGGCGGCCTTGGGGAAGCAGAGGTTGGCGGCCCGTCGTTCAGCATCGTACCGAAGACTGGCGGAAACACCATCAAAGGCAGCGCGTACGCGTCGAACGTGACGTCGGGGATGGTGGGCAACAACTACACACGGGATCTGCAGGACAAGGGCCTGACGACACCTGGCAAGCTCTATAAGCTCTGGGACTACAACGTCGGCGTGGGCGGACCAATCAAGAAGGATCGCATCTGGTTCTTCTTCCAGTTCCGCGACGAGGGCAGCCACCGGACGATTCCGGGCATGTTTGCCAACGCGAACATGGGGGACGCTACGAAATGGACGTACGTGAAGGACACGACACGGCCGGCGGTCGCTGCCGGCAGCTGGCGCAACGCCTCTTTGCGACTGACGTTGCAGCCGACGACGCGCAACAAGTTCAACGTGTTCTGGGATCAGCAGATGCCGTGTCAGGGAGCAGGCTATCTCGGCAGCAACGACGGATGCCGTCAATCGGGTCCAGGTGAGATCATCTGCGGCGCGGCCGGCGCCTCCAACCCGCCCTGCAGCGCGACTACGGCGCCAGAGATCGGGACGTATCTGGCCGGCTTCGGCCAACGGGTGCAACAAGCGACGTGGACCTCGCCTCTGACCAACAAGCTGCTCCTCGAAGCCGGGTTCGGCACGTATTGGAGCCAGTGGGGAGGCGTCAACCATCCCGGCAGCAACTTCACGCAACTTGTGGGCGTCACCGAGCAGTGCACGAACGCGGACTGCGCGAGCTTCGGCGGCATCCCAGGTCTCCAGTACCGCTCCGGCACCTACCGACAGAACCTGCAGGGAACGGTGACATGGCGCGGCTCTGCCTCGTACGTGACCGGCGCCCAGAACATGAAAGTCGGTTACCAGGGCGGCTACCTGTACGACAACCAATTCACCTACACGAACGACCAGTTCGCCGCCTACCGCTTCAACAGCGGCATCCCGAATCAGATCACCGAAAATATCAATGCCTTCCCGGCGCAGCAGCGCGTTCGCTACGACTCGTTGTATGCCCAGGATCAGGTGACCCGCGGCCGGTTCACGGTGCAGGGCGCACTGCGTTACGATCGTGCCTGGAGCTTCTTCCCCGAGGTGACGGTCGGTCCGGTTCGCTTCCTGCCCACGGCAGTCACCTATCCGTTTACCGAGGGCGTCAACAGCTATAAGGACCTCACGCCTCGTGGCGGCCTCGCCATTGACGTCTTTGGCAATGGCAAGACGTCCGTGAAGGTCAACGTCGGCAGGTATCTGCAGGCCGCGCAGAACGGCCTGGCGTACGGCGCGCTCAGGCCGAGCAGCCGGTTGCAGACGACCACGACACGGACCTGGAGCGACCTCAACGGCAACTACATTCCCGACTGCGATCTCCGGAACCCCGGGGCGCAATCTCCAGCGACCACGGGTAGCGTCGATAATTGCACAGCGGTCGCGAATTCGGGCTTCGGCACGAACGCCTTCACGAGCGATCTCGACCAGACGCTCCGCAACGGCTGGGGCGTTCGGCCTGGCGACTGGGGGTTCGGCGCGTCAGTTCAGCAGGAAATCCTGCCGCGCGTTTCAGTCGAAGTGGGATACAACCGACGCTGGCTGAACAACTTCACGTGGGACGACAACGTGCTGCAGGCGACGTCGGACTACAAGTCGTTCACCGTCGTCGCGCCGCAGGACTCACGGCTCGAGGGTTTCGCCAACCAGACGAGCGGCTTGCTGTACAACGTCAACCCGAATGTTCAGGCGGCGACGAACAACGTGACCAAGCTCGCTAGCGATGCCGGTGGCAACTACACCCAGGTCTACAACGGCATTCTCCTGAACATCAGCGCGCGGCCTCGCAGCGGCCTTGTCTTCCAGGGCGGTTTCAACACAGGAGCGACGAGAACCGACTACTGCGACGTCCGGACCGCGTCGCCGGAGTACACGGTGGTCGGCGCGCAAAGCCCGAACAACCCCTGGTGTAACACCTCGACCGGGTTGGTAACGCGGTACACCGGCCTGGGCTCCTATACGATTCCGAAGATCGACGTCCTCTTCTCCGGCACATTCCGGAGCGACCAGGGAGCGCCGCTCGCGGCGAATTGGACGATCACGAACACCAACGCTCAGTGGACCTCGATCACCCAACAACTCGGGCGTGCGCCAGCCAACAACGCCACGAGCCTCGTCGTGAACATCGTCGAACCGGGTAAGCTCTATGGCGACCGTGTCAACGAGTTCGACCTGCGCTTCGCGAAGATCCTGCGGTTCGGGAGAACGCGGACCAACATCGGCTTCGATCTTTACAACATCCTGAACTCAGCGGCCATTCTGAGCTACAACCAGAATTTCAGTCCCGCGATCACCACTGGCTCGGGCGCATGGCTCGCGCCCACTGGCGTGCTGCAGCCGCGCTTCTGGAAGTTCAGCATTCAAACCGACTTCTAGGGTAGGTCGGACAGGTCGGACAAGTCGGCAGGCGGGGCGGTGGGGCGGTGGGAGTTCCACTGCCTCACCTGTCTCTCTCCCACGCCGACCAGGTGCGACGCGTCCGGCCTGGCCGCTTTACTTCCTTCCTCACTTACTTCCTCACCTCACTCCCTACCCGCCTCTTTCTCTTCCATGCTACCCTCCACCCCCCCGAAGGAGGCGCTGATGAATCGCGTGAAATACGCTCTTGTGGCCATCGCGGCCGTCCCGTTGACGATGGCGCTCGTGCCGACCGCGCCCAAGCCGGAGGAAGTGGGACTGTCCTCGGAACGCCTGCAGCGGATCCACGATGCGGTGCAGCGGCACATCGACGCGAAGGATGTGTCCGGCGCGGTAACGCTGGTCGCACGCAAAGGGCGCATCGCGCACCTCGAGGCGCACGGTCTGATGGACATCGAGTCGAACAAACCGATGCCGAAGGACGGCATCTTCAGACTGGCGTCGATGTCCAAGCCCATCACAGGCGCCGCGGTGATGATGCTTGTCGAGGAAGGAAAGATTCGCCTCAACGATCCGGTCTCGCGCTTCATTCCGGAGTTCAAGAATCTGAACAAGGTCGCGGTACCGAAGCCAGGACTGCAGGCGGGCGGTGGCGGGCGCGGCGCCGCCGCGGGCGGCGGCCGCGGCGGGGTGCCTCAGGAGTTCGATGCGGTGTCGGCAAGCCGCGAGATCACCATCAAGGATCTGTTGACGCATGGGTCCGGCCTGATGAGCGGCGGACTCGGGAACAGCGCGGCGCCGCAACGTGCGCCTACCGATACGCTGGCGACGTTCATCCCCAAGCTGGCGAGCGTGCCGCTCGACTTTCAACCCGGGACCTTGTGGCGCTACAGCGGCCAGGCGGGCTTCGACACGCTCAGCCGCGTCGTCGAAATCGCGTCCGGGCAGACCTACGAGCAGTTCCTGAAGCAGCGTCTCTTCGACCCGCTCGGGATGAAGGACACGGGCTTCTATCCCAGTGCCGACGGCGCTTCGCGCCTCGTGACGCTGTACGCCAGACAAGCGGGTGCCCTGGTGCGCAACCCCAATCAAGAAACCGGCGTCAGCCGGGTGTACTTCTCCGGCGCTGGCGGCATCATGACGACGGCGGTGGACTATCTGCAGTTCGCACAGATGATGCTCAACGGCGGCCAACTCAATGGCAAGCGGTTCTTGAGCCCGAAGACGATCGAGTTGATGACGTCCAACCACACCGGCGACATGGTCAACGGGCAGTTCGGCCGTCCAGCCCGCGGGATGGGGTTCGGCCTCAGCATGCAGATGGTGTTGGATCCGATTGCGGCCGACCTGCGGGTCGGAGCCGGCACGTTCGGCTGGGCGGGCGCCTACGGCTGCAACGTGAACATGGACCCGAAAGAGAACATGGTCTCCATCATCATGATGCAGACGCCAACCGGGCCGCTGCAGCGAGATTTCGAGAACGCCACGTGGCAAGCGATTGTAGAATAGAGATTACGTAAACCTGGAGGAGTCCGATGCGAGCAAAGCTGTCTGTCGTTGTCGTTGGAATGGGGCTGCTGATGGCCGCTGTGCCCGTCATCGCCCACCACTCATTCGCCGCCGAGTACGATGCCACCAAGTCCGTGAAGATGACCGGCACCGTGACGTCGATGGAGTGGATCAATCCGCACGCGTGGATTCACATGGACGTGAAGAAGCCCGACGGCAAGGTCGAGAGCTGGATGGTGGAAGCCGGCGCGCCGAACGCTCTGCTGCGCCGCGGCTTCAACAAGCAGTCGCTGCTGCCCGGCACGGTCATCACGGTCGAGGGGTATCAGGCGAAGGACGGCGCGATGCGTGCCAACGGGCGCGACATCACCTACCAGGACGGCCGCAAGCTGTTCGTCGGTTCGTCGGGCACAGGTGCGCCGGACGAGAGGAAAGAATAGTTCCCCGAGAGCGGGCGGAATGGGGTGATGGAGCAATGGGTGGTGTGACCGGACCCGTGCCATCACCTCGGCATCCCGTGCGCCGTCGCCACACCATCCCGTTACGCCGTCTCTCCATCATTCCCCCATTACGCCGTTACCAGATCACCCCATTACTCTGTCACCCGTTCCCCAACCAGGAGGCTTGATGCGCAATCGAACCGTAGCGGTGGCGGCGCTCGCCGTCGTGTTGGCCGGAGTGTCGCTGGCGGCCCAGAGTCAGCCGAGTAGCGCACCGGCCGCGAAGATCGCGCCAAAACCCTGGACGGCCCCCAGGATGCCCTGGGGGCATCCCGACATTTCCGGGACCTGGACGAGCGACGGTGCGATCGGCATCCCGATGGCGCGGCCGGATCAGTTCGCGGGCCGCGTCGAGCTTTCCGACTCCGAATTCGCCGACAAGCTGAAGCGCGACGAGGCGACCCGCAAACGGTCGGACGACCGCTGCGGCGCGTTCTGCGACGACAACGCATGGCTCAAGAAATCGTTCAACCAGACGTCGCTGATTATCGACGGCGACGGCAAGATGCCGCCGCTGACGGCGCAGGCCGAAACGCGCAGGGCGTCGCGCGACCGTGGCACGTTCGGCGCCGGGCCGTTTGAAAGCCCGTTGGACTTCACCAATTACGATCGCTGCATCACCCGGGGCGTCGTCGGGTCGGTGCTTCCCGTCGTCTATGGCAACGGCAACCGAATTTTGCAGACGCCCAATGAGGTCGTGATCAGCTACGAGATGGTCCACGACACGCGCGTCATCCCGCTCGATGGACGCCCTCACATCGGATCAAGAATCCGGCAGTACATGGGCGATGCGCGCGGCCACTGGGAAGGCAACACGCTCGTGGTTGAGACGACGAACCTGACCGACCAGACCAGCATCGGACTGAACGGCAACGGCTTGCGCCATAGCGCCGACATGAAGATCGTCGAGCGGTTTACTCGTAGGGCGCCAGACGAATTGCAGTACGAAATCCACATCGACGACCCGGCCACCTACGCGCGGCCGTTCACGATGAGGGTTCCGCTGATTTCACCGATCGGTTTCCAGTTGCTGCCGTACGACTGTCATGAAGGCAACTACATGCTGCCTAACGTACTGCGCGGCGAGCGCGCCGAAGACAGAGCGCTCGAGGAAGACGCGAAGAAAGGCATCATCAGGGCGAGGAAGGCCGTGCAGTTCAATGAGCGGGCGGCTCCAGCCGAGGGTACCGCAGCGGGTGAAAACGGTCCGCCAGCCGCGCGGTGATGCTGCAGCGCACGCAAGGAATGTGAAGACGACATTAAGGATCTCCTCCGGTGCTCGAGCAGGTGGCGCGCTCTAGCCTGCTGCTGAGCATCGAAACCCCACGACGGGCGAACGACAGAACATCAGGACCCGCTTTCGAGCGGACGAGTCTTCATCGCGCCCACGCCGGTGTCGGAGGGAGCGCCACGCTTGATTCCGGCGGACAAACAGTCGGTCAAAGGTGGTCACTATTGAACACACGCTGTCTGAACCGATCGGCTATCGTGGGGCCATGAAGACAATTCCCATCGCCCCTTTCGCGTTCGCCGCCGCCTTGCTACTCGTCCCCGTCGAGGCGCGGCAGCCAGCGCCATCCGAGCAGCATGAACACGATGCGACACCGCCGCAGGCCAGCGGAACGATCAATCACGCCCAGATGATGGCGGATATGAAGGCGACCGATGTGCGCCTCGGTGCATTGGTGCAGAAGATGAAATCTGCACGGGGCGACGACAAGACTCTCGCGATGCAAGAACTGCTCACCGAGCTCGTCCAGAGTCAGGTCAGCCTGCACACGCACGCGGCGATGATGCACACGATGATGATGTCGCAGATGCCGTCAAAGGGAGTGTCGAAGTAGGCGAGCGGATGACACCGACACCCTCGACGGTCGTGAATATCTGACCGCTCGCGAGTCGTTTGTGTGCGATCACGCCGAGCCCAACCCAGCGGTGCATGCCGTCGAGGCCATGGTGTCGACGTGTGAGGCCATCGCTGATGACGTCAGCGCTCGCGAATCTGCGCGCCGCAAGGGGAATCATGTTGAAACACTTGCTCGCGACTGTCTTCGTCGGATTGCTACTCGCGACCAGCGTCGTGATGACAGCGCAGGAAGAGCCCGCGCAGTCCGTCGACCCCGGCCGCAGCCTTTTCATGACCTATTGCGCGAGTTGTCACGGCATCACCGGGCGCGGCAATGGACCGAGCGCGGACGAATTTCGGCGCCGGCCGGCGGACCTGACGCAGTGTGCGAAGAAGAACGGGGGCGTTTTCAACAACGCGCTGATTCATCGGTCGATCGACGGCCGATCGATCAAAGCCCACGGCAACTTGGAAATGCCGGTCTGGGGCGACGCCTTCAAATGGCGTTTGGGCCTCGACGAAGACGCGGTCAGACAGCGGATTGAAGCCCTGGTCAGGTACGTCGAATCCATCCAGGAACGCGCCGGACACTGAGGCGGTGTGGAGCAAGCGCGCCGTAAGTCCTCGACCCACCCCGTCTAGCCGGACGCCAGGAAAGGGCCCAGAGTAGCCGCTGAATCGGAGACCGTGGGCGAAGAGAGGACGGAAGGCGGACGACGCTGACTTGGGCTTTCGAGGTGACCGAAACCGGCCACCGCGACGGCGCTCGGATTGGCCAGCGCACCGCCCATTGGGGACTGTTCCGTCGCGGCGTGGTCGCGTGGGCGATCAGGAGGCGCGCGGCAGGGACTCGCCTGTCCCGCGGGGTTCGACGCGTTCGAGTCGGTCGACGACCAGCGCCGCCTCTGCCGTCAGTTGCCGCCACACGGCCGGTGCCTCATCGAGCCGCCCATCAGCACCGATCTGTTCCAGCGTGCCGGCCACGGAGGCGAGGCCGCTCGCGGACACGGCGTCTGCGGCTCCCCTTAGCTCGTGCGCTGTCGTGCGGATCCGGTGGGCATCACCGGCGCCAACGGCGGCCTTGATGGCCGCGAGCCGCGACGGGCAGTCGTCGACGAATAACCGGATGACGTCCTGAAGAAGGACCTCGTCCCCGCCGAGCCGGTCCAGGCACAGCGCCCGATCGAACGGTGGAACCGGCGCCGACGGGCGGTCCGGTGGAGTCGCCAGACCGATGTCCGCCTGGTGGTATTCGACGGCGGCGTAAAGGAGGGTGGGGTCGATCGGCTTCGAGAGATAGTCGTCCATGCCGGCGGCCAGGCAGCGCTCCCGATCGCCGGACATGGCGTGCGCGGTCATGGCCACAATTCGGACATGCCGCCCCGTCGCGGCTTCGCGGCTACGGACCGCGCGCGTCGCGTCGAGCCCGCTCATCTCCGGCATTTGGACATCCATCAGCGCCACGTCGAACACCTGACGATCAAGCGCGGCCAACGCTTCAACGCCCGTGCTGGCCACGGTCGTCCGGTGGCCGCGTTTGGTCAACAATCCGACGGCCACCCGCTGATTGACCACGTTGTCTTCCGCGAGGAGCACCCGCAGCGGCTGCACCGCGTGGCGTGGGAGCAGCGTTTCCGGCTGGGCCGTTCGCTCGGCGTTCGTCGTGTGGTTGAGCACCTGGCAAATCGCCTCGTGAAGATCGACAGCCAGGATTGGTTTCGTCAGGCAGGCAGCGATGCCCATCTCGCGGCAGCGGACGGTTTCCGCGCGTTGGCCCGACGACGTGAGCATCATGATCGTCGCCCCGGCGAGGGCAGGTCTCGCCGCGATCTGCTCGGCGACCCAGAAGCCGTCCAGATCGGGCATGTTCAGGTCGAGGAGGACGAGGCGGAACGGATGGTGCGCTTCGGCGGCGGCCGACATGACAGTCAGGGCTTCACGAGCACTCTCGACCACCACGGGCCGGGCACCCCAGCCGATCAACTGTTGCCGCATCACGCGTCGATTGACGGCATGGTCGTCGACGACGAGCACCGGCAGGCCGATCAACAGCGGCTCGGGACGGAGCTTGGCGCTGGACAGCTCCGCCGTGTCGAAACTGGCTGTGACATGGAACGTGCTGCCGGTGCCGACGACGCTCTCGACCCAGATGCGCCCTCCCATGAGATGCACCAGCGTGGACGAAATCGTCAGACCGAGACCCGTCCCGCCGAAACGCCGCGTCGTCGATCCGTCGGCCTGACTGAACGCCTCGAAAATCGCCGCGTACTTGTCGGCGGGAATACCGATGCCGGTGTCGCTGACCTGAAAATGCAGCGCCGTCCGCCCCTCGCGCCGAGAGTCTTCGCGGACCTCGACCAGCACGTGGCCACTGGCAGTAAACTTGATTGCATTGCCGACCAGGTTCGTCAGCACCTGCCGCAGCCGGACGGGGTCGCCGACGATGCCGCTCGGGACGCTACCGTCGACGTCAATCAGCAGCTCCAAGCCCTTCTGTCCCGCCTTGACGGCGAGCGGCTTGAACGCCGTGGCGAGGAGCGCGCGCACCGAAAAGGGAATGGCTTCGATCTCGAGTTTGCGCGACTCGATCTTCGAGAAGTCGAGGATGTCGTTGAGGATCGCCAGCAGTGAATCGGCCGACGACTTCACCGTCCGGAGGTAGTCACGCTGCTCGTTGGTCAAGTCGGTGTCCAGCGCGAGCTCGCTCATGCCGATGATGCCGTTCATGGGGGTCCGGATCTCATGGCTCATGTTGGCGAGGAACTCGCTCTTGGCACGACTCGCTTCCAGGGCCTTGTCGCGGGCGCCCACCAAATCGGCATTGGTGGCGCGCAGTTCGACAGTGCGCGCGTCGACGGTCCGTTCGAGCGTCTCCTGCTGCCGGAGCAGTTGCGTGTCCCGCGCCTGAATCTCGTCGAGCATCTCGTTGAACCCGTCGATCAACTCGCCGATTTCGTCGTGGCCGGTCCGCTCCACCCGGACATCGTACTGATGGTCGTGTTTGACGGCCCGTGTGGTGGCGGTCAGCCGCAGGAGCGGAGCCAGAAAGATCCGTTGCAGACGGCGAGACAGCCCGAACGCCACGAGACCACCGGCGACCACCACCACGATCAACACCACCCCATACTCGGCCAGACGACTCTTCAGCTCCTGGACGTCTGCTTCAATGTCGAGGGTGCCGATGACCTCTTGCCGTTCGAACACAATCGGCAGACTCGCCTTGAGCGTGCGACTCTTCCAATCGAGGCGAGGCGCGTTCGAGGTGAAGTCGCCGATCGGATTGGGATGCGGTGTCGCGCCGCCTGCGTCGCGATCGTAACGTGCGAGCTCCTGACCGCTCGGCAGCCGAATCGCGGCATGGAGGATGTGCCTGCCAGCCCGAAGCGCGCCGAGAATTTCCGCGGCGGCCTTGGGGTCTCGGAATGACACGGCCGCCGCGCTGTTTATTTCAGTCATCTTGGCGAGCACGCTGGTTTCACCGACTTCGTCCTGGTACTCGGCCAAGAGGTCGTAGGTTACCGTCACGACGCCGGCGATGACCAGCGAGACGGTCGCCGCGATCACGCCGATCCCGGTCACCTTGATCGCGAGCGACAGATCCTCGAACCACCGCTTGACGCTCGGCATGGTATTCATTCCTTGACAATCTTTGCGAGGTTGAGCAACTTCGAACTGAGCCGAATCCTGGCGCGGGTGGCGGCCGCCGGATTGATAGCAAAGCGCATCCGATCGTGCTCGACGATGAATTGCGCGATCCCACCGGAGGCGGCGAACTGGTCGTCGTCGCCGACGGTGAAGACCGCGGCGCCCTTGACCATCTCCATCACCTGCGTGAACCGCTTGAGGTCGAGGGGACCGGCATACAGCAGATGACAGGTGCGGATCTTGCCGTCGGCGGGGACCACCTCCACCTGTACCTCGTGCCCCCCGACGGTGCGAGCCTTGATGGCGTGGGTGAGGGCGTCGGCGATCGCGCGGTCGTCGACCACGCACAACAACAGCCGCTGTCCTGGCGTCAGGCTGTCGGCCGGCCACTCCGCATAGTTGGCGAAATTGAACAGAAACGCGGCCTTGATCTCGGTGAGCGAGGGCGTTTGCGCGGCTGCGGCCGAGACCCATCCCAGTAGGCCCGCCGCGATCACGACGTGCACGACTGTGTGGCCTCGCATCAGCCGGTCGGATCCGCGGGTGGGCCTCGACCGTCTGCCCGTCGAGACACGGGTCCTCAGCCAACACGGCACGAAGCGGCCGACGGCCGTCTTCACGTTAGAATCGCCAGGTCAGACGGAGGCTGCCGCTGCGCGGCACCTGCGTGGACACCATGGTGGCGTTGCCGCCGACGAACTCCGCATGGGCCGGACTGAGGAGGTTCTGCCCATGGGCCGCAGCGGAGAGCCAGGGTGTCACCGTCCATTCGCAGCGGATGTCGGCGCGCGTGTACGCCGGAATGCCAAGCTGGCGGAGCCCCCCGACGTAGAACACCAACGCGTCGAGCTGCGCGCGCGAGCCGAGCGAGAACGCCGAATGGCCGCGCCACTGGTACGACGGCGCGTTGCCGTCAGCAGTCGGTGCCAAAGGGTCGTGGCTCGACGCGTCCGGATGCGGTGTCAGGTGAAACGCCGAGAACGTGCCGTCAACCTGCCACCCGCTGCTGAGCTTCACGCGCGCCGTGATCTCGGCGCCCCGCGTGTCCGCTGCCTGCAGATTCTGGAACACGCTCACGACGGAGAGGACTGGACGGCCGCCGACGAAGACCAGCGTCGGCGTCGACGGTTCCGTGCTCTGAAGGTGCTGGTAGTGGCCGATGAAGCCGGCGACGTCAATCGCGGCTCTCGACGTGATGTCGATGCGGTAGCCCGCTTCCGTGCTCACGAGGCGCTCATTCTGCGCCGCCGGGTTGCCAGCCACGGAGACGACGATGGGGACGCCCGCGAGCGGATCGCCGGGCATCGCCGGGGCGACGATCGGAGGGAAATCGATCCGGATACCTTCGTCCACCAGCGACGGCGTGCGCAGCGCCCGCGAGGCCGCCGCCCACAGGCGCTGCTGCGGTGTGACCTGCCACATGATGCGCGCGGTCGGCTGGAGGGTCAATTCCTGGTCAGTATCGAACTCGACCTTCGTGCCGAGCGTCAGGGCGACACGGTGTCGAGCCAGGGAGATCTCGTCCTGCGCGAACGCATTGACGAGGGTTTTTTGTTGGCCACTCGGGGTGAATGAGAACCCGACTCCGCCGTCGGCGGATTCGTCGATGTACCGATACCCGCCGCCGCCAACCAGATCGTGCCGGCCCGCTGGCGTGTGATAGACCGCGTCGAGATCCACCGTGCGACGACGATACGCGACAATCGACTCGCCCCGGTGCGCGAGGTCGACGAACGATTGCAGCTGCAGCGTGGCGCCGTTGCCACGGGTGTGTGTCCATCGCCCGAGCACGTTGCCGACCTGCGTGTCGGACACGCCGCTGGTCTCTCCGTTCGCCGCCGGATCGAGGCTCATCCACAGCGGCCGCTCTTGGCCGACGCTCACGCTGCTTTGGAGCATGAACGCCTCCGACCCCAGGGACCAGTCGCCGCGAAACCCGCTGGTGAGACTTCGCCAGTGGTCGTTGGCTGCCGCGCCCGGCGCGAGCAGGGAGTCGCCGTGCGTGGTGAGCTGGGAGTAGACGCGGTACGCCCCGCGGCCGGCTGTCCCGCCGTAGCGGACTGCGGCGCTGCCGTGATCGACATTACCGGCATCGGCGCGCACCAGGAGCCCACGCGTGTCGCCGGCCGGCCGCGTCAGAATGTTGATGACGCCGTTGACGGCATTGGCGCCCCACACGGCGCCGCCTGGGCCGCGGATCACCTCGATCCGATCGACATCCTCGAGCATGAGGTCTTCCGTATCCCACAACACGGCCGAGAACAGCGGGCTGTAGACCGACCGGCCGTCGATCAGCACCAGCAGTTTGTTCGAATACAGGCCGTTGAAGCCGCGAACCGAGATGGCCCACTTGTTCGCGTTGATCTGCGCCACCTGGACGCCCGGCACCAGTCGAAGCAGGTCGGGCACTGAGGTCATGCCGGAGCGACGGATGTCGTCACGCGTCACCACATAGACGGCGGCCGGCACGTCCTCGGCTCGCTGTTCTTTGCGCGAGGCCGAGGTGATCTCGATGTTCATGAGGTCTTCGAGCGACGCTCCCGATAGATCCACGGGCCGGGTTTGCGCAGCGGCGGGAGCCGCGACGGTCGCCAGCAGCGCCACGATCAGTCGCCGAGTGCGTCTGCTCAGTGAGACTTCGGTTCGCAGCAGCTGTGAATTGTTCATCAGATCCTCAATCGGTCGACCGCCACGGCAGAGTCGCCAGTCAGTCGGAGCAGACGCGCGAACGTCGCCTCAAAGGACCGCTGCGGAAGTAACCAGCCGCGATCGACCATCCTGCTCGAGTCGTCTGACCGAGGGGCACCGCAGGAGTCGCCATTCTGCAACTGGGTGGTGAGGTTGGCGCGTTGGGCCAGAGCGGAACCCTGCCCCGTTGAATAGCGGAACGACGTCTCTATTCCGGTCGTTCGAGTTGGAGGGCGTCGCGCCACTTACATGAACCCGGTCGTAGATCACTGGGAAACAGGCTGATCCCAATACTCACCGTAATGCGAAGCTCGTGACCTGCGAGCGGTTGAGCTCCGTGTTGCCGCGCGGAATGCCTCCGAACCGGACGTCGTCCAATCGGCGGATGCCTGTCTCGACTATTCGGTGGCGGTACTCGACGATCAACTGCTTTACTCTTCGGGCGACAGCGGGCCTTCTCCGGCTCGATCGAACCAGGAATGGGCGGCCCGCGCGGTCGCGTGTCGAGACCAAGTTAGCCCCATCGCTTCGAGATGGTCTGTTCAATAGTGAGCAGCCCGACGAGACTCTGTGCACACATGGCCGCCGTGCGTCGGAGGTGAGACTGCCCAATCCCCTGGGGCGTTGCACCGGCGCGATGTCTTCATGACTGCTTCTCCCAGGCCGTTTCCGTGACGAACGCTGAAAACACCGTGTTTTCAAGCAAACGTTTCATACTGCGTTCATGGCCACGACGACGCCTACACCCGAGCGGCGACGCGCGTTGGCGTTGCTGAAACGGATCGCGTCGTCAGTAACGCGTACTAAGGATTTGCGATTACGTGCGACGGCAATTAGGAGATCCGCGACTCGTGACTGCGGAACTTCAGTTTAACGGCTGCACGGATTGTGGCGAAGGACAGGGGAGTTGACGGTTGGCTCCACCTGGCTTCAGCGCTCAGACGCTATTCGCTCCACGACAACGACAGGAAACTGCGCGCGCTCGATGAAGCCGAGGGTGGCGTAGAGTGCCTGCGCGCTTCGATTCTTGTCTTCCACGTGGAGAAAGGGAGTCAACCCTTCGTCGAAGGTTGTCGTCATCAGGCGGTCGACGATAGCGCGAGCGTATCCGCGCCCGCGCGAATCGGGATGCGTGCAGATGGCGCTCAACTCGCGGTAGCCTGGCACGTGCATCCGCTGTCCGCCCATCGCGGCAAGCACTCCGTTCACCCGGATGCCCCAATAGGTGCCGAACTGATAGGTGTGCGATCGAAATGGCCCGGGCCGTGTCAGCGCGGCCAGTGCCACCATGTCTTCGCGGTCCGGCTCTCCGAGTATGGAGAGCTCCACGTCGTTGGGTGGCAGGGGCACGCGACGCTCGCAGACCATTTGCACCAGCGTCTTGGTGAACATGAGCGCGAGCGGCGGGCGAATCAGCGGCACGATGCCGGCGAAGGTGGCCGGCAACGATGTCGAGCCGCGGTCGGCGATGAGCGTCGCGAGTTCGTCGAGCGCGTCGTGTTCTGGCCGGGCGACGGCAGCAATCGACGTGAGCTCCTCGGGATATCGGCGCGCGAGGTCGCCGCCCACCGCCAGATGCGCCTGACACGTCGTCAACGCCGTCCAGGCAGGGTTATCGAGAGCGTGCGTCACAGGTGTCGAATCCTCGCCGAGTATTCTTACATGTCTCTCAACGAGCGCCGTGGCTTCGCGTGGCGGCCCAGGACGCGATGAACGGAAAAGAGTTGCTTCGTGCGGGCGCTGTATGTCAGCGTCGTCACCGACCATCAATACGCGGTGTGTGACGTCGGGAGTGATCGGTCGCGGGGCCAGTTTCGACCTGACTGTGGGGGTAACCACCGGGCGTCATCAGCCGGAGCGCACCTTGGACCACCCGAAAGCGTCAGCGTTGAACGTAGTGTCCGGCTTCAGCCGGACCGTCGGACCGTTTCGCCGGGACGTGTGGTTCGTGATTCCCTCTGTCGCCGCGAGGCATTATGAGAATAGCCGGCTCGGTTCTGTTGTTCACGCTGGCCTGCGCCACGCCCCGGGCGAGCGGGCAGCCGCTGCCTTCGAACGGCGAGGCCCGAATCATCGCGGGAAGAATCCCGGAGCCGGCGACGAAAGTCAAAGCAGGTCCGGCGCCGCGGCTGCCTGACGGCAAGCCCGATCTGGGCAATGGCAAGGGGTCGTGGAATCCACGGGTGATCGAGAACATTGCCGGTGTGGGCCCGGGCGCGCCGGAGAGAACACCCGTCGAGAAGATAGTCGACGTTCCCTTCCAGCCATGGGCGGAGACGCTCTACGACAAGCGCCTGGCGGACCTGCAGAAAGACGACCCGGAAGCGCGGTGTCTGCCGCCGGGCATCCCCAGGATGTACCAAACGCCGTTTCCCTTCCAGGTGTTTCAACTGCCCGACAGAGTGCTGTTCGTGTTCGAGGGTGGATCGCATTTCTGGCGTCCGGTCTTTACCGATGGACGTCGTCACTCGAAGGATCCCAATCCGACCTACCTGGGAGAATCGATCGGGCACTGGGAGGGGGATACGCTGGTCGTCGACACGATTGGCTTCAACGATCGCACGTGGCTGGACCAGGACGGCCATCCCCACACGGAAGCGCTCCATACGGTCGAGCGCTTCACGCGGCGCGACGAGTTGACGCTGCACTATCAGGTGACCATCGAGGATCCAGGTGCGTACACCACGCCGTGGACGACCAGCTACACCATTCCGTGGTCGTCGGGGGCGGAGCCGATGGAATACGTGTGCCACGAGAACAATCGGGATCTACCGCACATGGTGGGGAAGTAGTTCAAGTCACAGCAAGCCAACCCTTCGGCCGAAGCGTCCAAAGACAGCGAGGAGCTGGGGATGAGATTCTTTCAACGAATGATGCTGGCAGGATGCGTCATCGCCGCCACGATGACAATGGCCGTCGCGCAGGACCGTCCGCAAGTGTACGCCCCTGGCAACGGCGTATCGCTCCCGGTTCCGGTGACGAAGGTCAATCCCGACTACACGGCGGACGCGAAGCGCGCACACATCGAGGGAACTGTGGCGCTGGAGAGCGTGGTGCTGCAGGAGGGCACGGTGGGGGCCGTGAGTGTGATCCGCTCGCTGGACTCCACGTTTGGACTCGATCGACAAGCCGTCTCGGCCATGAAGCTCTGGCGTTTCCAGCCGGGCATGAAGGACGGCAAACCGGTCGCCGTGCGGGTTCAGATCGAAATGAACTTCACACTCAAGTAAGTTGCCGCGTCGTCTTACTGCTGTTCTTCGGCGCGCGCGGCGCTGAGAATGCCGGTCAGCCCGTAGTTACCTTCGTGGCAGGCGTATTCGAATACCCCCTGCCCCTCATCCTTGGTCAGGTTCATCGCAAACGTCCACGGCCGTGCCCACGTCGTCGCGTCGTCGAGGGTCACCGACCATTCGAGCACGTTCTGACCGACTGGCTTGAACCGCTCGATCACGCGCAGGTTCGGCGTCGCGCCGCGATCCGGCGATCCGTAGCCGGCGACGTCCGCCGCGTTCTTGCCGTTGAAGTTTGTCGTCTCGACTACCAGCGTCGTGCCCTCCCAGTGGCCGCGCGGGTCGCCCATGTAGGTGCGAATGGCGTCGCCGACGTGCGATCGGCGATCGAGCGGGATGATTCGTGTTTCGTGGATCATCTCGTAGCGGATGGCGACGTATCCGGGCGCCTGGATGAACTGATACGAATTGCCGTAAATGACCGGCATCATCGAGCCCGGCACGCCGCGGGTGATACAGCGATCGTACAGGCTTCGAACCTCGGCCGAGTCGGATTCGCCATGGGCCTTGAACGCCGCGGTGATCGCGGCCGTTCGTGCCTGGGCGGCGGGTGTCGTCGGCGGTAGCCGGCCGTCAGCGGGATCGACGAGGAGCCACGGCCGGCTGTTTTTGGCATTGTAGTACTCGTACCAGTGCACGGGGCCGGCGCCGGTTTCGGCGCCGCCGATGCCCCCGGCCACTTCGACCGCCACCTCGTTGCGCTGCTTGACGATCCGCGCCAGCTCCGCGCCCGTGACGTCGTCGATCTTGCGTCCTTCGAACTGAGTCGGCCGCTCGAGCGGGATGCCGTTCTCGTCCTTGTTGGTGAAGGTGCCCTGCAGGTCGGGATCGCCCCACGGCGTGCGTCCCGGTGTGTCCGCCTTTGTCGCGGGCCGGCTCTTCTCAGGTCCAGCGGTTTGGCCGAACGCTGACGCCGTCGCCAAGACGATGAGCAGCCCGGCCGCCAATCCCGTATGCGTTCTCATGTGATCCTCTCCCTGCCTCGAGTACATGTATGTTGCGATCTTGCCAGATGCGCCGGGAGTACGGAAGCACGAAAAGAATTGGTCGCACCGAGCCCCTCGTCGACTTTGAGCGAGATGACGTCGCCCGCCCGGACCACCCAATCGTCCAATCACACTCGGACGCCCGAGTCCTTCAGCCGCTCTGCCAGCCGCCGAACCCGCGGCTTGTCGGCTTGGTTGTGCTCAGGAAGACGTCGAATCGAAATGAGTCAGCCATGATGCTTCAGCGAGGCTCTTGGTAACTTGCCGCACTCTCGCATTCGGCCGATTTCTCTGTCGGCTGCTACTGTGAAGATGAGCAGCGATGTCATCGGTCCGTCCTCCGGCAATTACTGTCGGAACGGAAGGCCCGCATCGCTTGAGATCAGTGCCGCGCGTGCGACGTCGCCAGCGGCGTGTATTCGTCTGCTAAAGCGTAACCATGAAAGCACGAGGTCACGCGGCACCAAAACATGGATTCTTTTTCGTGTCTTCGTGTTTTCGTGGTTGCATTTGGAGTTTACAGTCCAGCAGAACACGCTACCAGCCCACGCTGCTTGTCGTACTAGCGAGCGAGTCCCTGATACACCGCTTCGATGAACGGGTCGGGCGACCCGTAGCGCCCGTTGTAGTCCATGGTCGGGGCTGCCGCCTTCACCTGCGCGAGCGTCATGCCTCTCCGGATCAGGTCCTGAATCCGATCGCGCACGATCGTGACCATGTCCCGGTATTCGACCAGGTCGGCTTCGTCCGTGAGGCGGCCGTGCCCGGGAACCACGTAGGTGCCGCCTTCCTCCTTGTCCTTCGGGATGGTGAGGTCGATGATCCGATTCAACCCCTCGATCAGCCCCTGAATGCCGCCGCCGTTCGCGGTGTCGATCGCCGGGTAGGTGGTGGTGACGAAGAGATCGCCCGCGCTGACCACATCCGATCGCCGGAAGAAGACGACCACATCACCGTCGGTGTGCGCTGCCGGCTGATGGAGCAGCTGAATCGCTTCGTTGTTGAAGAAGATCTCCTTGTCAGCGCCGAAGAACGTCTCGGTGGGCCACTCAGCGAAGGCCCGTGGCGCCTGCTGCCCGCTCGGGGCGCTCATTCTCGCGAGCACCCGCTCGTGCGCAATCACGCGCGCGCCGGACAGCGTCAGCCCGGAATTGCCGGGCGCGTTGCCGCCCAGCCATTTACCGGCTTTCGCAATCGCCTCGTTGCCGCCGATGTGGTCCGCATCGTCGTGGGTGTCAATGATCAGGCGGATCGGTTTGTCGGTCACCCGTCGAATGGCGGCGAGTACCTGTTCGCTCGAGCCCGTCGCGCCGGCGTCGACCAAGAGCACGCCTTCGTCGCCGATCTGCGCCGTGATGTTCGCCCCAGCGCCCACGACCATGTAGACATTACCCTGCACCGGCACGAGATGAACCGGTTCGCGGGTCTGCTCTTGGCCTACCGGAGCGGACGGCACAACGCTCGCACGCGGCGCGACCACCGCGCGCGCCGGACGGCTGCCGGCGCCTGGCGACGACATCAGCCTCTGCAGCGTGATCTGGTACTCCGGATACGTTGTCTCCGCCCCCCCTCTGGCCGCCTCGGGCGGCAGCCGGTGTTTCGACGCAAACTCGCTCAACTTGAGCTGCGCCCCTGCCGACCCCGGCAGGTAGTGGGGCACGTAACCCCTGGGCCGACCAGCAATCTCGTCGACGACGTCGAACTGGCTGCGGCTGAGCTCCTGGGTTGGATTGAGGACCCAGTTCGTGCTGCGGATGAACGGTTCTTCCAGGTAGATCGGATCGTCGACAATGGTGACGACGGTCAGGACGTCGCCGTGGCGCATGAAGTGCTCGGTCATGGTCGCCTGGTCGCTGTGCGCCACACCGTTGCGTTGAATCCAGCCCACCTTGAAGTGCGTGGTGAGCACCGTCAGCATCTCGCCTTCCCACACTCCCGTGGAAAACCCCGCCCAGGTGTGGGGGGCGTCCGCTGACGGGTGGGCGCGGCCATCGAGCCAGATCAGGCGCGTGGCCTGGCCGAATGTGCCGAACAGTTCGTAGGCCAGCAGTTCCTGGGTGACCGGGTCCACTTCTTTGCGAATACGGATGTTTGCCGGACCGCGCAACGAATACGTGGAGGGATGCGGCTTGGCCTGATGCTCGCGCAAGGAGAGGATCGACGCGTCCCAGCTGTCTGCCTTCAGACGGGCGGCATCGTTGATCGGCAGTCCCGTGTAATCGCCCAGCGCCGGTCCCGGAATCCGGTGCTCCTGATCTTCGTGATACCGTCCGCTCCACTCACCGGACAGGTCGCGCTGGGCGACCGCAGTGCGCGGCAGCACCGTCGTCAGCAGGACGCACAGAATGGCCGTCGTGCGGTTCATGGCCGGGCCGCGTCTTTGGGCACCAGATGAGGACATGAAGTACCTCGTCGCGGACGAGTCGGGAGCGGGAACACCAACAGGCGGCTGAAACACGCCGCCGGAAGTGAACAGGTAGAACTGAGAAGTAAGAAGCCGCGGTTGGTAGCGCTCCGACTCATCTGTTGACGCGAACGCGAGCGTGGCGCCAGACTATTCGTCGGATTCGATCTGCCAGTCGGCCAGCGGTTGCGGCCCAGGTTGGATATCGGCGATATCCGGGTCGACACCGTCCGCACCGGGACGGCGAACCTGCGTCGGCTTCTCCGCGCGGCGGGCGGCCTTATCTTTTTGCCTGGCGATCCGGGCTTGTTCTCGTTGTCGTTTTGTAATCGTGGGGCGCGAACGCTGTGCCATGGGTGCCGTCCTTGAAGTCGGCCACGCTCGAGCGCGGCCCGCACTATCTTACCAGTGCGATTGCCTCAGACCGACTGAAAGCCGAAAAGACCTGAAAGTCGAGAGGATCCGGAGGCTGCCGCGGATGGTTACAATAGGGTTTCTGCCATGAATTCAACATCGCTCGAGGCGCCCGAGATGTGCGCGCCCAGACACACGCGAAATCGATGACTTCAGACTCACTCAGAATTCTCGGACTCGTCGGCGCCGCGATCGCCGTGGGAGCGATTGCTCGCGTCGGCGGCGCTCAGAACCAGCAGACCACCCCGCCGGGCGGCGCGCCGGCTGCGGTGCTCGCGCCCCCCGGAATCAACTGGCCCGCCCCGCCTCTTCCCGACGGCCCGATCATGCTCGAGTCCGCCGAGGTGCGCAGCCTGCGCCTGGTGGTCATGTCGAAGACCCTGAACCAGCCGTGGTCTATCGCGTTTCTGCCCGACGGCGCGATTCTCGTGACCGAGCGCCCAGGCACGCTGAGGATTTTCCGGAACGGTGTGCTCGATCCGACGCCGGTGAGCGGCGTCCCGAAGGTCCGAGCCTCGGGTCTTCAGGGCCTGATGGACGTCGTCCTTCACCCCCGGTTCGCCGAGAACAAGTGGATCTACCTTTCGTATCACAAGCCGGTGGGCGCACCCGTTGCGCCGGCCAGAGGACGCGGAGCGCCCGTGGCGCCCGAAGGCGCCACGACGATCGCCCGCGGCACATGGGACGGCAGGGGCCTGACCAACGTCACGGACATCTTCGAGTCTGGTGCCACCAACACCGAGTCGTCGCGCATCGTGTTCGGCCGCGACGGGATGCTCTACATGACGATCAGCGCGCCCGGCACCGGGCCGCAGGTCGTTCGCTCGCAAGACCCGGGCGACTACGCCGGCAAGACGATCCGCCTGCGCGAAGATGGGACGGTGCCTCCGGACAATCCGTTCGTGGGCAAAGCGGGCTACAAGCCCGGGATCTTCACGGTCGGCCACCGCAACGGCCATTCCTTCGTCGTCAATCCGGAGACCGGTGAGTTGTGGGCCACCGAGCAGGGACCGGACGGCGGCGATGAGATCAACATCATCAAGGCGGGAAAGAACTACGGCTGGCCGGACGTCAGCTACGGGCGGAACTACCTCGGTCCGCGCATCTCGGAGAATCCCTGGAAGGAGGGAACCGAGCAGCCGATCGTGTTCTGGGTCCCGTCGATCGCGGTCACCGGGATGACGTTCTATACGGGCGATCGGTTTCCGCAGTGGAAGCGGAATGTCTTTGTCGGGGGCCTTCGTCAGGGCGAGGTGCCGCGCACGGGGCAGATCAACCGCATCGTGTTCAACGAAAAATGGGAAGAGATTCGACGCGAGCCGATGCTGATGTCCCTGGGACAGAGAATTCGAGACGTGCGGCAGGGACCCGAAGGCCTGCTTTACATCGTGACCGGCGAGAACCCCGGTGCCCTGCTGCGGCTCGAGCCTGGCACCGCGACTGCGCCAACGGGTGCCAGATGATGATCATGCGAATTGGTTTTATTCCCCTGCTGATTGCTGGGGCGATCACCGTGGCCTGCAGCGACGGTGCAACGGCCCCCACGGCCTCGACCACGGTGACCACGACGGCGCCTTTCTCGCAAACCGACCTGCAGGTCGGATCGGGGGCGGTCGCGGGTTTCGGTACGCGCGTGGCGGTTGCCTATACGGGCTGGCTCCACGATTCGACGAAGACTGACGCCAAGGGTCAGCAGTTCGACACGTCGCAGTCGTTCACGTTTCAGATTGGGCTTGGCACCGTGATCAAGGGGTGGGACCAGGGGGTGGTCGGCATGCGGGTCGGCGGAACCCGCCGACTGGTCGTTCCACCGGAGCTCGCATACGGCAGCTCGGGCTCCGGCCTGGCGATTCCGCCAAATGCGACACTCGTCTTCGATATCAAGCTGCTCAGTGTTCAATAGCAGGCACGGACATCTCGTTGCGTCCCGCAAGGCACTTTTCGTGCGCCGGCGGTCGTAGCTGGTGGACGGTCTTTGCGGAATTACTCCCGGCCGCTCTGCTGTCGCGGCCGGGAAATCGCGGTCAACAGCGGGGTCGAGTGGTACTGCTTCAGCGGTACAGGCCACTAGTTATGCAGGCGGGAGGCTCTTGCCGTCCCTGCTGGCGAAGGAGCAGTCATGATTGGTGGCGTGCCACGCGTTGCGGGCGACAGGACGTTGATCAAGGGCGGATACGTGTTGACGCTCGACCCGGCCCTCGGCGACATGCCGAACGCAGATGTGCTGATCGACGGCGAGACGATTACGGCGGTCGGGCACGATCTGCCGGCCGGCCCCGAGGCGAACGTCATCGACGCGCGCAAACGCATCGTGATGCCGGGTTTCGTCGACACCCACCGGCATACCTGGCAGACGCCGGTGCGCGGCGTGCTGCCGAGCTGCACGCTCGACGAGTACTTCGCCGGGATGCTCGACAACATCGGCGTCCAGTACCGCGCCGAAGATGTCTACATCGCGAACCTGATGGGCGCGCTCGAAGCGCTGAACGCCGGCATCACCACGCTGCTCGACTGGTCGCACGTCAACAACACGCCTGATCATGCCGACGCGGCGATCAGGGGCCTCAGCGATGCCGGCATCCGTGCGGTGTACGCGCACGGCGTTCCCGTGGGCGGCCAGCAGTGGTGGGCGTACAGCTCGCGCGAGCATCCGGAAGACATCAGACGCATCCGGAAGCAGTATTTTCAATCCGACAACCAGTTGCTGACGCTCGCCATGGCCGCGCGGGCGCCAGGGAACACGACGCCCGAGGTCGCGAAGCACGATTGGGCGCTCGCCCGCGATCTGGGTATCCGCATCAGCGTGCACGTCGGGATGCGGTTGACTGGCGTTCACGTCAACCACGTGCTCACGCTGCATCAGCTCGGGTTGATGGGACCCGATACGACCTACATCCATTGCACCGACTCGACCGACGAGGAATTGGACCTTATTGCACAGTCGGGCGGGTCGGCATCCGTCGCGCCATTTGTGGAGATGTTGATGGGACACGGCGTCCCGCCGACCGGGCGCCTCGTCGCGCGGGGCGTACGGCCGTCGTTGAGCATCGACGTGGTATCGAGCGTGCCCGGCGAGATGTTCACGCAAATGCGGACGGCTCTGGTGCAGGAGCGGATTCTTGCGTTCACCGAAACGCCGGACACGGCATTTGCGCCAACGCTGACGCACCGCGACGTGCTGGAGTTTGCGACGATCGACGGCGCCCGCGCCTGCGCGCTCGATCACAAGATCGGCACCCTCACTCCAGGCAAGCAGGCCGACATCGTGCTGCTCCGCACGGATCAGGTCAACGTCGCCCCGATCATCGACCCGGTGGCGACGGTGGTCATTTGCGCCGACACGTCAAATATCGATACGGTGTTCGTGGCCGGGCGCATCGTCAAGCAGGACGGCCGGCTGATTCGCGTCGATCTCCAGAGCCTGCTACGGCGGCTGGACGACGCACGCGATCATCTGTTGTCGAGTGCCGGGGTGATTCCGAAGTGGGTGCTGTCGCGCCGGGACTAGCACCTGCGGTTCACGGTGGCGGCGACGCCCTGCGGGCGTGCTAAGGGCGCTTCTCGCGCCTTGCCGGGCGGGCGCCTCGACGCCTACACTGCACACCTTGTTCATTGACAGGCCTAACCGCGGAAGTGCACCTCGGCGTTCATCCGAATCTTGACCGGCCGACCATCCTTCATCGCCGGGGTGAACCGCCATTGTGCGAAGTTCCTGATCGCGCTCTCGTCGAGGGCGGGGTCCAGCGATTGGAGGATCTTGACGATTTTCGGTGTGCCGTTTTCCAGCAGCACCACGTCAAGAACCACGGTTCCCCGAATCTTCGGGCGCCGGGGCCAGAGCGCGAACATCCTCACGGCGCGCGGCGGCGTCACGCCCGGTCCCACGCGGGTGGCCATCTCGTTTGCGATGAGCTCGTTGACGGCTTCGTTGCGCAGGCTGAATTCGATGTCGACCTCCACGTCCATCGCGACGGTCCGTCCGGAGCGGGTGCCTGGTTGGAACCGCCACTGGCGAAGCGCGACGAGCGCGTTCTGATCGAGACCGAATCCGAGGCCTTTCACCACGCCGTAGACGGTGCTGACGCGGCCATCGGGCTCGACGCGCGCACGCAGTGTGACCAGCCCTTCGATGCCACGCACGCGCGCCTCGTCGCTGTACAGCGCGGGCGTCGTGTATTCGAAGACCTCGGGCCGAGTCAGCGGCTCCGAGGTGTCGCCCACACCGATTGCCCGGACGTTCCGTACCGCCGGCGCGTCAGGCGAGGGCACAGAGACCAGGCCAGCAACAACAGCAGGGTCGCCTTGATCATTTGCGCCTGGCCTCTTGTCGCGCTTTGTCGATGAGCTGCGCCATTCGCTCCAGCTCTTCGTCCGAGAGCTTCGAGCGCTCCGTGCCGACCAGCGCTTCGACGACTTTTTCTGGCGATCCCTCGAAAAAGGTGTCGAGCAGATGGTTCAGCGCAAAGCGGCGAGCCCTTTGAGGCGAGGCCGCGGGGAGATAGACATAGCGGAGCTGGTGCTCTTCGTGGCGCGCATGGCCTTTTTCCTCGAGCACGCGCAGTTGCGCGCGCACGGTGGAATACGCCGGCTCGCCCGCCAGTTCGGCCATCACCTCGCCGACGGTCGCGCGGCCGCGCCGGTGAAGAATATCCATGATTTGCCGCTCGCGGCGGGTCAGGTGGGAGGGAGGAGGTGAGGCAGGCGACATTGCCTGCATTTGTAGCACAGTGCTATAAAATTAAGCAAAGAGTCATTCGGCCGGCTCAGTTGCAAGGTCAACCACCGAGGTCGCCGAGATCACCGAGAACAATCCCAATGTTCTATCGGTGCACTCGGTCGGTAAACGTCAACCTGATACACGACGATCGGCGGGCGGTGCAATCAGAATCGTTTGATTTGCGGGATGCAGTACGCCAGGAATCCAGGACCCTCGGGGCCACAGCCGCCCGGGCGATAGAAGGTCAACAGCCGGCCGCAGACGATCACGGCGATCCACATCAGAATCGACGTCGCCGCGATAATCCTCGCCGCGCGGGGCACCTCTTCCTCCGCCCCAGGGCCCATGGTCCGTCGAGCCGCGATCACGTAGAACGACAGCGCGTTGAATCCAGCCACCGCCATGAACAACATCTTGAAATGAAAGGCCGGATTGTAGATGTATTGATCTGGCTCGGCCATCAGGAAGAACGAGCCGCTGATCAGATTGGTGGCGTATCCGGCGAGGCCCCACGGCACCAATTTGTGCAAGGCGGCGATTGAAATGCGTCGCGCCATGCCCAGCAGCCTGAGATCGAACAAGACGATCGTCCCGATAAGCAGGGACAGGCCCAGGAAATGGATGCTTTCGGCGGCGGGCCAGCCCCACCGTGTGTGCATCAATCTTCCAATCGGCTTGGCGGAGACGAGCGTGCTGACGAGCCAGACCTGAAACGTCGCCATACTCACACCTCACAAGAGTCACTGTTCCAAAGCCGAGCACTTGCTTCATTCGCATAGACAGCGGCTTCAGAAGATGTCTAGAAGCCCTGCATCAGCCGTGAGTAGGTGTACGCGAGCAACCGTCCGGAGATGATCACGCCCGCCCAGCACACCAACGAAGTGATGGCAAGTCGTTTCACGTGCCTGCCGATCGGAGCCGGCATGGGATCCGGATTGCCGAACACGCGCCGCGTGATCGGCCCGATGAGCGCGACGGCGACAGCCACCAACGCCAGTTTGAAGTAGAAGAGGGGGTTGGTGAGCGCCTTGGTGGGGTAGGCGATGAGAAGCACGACTCCGGAGATCGCGTTCAGCCAGAACCCGAACCACATGACGGGGAAGAACCGCTTCATCTCGTGAATCGCGATGCCGGGGGCCGCGCCAAGGATCCGCAGCGCGAGCGCGGCGTTGATGCCGGCCGCCAGGCCCATGCCGACAGTGTGACACGACAGAATCGCCGGAAAGGCGAACACGGACGGCGACTCCCGCACCCACGTGCTGAATGTCGTCAATTCGAGCCACGCAAGGAAGGGGTCCATCGTGTTATCTTGGCGCGTCTATGAAATTCAGAACTCCGCCAATCCTGATGGCGGCGGCGATGCTGAACTCACTCGCCTTCGCCCAGGACTATACGCCAAAGCCGCCGAACGCTGCCGACTGGGCCGCCCTGGCCAGGCTTCCGGATTTCACAGGAGTCTGGGAGACCGGGCCAGGGGGAGGCGGAGGCCGGGCAGCAGGAGCGGGCGCAGCCGGCGCTGCCGGCAATACGGCTCGAGGTGCTCGCGCTGGAGGGGCTGGCGCCGCCGGGCGTGGACGTGCGGCCGGTCCGCCGCCGGGACCGGGCTTGACGCCCGAGTACGCCGCGAAACGAAAAGCGCGCGTCGATGCGGCGGCCGAGGACAACCAATCGGCGAACTGCCTTCCCCCAGGGATGCCCGGCATCATGGGTCAGCCCTATCCGATGGAATTCCTGCTCACGCCCGGCCAGGTCACGATCGTCATCGAGGCGTATCAGCAGGTGCGGCACATCTACACCGACGGCCGGCATCTCCCGGCCGATCCCGATCCGAAGTTTCACGGATCGTCGGTCGGACGTTGGGATGGCGATACCCTGGTGGTCGAGACCGTGGGCTTCTCGCCGCTCACGCTGCTGGCGGCCAACACGCCACACAGCGACAAGATGCGGATCAGCGAGCGGTTCAGGCTCATCGACGCAGACGTGATGAACATCGAGACCACGGTCACCGATCCGGAAGCGCTGACGACGCCTTTTGTATCGAGCCGCACCTTGCGGCGTCACCGCGACTGGACGCTCGCGGAGTACATTTGCGAAGAGAACAACCGCAACTCCGTTGACCAGAATGGCAAGGCCGGCATCGACCTGGCGATCCCGGGCGGCGCACCGGCGAAGAAGTAGGGCACCATGACAATGACCTGGAAGCAGACAATACGGACGGCGGTCATGCTGATCGGATTGGTTGTGTACGGCAGGGCTGCGGCCGCGCATCACTCGTTCGCCCCCTTCGACATGGGGGTGCAGAAGAGCATCGACGGCACGGTCAAACAGGTGGACTGGACGAATCCGCATATCTGGGTGTGGGTCGATGTGCCGAACGATCAGGGCGGCGTCGATGCCTGGGGGTTCGAAGGCATGAGTCCGAACTACCTGGGACGTCGAGGCTGGACCAGAACAAGCCTGAAGCCGGGAGACAAGATCACGGTGACCTACCGTCCGCTGAGGGACGGCAAGAAGGGCGGGATGTTCGTCTCCACCAAGGCGCCCGATGGTCGTCTGCTGTCGATGCAGGGCGGTCAGAATCCGGAACCTTGAAGCCTGAAAGTCTGAAGTCTGCGGCGGACTCGTGAACCACCTGTCCTGGCGGTTCGCGTTTGGACGCCGGGCCTGGTCGCAAGCCGCGAGTGCTGCGTCTTGAGTGCCCAGCCTGAAGTGAGGTGTCACATGCTCCGTCGAATGTTCGGTGCGCTTGCGGCAGTCATCGCCGTCACGCTATTGGCGCCGGTCGTGCTTGGACAAACTTCGAAATGGACTGTTCAGCGGACCACCGACGGCCAACCAGACCTGCAAGGTTATTGGACCAACGCCACGTTCACTCCTCTCGAGCGTCCGGCCGAGTTTGCCGGCAAGGAGTTCCTCACGGAAGCCGAGGCGGACGCCTACCAGAAGAAGAGGGAGGCGCAGGAAAATAGCCAGTCGAAAGAGGACATCCACTACGACAACGTGCTCTGGCAGACGGAAAGCTACGCCAAGAGCGTCTCGGCCAGGCGCTCATCCTTGATCTTCGAGCCAGCCGACGGAAAGATCCCGCCGTTGACGCCCGCGGCGCAGCAGCGCGCGGCCGCACAAGCCGAGGCCGCCAGGGCGCGGGGCGCCGCCGACGCCGCGGAGCACCGCAGTCTCGGCGAACGCTGTATTTCATGGGGCAACGAAGGTCCGCCAATGCTCGGTGCCACCTACTACAACAACCTGCAGATTTTCCAGACGGGCAAGACGGCGGTGATTCGGCACGAGCTGATGCACGGCACACGGATTATTCCGCTCGATGGGAGCCCGCACGTCGGGCCGAAGATTCGATTGCTGCATGGCGACTCCCGTGGCCGCTGGGAAGGCACCACGCTGGTCGTCGACACGACGAATTTCACCGACCGGACGCCGTTCAGGGGTCCGCCGGCGACCACGAGGTCGGACATATTCTCGAGCGAGAACATGCACGTCATCGAACGCTTCACGCGCGTGGGGCCCGACGAGATTACCTACCGCTTCACGGTCGACGATCCGACGACGTGGGTGCGACCCTGGTCCGCGGAAATCATCATGCGCAAATGGGACGGCCCGATCTACGAGTACGCCTGCCACGAAGGCAACTACGGCTTGGGGTTCATCCTGAGTGCCGCCCGCGCGGAGGATCGGAAACGGTAAGAGCGGCGATCTACTGGGGCGACGGGCATCTCATACCCGTCGTGCACAGCTTGACCTCGACGACGTGCGCGCGGATGATGAACTCCACCTCGGATCGGCCTTCGATCGTCAGACCGAATTCGGATTGCCACCTGCCGAGATCGGGCGGGCCCGCCAGCAGCGCGGTGCTGCCGAGCGCTCTCAGACTCTCGTCGACAAGCTCCCACGAAATCCGCGTCACCGATGCGCCATTCTGAAGCGGCAGGTTGTTCGCGCTGGCCATGACGTAGGCGTCCCGAGGGGGGACGCCTCGATCGTTGGACACGACGATCGAAAAATCCACTCGCTCGGGGTCGGTTTGGAAGATGAACGGTCCCCCTTCAATCGAGATTCCGTAGGGCGTTTGGTGGTGCTCGTACCGGCCCACGTCAGCACGTGCATCCCTGTTGCGGGCGGAGGCGTCGTAGGTCACGGTACCGCGGAGTAGATCGTCGACAACAAGACCGTCCTGGAGTGCCTCGCCGGGGTCGTAGACGTTGTCGACCTTCGCCACGAACACCAGCCGCGTCGTCGCCGCGGCTCGGACCGTCGAGCCCGACGGGAAGCTCAACAGAAGTGCTGCTGCGAAGACGCCCGCCACAATCCGAGTGAAGCCGGACACGGAAGCTCGATCCAAGACAATCAAGACAATATAGTATGGTTCTCGTGCTATCTTGTCGCGATCAGTCCTGAAAGGATGCGCTCCATGAACAGACGAGCCCTCATCTGGTTGACAAGCGCGGTGGCCGCCGTCGCCGTCGCTCCATCCTCATCGACGTCGCTGCGCGCGCAAGACGCCAGGCCGGCCATCGCCGCAGCCAAGGCATCGGCAAAGAAGTTCGTCACGCCAAGAACGCCCTGGGGCGATCCCGATCTGATGGGTGTCTGGGACTACAAAACCATTACGCCGCTCGAGCGGCCGCAGAACATGGCCGGCCGCGCGTTGCTGACCGACGAGGAAGCGACGAAGCTCGAGGCCGCAGCGGCGAAGAACCTCGATTCGCCCCCGGACGAAAACACACCCATCGGCTTGGTGCACGCGCCCTACATGACCGACCGCGGCCGTAAGGTGCTCGACGACAGGCGGACCTCGCTCATCATCGATCCCGCCGACGGGAAGGTTCCGCCGCTCACCGAGGAGGCGCAAGCCCGCGCCGGCATGCGGCGCGGCGGCCGCGACGGCGGAGCGGATGGACCAGAAAGCCGCAGCACGGCCGAACGGTGCATCACCTACGGATTTCCGTCAGCCACCCTGCCCACGCTCTACAACAACAACATCCGGATCCTGCAAGGCCCTGGATACGTGGCCATCACCCACGAGATGATCCACGAGACGCGGATCATTCCGCTCGATGGCCGTCAGCCGGCCGGCGCCAAAATCCAGCAGTGGTTTGGCGACTCGCGCGGGCATTGGGAAGGCGACACGCTGGTCGTGGAAACGCAGAATTTTTCCGACAAGACCAGTTATCGCGGCTCGGGCAAGACGCTGCACACCATCGAGCACTTTACGCGCGTCGGCAAGGATCGGATCGATCTGCGGCTCACCATCGACGATCCCCACACGTTCGTGCGTCCGTGGACGATCGCTCTTCCGATGAGGACGAGCGAGGGGCCGATCTACGAGTACGCCTGTCACGAAGCCAACGTCGGTCTGTACGACATTCTCGAGGTGGCGCGAGACGAAGAGAAGGCAGCGGCCAAGAAGAAGTGAGGCCGTCGAGGAGATCTCGAACCTTTGAGGGAAGAGGAAAGCCATGAGAGCCAAACTGACGGTGACCGTGGTCTGCGTGGGTCTGCTGCTGACCCTGCGGCCGCTCAGCGCGCACCATTCGTTTGCGGCGGAATTCGACGCCGAAAACCCCGTGCAACTCCGCGGCGTGGTCACCGGCATGGATTGGGTGAACCCGCACTCCTGGATTCACCTCGACGTGAAGAACGAGGACGGCAGCGTCGCGAAGTGGATGGTCGAAGGCGCGACGCCGAACACGTTGCTCCGCCGCGGATTCACGAAGGCCTCGCTGCCGGTCGGCACCGAGATCGTCGTCTACGGTTATCGCGCGAAGAACGGCGCCAACCGAGCGAACGGCCGCGATGTGATGCTGCCGGGCGGCAAACGTCTGTTCCTGGGCTCATCGGGAACCGGCGCGCCCGAGGACGGAAAAGATTCCTCGGAGAAGTAGCTTCGGAGAGCAGATGATCAGCGGCTTACGTGCGAACCGCAGACGCGCGATGGTCTGCGCGCTCGCGATCGGGTGCGCGGCGATTGCCTGCCTCACGGCGGTTCACACCCTCGGTGCGCAGCCACAGGCCAATCCGGAAGCCCAAGCCGCTCAGCAGCAATTACAAAAGCGATTCGCCTATCCCGTCGTCCGCGATCAACGCGGCGCGATTCCTCCGGGGCCGCGCCCGCTGCCGGAGCCGCCGCTCGCCGACGGCCCCTGGACGTGGCCGACGATGGAGCAGCGCGACATCAAGGTATCCATCGTGACGAGGGGCCTGTCCCATCCCTGGAGCCTGGCGTTCCTCCCCGACGGCAGCATCCTCATCGCCGAGAAGATCGGCCGCCTGCGGATTGTCCGCAACGGCGTCCTCGATCCGAACCCGGTCGCCGGAGTGCCGAAAGTCCTCTCGCGTGGCACCATGGCCGGACTGATGGATATCGCGCTTCATCCCGACTTTGCGCAGAACAAGTGGGTTTACATTTCCTATCACAAGCCGATTGTCGACGGTGTCGCGTCGAACTCGATTCTGCGCGGCACATGGGACGGTCAGGCGTTGACGGAGGTGAAAGATGTGTTCGTGTCCGACGACGTGGACATGGAAGCGTCGCGGATCGCCTTCGGCAAGGACGGGATGCTGTACATGGGGATCGGAGGGCCCGGCACCGGTCCGCACGTCAGCGTCGACCGTGCGCAGCACACCGACGACCACGCCGGTAAGGTGCTTCGGCTGAAGGACGACGGCACGGTGCCTGGCGATAACCCGTTTGTCGGAAAAGTCGGGTACAAGACCGCCATCTATACGCTGGGACACCGCGTGCAGCTCGGGTTGACGCTGAATCCTTTTACCGGCGAGGTCTGGGAACACGAGAACGGACCGAATGGCGGAGACGAGCTCAACATTCTCAAGGCCGGGAAGAACTACGGCTGGCCGATCGTCAGCTACGGTCGCGACTACAATGGCGCGCGCTTTCCGCCGTCGGCTCCCGGGTTCGAAGAACCGGTGGTGTACTGGGTGCCGTCGATCGCTCCCTCGGGGCTGACGTTCTACACCGGCGACAAGTTCCCTGCATGGAGGCGCAACGCGTTTGTCGGCGGCATGCGCGAGGGCGAAGTCGCGCCGAGCGGTCAGCTGCAGCGCATTGTCTTCAACGAGAACTGGGAAGAGATGCGCCGGGAGATGCTGCTCCGCGACCTCCATCAACGGATTCGCGACGTTCGCCAGGGGCCCGATGGCTTGTTGTATCTGCTGACCGACGAGGACGCCGCCGCGTTGCTCAAGATCGAGCCGGTCGCGTCGAGCACGCCGGCCGTGGCCGCTCGCCCCGGGGCCCGATAGTCGGTAGTGTCTCAGTTTCAAAGTCAACCACCGAGATCACCGAGAAAAAGTCCTACTGTTCTCTCTCGGTACAGTTGGTGTGCTTCGGTGGTGAACGTCAACCTGATACGCGACGCGATAGTCCAGGTCGGTCGTGCCCTTCGCCCTCAGTGCACCGAGTAACCCTGCGGTCCCGAACACGTGACACAGACGTCGTCGTCGCCGAAGAGGGACTCCGGCGGGGTCTTCTCGCCGCAGACCGAACACTGGCGATACCGGTGCAAACGCATTTCTCTGGCGCCTTTGATCAGGGCGGACACGGCGTTCATCGTGGCGGTTTCAGGGAGGCGGCGCCATTTCACTGTGCCCACGTGGCGCGGCTTGACGACGAACCGATCGGGGGTTTCCCAGGCCCCGGCGTACTCGAGAATCGTCACGTGCGACTTGGTGAGTTGCACGATGACCTCGGGCGGCGTGCCCCCCGTGAAGATCAGGGATTCTTCGTCGGCCTGTTCCTGGTCCACGGGCGCCGGCAGTTGCGATCCCAGGAAGGCAATCAGCTGTTCGAACCGTTCGTCGAGGCTCACGATGCGATTATGGCCCACATTCTTTTGACTGATTCTCGTTTTGCGTGCAAGCGGCAAGAAACCGGTTGTGATGAAGAGAGCCGTCCTCGCAGGCGCGCGGAATCCGGCTGACAGTCAGCAAATACAGAGAGGGCGGGTTGGGCGGGGGGAGGCAAAACGTTGTTTGATAGAATCGTCGAGAGAGGCGATGCCATGAGCAGATCGATCGTCGTTCGGGTCGGAATCGCGGTCGGGCTGGCGCTGGCGACTTTGCGAGGTGTCCCGGTTCTTGCGCATCATTCGTTTGCCGCGGAGTTCGACGATACGCAGCCGCTGAAGTTGACCGGCACGATCACGAAGGTTGAATGGAGCAATCCGCACATCTGGTACTACCTCGATGTGAAGAATTCCGATGGCACCGTGACGAACTGGGCGTTGTCGGGTGGAGCGCCCGGCCAGTTGATGCGCCGCGGCATCACCAAGGATCTCCTGCAGGTCGGGTCGACCGTGGTCGTGGAAGGATTTCGTGCGAAGGACCATTCGACCAACGGCTTCGGGAGAAGTATCACCTACCCGGACGGCCGCAACGTGCTGACGGCCACGGCGCAGGATCAGCAGGCGGCGCCCAGCGGCAATCGATAGCGCCTCACAGCGACGCCGTCAACGGCCACACCGCACGCCGCTGCTCGGCTACTGTCGACACCGACCCAGTCTCTTGATAGAGGATCCGATATGACCCAGCTTTCACGGCGATTCGTCGGCCTCACGCTGATCGTCGCCTGCGGTGCCGTTATCGAAGTCGTTCGGACGGTCGGCCTTGGCGCGGTCGCCGGCGCGCAGAACGCGCGCCCCGCCGGCGCCGCCGCGATTCCGCGCATGCCGGATGGAAAGCCTGATTTTACGGGCACCTATCAGTGGCCGACCTATCTGCCCGGCGACGAGCGCGGGCGGTCCAACGCCACCACCTTTGATCGAAAGCGGTTCGCTCCACTCAAGCCCGGCGGCGAGGCTTTTCTCGAGCCGCGGACGGGCGATCCCCGTCACGACGAGCCGCGCGACTTCTGCATGCCGGCCGGATTTCCCGGTGGCATGCTCTCGGGCAACGCCATGCAGTTTTTTCAAACCAGGAACAGCCTGGTGATGGTGCATGAATTTCAGAGAATGACCCGGATCATCCCGCTCGATGGCCGCCCGCACCGTAGAGGTCTGGAGCCGATGTTCGACGGAGATCCGGTGGGGAAGTGGGAGGGCGACACGCTGGTGATCGACACGACCAACTTCAAGCGCTGGGCGCTCGACGACTTCTACTACACGAACCCGAAAGAGTTCCGCATGCACAGCGATGCCCTGCATACGATCGAGCGCCTGGCCTGGAAGAGCAAGGAGGCGCTCTCGTATCAGATCACCATCGACGATCCGAAGATCTTCACGGCACCCTGGTCGCAGGAATTCGAAATCATCGCCAAGCCCGAATGGGAAACGGCTGGGCTGTTCGAATACGTGTGCCAGGAAAACAACCGCTGCCCCGGCGGCAAATGCGGCTCGAAGTAGCCCGGCTCGAGCGCAGGCTCGAAGGACCGACCACAGCACAGCGCCACGCGTGCAGAGCGAATGCCGCGAGATAGCGGCTCGCTGAACGCCGTGTCCGCGTGGCGGAATCACAAGGTGAAAAAATGAAGATGCTCCACATGGCGCTCGGCGCGGCTGCGATGACGCTCATCGTGCTCGCGGGTAGCGCAAGCGCGCAGGTGCCCGCGGATATCGCGGCGGGCCTCAAGAAGATCGGGCAGATTGTGGATCCGGCCTGCACGGCCAAGCTGTATCGCCCACTCATGCCCGCCAACGACATCAACAGCAAGGCGACTCCGCTCTACAAAGGCATCGACATCGCCCGCGATGTCTCTTTTGGCCCCAATCCGAAAGACGTCGTCGACATCTTCAGCGCCGACAAGCGCGGCGACTCGCGTCCGGTGTTGATTTATGTGCCGGGTGGGGCCGGCAACAAAATCGAGCAACAGGCCAAGGAAGCCAACGCCTTCTACGACAACATCATGCGCTGGGCCACGAAAAACGGAATGGTCGGCGTCAACATGCAACGCCATCCTGGACAGGGCAACTGGGATGATGGCGGCAAGGATGTGTCCCGCATGATCCAGTGGCTGCAGGCGAACATCTCGAAATATAAGGGGGACCCCGAGCGGATGTTCATCTGGGCGCACTCTGCCGGAAACGGTCCACTCGGCACGTATCTCGGCCGCCCCGAGCTGTACGGCCCCAAAGGCGCGGGTGTGAAGGGGGCTATCTTCATGTCGGGGCAGTTCAATATCGCGCCGTTGCAACCTCAGGGCGCCGGGGAGCGAGGCGCAGGTGCACCACCAGTTGGTCCTGCTGGGAGCGCCTGCGGCGCTCCGGCGGCTGCGGGCGGTCCTGGTCGTGGTGCTGGCGCGCCGGGAGGCGCGGCTGGGGCGGGCGGGCGCGGTGCAACGGACCCCGAGACTCAGTTGGCGCGATCGAGCTTGCCGGAGCTCAAGAAGACGGCCGTGCAGATGTTCCTCGTCACCGCGGAGCTCGATCCCGGCATCAGCGGGTCCATGAGCGCATTCAATCAAACGCTGCACGACGAGCTGTGCAAGGAAGGTCCCGACCATTGCCCGACGATGCTGTTCGCCAAGCAGGAGAGCCACATGTCCGAGGTGTTCTCGATCGACACCAAGGACACCATCGTCTCCAAGCCGATCCTCGAGTGGATTAAGAAGCTGAAGTAAGGACCCGTAGATGAATAACGTGCGCATTCTGGCCGCCGATGCATCCCGCCGGGCTGCGTTGCTCGTCACTTGCATACGCCCGGTATGCGCGCTCCTCGCGCCTTGCCGGGCGGGCGCCTCGACGCCCAGAATTGCACACGTTATTCATCTACGGGTCCTAAAGGCCCTACAGCCCAGTCCGCGGCTCATTGGGGACGCGCGAAGGAACCGGCGCCTGGCTGCGTGCCTGAGATGAACGCTTCGCTGATGCCGCCCGGCGTTTCGACCGGCAGCAGGGCGCCGTTGGTCTTGTCGACCGTCATGAACACGATATTGCCGGGCGGTTCGAATTGGGGCGGGTGTTCTTTGTCGGCGTGTCCGTCGATGTAGGCCCGCATGAACTCCATCCAGATTGGCAGTGCGGCCAACGCGCCCTGTTCCTGACCGCCCAGCGATTTCTTTTCGTCGTTGCCCACCCAGACGCCGACAGTGATCTCGGGATCGAAGCCGATGAACCACGCATCGGTATTGTCGTCCACGGTTCCTGTCTTGCCAGCCAGCGGCCATTCGCCCGCCATGCCCGCAGCCCGCTGGGCCGTGCCGCGAATGAGCACGCCCCTCAGCAGATTCGTCATCATGAACGCCGTATCGGCCCGAATCACATCCACCGGCTCCGACCGGTTTTCTTCCAGTAGATTGCCGTCCCGGTCCATGACCCGCAGGACGTCGAAGGGCTTCATGCGAACGCCCTGATTCGGAAATACGGTGTACGCGCTCGTCACTTCGAGCAGCGTCCCATCCCCCGCGCCGAGCGCCACCGGCAGATACGCCGGGAAGTCCTGCTCGAACCCGAACCGCTTGGCCAACGCGATCACGTTCTTCGCTCCGAGGGTGTCCATCATCTTGATCGCCGGCACGTTGCGCGATTCCTCCAAGGCGTGCCGCAGCGTAATCGGTCCTTCGAAGGTGTGGTCGTAGTTGTGCGGGCTATAGACCTGCCCGTTGCCGGCCGAATAGCTGACCGGCGCGTCGAGCAGAATGGACGTGGGGGTGAATCCCCGATCGATCGCCGCCGTGTAGACGATCGGCTTGAAGGTCGAGCCGAGCTGCCGGTAGGCCTGGACGGCGCGGTTGAACTTGCTCCGGCCGAAACTCCAGCCGCCGACCATTGCTCGGATCTGGCCCGTCCGGTTGTCGATGGCGAGGATCGCGCCTTCCACAATCGGCGTCTGCTCGAGGGTGGCGGTCGCCGTCTTGGTCGCTTCGTCGAGCTTACCGATCGAGACCTCGACGAGGTCGCCCGGCTTGAAGAGATCCGCCGCAGTCCTGCGCCCTGTCCACACGTACCCCTCGCGAGGCACGTCAACCGCGTACGGGCCCATGCGCAGGTGAGCCGGCCCGGCTTTCGGCGCGGTCACGACCACGGCGGAAACGATGTCGCCGGGGACGATCGGACGGGACCAACGCTCGTCCTTGTACCCCTCAATCGTATGGCCCTCGCTGACGATGTTGCGCCTCGGCTTTCGATAGCCGTGGCGCTTGTCGAGCGTGCGCAGGCCGTGCTCGAGCGATCGATTGGCCACCTCTTGCAGCTTCGCATCGAGCGTGGTCGTGACCGAGAGTCCGTTCTCGTACAGGACTTTGGCGCCGTATTGACGTTCGAGGTGCTTGCGAATTTCTTCGACGAAAAACGGCGCGATGCCCGGCGGCTGAGTCGGCTGACCGCGCGTGACGATCGGCTTCTGTTTTGCGGCCTGGGCCTGCGCCTGGGTGAGGTAGCCTTCGTCGGCCATTCGCTGCAGGACGAAGTTCCGCCGCGATGTGGCACGCTTCATGTCGACAAAGGGGCTCTGACGCTCGGGCGTCTGAAAAATTCCGGCGATCAGGGCCGCTTCTTCGAGCGCGAGCTGCGTGTTCCCCTTGTTGAAGTACAAGCGCGAGGCGGCTTCGATGCCATAGGCCCCGTGGCCCAGGTACATCTGGTTGCAGTAGATGGTGAAGATTTCCCGCTTCGTGTAGCGCTTTTCGATCTGAATCGCGAGGATGATTTCCCTGATCTTGCGCTCGAACAGCTTCTCGTTGGTGAGGCCGAACTGATCCTTCAGGTTGCGCGCCAGCTGTTGAGTGAGCGTGCTCGCGCCCTGCGCGCGCCGGCGCTCGATGATGTCAGTGATCGCCGCGGCGACCATGCGCCAGAGGTTGATCCCGAAGTGCCGTTCGAACTCGGTGTCCTCGGTGGCGATGATCGCCTGGCGCAGGTACGGGTTGATGTCGTCGTAGCCGACGATGACCCGTCGTTGCGTGGCGAACTCGCCGATGACCTGTCCGTTTGACGCGTGCACCCGCGTAATCGTGCTCGGCGTGTAGTTGTCCAGCGCCGAGATTTGCGGCAGATCGCCGGCGTACGCGAAGAGCACGCCGCTCAGGATGCCGAGGACCGCCGCGACGATGAACAGGGCGACGATGCCGGCATTCCGCGCGACGCGGATGACGTAGTGGGTCATGAAGTGATGGCCAGTCCCAGGGGCCTCTGAAGAATCGCCAACTTGTTATAGCACGGAGCGCCGCGGTTGCTGGCCGAGGCGCATCCGACAAGTATTTACAATGATTCACTCAGGTTTTATAGTTAGATCAGCATCAAGCGAAGTCTGACACGACGTCATCGTTAGCGAAAGGATCTCATGAGCAAAATCATCGGTATCGACCTGGGCACCACCAACTCCGTCGTTGCGGTCATGGAGGGGGGCGAGCCCGTCGTCATCACCAACCCGGAAGGTGGACGGCTCACGCCATCGGTCGTCGCGTTCACCAAGGCCGGGGAGCGGCTCGTCGGGCAGGTCGCCAAGCGCCAGGCCGTCACCAATCCCGAGAACACCGTCTTTTCAATCAAGCGCTTCATGGGCCGCAAGTCCGACGAGGTCAATGAAGAGATGAAGATGGTGCCCTATCAGGTCGTGCGAGGCGCGAACAACGACGCGCGGGTGACCGCCAACGGGAAGGAATATTCGCCGCCAGAGATCTCGGCGATGATTCTGCAGAAGCTGAAGCAGGCCGCCGAGGAGTACCTCGGGCAGCCGGTCACGGAAGCCGTCATCACCGTCCCCGCCTACTTCAACGACGCGCAGCGGCAGGCTACCAAGGACGCCGGTCAGATCGCCGGTCTGGACGTCAAGCGGATCGTCAACGAACCGACCGCGGCGGCCCTAGCCTACGGTCTGGACAAGAAAAAAGACGAGACGATCGCCGTCTACGACTTCGGTGGCGGCACGTTCGACATCTCCATCCTCGAGGTGGGCGAGGGCGTCGTCGAAGTCAAAGCGACCAACGGCGACACGCATCTTGGCGGCGACAACCTCGACCAGCGCATCATCGACTGGATCATCACCGAGTTCAAGAACAGCGAAGGCATCGATCTCGGGAAGGACCGGATGGCGCTGCAGCGCCTGCGGGAAGCGGCCGAGAAGGCCAAGATGGAGCTCTCCACCGTGATGGAGACCGACATCAACCTGCCTTTCGTCACCGCCGACCAGACCGGTCCCAAGCACCTCCAGATGAAGCTGACGCGGGCGAAGTTCGAACAGCTCGTCGACGCGCTGCTCCAGAGGACGGTCGGCCCGACGAAGCAGGCGCTGGCCGATGCCGGCCTCGACCCGTCGAAGATCGACGAGGTCGTGCTGGTGGGAGGCTCCACGCGTATTCCGAAAGTGCAGGCGATCGTCAAGGAGCTATTCGGTCGCGAGCCGCACCGGGGCGTGAATCCCGATGAAGTCGTCGCGATCGGCGCGGCGGTGCAGGCAGGCGTGCTGGCCGGCGATGTCAAGGATCTGCTTCTGCTCGACGTGACCCCGCTCTCGCTCGGGATCGAGACGCTGGGCGGTGTGATGACGACCCTGATTATCCGGAACACCACGATTCCGACCCGGAAGAGTGAGACGTTTTCAACCGCCGCCGATAACCAGACGAGCGTCGAAGTGCACGTGCTCCAAGGGGAGCGACCCCTCGCCCGCGACAACCGGACACTGGGCCGCTTTCATCTCGTCGGCCTCGTGCCAGCCTCCCGCGGCGTGCCGCAAGTTGAGGTCACCTTCGACATCGACGCCAACGGCATTGCGAACGTCTCGGCGAAGGACAAGGGGACCGGCAAGGAGCAGCGGATCACGATCACCGCGTCGAGCGGCCTCAACAAGGACGAAGTCGAGCGCATGATGCGGGAAGCCGAGTCGCACGCCGACGACGACAAGAAGAGGCGCGAGGAGATCGAAGCCCGCAATCGCGCGGATCAGGCCATCTACGGCGCCGAGCGGCTGATCAAGGATTCCGGCGACAAGCTGACTGCCCCCGACAAGCAGGCGATCGAATCGGCCATGGAGACGCTCAAGAAGGCGAACGAGTCGAACGACACCGCCGCGATCGAGCGCGCGCTCGAACAGTTGATGTCCGCGCAGAACAAAGCGGCGGAGTCGCTGTACAAGCAGGCCGAGCCTGGCGGCGCCAGCAGCGCATCCGGCCCCGGCCCTGGTGCCGACACTGGCCCTGCGCCAGGCTCGGCTCCTGGCGGGAAGAGCGACGTCATCGACGCGGAAGTCGTGGACGAGGGGAAACAGTGAAAACTGAAAACTCAGAAGTCAGAACGTAGAAGGCCTGCAAGATTCTTCGGGAATTCGCAGTTCAAAGTTCTGAGTTCTCAGTTCAGGTTGCTGCTGTTGCAGCAACCTGCTGGAGACTCCGCGAAGCGCGCGTCATGGATTTTTACGTCCTTCTTGGAATCGAGCGCGGTGCGGCGCTGGCCGATATCAGGCGCGCGTACAAGCGGCTCGCGCGGCGGCATCATCCGGACATCAATCCCGGAGATCGGACCGCCGCCGTGCAGTTCCGGCAGATCGCCGAAGCGTACGAGACGCTGAGCGATCCCGAGCGCCGCAGGCGGTACGACGCCGGGGGCGGGGCGTCGGCCGCGGCGGAAGAGATCACGGTGGGCTTCGAGGGCTTCGACTTCTCGATCAGCGCGAGCGGGCCCTCGGCGTCCACCTTTGGCGACCTCTTCGCGGAACTGCTCCAGCAACGCGGCGCCGGACTGGCCGAGGGTGTGGCGGAGCGGGGCACGGATCTACATCAGCACCTGTCCCTGGCCTTCGAGGACGCGGTCCGTGGCGGGCAGCAGACGGTGACGGTGACGCGGCAGGAGCATTGCCGGACGTGCCGCGGTCTGGGCCGGTTGCAAGTGGCGGCCACGAGTTGTCCTGGATGTCAGGGCGCGGGGACCGTGAAATCGGCGCGCGGCCATATGATCTTTTCCAAGCCGTGCGGCCGATGCGGCGGCGCGGGCCGCCTGAGCACGACGCGCTGTCCATCCTGCGCCGGGGCGCAGGTGGAGGTACGGACGGAGCCGTTGACGATCGCGATCGGTCCCGGCTTGGGAGACGGGGCGCGGATCCGCGTCGGCGGCAAGGGCCACGCCGGGCGCAACGGTGGCGAGTACGGCGATCTCTACATCACGATCCAGGTGCAGCCGCACCCGTTGTTCCGCCGCGACGGCGACGACCTGCACCTGGTCGTGCCGGTGGCGATTCACGAAGCGGCGCTGGGCACGAGGTTCGAGGTCCCGTCGCTCGACGGCTACGCCCGCGTGCGCGTGCCGCCGGGCACGCAGTCCGGGCAGCGGTTCCGGCTGCGCGAGCGCGGGGTGGCGTCATTGCGCACCGGCCGCCGCGGCGATCTGGTCGTCGAGGTCCGGGTGGTACTGCCGACGCTGCTCGATGAGCGATCGAAGGAGTTGCTGCGGGAGTTCGGGCGGATCAATCACGAGGATGTCAGAAAGGGGCTCGCGGCGCCGCGGGTATGAAGCAGACCGGGAAGGCGTACTACATGATCAGCGCGGTGGCGCAGAAGTACAACATCCACCCGCAGACGCTGCGCCTGTATGAGCGTGAGGGGTTGTTGAAGCCGTCGCGGACGGACGGCAACACCCGTCTGTATTCGGAGGAAGATCTCGAGCGGCTCGAGACCATCCTCTCGCTGACGCGGGATCTCGGCGTGAATCTCGCCGGCGTGGAAATCATCCTGAACATGCGCCGCAAGATCGAGAGCATGCAGCATGAAGTCAACGAGTTCATGGAGTACGTCAAAGGGGAGTTGTCGCGCGGCATCGACGATTGGGAGCAGCGATTGTCGACGGCGCTGGTGAAATCCTCTCCGACCGATCTGGTACGGGCGACACCGCCCGCGGCGGAGTCCGCGCGCGCGGACGAGCCGGCTCGAAACAAAACCTCGTAGTGCATCGACCGGAAATTTCTGCGAGCTCTGCGGTTCCACGTTCACTATTTCATCCGCACCAGGATCAGTTTCGCGACGAACGCGCTACAATTCTCACCGTGATCATCGCCGTCGCGGTGTGTGAGTGGTGAATGGTGAAGTGTCCGTGATGCATGCGTCGGCGTGTCCGCTGTGCGACGATACCGGCTGGAAGCCTGTCGACCAGAACGGCGTGCGTCGTGTCGCCCGCTGCGACTGCTGGCGCGATACCGTGGGCCGCCAGCGGCTCGAAGAGGCGCGGATTCCGAAGCGCTACCTGCACTGCACGCTCGCCAACTTCACGGCCTACAACGAATCGCTGGTGCGCACGGTCGCGCACGCGCGCCGGATCGCCGATACGTTCCCGCAGGCGCAGAGAGGGCTGTTTCTCGAGGGCCAGCCGGGCGTTGGGAAGACCCACCTCGCCGTCGCCGTCTTGAAGCAGGTGATTCAGACCGCCGGTGCGCGCGGTGTGTTTTACGATACCCGCGATCTGTTGCGCGTGATTCGAAGCACCTACGATCCGTCGATTCGCACGACCGAGATCGAAGTGCTGCGCCCGGTCATGCAGGCCGAGCTGCTCGTGCTCGACGACCTCGGGGCGGAGAAGACGTCTGAATGGGTCGACGAGACGATGAACCTGATCGTCAACACGCGGTACAACGAGCGCCGACTGACGATCTTCACGTCCAACTACCCGGACATACCCGACGACACCGAGCCCAATGCCCTGGTGTTCCGGATCGGCCATCGCATGCGGTCACGGCTGCACGAAATGTGCGACTTCGAAGGCATGGATGGCGCAGACTATCGCGAGATGCCGACCAACGGCGGTGTCGACGATCTTCTGGCCATGTGGAAGATGCGTCGCAAGACTCTGCCGTCGCCGCGTGCCGGCCGGCAGGCGCGCGCGCAATTGCGCGAACCAGCCGCGCGCGACGGCAAAGCCGACTTGAAGTGGCCGGGCGGTCGAGCGGGCAGTTAGGCGGGGGGCCGCTTAGCTCGTCCGGGCGGAGAGGCCGGCCGCGGATTCATCCCACGCTCGAGAGCCTGTGAACGAAGATCAGAATCACCATCACCTCTCTTCTCGGATGAGCCTTGTGTATCCCGGGCGCGTCACCCTGCGCCCTTCACCCTACCTGTCTCCGTCGGGACGGAGCGGCTTGCACCTTCCCCCGTTGGGCTTGTACCTCCACATTCCCTTCTGTGCTGCCATTTGCAACTATTGCAACTTCAACCGCAGTCTGCTCGACAGCGCCTTGAAGACGCGCTACGTCGACGCATTGATCGCGGAGATTACGAGGGCGGGCCAGGCGGATGGGGTGGGTCAGGCTGGCGGGGCAGGTCGGGAGGGTCGATCGGTTGCCGAGGCTGATGGGCTTCGGGAAGCGGCCGACACGATCTACTTCGGCGGCGGCACACCATCGCTCCTGGAGCCGGAGGAGGTCCGCCGTCTCATCGGCGGCTGCCTGAATGCATTTGACGTCTCCGCGAACGCCGAAGTGACGCTCGAGGCGAACCCGGAGACGGTCAGCGAAGATCGGCTGGCGGCGTACCGCGAAGCAGGCGTGAACCGAATCAGCTTCGGCGTACAGTCTTTTCGCGATGACGAGCTGACGCGGTTATCGCGTCTGCACGGCGCCGAACGGGCCCGCGCCGCCTACCACGAGGCGCGGCGGGCCGGCTTCGACAACATCAGCCTCGATCTGATGATGTGGCTGCCGGCGCAGCAGCTCGACGAATGGCTCTATTCGATCGACGTCGCCATCGAGCTCGGTCCCGAGCATCTGTCGTTGTATTTGCTCGAGCTCTACCCGAACGCGCCGCTCAAAGACGAGATGGCCCGTGCGCAGTGGTCCCAGGCGCCCGATGAAGACGCGGAAGCGATGTACCTGGCCGCCATGGACCGTCTCGAGGCCGCCGGCTATCGGCAATACGAGATCTCGAACGCCGCGCGACCAGGCCGTGAGTCGGTGCACAATCTCAAATATTGGAGCGATGGCGAGTGGCTCGCGTTCGGGTGCGGCGCGCACTCCACGCGCGACGGCGTGCGCTGGAAAAATGTCTCCGCGACCGACGAATACGTCGATCGGGTCGCGCGCGGAGAGCCGCACGCGACCGAGATTCAGCGCCTGTCGCCCGATCAACGCCTCGGCGATGCGTTGTTCACGGGGTTGCGACTGACCGCCGGCGTTCATCTGGGAGACATCGGCCGGCGTTACGGCGTCGACGTGTGGGAACGGTTCGGGGCCGAACTCGAGCCGTTTATTCAGAACGGGTGTCTAAGGCAAGATGGTGTACGGCTGTGGCTGACCCGCCGTGGCATGCTGCTGGCCAACGAGGTGATGGCCGTCTTCGTTTGACGGCTCGCGCATACCTGAAGACAATGTCAGAGATTATGTCGTCTTCGGATCCAACCGCGGCCTTCCCTTTGTCGTTCCGGCCGCGGATCTTGTGGCGAGGCTTCGCGTCGTCCATGACATCTTTTTCTGTGAAGCTTCGTCGCCGAGTACGATACAGTAACCCCCTTTTCGCCAAGGAGGCCTCGATGTTCTGCTGCCCCGTGACGCCGGCGTTCCTACGCCGGTCAGGTTGGATTGCTTTCGGACTGTTCGTCGGACTGACGTCGGCATCAGTCGCGCACGCCCAGGCGGCGCCGGCGCCGGCGCCGGCGCAGCAAGCTGCGGCGCCGACCAAGCGCGTGTTTGCGTCGGATGCTGGGATGATCCTGAACTTCATCAAGCCCGACAAGACCGCGGACTTCGAGGAGGTGATGGCCAAGCTCAAGGAGGCGCTGCAAAAAAGCGACAAGCCGGAGCGCAAGCAGCAGGCCGCAAGCTGGAAGGTGTTCAAGTCTCCGGATCCAGCAGGCGCCAACGTCTTGTACGTGTTTGTGATCGAGCCGTCGGTGAAGGACGCCGATTACACGGTCTCGAACATTCTTGCGGAGCTCTACAAGCCCGAGGAGCTGAACGTCATCTTCAAAAAGTACGCCGAATCGTACGCTCAGGGTCAGAACATCATCAACCTGAATCTGACCATCGACTTCGGCAAATAGCCGGCGCGACGCTGGCACGTTCGAGAACCCGAAACTTGACGTAACGGGGCAAGTTTCCGGGGCCGAGGCCCTTGCGGGGCCGGAGATCCGTTAGAACTTCAGATTGATTCCCGCATAGACGCGGTGCGCTGGCGACACCAGCGCACCGCTTGCCAGCTTGAAGACGCGATAGTCCACCCGCACCCCAATCGGTCCCAGCAGCGAGATCTTCACGCCGCCGCCCGTATTCGGCGCAAACCCCGTGTCATTCCGGGTGCCGAGCGTCTCGCTGTAGAATCCCCCGCCCGTCGTGAAGTACGGCTGCACGCCAAAAATCGGGACCGGAGACTGCAGGACCAGGTTGCCGCTGCCGATCTTGAGCGATGGCGCCTTCGCCGTGGGATCGTCAGTCGTATTGGTGTACTCGAATTCGATCCCGACGACGACCAGTAGGCCCATGCCGATGCCAAATCCGCGAACCTGGCGGTTGGCTGGCGAGGTGTTCGCACCGATGAACGCCGTCACATCCGCGAACGCCGGCCTGGCACTGACGGCCATCATCGCTACCAGGACTCCGAGTGTCATCTTCGATCGCACGGCTGCTCACCTCAACGTTTTCTCTTCACTCCCTACTTATCACGTTGAAGGACACATCGCCACCTTGGTTCGGCGTACACCGAATGATAAAGTCTGGCGTGAATGGATTTTCGCCTGACCGAAGACCAGGAATTGTTGCGGCGAAGCGTCCGCGAGTTCGCGGAGACCGAGATCCGTCCACACGTCGTGGAGTGGGACAACGCGCAGCACTTTCCGATCGAGCTCGTGCCAAAGCTGGCCAGCCTCGGATTGATGGGCATCCAGTGTCCCGAAGAGTTCGGCGGGGCGGGAATGTCGGCGATCGACTATTGCATCTGCATCGAGGAGCTCGCGCGAGTCGATCCGTCCGTGTCTCTGTCGGTGGCGGCGCACAACGGGCTGTGTGCGTCGCATATCCTGATGTTCGGCACCGAGGCGCAGAAGCAGCAGTATCTCGTGCCGCTCGCCCGGGGTGAGAAGATCGGCGCCTGGGGCCTGACCGAGTCGAGCTCCGGCAGCGACGCCGCCGGCATGCGGACGACCGCGGTTCGATCGGGGTCCAACTGGGTGCTCAACGGGTCGAAGACGTTCACGACCCACGGGCGTTCGGGCGATATCCTGGTGGCGATGGCGATCACCGATCGCTCGGCCGCCAGTCGAGGCATCTCCGCGTTCATCATCGAGAAGGGCACGCCGGGCCTGACGCCGGGAAAGAAGGAAGACAAGCTCGGCATGCGGGCGAGCGAGACGAGCGAGGTGCTGTTCGACCAGTGCGCGGTGCCTGCGCAGCAGCAGCTCGGGAGCGAAGGCCACGGATTCGTCGACGCCATGCAGGTGCTCGATGCCGGCCGCATCGGCATCGCGGCGCTCGCGGTGGGCCTGGCGCAGGGCGCCTTCGAGGCCGCGCTGCGCTACGCACAGGAGCGCCGGGCGTTCGGCAAGACCATCAGTCAGTTTCAGGCCATCCAGTGGAAGCTGGCCGACAACGCCACACGCATTGATGCCGCTCGATTGCTGACCTACCGGGCGGCGTATCTGAAGGACCACCAGCGCCGCATGACTCTCGAATCGGCGATGGCGAAGCTCTACGCCAGCGAGGTTGCGGTTCGAGCCGCGGACGATTGCGTCCAGATTCACGGAGGCTACGGCTTCGTCAAGGACTACCCGGCCGAGAAGTTCTTTCGCGACGTGAAGCTGACGACCATCGGCGAAGGCACCAGCGAGATTCAGCGGCTGGTGATCGCGCGCCAGCTGTTGGCGCGATGACGGCGGAGCTCGCCGAGCGCGTCCTTGCGCGCGACCCGCGCGGGATCGCCCGCGCGATTTCGTGCGTGGAGAACGAGGGCGCGGCGGGCGCGGAACTGATGCGCGCCCTCTTCAGCCGAACGGGGCGCGCGTACCTCATCGGGATCACCGGTCCGCCTGGCGCGGGCAAGAGCACGCTCGTGGATCGGCTGATTACCCGGTATCGCCGCGACGGCTTGACCGTCGGCGTGCTGGCGGTCGATCCGACCAGCCCGTTCAGCGGGGGCGCGGTACTCGGCGACCGACTGCGGATGCCGTCGCATGCGACCGACGCGGGAGTGTTCATCCGCAGCATGGCGACGAGGGGACACCTCGGCGGACTGGCTCGGGCCACCGCCGCCGCCGCGCTCGTGCTCGACGCCGCCGGCACGGACCTGGTCATCATCGAAACGGTCGGCGTCGGTCAGGGCGAAGTGGACATCGTGCGCATCGCGGATGTCTCGATCGTCACGCTGGTGCCGGGCGCTGGCGACGAAGTGCAGGCGCTCAAGGCCGGCATCATGGAGATTGCCGATATCTTCGTCGTCAACAAGGCAGATCGCGACGGCAGCGATCGTCTCGTCGCCGCCCTCGAGGCGAGTTTGTCGCTCCATGCGGCGGGGCCGCACGAATGGCGACCGCCGATCGTCCAGACGGTCGCGACCAGCGGCCTGGGGACCGACCAGCTCGTGGCAGCGATTGATCGGTTTCGTGCGGCGTCCAGCGCGTCCGGCCGGCGGCGTCTGCGCGACGAGTACCAATTGCGTGAGCGCCTGGCCGCGCGCGCGATCGAGTACGTCGAACGCGATGTCCTGCGCCCCGGCGAGCTCGACACCATCATCGACCGCATCGCGGCGCGCGAGCTCGATCCATATTCGGCGGCTGACGAGCTGTTGACACGAGCCGGATTGAAGCTCGGCGATTCCAGGCGCGACCTCAAGTGAGCCCTGAAACCCGAAACTGAGAACTCGAGCACGTTGCGAAATCAGACCATGAACCACAAAGGGCACAAAGATCACGAAGCAGACCAAGAGATTCTTTGTGTTCTTCAACGGTCGAGCGAACGTCACCACCGAGATCGCCGAGATCACCGAGCAATGTTTCTCGTTCTTGCTCGGTGTGCTCGCTGTCCTCGGTGGTTGACGTGACACTGACACGACTGGAAGGTTGGAAGCATCCAGGAATGAAGGCGATTCTCGATCACATCGGCATTGCGGTGGGGGACATCGAGGCCGCGCTGGCCTTTTACCGCGACGCGCTCGGTCTCGAGATCGAGCCGCCTGAGGACGTCCCGTCGCAGCGTGTGAGGGCGCACTTCGTGGCTGTCGGCGAATCAAAGCTCGAATTGCTGCAGGCGACGGCGCCGGATTCGCCGATTGCCGCGTTCCTGAACAAGCGCGGGCCCGGCCTGCACCACATCACGCTGCGCGTCGAGGATCTCCAGGCAGCGCTGGCAGATCTGAAGTCTCGCGGCGCGCGACTCATCGACGAGACACCGCGCCACGGCGCGGAGGGGGCGATGGTCGCATTCATTCATCCCGCGACGGCCCATGGCGTATTGGTCGAGCTCAAACAAGCGGGCGTCGACCGTCGACCGTCCGCGGTCGAGGGCCGACAGGCGTCGAGCGACAGTCGTCAGTCCGCCGTTCGGCGCTTTGCCGTGGGTGAGCTGGAGCTCATCTCGGTCTGCGACGGATTCTTGCGCCTGGACGGTGGCGCCATGTTCGGTGTGGTGCCCAGGTCGTTGTGGGAACAGAAAGCGCCGCCAGATGCGCGCAACCGCGTCACCCTCGCCATGCGACCCCTCATCGTCCGCGGCAGGCGGACCATGATCATCGACGCAGGCGTCGGCGACAAAGAGAGCGCGAAGTTTGCCGGGATTTACGGGCTCGACCGCCAACGCCATCTGGACCACACGCTGGCGGAAGCAGGACTGGGCGTCAACGATATCGACATCGTGCTGGCGACGCACCTGCACTTCGATCACGCCGGTGGTTTTACCGTTCGTGATGCGGAAGGCCGGTTGCGCCCGCGCTTTCCACGCGCCCAGTACATCGTGCGGCGTGGTGAATGGGAAGATGCGACGCATGTCAATGAGCGGAACCGGGCGAGTTATCTGGCCGACAACTATCTGCCGCTCGCGGAGGCCGGCGTACTCCAGTTGGTCGACGACGACCAGACGATCATGCCGGGAGTCCGTGTGCGCAGGACCGGCGGACACACGATGCACCATCAGATGGTCCTCATCGAGTCGGGCGGCCAGGCGGCCGCCTTCGTGGCGGACTTGATCCCGACCACCGCGCATCTGCCCAACCCCTGGATCATGGGCTTCGATCTGTTTCCGCTCGATACGCTGACGGCGAAGAAGGCATTCGTCAAGGAAGCGGTCGAGCGCCAGATGCTGATATTCTTCGAGCACGATCCGGCGCTCGCTGCCGGCTACATCACGGAAGACACCGGTAAGCGCCGCGTCGTGCCCGCCTGATCAACCGTCACCGACGCCCGTCACGAGGAGCCCAGGATACGCATGGACGTTCAAATCGGCATCATCGGCGGCAGTGGTCTGTACGACATGGATGGCGTCACCGATCGCGAGGAAAGAACTGTCGTCACGCCGTTCGGCGAGCCATCCGGGCCCTACGTGCTCGGCACGCTGCGCGGCAAGCGGGTGGCGTTTCTGTCGCGCCACGGCGCCGGCCATCGCATTCTCCCATCGGAATTGAATTTCCGGGCCAATATCTACGGCTTCAAGGTGCTCGGCGTCGAGCGCATCCTGTCGGCCAGCGCGGTCGGCAGCCTGAAGCAGGAGTATCGGCCGCTCGACATCCTCGTGCCCGATCAGTTTTTCGACCGCACCAAGGGCCGGATCAGTACATTCTTCGGCCGCGGGCTGGTAGCGCATGTCGCCTTCGCGCACCCGATCTGCCGCCATCTATCGTCCATCGTGGCCGATGCGGCGCAGGCCGTCGGCGCGACCGTCCATCGCGGCGGGACCTACGTCAACATGGAGGGGCCGCAGTTTTCGACGCTGGCCGAGTCGAAGCTGTATCGCGCCTGGGGAATGGACGTCATCGGCATGACGAATCTGCAGGAAGCCAAGCTGGCGCGCGAAGCCGAGATCTGCTACTGCACGCTCGCCCTCGTGACCGACTACGACTGCTGGCACCCGGACCACGACTCGGTGACCGTCGACCTGATTGTCGCGAACCTGATGCAGAACGCGGCCACCGCGCAGAAAGCGATCGCGGAGGCGATCGGCCGCATCGACGGACTGCGGACCTGCGAATGTGCGACGGCGCTGGCCACGGCGCTCATTACTCGCCCGGATCTGGTACCCGAGCAGACCAGGCGCGAGCTCGAGCCGATCGTCGGAAAGTATCTCAAATAGGGAGCGCGGAGTTGAGGGCCGCCGATCGCGACCCCGACGGGCTAGTGTCCTGCGTCCGACGCTTTAGGACGTCTTCCGGGCGGGGGCATCCCTTCTCCACCCCAACGCGGGTGCCGCGTTGGGGACCCCGGGGCTGGCGGCGTTGCTCCTCCCTCAGATACTCCCGGTATCCTCGGTCGTCGCGCCTTGCCATGCGGGCGCCGCGCGCCGGAAGCCGCGTACTAAATCGTCGAACGCAGGACACTGGTTTCTCGTGCTGGCTGTCGAGGAGCCAAAACGCAACCACGAAAACACCAAGGCGCGAAAAAACGGCATGATCTGTCGACGTCGTGGCTTCGCTGTTTCGTGGTGGCGGCGTAGAAACGACCGAGACACACCACTTGTGCCTTCCATTTGCACGTAGTGTCGGCCTTCAGGCGGACCGTCGTAGTCCGGCTCACGCCGGACACTACGTACAAATCGAAAACGCTCTAGCCCTTCGCGAGCGTTTCATCCCAGAACCGCTTGGTCCCTTGATGAAGACGGGCGCCGACCTGACTGATCACACGGTGCGCCAGGAAACCGGCGGCGCGGGCGGCCTGTTCCGGCCCGACGCCGTGCGTGATTCCGTACAGAAACGATCCGGCGAACATGTCTCCGGCCCCGGTCAAATCCTTCGGCTCGCTTGGAAACGCCGGCACGTGCGCTTCGACACCCGCATGCCGCACGTAGGCGCCGTGTGGACCGTTGGTGACCACCGCCGACGGGACGGTCCCTTTCAGCTCCTCGAACGCGTCCTTGGCCGTGCTCGCACCGGTAATCGAGCACGCTTCGGTCTCGTTGCAAAACAGCAAATCGGCGTGTTGTAGCGCCGCTCTCAGCGGCTCGCCGAACACCTGGGGGATGAACGCGTCCGAACAGGTGATCACGATCTTGGTGCCGTGCTTCCGGGCGACTTTGACGGCCTCTTGAATGGCGGTCTGGCCGGTCTCCGGATTCGCGAATACGTAGCCTTCAATGAACAGCCAATCGGCGTTCTTGATGCGCTCCTCGTCGACGTGGCGCGCCGAGAGGTGGCTCGCGACCGCCAGACATGTCCTCATCGTGCGCTCGGCATCGGGCGTCACGATGCACACCGAGGTGCCGGTTGTCTCGTTGACGATGATCGGGTTGCCGATGTCGATGCCCAGCTCTTCGAACTCGTTCGCATAGAACAAACCGTAGCGGTCGTCCCCGACGCAGCCGATGAACGCGGCTTGTCCGCCGAGTTGGGAGAAGGCGATGATGGAATTCGCGACGGATCCGCCGCTCACGAGCTTCGGCTCGTGCTTCTGGTAGACGTCGAGGAGGCTCTTTTGCGCCGCCTGATCGACCAGGACCATGGTGCCGCGCTCGAATCCCAGGGATGCGAACTCCGGCTCGGAGACTTCCACGAAGATATCGACGATCGCATTACCCAGACCACAGACTTGAAATTGTTTCATGATGATGATGTTCGGTCGCTGCCCCCGCGCCTATCGCAGGTCGTTGAAATGATACACGCTGCTAGGGTCGCGCGGTCGATGCCGTGGCGGCCGGGGCCGGCGTGCTCGTCGCTGTCGTGGTCGGTGTCGTGCCAGCCGCCGGCGGCGCCAGTTGCAGCGCGTCGAAATCGACGAGCGCCAGGTCGTAGGCCAGGATCGCCGACAGCTCGTTCGTTTGCGCCTGCACCAGATCCCTCTGCGCCTGAATGACCAGGAAGTTCGTCGACAGGCCGACGTCGAGCCGCTTCTGCTCGGCGTCGAACCGCTGTTCGGCGAGATCGCGCGCGACCCGCGACGTCTGCACGCGCCGGGCGTTCATGCCGATCTTCCAGCCGGCATCTCGCACCTGCTGAATCACCTTCGCCTCTGCGCTTTTGAGCCGTTCTTCGGTTTGCGCGCTCTCGAGCCGCGCCCGGGCGTGGTTGGCTTCCTCCACGCCCTGGCCGATCGGATACGACACGCTCACCCCGACGTTCCACGTCGGATAATCGCGCCCGAACAACTGCCCGAGCACCGACCCGAACGGCGTCACGGCGCCCGATCCGACGATGGTGCCGGGGAACGCGCCTTCGCGCAGCACCTGCGTGCCGCCGAGGCCGTTGGCCTGGTAGCTCGCGTTCACGCGGACATCCGGCAAACGTTGATTGTCCGTGAACTTGAGCGTCGTCTTCGATGTTTCGATGTCTTTCCGCGCGCGGACCAGGTCGGTCCGCTCCCTCAGCGCAGTCGCGACGGCGGCGTCGGTGTCCGGGGCTCCCAATCCGACCGGCGGGGAATCAACGGCGTCGAGCGTCACGGTCCACGCGTCGCGTTGCGTCGTATCCAGGATGAGCACCCGCAGCCGGTCCTCGGATTCCTTGACCGCAGTCTCCGTAATGATGAGCTGTTCCTCGTTGCTCGCCAGCTCCGCCTGGGCCGACACCAGATCGATCGGCGGCGACGTGCCCACGTCGACCCGGGCCTTGTTCACACGCACCAACTCCTGCACGAGCTCGACCGCCTTGCGGCGTGCGTCCACGTTGGCCTTCGCCGAGACCAGGTTCCAGTAGGCGCTCTTCACGTTCGCCGTCGTGCGCACGACGCTTTCGCTCAAGCGCGTGCCGGCGATGTCGCGGTTGATCCGGCTGGTGATCAGCAGCTGACGTGCGGTGTCGACGTGAAAATCTCGAAGCAGCGGCTGTGAGAGGCTGAACAAGAGGCCGGACTGTAGCAGCGGGTTGTAGCTGTTGAGGAAGCTGTTGCTGTCGGTGTGGGTGGTGTTCCACGACACGTTGTAGCTCGTCCCGAACCGGGGCAGGCGCTGACCCAGCCCAGTATTGGTGGTCACCACGTCATTGCTGGTTGGCGTAGGCACCAGGAACCCCGCTGGCGGTTGCAGCTGGTTGTTGCGCTGCAGGTTCGTGTTGAACGTCGGCTTGAAGGCGCCGGTGGCTGCCGCCACACGCGTGTCGCTGATCTGAGGGTCGATTCGGTCGGCCTTGAGATCCGGGTTGTTCTCGAGCGCCAGGCGGACGGCCTCGTCCACGCTGAGACGCAGCGTCGCGGGCGTGTCAGCAGCCGACTGGGCCGACGCGGTGGCGGCGAGTCCCACCGCCAGGAGCACGAGCAGGGTGGTCTTGCCCAGATGGGCCGCAACCGCCGGTCGCGCCAGCCCAGGCTCGGCCGGCACTGCCTTCGCGCGACCGAACAGCTTCACTTTCGAGGCATCGTCGAAAAGCGAGTAGGCCACCGGGGTGACGAGCAGCGTCAGCACGAGAGCCAGCGACTGGCCCCCGAAGATGACGAATCCGATCGCATGGTTGGTGCTCGAACCGATCCCCTTGGAGACGATGAGCGGGATCATCCCGGCGACGAAGGCGAGCGTGGTCATGAGAATCGGTCGCAGCCGGTCGCGGCTGGCCTGGACGACGGCGTCGTGAGTCGAGAGACCCCGCTCCTTGAGCTGGTTCGCGTGGTCGATTTGGAGGATCGAGTTCTTCTTCACGACCCCGAACAGCACCAGCAGGCCGAGTGCCGAGAAGATGTTCAGAGATTGCTGGAACACGATGATCGACAACAGCGCAAAGGGGAGCGTCAACGGCAGCGACAGCAGAATCGTGATCGGATGCAACCACGATTCGAACTGCGCCGCGAGAATCAGATACATGAACACCAACGACAGCACGAAGGCGAGGACGAAGTTCTGGGCGGTCCGTCCGAGCTCCTTCGATCGGCCCGCGAACACGCCCTGGTAGTCGCTGCCGGCGTTGAGCGAGCGGAACTCGGAAAGAATCGCGTTCTGGACCTCGGCCTGTGACGCCGCGGGCAACAGGTTGCAGAACACCGTCACCTGACGCTGCCGGGCGAGCCGGCTGATGTCCGACGGCGCCGTCCCGGGAGCGAAGCTGGCGACGTTGTCGAGCGAGACGCTGCCGAGCCTCGTAGACGGCACGGTCAGCGCCGCCATGGCTGATTCCGTCGTCCGGTTCTCGGCCCGCGCCCGGAGGTGCACTTCGTATTGCTCGCCGCCTTCGTTGTAGGTCGTCACCTGATCGCCGCCGACCAGCAGCCGCAGTGCCTCGGCGGCATCGCTGATCTGCACGCCCAGGTCAGCGGCCTTCGGCCGATCGAGCCTCACCGAGATCTCGGGCTTGCCGACGTTCAGCGACGAGTCCAGGTCGACGACCCCCGGCAGCGCTTTGGCCCGGGTCATGAGCTGCCGGCTGATCGACTCGAGCTTGGTCAGATCGGGGCCGTTGATCACGAACTGGACGTCCGCGGCCTGAGCGCCGCCGCCGCCGATCGTGGCGACCTGCTGGACGGATGTCCGCAGCCCGGGCGCGAGCGCCGGCAGGACCTCGTCGCGGACAATGCCCATGACGACAAACTGGTCGCGCTTGCGCTCCTCAATCGGGATCAGACGGACATAAATGGTGGCCAGGTTGCGGGTCTTCGCGGGATCTGCGCCCACGGTGACGAGCGTGTAGGCCACCTCCGGCGCCCGCTTCCGTACGGCTTCGGCGACGCGGTTGGTCAGGACTTCGGTCGATTCGAGGCTGGTCCCTTCCGCCGCCCGCAAATTGATCTCGAACTCCGACTGGTCGTCCTGTGGGATGAAGTTCTTGGGCACGATTGAAAACAGCGGCACGCTGGACAACAGCACGAGCACCGCGATGCCGGCGACGATGCTGCGATGGCGCATCGACCACTCGAGCATCCGCGTATAGAACACATCGATCGCGTGGAACACGATCGAATCCTTGGTCGAGCGCTTCTTCTTTCCGGAGTGGTCGACTTTCAGCCACCTCGCCGCCATCATCGGCGTCAGCGTGAAGCTGACCAGCAGCGATACCATGATCGCGAACGCCATCGTCAGGCCGAAGCTCTTCATGAAGCGTCCGACAATGCCGCCCATGAAACCGACCGGCACGAAGATGGCGACCAGCGACAGCGTGGTCGCGAGCACCGCGAGGCCGATTTCCTTGGTGCCTTCGATCGCGGCCTCGAACGGATCCTGGTGCTTCTCCTCGATGAACCGGTAGATGTTCTCGAGCACCACGATGGCGTCGTCGATGACGATGCCGACCGACAGCGTCAGCGCCAGCATGGTCAGCATGTTGAGCGAGAAGTCCATGTACCAGACGAGCCCGAACGTGGCGACGATCGACGTGGGAATGGCGATCGCGGCGATGATGGTCGACCGCCAGTTCATCAGGAACAACAGCACCACGAGCGCGGCGAGCATCGAACCGATGACGAGATGCTCCTCCACGTTGTGGATCGAGGCCTCGATGAACTCCGAGAGATCGCGCACGACGCGCAGGTCGTAGCCGGCCGGCAGCGTCGCCTTGATCTCCAGCAAACGGCTCTTGATCGACTTGGCCACTTCCACGGTGTTGGTGCCGGACTGCCGCCGGATGTTCAAGAGCACCGTGCCTCTACCGTCCACGTTGGCGACGCTGTCGATGTCGGCCTGACCGTCTTCAACCCGCGCGACATCGACAATCCGGATCGGGTGACCGTCCTTCTGGCGGACGACGATGTCGTTGAAGTCCGCGACGCTCTGGATGCGTCCCCGGGTCCTGAGGGTCACGGATTGCGGGCCTTGGTCGACACGACCGCCCGGGATTTCGATGTTCTGCGCCTGCAGCGCCCGCGAGACATCGGTGACCGTGAGGTTGTAGGACCGCAGCCGATCGGCGTCCAGCCAGACGTTGATTTGGCGCTGCCGTCCGCCAAGCACCAGTACCTGGCCAACGCCGTTGACGCTCTCGATCTGCCGCCGGAGGACCTTGTCGGCGTATTCCGTCAGGTCGCGCACGGGCCGGTCGGCGCTGAGCGCCACGCTCAGCACCGGCGCGGCGTCGGGGTCGAACTTGTCCACGCGAGGCTGTTGAATCGTTTTCGGCAGGAGCGGGAGCACGCCGTTGACCTTGTCGCGGACTTCCTGGGCGCCGACATCGGTGTCCTTGTCGAGCAGGAATCCGATGATGACCTGCGAGATGCCCTCCGAAGAGACGGATCGCAGTTCGTCGATGCCGCTGATGGTATTGACCGCTTCCTCGATCTTGTCGGTGATCTCGGTCTCGATCTGTTCAGGCGCGGCGCCCGGCTGCACCGTCGTCACGACGACAGTCGGAATGTCGACTTTGGGATAGCGGTCGACACCGAGACGTGTGAACGAGAAGACACCGATCACCGTCAGCGACAGGATCAGCACTGAAGCGAAGACCGGTCGTTTGACGCAGAGTGCGGCAAGCCACTGCATGATGAACCCCTGAAAAACTTAGAAGTTGAAACTCAAAACTCAGAAGGACTCAGCGCGTCGCGGAGCCAGCCGACAATTTCCAACAGTTCTCCGGCTCAGTCCTTGTCAGTTCGCAATTTTCAGTTTTCACTTTGTGATCGCCGTTCCATCGGCGAGCTGCGCCAGATTCGTCGTCGCGACGCGGTCGCCGCTCTTGAGCCCGTTGGTAATCTCGACCAGCGGGCCGACGGTTTGTCCAAGGCTCACGACCCGGGCTTCAACGTGGTCGCCGTTCACGACATACACGCGGCTGCTGCCGGCAGCGGTCACCACCGCGGTCATCGGCACGAGCAGGCCGGGCGTCGGGTTCGGCTGCTGAATGCGCGCCGTCGCAAACAAGCCAGGCTTCAGCTCGCCGCCGGGATTGGGCACTGTGGCCTCGACGGTCAGCGCCCGTTGCTCGGTCTTCAACGCCGGGGAGACGAACCGGATCTTCCCGGTAAACTGGCGATCGGGGTAGGCGTCGACCTCGAAGGTAATCGGTTGCCCGATGGCGACCGACGCGATGAACTGTTCCGGCACGGTGAGCTCGGCACGTAGCGGATTGACCCGCACCACCACCGCCACCTTCATGCCACGCGTGACGTAGTCGCCGACCGACACCAGGCGCTCGGCCACGAGGCCGGGGAACGGCGCGCGGACCACCGTGTCGGCCAGCGCCTTCCTGGCGAGCGTGACACGCGCCCGCGCCGCCTGCAGCGATTGAAACTGCTGAGCGGCGGCGTTTTTCGCCGCCTCGTATTGCTGGCGCATCGCTTCGAGCTGTGTCCGTCGCTGCTCAAACTCTGACTGCGACACGACTTTCTGATCGAGCAACGAGCGGATGCGCGCGAACTCGCTCTGGGCCAGGTCGTACGACGCCTTGGCGTTCTGCACTTCCGGCACGGTGTTCGCGTTGAAGGGCGCTTCGGGCGTGATTCCGAGTCGAGCTTCGATCTGGCCCGCGTTGGCGTCAGCTTCCTGAACCTGTGCGTCGGTCTCGGTGGCCGACAGCCGAATCAGCTCGGTGCCTGTTCCGACCGCGGTGCCCCGTTCGATCGGCGTGGACACCACCCGACCGGCGGTTTCAGCCGCGACATCCGCTTGTTCCTCGGCGACGAGCGTGCCCGTGGCGCGAATGTAGCGCACGATCGGCTGTGCCTCGACGACAAGAGGCGCCACCGAGACCGGCGTCACCACCACAGCCTCTGGCGCCTTTGTTTTGCCGTCCGCGGCGCTGCAGGCCGCCATGAGCGCACTGGCCCCGAGCAAACCGCCGACGACCAGTCCAGTGGATGTGATGCGATTCATGACACGACTCCTGATGAAGATACGGTGGCCTGCGGCTGCTGTTCCTCGCTCGTGCACGGCGCGTCGGTCGCTTGCAGCAGTACGCCCGACTGCAGGCCGGCCAGCAGGGCGTTCAGGACGTCGCGTGCCAGCACATCCACTTGCGCGGGCGGCCCCAGACGATCGGACAGCCGCATCGCCGAAACGCCCAGCACGCCCATCGTCAGCATGCGGCACGCGGCCGAGGCGTCCACCGTGGAAGGCAGCGCGTTCGCGTCGATGCACGACTGAATCCGTGCCACCAGGTTCGCCTTCATGGCGCGGACAAACGCGAATCGCTCGTATTCGCGGCTGATGCGCGGCACGTCGCGGTCGATGAACATCAGCGAGAAGTACTGCGGATGCTTGAGGCCGAACTCGTACACGTGCCAGAAAATCTCACGGAGGCGATCCAGCGGCTCTAACGCCCGCAGGGCGTCGTCTGTGCTGTCATCGTCGGGAGCGCCAAGAAGTCTGAAGCCTTCCTCGGCCAGCGCGAAGAAGATGTCGTCCTTGCAGGGGAAGTATCCGTAGATGGCGGCCGGGCTGTACTCGATGCGTTCTGCGATTTTCCGCATGGAGACGTTCTGGTAGCCCTCGCTGACGAAGAGCTCGCGGGCGGCGTCGAGAATCGATCGGCTGACCGCTTCGCGATCTCGCTCGTGTCGTTCCTTAATTCCCATGACCCATCATATTCTGAACAGTGTTCATATTATCAACGTCGTTAGACGCTCGAACATCGTTCGAGGATACATCGTCGATTAAGTGACTGATATCAAGTGGCTTAATGTGTTCATTGAAAATTTGAACGAGCCGATGAGGGCGTTCTGAAATGAAAGCTGCGGCTCAGATTCTCGGACGGAGACCGTCGCGTGCACGTCAAATGGCAGGGCGGAACCGACTCTGACGCTATCAGATTGCGTCGTCCAAGACCGAGCCGTGGGCTCGACCCGAAACGGCCCGGGGCGCCTACGCGAGAGGCGCCGTAATGAAGGCGCGTGTCTCCGCCGACTGGGGCTCGTCCAGGATGAGTCGGACCGTCCGCGCCAACGCCTCGAGGGCGAACGGTTTTTGGAGAAACTGTGTGCCGGTTGGCAGAATCCCGTGACGCAACATCGCTTCGTCGGTGTAGCCAGACAGGTACAACACCTTCAGCTCCGGATCGTCCAATCGCAAGCGATCAGCGAGCGCCCGACCGCCGATGCCCGGCATCACGACGTCGCTGATCAAGATCGCCGGAGCGTAGGGGTGGTCACGGCACACGGCCAGGGCATCCTCTCCGCTCGACGCGCTCTTCACGGTATAGCCCTGGGCGGCGAGATAGTCGTGCAGCAGGTCGCGCAGGTCTTCCTCGTCTTCCACCAGGAGGACGCGCTCGTCGCCGAAGAGCACCTCATCCTGAACCGGCTCGACGCGGACCGAAGTCGCAGGCGCCTGCACTCGCGGGAAGTAGATCTTGAAGGTCGATCCGAGTCCGAGCTCGCTGTAGACCCAGATGAACCCGCCGCTCTGCTTGACGATGCCGTAGACCGTGGCCAATCCAAGGCCGGTGCCCTTGCCGACCTCCTTGGTCGTGAAAAACGGCTCGAAGAGACGCGCTCGTGTCTCGTCGGTCATGCCGAGGCCGGTGTCGGACACGGCCAGCATGACGTAGTGGCCGGCGGGCACGGGCCGATGACGTTGCACATAGTCGCCGTCCAGGTGCACGTTCTGGGTCTCGATCGTCAGGCGGCCCCCGCTCGGCATGGCGTCGCGCGCGTTGACCGCGAGGTTCATCACGACTTGTTGCAGCTGTCCGAGATCGGCGCAGATGGAGCCGACCTGTCCGGGAATGAACCGCGACTCGATGTTCTCTCCGATGAGACGCGCGAGCATGCGCTCGAGGTCGGCAATCACCTCGTCGAGATTGAACACCGCCGGCTTCGTCATCTCCCGACGGCTGAAGGCCAGCAACTGACCGGTCAGCGATGCCGCCCGCTCGGCGGCCGAGCGGATATCGGCAAACGCCTCACGAAGTCGTCCGTGCGGGGCAAGAAGCGGGGCGCTGGCTTCGCAGTTGCCGAGGATGACGGTGAGCAGGTTGTTGAAGTCGTGGGCCACGCCTGCTGCGAGCCGGCCGACCGCGTCCATTTTCTGCGCCTGGCGGAGCTGCGCCTCGAGCTCCCGGCGTCTGGTCACGTCGCGCGCGATCGCCTGCGAGGCGACGATCGCTCCGTGGTCGAAGAGTGGACGGCTCGACAGCTCGAGCGAGAGTCGCTTTCCGCTCTTGCTGATGAGGTTCACCTCGAAGGGCGCCACATCCTCGCCGCTCAGCACCCGCTGCAGCTGCCGCTCGACTTCGGCGAGATCCTCGGGTGCGACCAGTTGGGTCAGGTGGGTGCCGCGCGGATCGTCCACGCCATACTCGGTCAGCTCCTGGCCGACGCGATTCATCGAGAGGCAATAGCCCTCGCGATCGATGGTGAAGATCGCATCGTTGGCGTTTTCCACCAGCTCGCGGTATTTCGCCTCGGATCGCTGCAGCGCCTCTTCCGCCAGCTTGTAGCCGGTGATGTCGCGATTGACCGACAGGAAGCACTGCTCGCCGCCGAGCTGGATGAGCTGTGCGGACAACAGGATATGCCTGATCCCGCCGTCCTTCCTGGTCGCCACATACTCGAAATTGCGAATCGAGCCCCTGGCCAGGAGCTCCGCCAAGAAGGCGTCCCTGACGGCGCCTGACGCGATGCCCAGTTCGGTGATGTTCTTCCCGATGATTTCGCTTCGCTGGTACCCGCTCATTTCCTCGAAGCTGGCATTGATCTCGATCACGCCCGTCATGTTCGAAATCGCGATGCAGTCGGGGCTGACCTGAAAGGCCCTGGCAAATTTCTCCTCCGAAGCCCTCAGCGCCTCTTGAGCCTGTTGCTGGAGCGTGACGTCTCGATTCACGGTGAGGAAACAGCGGCGGCCGCCGGTTTCGATCGGCTCGGCGGACATCAGCCAGGTTCGTACTTCTCCGTCCTTGCGGCGGATCTTCATCTCGTGGTCACGAATGCGGCCCGACTCGCGCAGGACCGGGAGATACGCATCCCGGTCTGACGGATTAACGAGCAAGCCGATGTCGACGAGGGTGCGGCCCAGGATGTCGGTACGTGCGTAGCCGGTCATCTCCTCGAATCGCTCGTTGACTTCGAGGACGGTTCCCAGTCCGAGGTCCGTGATGGCGATGCAATCCGGACTGGCTTGAAACGCCTTGGCGAAACGCTCCTCGGACGCCCGGGCGGCTGCCTCGGCGAGTTTGCGCACCTTGATGTGCTTCTTGAGGAGGAGCACCCACGCGCCCATCGCGGCGAGCAACAGCAGCAGGACGCCGCCAGTTGCCCCGACGACGAGACGTTCGACACGCTCCCGAGTGAGAAACAGCATCTCCTGCGGGCGCCACTTGTCCTGGATCCGCTGCAGCGTGCCATCCGCCTTCAGCGACCCGATCCCCCGATTGATGTCGCTGAGCAGCTCGGGCTGCCCTTTTCTAAGCGCAATGCTCGCCGGGACCGTTGCCAGGGGTTCCCCCGTGATGCCGACTCCGCTCAGGCGCCGGCGCTGGAGGATGTACGCAGCGACCCACGTGTCACCCGCAAAGGCATCGACAGCGCCCGCCGCGAGCTGATCGAAGCCGTCGCTGTAGTTTTGAATCGTGGCCAACCGTGCCCGGCTGCGCTCCCCGAGCAGCGCCTGCGGAAAGCCGCCTGGCGTGACGCCCACGAGCTTGCCGTCCAGCGCGCCGATTTCATTGAGGGTGATCTCGCTGGTCCGGACGAACAGGCGGAACTCGTGGGTGACAGTGGTCTCGGTGAAATCGTACTGGCGCGCACGTTCCTCGGAGAACCCCAAGTCGAGCAGGCCGTTGGCGTCGCCGCGCAGGACTCGATCGCGGGCGAGACCCCAATCCATCAGCTCCACGCGGATCTCACGGCCGATGGCCTTTTCCAGGGCCATGGCGACGTCGACATCGAATCCGCGTGGTTCGCCGCGTTCGAGGTAGCTGAGCGGGGGGAAGTCTCGATTGCCGAGCAGGACGACCGGCGGGCCGCCGGCCGCGATGCCGATTTGCCCCGATCCCAGGCACACCATACCCAAGCCAAAGGCAAGGCAGCGACGGCGAACGTCGGGCCGCGGCAAATACAAGCTCAAGCCTGAAAGCGCCATGATAGCCGGTTGCGCGGTTCCCCTCCCTCAAAAGAACCGCGCCAAACAGCTGTTTCCGTGCAAGAACTACAGGGAAGCCGCCCTGCCTACGCCGCTCTCGCGAACGCCTGCCTGCCTGCGCGCGTTGCCGGCGGCGCTGCCGCCGTCGAGGGACCGGCTGAGGACCGCGTGACGCCCACCAGGTCCTCCAACCGGCTGACGACACCCCGCGACGTTTCGGCCTGACCACGCAGTTCTTCGCTCGCCGCCGCACTCTCTTCCGCCGTCGCGGCGGTCGTCTGGGTCACTTTCTCCATCTGCAGGATGGCCTGCGACACCTGGTCGAGCCCCTGCGTCTGTGTCTGCTGGCCTCCCGCACGGGCCATCGTGGCTTTCGCGTCCCGCGCGTTCCAGGTGAGCAGTCCGACCAAACCGATGGCGACGGCGAGGCCGTACGCGTTCAGGATGATGAGCTTCTTCATCGGTGACCCCGCACGGCGAAGCCGAAGCCGAAGAACCAGTCGGGAGCCGCCGACGTGAGGCCGCGGCCCGCTTCGATATCGATCTGGAAGTTGGGGCCGATGAGATGCGAGACTCCCCAGTCGAGCGTGACGCCGGTCGCCTCACCCCGAGCCATGGGCGTGAACCCATAGGTCTCGATGAAGCCTCCCCAGCCGGCGACCAAATCATGGCCGAGCGAGACGGTGAGCGCCCGCTGGACGAACCGTCCGTCTTCGTCAGTCACCGATGCGATGTTGAAGTTGCCGGTGAGGTCGAAACCCTTCGCGAGCCCGCGCGCCCAGGTGACCTTCAACGTGGGATCGACGCCGCCTGACGTGAAGGCGTTCGCGCCGGTCGGTAGCGACACCATCGGAACCACGGCCAGGTCGATGCCGAACGACTGCTGATCGAACAGCCGGACCTTCATCCCGAGCTCGATGTCCGACTGGCCAGACGTGCGAACGTCGCCCACGGTGTTGGAGAGAAAGCCGTCGCCGCCGATCCGAAGCTCGGTGCGTGGCCACAATCCGATGCGGGCCAGCGCCCCGGGCACGGTGAGGACCCGCGAGTGCAGGCCATCCCGGGCCTCGCTCTCGTAGCTCAACCCACTCTCGAACTGCACGAATCCGGGGGCGATCACCTCGGACGATTCGGTGAAATCAGGTCGGTCCGTCACCAGCTCGCCCGGGCCGGGCCGCTCTTGCCCGGCTTGCGCCTGGGCCTGGTGAGAACAACCGATGAGGAACGCCGCACACACAACCATCCTGACCAGAAACGTCTTCATACGAAACCTGCCTCCGAGGAGGGCAATCGTCCGCCCGAGAGAAACCTTTAGAAAAGCTTAACGGCGGTTGCTGCGAAATCTTTAGGAAAGTTTAACAGCGGCGGAGTCGATCAGTGAGGGAGTCGCGGGCGTCACGCCCCGGCGAGCTGGGCGTGAATGAGTCGTGCTAAGTCAGGCAGGCCGAACGGTTTAGCGAGGTAATTCACCCCCTCGACGAGCACACCCTCGTCGTTGACGTTCAGGAGATAGCCGCTGATGTAGACGACCCGCAGGGAGTGGCGATCGGCCCGCAGCCGCCGCGCAAGCGCGAGGCCGTTCAGGCCCCCCGGCATCACCACGTCGGTCAGCAGCAGATCGACGACCGCGCCCTGCGCCGCCCAGACCTCCAGCGCCTGGGGACCGCTTGCGGCGTCGAGGACCTGGTAGCCGTAACCCGCGAGCGACTCCACGACCAGCGCCCGTACCTCGTCCTCGTCTTCGACCACCAGGATGGTTTCGCCGTGGCCGCGCGGGACCGCCGAATCGAGGGGCTCCAGCCCGGCCTCGGCAGTCACGGCGGCCAAGGGGAGGAACGTCCGGAATGTGGTACCGCGACCAGGTGCGCTCTCGACCTCGATCCAGCCATCGTGCTGGTGCACGATGCCGTAGGTGGTGGCCAGACCCAGTCCGGTGCCCTTGCCGACGTCCTTCGTCGTGAAAAACGGCTCGAAGATATGCGGGAAATCGTCGGCCGAAATGCCGACGCCCGTATCGCTGACGCGGAGGCAGACAAAGGAGCCGGGCCTGGCCTGCTCATCCCGGGCCGCCGCGTCGCCGTCGATGTCGACCAACGACGTCTCGATCGTCAACTGCCCGCCGGAGGGCATGGCGTCGCGCGCATTGATGGCGAGGTTCAGCAGGATCTGATCGAGCATCCCGGCATCGGCTTCGACATAGGCCGGCCCGGACGCGAACGCCAGCTGCACGCCGACATCCTCGCCGAGGATCCGCCGCAACATGCTGGTGACGTTGCGGACGATGGTGTTCACGTCGACAACCTTTGTTTGCATCGTCTGGCGGCGGCTGAAGGCGAGCAGTTGACGCGTCAAGCTGGCGGCCCGCTCACCGCTGCCCGAGATATCGACCGCCGCGGCGCGCACGTCGTCGGGCACGCGGGGATCCTCGGCGATCTGCGCGGCGTTGCCGAGGATTACCGTCAGGAGGTTGTTGAAGTCGTGCGCGACACCGCCGGCGAGCTGCCCGATCGCCTCGAGTTTTTGCGCTTGTCGAAGCTGCGCTTCGAGGCGCTGCCGGTCGAGCTGCGCCATGTGCGCCGAGATGAGATTGGCGACGGCGACCGCGAACGTCTGTTCGTCCGGGGTCCATTGGCGCGGCCCCCCGACGTGGGCGCAGGCGAGAAAGCCACCGATCGCGCCTTGCACGCGAACCGCCGTGTTCATGATTGAGCCGATGCCCATCGGCCGCAGGTACGTGGCGGCGAACTCGGAGGTGCGCGGATCGGTGAGCGGATCGGTGATGGCGAGTGGCCCGCCCTCCGCCAGTGCGTGGAAGAACGCAGGGTAGGCCTCGGCCGTCACCACCGCGCCTGCCGAATGGCGCGCGGGAAATCGATCGAACGCGTCCTCGCACACGAGCGACTTGCCTCCCCCGACAAACCGCCAGACGCTGACCCGGCCGACGTCCACCGTTCGCGCCACCACTTCGGTGATTCGTTGCAGCTCCGAGACGAAGTCGCCGGGCTGACCCAGGTAGCTGCGCGTGAGCGTCGTCAGCGCGTCCTCGTGCCGCGCGTAGCGCTCGTTGAGAGCGAGCAGTGAGGATGCCGTGCGCTTGCGCTCGGTGATGTCCTGAACCTGGCAGACGAAGTAGCGCACGTGACCGCCTTCGTCCAGGACGACCGAAACGTTGAGCTGCGCCCAGATCACCCGGCCGTCCTTGTGGAGATAGCGCTTCTCGCCGTCGTAGGTCTCGATGTCGTGCGCCAGCAGCCGCCGCATCGCGTCGAGATCGGCGCCGAGGTCGTCCGCGTAGGTAATCGATTGGAAGGTCATCGAGAGCAATTCGTCCCGCGAGTATCCGAGGATCGCGCAGAGTGCCGGATTCACTTCCAGCCAGTGCCCGTCTGGCCCGATGAGCGCCATGCCAATCGGCGAATGCAGCATCGCGGATCGAAACCGCTCTTCGCTGAGACGCAATGCTTCTTCGGCTTCCTTACGGTCGGTGATGTCCTGATTCACGCCATACGTACGAACCGTTCGCCCTTGCGCGTCCTTCTCGATCGCCGACCGCACCATCACGTGAGCCGTGGTGCCGTCGGCGCGGATGATTCGGTGCTCGAACCGATGCGTGAAATTCGGATCGGAAGCAGCGAGGGCGAGGTCCCCAGCCCGCAGGACCGTCGGCGCGTCGTCGGGGTGCACGAACCTCCGGATGTACTCGTCGTCCGGCATCCGTGGACCGCCTTCTCGCGCCGCGGTGGTTCGATGCAACGCGTAGAACTCGTCGCTGAACGTGAACACCCCCGCGGCGACGTCGAGCTCCCACTGACCCAGCTTGGCCATGTCCATCGCCAGGACGAGCTTTGCCTGGCTCTCGAGAAGCGCCTGGTCGGCCCGCTTCCGATCGGTGATGACCTGCGTGAACATGATCAGGCCGCCGACCGCGCCGCCGGCTTTTTGCCACGGCCGCACTTCCCACAGGATCCACTCCATCCTGCCGTCGGCCCGCGGGAACGGGTCTTCTTCGCTGCGTTCCACGGCCCCGGCCAGCACTCGCTGGTGCACCTGCTTCCATCGGTCTGGCACGTCGGGAAACACGTCGTAGTGCGAGCGTCCGATGATCTGTTGCCCGTCCAGGTGATAATCCGCCAGCCAGCGTTCACTCGCGTGGAGGTACCGCATGTCGGCGTCGAACATCGCCACGGCGGCGGGCGTGTACCTGATGAACTGTCGGAGCAACGCCTCGCTGGCCTCGAGCGACTGCTCCGCATGCTGCCGGCTGGCCCTCGTGCGCAACCCACGAATGCCGTAGGCCAGGTCATCGGCCAGCTCGGCCAGCAGGGCGATTTCCTGCTCGTCGAACGCGTCGGGGGACTCGGCGTAGATCGACAGCGATCCGAGGAGTGCCGACTCGGCTTTCAACGGCAGCGACAGCGACGACCGGAAGCGGCACTGAGCCGCGACTTCACGCCAGACCTCCACCGAGGGATCCACCAGGTAGTCGCGGCAGACGACCGGCCGACCCGTACCGATCGCCGTACCGGTCGGGCAGATCCGGGGGGACGCGTCGTCCCAGGTCAGCTTCAGCTGTTCGAGATATTCCAGGTCGATGCCGGCGGAGGCCAGCGCCCGCAGCGTCTTGCCCTCGTCATGCTCGGCCACGCCGACCCACGCACAGCGAAATCCGCCATCGTTCACGATCACGCGGCAGAGATCCTGCAGCAGCGCCGACTCGTCGGTGGCACGCACCAGCGCCTGATTGCCGTTGCTCAAGGTCCTGAGCGCGCGGTTGGCGCGGCGCACCTCTTGTTCATTCAAACGGGCGCCGAAGAATGCGCCGGTGAGCAGCAGCGCGATCATGCCTTTCACGCTCAGGTACAGCTGCACGGCGAGGATTCGCTCGGCAGGAGTGGCGCCCCCCATCGGGAACGATCCGATGCCCGCGTGCGTGAGGCCGATCTCCACGACGGCGAATACCGCCAGGACGGCGGTCGTTCCTCGAGGTCCAAGGCGTAGGGCCGCCCACACGAGGGGCACCAGCAGCATGTACGAGTGATGGACGATCGTCAGGTTCTCGCGAGGAGTGCCAAAGTAGACGGCGGCGAACGCCAGCGCGCACGTTGTCACCACCAGGGCCTCGAGCAGCCGGCGCCAGTCGACGCGCACCGTCCAGTCGCGTCGCGCCCATGTCACGATGAGCGGTGTGAACAGGAGAATGCCAAGGGCGTCTTCAATCCACCACGTGCGCCAGAACACGAGCATCGACGCGCCGCTGCTGAGCGTCGCCGTCGCCGCGCCCAGCACGGCGGTGGCGCCGTTGACTCCCGCGGCGACCGCGACCAGCACCAGCATTTCTCTCAGATGCGTGAAGGTGACGCCATCGCCGCGGCACCAGCGCGCGAATACCCAGGCGCCGAGGAGGGTCTCGGCCATGTCTGCGAGCTCGAACCCGAGGCTCGCGGCCAGCGATCGGCCCGCTGCCAGATCACCGGCGAGGTGAATGACCGAAAAGAGCAGTAGCAATCGAAGCCAGGCGCGCGAGGGGCTGAGCAGCAGAATGGCCAGCGCGATGCCGCTGGCTGGCCAGATCGCGTCGATGACGCCGCTGGTGTACGGAAAGAGGAACGTGACCGCGATGGCCGCCAGATACGCGAAGCCGGCCAGGGTCCAACCCTTCCACGTCGGCGCAGGCGTCGACGTGGTCCACGAGCCCGAGACGGTCGGAACCGGATGTGTGGTCGGCAACATCGTCTCGCAAAACCGCACGGACTCGAAGGCTGGGCACCCGCCAGAGGGTCAGTACCGCTCTTCAGAGATCATCGGCGGCGGGCTTGAAAGCTTCAGCGTGTGTCGACATCCGCGGCGGCCGACTCGTCCGCGCTTTCACGGCTTGGCACGCTTTCACGGCATTCTTTGGCGAGTGACAGATGATACTGTACGCTGGCGCCGCGTCCGTCAGCGCGGATTTTCCGGCGCCGTCCGCCGCCGTCTCGAAAGAGTCGGCCCGCCGATCCGTATCGCGTAACGTGTCGGGATGCTATCCGCCATGGTCCTAGTGTCGTGCGTTCGACGCTTTAGGACGTCTTCCGGGCGGGGCATCCCTCCTCCACCCCAAC
>JBDTVS010000112.1:0-10782 GCA_040007095.1 Acidobacteriota bacterium
CACCATGAAGATGATCAGCAGCACGAGCATGACGTCGACCAGCGGCACGACGTTGATCTCGCTGAGGGAGCTGGCCACGCGGCGTCCGCGTCCGGCGCGACCCGACGAGCCCGCGGATCCGGAGTCGTTCAGCTTCACCTACGTGAAATTCCTTTCCGCGATGTTCAAGAACTCCATCGCGAAATCGTCCATCCCTGACGCGAACACTTTGATTCGCTGCGTCAGGCCGTTGTAGAAGAGCACCGCCGGTATCGCCGCGGCCAAACCGGCCGCCGTCGCAATCAGCGCCTCCGCGATGCCCGGCCCGACCTGCTGCAGATTGGTCGTGCCGGTTTGACTGATGCTGAGGAACGCGCTCATGATGCCCCACACCGTGCCGAACAGGCCGATGAAAGGCGCGATGCTCGCCGTGGTGGCGAGCCACGAAACCCAGAGCTCCAACTTGTTCACCTCAACCATCGACGCTCGCATGAGCGACCGATCGACGGCGGACAGACTCTTCAGGGTTGGACGCTGGCCAGGCGGCCGTGGATTGGCCGGCGTGCCTTGATCTGGAGACGCCTGACGAAGTTGAGCGGTCAGCTCCGTATAGCCGGACTGAAACAGACCGACGAGGGGACTGGCTTCCAGGGACCGGCAGATGGCCTGCACCTCTGAGAATTTGCTGCTCCGACGGAATACGTCGATGAACTGCGTCGACTGGCGGGACGCCCGTCGAAACGTCCACCACTTGTAGAGGAAGATGCCCCATGATGCGATCGAGAGCATCACGAGAATGCCCAACACGGCCTTCGCGACAGGTGTAGAGTCGGCGACGAGCGTGAAGACGCCGGGTGCAGATGATAGTTCGATCCCAGACCCGGCTTGCCCCTGCGACTGCAGGGCAAACAGGTTTCCAAGCGTACGCAAACAGCCCTCCGACGATTGCTATGCGCCGCTGGGACAGCGCCACCGGGGTTGGGGACCCGGACGAAGGCAAAACTGTATCACGTCGAGAAAACAGCTGTCAAACCTATGTTACGATTGGAGTTCTCGCTCCTACCTTATGCTCCGCTTCCTACGGATTAAACGCCTGGCTGTCATCGACGAGGTTGAGCTCGAGTTCAGCCCGGGTTTGAATGTCCTGACAGGAGAGACCGGCGCCGGCAAATCCATCCTGGTTGAAGCCGTCGGATTGCTGCTGGGCGGCCGCGCATCGGGCGACCTGGTGCGGACGGGCGAGGACTCCGCGACGGTTGAAGCGATCTTCGACGCCGCGGGGGAGGACCTTCTGATCAGACGGGAGGTCACGGCTCAGGGTCGCAGCCGCGCGTTTGTAAACGGCGAGCTCGCTACTGCAAGTGCCCTAAAAGATCTGTCCGTCCGCTTGATTGAGCTGCATGGCCAGCATGAGCATCACGTGCTCCTGGATCCGGCAACCCATTTGACGGTGCTCGATGACTTCAGCCAGCTGCACCGAGGACGTGCACGCGTGGAGAGTGCCTTCTCCGTGATGCGGGAGGCCGGGGCCCGGCTGGCTCGCGTGCGTCAAGCGGCCACCGACCGGGGGACTCACCAGGAGGTACTGGCATTTCAGGCCGCGGAGCTGGATCGCGCAGCACCCACCGCGGGAGAGGACGACCAGCTGGCCACGACTCGCCAGGTCCTGGCCAGCGCCGAGCGGGTGGAGCGCTGGTGCCGCGAGAGTTATGCGTCGCTGTACGAGCGCGACGGTGCGATTCTCTCGGAGCTCAGCGGCGTCTGGCGACGCGTCTCGGAGTTGGCGGCGCTCGACGTGGCGTTTCAACCCTATCTGGAAGGGCGGGACGCCATCAAATCGCAGCTCGAGGACCTCGCCCTGTTCCTGCGTCGCTATGCGGACGCCATCGAGGCTTCGCCTGCGCGGCTGCAGCAGGTCGAGGAGCGGCTTGCGCTCCTCGAGCGCGTGAAGCGGAAGTACGGGCCGACCCTGTCGGACGTGATCGCGAAAAGGGCTCGCGTGAGGGCGGAGCTCGACGATCTTGCCCGGACCGACGAAGACGTCTCGACGCTCGCACGCGATCACGAGGTCGCACGGACGGCGTTTCTCGAGGCCGCGCACGAGCTGTCTGCCGCCCGGCGGGTTGCCGCGCCGCGGTTCGCACGTCAACTCGAGCGCCTGCTGGCCGAACTGGCAATGGACCGCACGGTCATTGATGTCCGGTTCAACGCGGAACCCCTGCCGGAGCCTGGGTGGACGGCGAGTGGGCTCGACACGGTCGAATTTTTCGTGTCGCCCAATCCAGGGGAAGACCTTCGGCCGCTTGCGCGAATCGTCTCCGGAGGGGAGCTGTCGCGTATCATGCTGGCGGTGAAGACGCTGACCGCAGCGAGCCGCCAGGGCTTCAGCGAGGCAGCCGACCGGCTGCCGAGTGAGTCGGCGCCGGGCATGATCTTCGACGAGGTCGACGCAGGCATCGGCGGACGGGCGGCCGACGTCGTCGGCCGAAAGCTGCGCACCCTCGGATCGGCATTTCAGGTGCTGTGCATCACGCACCTCCCGCAGATCGCCGCGTACGCCGACACCCACTATTCAATCGAGAAGGAGTCCGCCGGCGGCCGCACGCGCACTCGTGTCGCGCGCTTGGACGATGAGGGCCGCGTCGAGGAACTGGCCAGGATGCTGGGCGGGGAAGGCGTGACCGGCGGAGTGCGCGCCGCCGCGCGCGAGATGCTGGACGGGCGGCGAATCGCCCAGGGGGCGAAAGGCGAATTGAACACGAAAGGCGAAAGCGAAAGTCGCCCTGTCTCGCGGGGCCGCGAGAGGCGCAGGGGGAACTGACGCGTGGCGCGCAAATACCTGATCGAGACCTTCGGCTGCCAGATGAACGTGCACGATTCCGAGCGCATGGCGGGACTTCTCGACCAGGCCGGGCTCGAGGCCACGCTCGACGAGGCCGAAGCGGACGTTGTCGTCATCAATACCTGCAGCGTCCGCGAGCGCGCCGAGGAGAAGCTGTACACGCGGCTGGGCGAGCTGCGACAGCTCGGCGCCGAGAGCGGTCATCATCCGATCGTGGCCGTCGCCGGTTGCGTCGCGCAGCAGGAGGGCGCCACGCTGCTCAAGCGGTCGGCCGGGGTCGCCGACGTGGTTGTCGGCACGCAGGCGCTGCGACGTCTGCCCATGCTGGTCGATCAGGTCGCCTCCGAGCGCCGTGCACTGGTCGACGTGTCGTTGTATGAAGACGTCTCATTCCCCCTCGGCGTCGCCCACCGCAGTGATCCGGTGAAGGCCTACGTCACGATCATCGAGGGGTGCAACGAGTTCTGCAGCTTCTGTGTCGTGCCTTACACGCGAGGTCATGAGCGGATGCGGCCGAAGGCCGATATTGTGGCCGAGGTTCGGGAAGCGGCGGAGACCGGGCATCGCGAAGTGCAGTTGCTCGGTCAGATCGTGAATCACTATTCCGCGCCGGATGACGCCGGCTGCGATTTTACCGGGCTGCTCGAGGCGCTCCACGAGATTCAGGGGCTCGATCGGATCCGGTTCGCGAGCCCTCATCCGCGGCACGTGAGCGAACGCTTTCTGGACGCCATGACGCGGCTGCCAAAAATTTGCCGCCACCTCCATCTCCCGGTCCAGTCCGGGTCGACGCGGGTGCTCGGCGCGATGCGGCGTCGCTACACACGGGAGAGTTATCTCGATCTCGTGCGACAGATTCGTGAGAGGCTGCCGGACGTGGCCCTGTCGACCGATATGATTGTTGGATTCCCGGGTGAGACGGACGCCGACTTCGACGACACGATGACCCTGACGCGGACGGTCGGCTTTCACAGCATGTTCTCGTTCAAGTACTCGGCGCGTCCGAACACCCTGGCGGACCAGCGTCTCGAGGACGACGTGCCGGAGGCGGAAAAAACGCGCCGGATTGTGGCACTTCAGGCGCTGCAGCGGGACGTGCAGTCGGAGTTGAACCGGCAGTTGATCGGGCACGAGGTCGACGTGCTGGTCGACGCTGCGAGCCGGCGACGTGACACCGAGGTTTCCGGCCGCACGACCACAAACGTCGTGGTCAATCTTCCGGGGCCGGCGGCGTGGATTGGCCAGACAGTGCGGACGCGGATCGAGCGCGCCGGACCGCACAGCGTATGGGGGACCGCATGCAAATCGAGATGACGATCAAGGGGCTGATGGTCGACCCGATCACGAACACGCCGATCATCATTCTGCGGGACAAGGATGGGGACAAAGTGCTGCCGATCTGGGTGGGCCTGCCAGAGGCCAACGCCATCGCGCTCCAGATCGAGAACATCTCGACGCCCCGCCCGATGACCCACGATCTTCTGCGCAACGTGATTCAGGATCTGAAAGCGTCGGTCCGCAAAGTGGTGGTCTGCGACCTCCAGGAGAATACGTTCTACGCCCTCATTTACTTATCGCTGGGCACCGAGACGGTGGCGGTCGACGCGCGTCCCAGCGATGCGATTGCGCTGGCGCTTCGATCGCGGGCGCCGATCTTCGTCGAAGACACCGTGATTGAGCACGCCAAGACCGTCGACTTCTCGCCAGAGAAGGCGGATGCCGATCGTCTGCAGAAATGGCTCGAGAGTCTTGACCCGGATGATTTGGGCAAGTACAAGATGTGAGGAGCGAAGGAAGTGACGTTCAATCGACACGCCGGTCGTTCCGCCGGCAGCAGTGACGCACTTCTGTAGTATCCTCACACACCCCCAATGATTGTGGCCATTTGCAACCAGAAGGGCGGGGTGGGCAAGACCACTACCGCCATCAATCTGGCCGCGGCCCTCGCCTTGCGCGGCAAGCGCACGCTGTTGATCGACCTGGATCCACAGGCCAACAGCACGATGTCGTACCTCGATATCACCAAGGTCTCGAAGAGCGTGTACGACGCGATCATCGATCCCGCGATCTCGCTGGCGGAAGTGATTCAGCCGACACCGGTGGACAATCTTTCGATCGCGCCGTCGCGGATCGCGCTGGCCAAGCTCGAGGCCAAGCTGATCGGCGAGATGGACGCGCACTTCCGCTTGAAGGATAAGATCGAGCCCGTGCGCCAGGAGTTCACGCAGATTGTCATCGACTGTCCGCCGACGCTCGGGCTGCTGACAGTGAACGCGCTGGTCGCGGCGACCCACCTCCTGATTCCGATTCAGTCGTCTTACTTCGCGCTCGAAGGCACTGACGATCTTCTCGAGACGGTGGAGAAGGTGAGGGGCCGGCCCAATCCAGCACTCCGCATTCTCGGCGTCGTCATCACGATGCACGACAAGCGCACGGCGCTGGCGCGAGATATCCGGGCCCAGATTCAAAAGGTGTTCGGCGGTCAGGTATTCAAGACGGTGATTACCAAGAGCGTGCGCCTCGAAGAGAGCCCGGCATATAAGGAATCGATTTTTACGTTTGCGCCTGACTCGACAGGCGCCGCGGAGTATTACAGCCTCTGCGAGGAGGTGATCGATCGTGTCTAAGCGAGGCCTTCCCACCAGCATGGTGATGCGCCATGACGAGCATTATGTGGAGGCGCTGGCTGCGTCAGCCGGCGTCCCGATCGGTCGCCTGGTCGCGATTGAGCAAATCGATCCCAATCCGAACCAGCCCCGGCAGGTCATGGGTGACCTCTCGGAGCTGATCGCTTCGATCGTCGAAAAGGGCATTCTGGAGCCGCTGGTGGTTCGACAGCGCGGCGATCGATTCCAGATCATCGCCGGCGAGCGACGCTATCAAGCGGCGGTCCAGGCGGGCCTGCGGGAACTGCCGGCGGTCTTGCGCGACGTCGACGATGCCGAAATGCTGGAGATCGCCCTGATCGAGAACCTCCAGCGAAAGGATTTGACGCCGTTCGAGGAGGCCGAGGCGCTGCAGGGGCTGGCTTCGAGCTGTGGCTATACCCACGAAGACCTAGCGAGGCGGCTGGGCAAGTCCAGGACCTCGGTGACGGAGTCGCTGGCCCTTGTCGCAATGCCTGAGGAAATTCGGAATCTTTGTCGGCTGGCCGACATTTCCTCTAAGTCATTGCTATTACAGGTAGTTCGCCAGGATGAACCCAAAAAAATGGCGGCCCTGGTCGAAAATATCACGAGCCGAGGGGGTGCCACCCGGCAGCAGCTCCGGGACGAGGCTGCGAAGCCGAAGGCCGGACGCCCCAAGCACTACGTCTTTGCCTACCGGCCGCCGACGAAGGCGTTCAATCTCAAGTTGTCCTTCTCGAAGGGCCGCGCCACGCGCGACGAAGTGATTGACGCACTCGAAGCTATCATCGAAGACCTCCGCAAGACCAAGTAGCCGTTTCCAGCCTGCGGTCCAGACTAACGACCCAAACGGTTGAGATCGTTTTGACTTGCGCGTGGTGTCCGGCTTTGGCGGACCACGACGGTCCGCCTGAAGGTAAAGACAAACCGTCACAAACCGTCACAAACGCTTACCGTGGGCGAGACGAAGGGCTAGACGACGGCCGTTAGAGTCCTCGGCGTCAGCCGGCGGGGCGGGCCCAGAACCCGGTCAAGAGCGACTGCGGGTTTCGTCAGGGTGAACCGGCCCGTCGCTCGGAGGTCTGCTTGAAGGCGTGCTGGGGTCGGGGGTCTCTGACCTTTCTTACCTTTTAGTTAACATAACATCCATTATCAGACTCAAGCGATATGGCCAGCAAAAGTGCCCTGTGCATGAATTGTGGACGGGCTCAGGCCGTCCAGTTCCGGGCTTCGAACCGCTCGTCGGGAATCGTCAATTGCACCGGTTGCTGCGAGGGGTGTCGTTCGATTTCGTTGTGCGCCCCGTCGTAAACCGCGACGAAAAACGCCAGCGCGGCGCCCGCCGTTTCCTCCAGCTCATGCAGCGGCAGCGCCACCTCGATCACCGTGCCGGCCGCCACCGTTGAGCCTCCGGCGCCGCGGTCGATCCAGACCTGTCCGTCGGGCCCATCGCGGTCGAAAAACGTTCCGGTCAATTCCCCGGCCTCGTGACGGATCACGTAGCGCACCCCTTCCGGTCTCAGAAACGTCAACGAAATTTCGAAACCGTCCGCAAGCACGTCGGCCATCCGTCGGACACCATCCACCCGGACGTAAAATCGCTGCCGGTCGAATCCGAAGAAGAGAACGTCTACCAGGCTCGTCCGTCCATCCGTCCGGTGCATGGCGCCCACGGCGCCTCGGACGTCGACCGCGCCGGCGCCGAGCCACTCGAAATAGCTGGTTTCTTCCCCGTCGAGCGTCGGCGTGAAAAAGGCGGACGGAGATGCTTCCTCGGCCGCCACGACGGCGCCGGTGGAAATGTTCGTGACGAACAACTCATCGGGCACCGGCATGCCCAGCAACTTGTAGACGTTTCTCAGGTGCCGCCGGAACAGCTCGTCGAACTCGATATCGTGAGCCGACGAGTGGTCGTCCCCGTACCACCAGCACCAGTCGCTGCCTTCGGCGATGAGCACCTCCTCACGCGCCCGCGCCAGACTGTCGGCGTCAGCATCGGTGGCACGGTCCAGGGCGCGGCGTGCCTCGGCCAGCTGGCCCCATGCACGTTGATCGTCGGCGTGCCCGATCCAGATATAGAAGTTGGCGTCGATCCATGATCCCGGAAAGATGCCGGTCAGTTCCTTCCGCGGATGTGCACACGCCTCCGCCATGGTCACTGTCCGGAGGCCGGGCGTGGTCGAGAGGCGGCGGTAGAGCGCGCGGAGAAACGGTCGCCCGCCGCCCTCGAAATGTTCCCAGGCATTCTCCCCATCGAGGATGATGGCGATCGTCGCTTCCTCGCCACTGGTCCGCTCGGAGTATCGCCGGCCGGCCTCGACGAGACGCCCGACGAAATCCTGAGCCGCTGCGTCGGCCGGCCAACCCGCATAGGTGAATCCAATCAGGTCGGACAGCAGGTGATCGCGGAAGGCGCAAGAGATCCGACTGCGTCCGATCTGCAGGGTATAGGGCGCATACATCAGCTCGGGCTGATCCAGGTGACCGTGACCGTCCCGGCGCAATGTGACGCCCAGAGTGCGGGCAAGAATGAGCTCGTCGGTCGCCATCCATGTGAAGCCGGCGGCGGCGGCCAGCGGCGCCATCTCGTCAGAGACCGAGCCTTCGGATGGCCACAGGCCGACCGGCGCGCGCCCGAAGAGGCGTCGGTGCAGCGCGACGGCCCGCGCGAGCTGCTCGGCCGCGTCCTCGGGATGAACAAACCGGTGGCGAGGCCTTCGCGAGTCGGGATGCGTCCGAAGATAGATGTCCGTGTCACACAGCAGCGGCAGGATTGGATGGTAGAACGGAGACGCCGAGAGCTCGACCCGCCCGTCGGCGGCGGCGTGCCGGTACTCCGGAATGATCTTGTTGAGGATCTCCAGTTCGACCTCGCGCAGCACCGCCTTGTCGTCCTCCGTAAACCCGCGTTCCTTGACGACGAGCTCACGTACCCTCGTGTCCCCTTCCAGATAAAACGGATCGATCCATGCCAGCTTGTGCCACACCTGCAGGTCTCGCAGATCCTCGCGGCTGAAGCGTCTGGCCGCCGCGTGTGCGTCGGCCGGCGATCCGACCGCGCCTCGATGAGCGAGCAACTGCGCGTACCGCGGGTAGGCCTCGATCATCCGCTGCCGCTGCGCATGAAAGAAGTTCTCGAGCATGAACACGACGTCGGCGTCTGTAAGATCGTCGGCGGGCTTCAAGCTGAGCGCGAGAAAGCGATCGTGGGCCTGGTCCGTCGCAAACGCCTCCAACTGGACCAACAATGACGGCACGAGGTTGAAGGTGATGCGCACGTCGGGAAACTCCCGCAGCAGCGCCACCATCCCGTAATAGTCCTTCAAGGCGTGCAGCCGGACCCACGGCAAGATATGCTCGTGCGTCACCAGGTCCTCGTAGAACGGCTGGTGCATGTGCCAGAGGATCGCGACTCGGGTCATAGGTGCTAGTCTAAAGCCATTGATGTTCCGGATCCTCGACCGGTATGTCGTTCGGGAGGTGCTCCTTCCCTTCTGCCTCAGTCTGCTGGTCCTCACCTTCCTGCTCGAGATTCCGACCATCATGGCGCAGGGGGAGCAGCTCATCGCGAAGGGCGTGGACTGGGTCACGGTCGTGCGAATTCTGGCGACCTTGTTGCCGTCGGCGCTCGGCATCACGATCCCGATGGCGCTTCTGCTCGGGATCCTGTTCGGGCTCGGCCGCCTGTCCGCGGACCGGGAATTCGTCGCGCTCCAGGCCTGCGGCGTCAGCATCTTCCGCATGCTGCGTCCGATTGCGTTGCTCGCGGCGGCGGCCACCGCGGCCACCGCCTACGTGATGATCGTCCTGCTGCCGGACCAGAATCAGAAGTTCCGTGAAATCACCTTCAACGTCCTCACCTCGAGCGCGGAAGGCGACATCAAGCCGCGCGTGTTCTTCCAGGGCTTCGGAGCGAACCGGGCGCTCTATGTCCGCGACGTCGGCGGCCCCGGGGAGTGGCGCGACGTGTTCCTGGCGGATTCATCCGCGGACGAGACCACGGCGTACTTCGCCAAACGCGGACGGCTGGCGATCGATCGCAACCGCCAGACGATCGAGCTGGTGCTCGAGAACGGCTCCCGCCACACGACCTACTTGAGCAAGCCGGACGCCTACAACGGCGGACCGTTCTCGCAGCTGCTGCTGTCGATCGACTGGCAGACGGCGTTTCCTCGTACGACCCTGCTCAAGGGCCTCAACGAGATGACCATTGCGGAACTGCAGGCGAAAATCGCAGCAAACACCAGGACCGGCAGTACCTCGGTCCTGGAGCTGTTCACGATCCAGCAGAAGTTCGCGTTCCCCGCCGCCTGCGTCGTGTTGGCGCTCATCGGCCTGGCGCTCGGCGTGACGAATCGGACCGACGGGACGCTCGGCGCGTTCGTGATCGGCATCGCCGTGGTGATGGTCTATTACACGCTGCTGTGGAGCTCCCGCGCGCTGGCGGTCGGGGGGCGGCTTCCGCCGAGCTTCGCGCCGTGGGTTGCTAACATCCTGTTTGGCGTCGCGGGAATTGTTCTCGTGCTGTGGCGCGCCCGCTTCGCAGATCGGCCCATCCGAATCCCACTGCCAAGCTTCCGACGCGACCCGCAACCCTCGCCGTCCGCGCAGCCAGGGCAGAGATCCGGCCGGCCAAGACGCGTCGTGACCGTGGTCGTGAGAATTCCGCAGTTCGACCTGCCCCGGCCTCGCCTGCTCGATCTCTACATCGGGCGCCAGTACCTGCGGGTGTTCGTGCTCGCGGTGGTCGGCCTGCTCGGCGTCTTCTACATTTCCACGTTCATCGACATGGCCGACCGGGTGTTCCGCGGTTCGGCGACCACCGGCTTGTTGCTTAAGTACCTGTACTTCGAGACGCCGAGGTACGCCTACCTGATCATCCCGATGGCCGCACTGGTTGCCTCACTGGTGGTGGTGGGCTCGCTGACCAAGAACAGCGAGCTGATTGTCATGCGGGCGTGTGGGGTCAGCCTGTATCGCTCGGCGGTTCCGCTGCTGCTCTTCGCGCTCCTCCTCAGCGGCGTCCTGTACCAGATGCAGGAGAACGTGCTGGCCTACTCGAACCGTCGAGCCGACGCCATTCTGCACGTCATGCGCGGCTTCCCCGCCCGGACGTTCGGCGTGTTGTCCAGAAGCTGGATCATCGGACAAGACGGCGACATCTACCACTACGAAGTGTTTGACCCGGCGCGCAATCTCTTCGATCGTCTGACGGTATTCGCGCTCGATAAGGATAAGCAATCCTGGCGGCTGGCCTTGCTGACGTACGCAAAAGAGGTCGCCCTCGTTTCGTCGCCCGGGTCGGACGCCGACCGTGGATTCGCATGGCAGGGC
>JBDTVS010000113.1:0-17911 GCA_040007095.1 Acidobacteriota bacterium
CGTGGCGAGGTAGCTCAGTTGGTAGAGCATACGACTGAAAATCGTAGTGTCGACGGTTCGATTCCGCCCCTCGCCACCTTCTTCTAACATCAATAGAAACAATAAGTTCCGATGGACTCTCTAACGAGTGGTCCTCATTCGGAATTGTTCCTGTGGTCCCATCGTGGTCCCGTTGATCGGGCGCGCACACGCCTCGGGACACTAGGCCTTCCCTGCCCCATCGCGAGCCGGAAGGTCGAGATCGCCCCAATGCACAACCGCCAGCGCTTCGGAGATCGTCGCTCCTGGATTCCCGCGAGCCTTACAGCCGTCGTCACTGACAGCCTTGCAGCTGTAACGCGCCAGGCCGGCATCGGGTCCCATGTCTAGGATTTGAATCGTGACCTCCTGAGACTCGTCGACGTTGTCATTCTTATAGCGATAACAACGGAACGTGTGAATCTCATGCACCTCGACAAATTTAGGACCGGCGACCTGTTTCAGTTCTTCAATCGCTTCGACCATTGATCGCTCCTTTTGTTGTCCTCAGTCCACTCGGCCGGCTGGCTGGCATCCTACGACGGCTTCTGCCGCCTGGCCATGCGCTCTATCCAGTCTTCGTCTGTGCTGAGCCCTTCTCGCTGCACGACGATAAACGCCAGGGTCGTGTCGATCGCATCTTGGTTGAAGCCTTGCTCGACCAATCGCTTCTCGATTTCAGCGAGGGTAAGCCGTGAGCGGATGAGGTCTTTGTGACTCATTTGTTGTTCCATTGCGCCACCTCTGCCTGTTCATTCGATCCGCGGCACATCGCCGACGGTGACTGCGAGCGGCGCGCCAGTCGTCAGTGTGCCAGCCACCAGATCAGCCAAGCGGCGTTGCGTGCCCTGACGGTCGTGCTCGTCCGCGTAGATCAGCAGCGTCCCGATCGCCGCATGGCGGCTATGCGCCTTCACCTTGTCGAGCCCGATGCCGGCCTTGGCTGCGACGTCGAGTGCCGCCGTGATGCTCGAGTGCCGCAACCCGTGGCACCAGACGTGAAGGCCGACACGTTGCCCCAGCTCTCGCACGATCCGGAGCACGGATCGCGTTTCGAGCCGTCCATCCCGCCGCTTCCCGAGATTCCCCCGTGTCATAAACAGCGGGCCGGCCTGAGTCCCGCGGTGCCTGACGTACCGACGAATCGCGTCGACCACGGCGGTCGGGAGCGGCACAAGCTCCCGTTCTCGCCGCCCCTTCCCCTTGATCCACGTGTTGCCCTGGTCCAGGTCGGTCTCCTGCAGGTTCACGCCGCAGAGTTCCGATACGCGCAACCCGACGCAAAAAAACGTGAGCACGATGGCGTGGTCGCGCGTGTCGGCCTCCGTGTCGCCGCGCGTGGCCTCCAGCATCTTCTGCACATCTGCCACGGTCGGCCCGGCCGTCTGCCGCCGCTTCTCGGCCTTCAGGTTGGGCACCTCGAGCGCCCATGTCATCATGCCCAGCATCCGCCCGAGCTTCGAGATGGACCGCAACGTCGCCAGGTGGCGATTGATGCTCGCGGCGGACAGATTCGCGCCCTGCAGGTAGTGCCGAAAGCCGAGCACGATTTCATGCGCCGATGGTGACGACTGCTTGAACAGCCGGCCCAGCGACGTGTTCACGTCCATCGGCGGACTGATGCCGAGTGCCCGCGAAAAGTACAGCGCGAAGTCCTCCAGGTCGTGCTGATAGCTCCGAATCGTGTGCTCAGCCTTTCCTTCGCGCCACGCCCGCAGAATCGTCTCTGCGGTGTGGTGGCGCCCCGCCGCGATCGTGAGCGGGGCCGGCAGGTTCGCGCGCGCCTGCCGGCCGTGAACCATGACGCCCGCGGTCATCGGGGCGCCCGCGTGCGAGGGACGAGAGGTGGAGTGATCGCCTGGATGACGGGCCACGTGGTCATGGTCCCGGCAATGAGGCCCAGCAAAAACGCCGCTTCGGCGACGGCGGAGCCGTAGTTAAAGAACGTCGCGGCGGGATCCGTAATCGGTCCGATGGCCAGCGCATCAATCGCCGCATCCACGTCGACTTGTTCGTCCGCCAGTCGCGGGACCAAGCGAGCGCCCATCGGCGACTCGAGGATGTCCGTAGCGATGTTGTTGTCGTCCGCACTCCCATCGAGCCCGACGTTCGCCAGTCTGGTGCTCGCAATCAGGCGAGCGGCCTCGAGCGTGGCGGCCCATTCCCGCGCGCTGATGGGCTTCCAGGGGCTGACACTGACGGGTCGCCGTGTTCGCTTGGCTTTCATCGCACACCGCCTTTCTGTCTGGCATCGGCCGCTTCGAAGGTGTCGTAGAGCACCCTGATCGCTTCCTTCATGTCGTCGACCAGTACGCCGTACGCCGCAGTGTCTTCTTCCTCGCTCGTTGGGTAGTCGTCGTTGCCGTCGATGAGACGCGCAAGGATACTGGTGCAGCCGCGCAGCCGTTCCTTCGCGAGGTTGATCGCGTCACGTTCCTCGAGGGTGAAGCTGACCTGCGCGTCTACCGGTGGAGCGACGGCGCCGGATCCGCGTTGATGTTTGGCCCTCATCGGTCACCGCCGTCGTCATCACGCAATGTCGCGAAGGATGACCCCGTACCCGTCGCGCGAAGTAGGCCCTCCAGATCCCGAAGGATGTCGAGACAAAGCATCTCGGCACCACGCCAGGCCAGTTGCTCAAGCTGGATGTTCATCCCGCAGCGGTTGGCCATAGATTCGGCTTCGCTCCACCGCGTGAGTAGCGCCAGTTTCGGCAACGTATCGACACTGATCGCTTCAAGCCTCCTCGTGGCGGTTCGCTCGAACTGCTCGGCAGACGAAGATTCAGACTTGGCGTCGGCGGTCTTTGGCTTGGTGACGCTCATCGCGCACCACCCGACTGTCGCCCGTAGGCGATGCTTGAGGCCGTTTCGTTGATTGCCTCCACCCTGGTCACCATGTCGTCCATGATGACGGCGATCCCACTGAACACTTCCGACGCCTGGTCGACTCCGATGGCCGGCGCCATCGCGACGGACATTGTCCCCACCATTTTCATCACGGCGATCAGCTCGTCGCAGCCCTCGAGGATGGAATCAACCCGGGCCGCGAGCTTGACGTGGGCAGCCACCTTCTCGTCGCCTTTAGCAACCTCATCGATCAACCGATCGGACTCGGCGGTTTCGGCTTTTGATGGTTTTCTCATCGCGCACCGTCCTTCTTCAGCGCCTCGATGTCGAGCTCGCCGAGCAGGAGTTGCCGACAAACGTCGAACCCCAGCGCGAAGCCGGCCTTCTTCGCCGCCATCCCGACGCCGGCGTAGGCGTCCACACTTTTCAGGAGCCTGGCGAAGTTGCTCGAGTCCTGCCCCAGCCTCTTGAGCTCGGCCTCGTAGACCTGCGCGTGCAGCCTGGAAAACCCCGAATCGAGGTCGTCGAGATGATCATCCAGGAGTTCGTAGAACGCGACGACGTCCAGGCCTGAAAGGAACGTTCGTGTGTTCGTGGTGGCGGTTGCGGTTGCTGCGGCGGCCTTCGGAGCGGAGTTCTTCTTCGACATGCTGACCTCCTGCGGCGAGGTCTGGCGTGCTACCCTTCGAGGTAGGTCGGCCAGCCCGCCAATCCCGGGTTGGTTGACTCAGGAGCGCTGGCGGGTTACTGCCCGCTTGCGCTCCGCCTTCACTTCTCGTCTAGAAATTCCCATTCAGCTAAGGCGCCGATCTTTCGCCCGGTCGCCTCTAGGTCGACCCGCGACTCGAGCACGTACGTATGCCCACTGCGCCCGTTGACGATGCAATAGGCGCCGAGTTGCTCGACGGACTTCGCACCCCGATTCGCGATCAGCCGCTTGCCATCCGCGGCTATTTTCCTATTGATGCGTTGCACCAAGGCGCGTGTGCTGACTGGTATTTTCTGCTTCGTTCTGACCATTGCCGGTGAGTATATAAGCAGATGAGCAGATAAGTCAACGGACCGTTTCGACGGTAGTCGCGCCACGAGCTGCCCAGCCATAACGAATGCTCACATCACCGGCCCGCACGGTGTGGCGGCCTCGGTCAACCGCTGGATGAGCAGCTGTGCGGCGGTCTTGAGCTGATCCACCGACGTTTTCAGTTGTGGGATCTCCGCCTGCGCGTCGCGTGACAACGCCGCCCGGATGCCAGGCGACAGCGGGAGGTTGCCGAGCGCCGAGATCTTGAGGGCGTTCTGCAGCGCGATGTCGCCATGCGTCCCGCACACCTTCATAACCTCGATCGCGGCCATCAGCACGTCGAGCGAGATCGTGACGGTGCCGTTCGGCGTCATCATGGGATCACAGCCCCCGCAGCGCGTGCTTGAGCATCATCGGCAAGGTGTTCATCGTCCGATCGAACCGATCGTTGGACCGCTGCAGCTCCGTGCGGAGATCGGCGATCTGCGCCTCGAGCGCGCGGGTGTTCATCCCGCCGAAGATGGCCTTCTGCTGATTGCGGTTCAACACGACTTCGCCGGGCGTGAGCCACGCCGGGACGGTATCGGTGCCGCGCGGACCGCCCACAAAGCCGCCGACTGAGAAGTGCTGGATGCCGGATGCCGTGACCCAACCGCCCGTCGCGGCGCCATCGGCGCCCGTGCCATCAGGTGACGGAGGTGGCGCACCCGGGCCCCTGTAGCTCGCTTGGACGTCCACGTCGACGTGCCGCGGGATCTTGCCGATCGCGTCCGTTACGCCCCCAGGCCCGCTCAGTTTGTCGATGAGTTGCCCGATGCGATCGACGACCGCTTTCATCGACAGATCGAGGATCTCGCTCGCACTCTTGCCGGTGTCCTTCCAGATGCCGAGCTCCGTGCTCTGATCGATCAGTCGTTGCGTGTTGTCATCGAGCGGGACGCCGAGATTCGTCGCCTCCGTCATCGCGTCGTGCAGAAACCCCTGCATCGGGATCAGCGCGTCCTTTGTGGTGCCACCGACCGCCGCGACTTGCGCCTGCAGCCGAGAGTACATCTGCATGCCGGTGCGTTCCATCGACCCGAAGGTATCGACGTTCATGCCCCCGATTTTGTCGAGCGCGTCCATCTCCGACGATAAGCCCGCGATCGCATTCAGCAGCGTCGGGTTGCCCTCGACGATGCTGTTCTGCATCATCAAGCTTTTCAACGCGACGTCTTCCACGTCCAGGCCGAGGTCGGTATACGACTGCTTCAGGGTGTCCAGGCCAGGCCCGACGGCCTTGAGCGCGTCCGCGACCGACGCCCCGCCGGCGACAGCCGACGCGAACGAGGCCACGGCCTGCACGCCGAGATCGGCGAGTTCCTGCTTGGCGCCGTCCGCCGCTGACGCCTGTGCGCGCGTCGCCTGGACCAAGTCCATGGCAGATCGCACGGCCGCCGCTGAATCGCCTTTTTGGGTGGCCAATACCTGAGACTGGCGCGCGTCGTCGACGGCCTTCTTCAACGCGTCGTAGCCTTTGACCGCGTCGGCCGTGCCGGCTATGACCGCGTCGAACGCTGGACCGACCGCTTGGATACCATCGGCGACATCGGCCGCGTGCTGTTTCTGCGCCGTCATGACGTCGTTGATGGTTTTCAGCGCCGCTTCCTCGGCCTTGACGCTCACGTGGGACGCGTCGAGGGCCGCTTTGAGATCGTGCTCGGCTTGGACGCCGGTCTTGCCGTACGCGGCGTAGGTGGCCCCGACCGCCTGGATGGTCTGGCCCAGCGTGCCGAATTGCTTCATGAACCCTTCCAGGCTGGTCCGCGCGGCAATCTCCTCTGGGCTGACCTTCAGCGCCCCGACCACGGCGCCGACGCCGGCCCCGATCGCGGTGCCCCAGCCGGGCATGATCATCGTGCCGATCTGCGCGCCTTTCGCCGCGGAGTTCGCCACCTGGCCGGCTTTGGTCGCAGGATCCTCGGTGGCCTGCTCGAGGACATCAACGCCCGCACTGACGCCGGCCATGGCCAGCTTGCCTCCGGTGGACGTGATGGCGTGGCTGTCGAGGAACGCCGTCGCTTTCTGCCCCAGGCCGGTCTCGCCGAACGCGGCCATGACGCCGCCGAGATCGATCCCCGCGATGCGGCCGATGGAGTCGCCGAGCTGCCCGAGCAATGCCACGGAGTGATTGATCCAATCCTCCATCGCTTGGTCGGTCTCATCGATGCGGTCCTGAATCCGATCCCACTCGATTGCGTCAATCTTGGTGTTCGCGGTGGCGGTCATCGCCGCCCAGGTGTCTTCCCAATTCCCCCCCAGCGCCTTCACCGCCAACTTTTCGTCGTCGAGGTGACGGAGGATGTCGCGCTCCCGCACGTCGTAACTCGAGAGCGTCAGGCTTTCCACTTGGCGGTCGTAGTCTTCGTGGGCCTTTCTGTTGGCCGCGAGGCTCTTGGAGAGGTTCTCGAACTCGGTCTGTGACGCCTTCATTTGGGCGGCGCCCATCTTGTCGAGCGCCGAGATGGAATCAGCGGACCGCGAGTCTTCGATCTTTTTCAACTCGGCCGCCATTTGCCGGTGCGCATCGGTCGCCGACTTGACCGCGTCCTTCTCGTCCTTCAGCCGGTCCTGGATGACCGTCACGGATTCTGCCGCCACGTGATACACGCGGGCGATGTCCTGGACGGACCCTTTGTGATCGAGTTCGTACCGGATGGCCTCAACCACGTTGTCGCCGAGCATGGCCAAGGCGCCGTCGTACCCCGCCTCTGCAATCTGAAGATTGAGCGTCGACTGCGCGAGTTCGTCGGCCGCCTTCTGCGCGGCCTTTCGCGCGTCCGTGTTCCCTTTGAGGGTGTCGCTCAGTTCTCGAACCGCCGCCTTTTCCACGTCGGCGGCCGACGCCGCCAGCGGTCCTGACACCGTGTAGGACTTGATCGCATCGTCGAACGCCTTGACCGACGGCGTCGCTTGTAGCGTCGCCGCCACCACGCCCTCGATCTGGGCGCGCAGGGACGCGGTCTCCTCCATTTGCGCCTGCATGCCAGCACCAGTACTCGCCCCCATCGCCCGTCCCACGGTCGCGGCCGCGGTGCCGACATACGAGAGCGCGGTGAACGTCGCCCCCGCCACCCGGGCGAGATCGGTCATCTGCGGGATCAACTCCTGCCCGATGCTGATGGCCAGCGCCTCCGCGTGGACCTTCATCGACTTCAGCTGCTGCTCGAAGTGCTCGGCCTCTTTGGCCTGCTCGGTGGTGAAGGGCTTGATATCCGCGGTCAGGGCCAGGCCGGTGCTGAGGTCCTGCAGCGCCGCGGCAACGTCCTTGTAGCCCTTGCCGAGCACCGCCGTGCCAGCGGCGGCACGATCGGACGCGTCCGGGATGCTGTTGAGCCCGGCTGTCACCAGCTCGAGGTATTTGTCCGGGCCGGCCGCCTTCAGTTCGGCCGTTGAGAGTCCCATCTTCGCGAGCCCGGACTGGAACGTCTCGGTGTTCTCGCCCAGGCCCTTCTCGAGTTTAAACACCACGTCGGTCAACTTGCCCATGTCGGCGCCGATCACCGCGCTGGCATTCGACAACCGCGACAGCGCCGGCACGCTCATGCCCGTCTTATCGGCAAGGTCATCAAGCTCGGCGCCGACCGACGCCGCGTGCGATGCCAGCCCAAAGGCCGCGGCGCCCACCGCGGCGAACGCGCCCACCGCCAGGCCTGCGGCGACGCCCGCGGCGCCCAGGCCGCCCGCCAGCTCTCCGCCGACCGCGCTGGCCAGGCCGCTCACGGCCTGCGTCGGGTTTTCCCACATCCCGGTCAGCGTGCCCTTGAGGTCGGTAAAGGCCGCATGCGCGTTCGTGGTTGACGGCGTCAGGCCGTCCAGATACTTCGTGAACCCCGTGAGATGGGCCCCGGCCTCAGACGAGGCGCCACCGACATCATTCAGCCCAACTTTCACCTTGAGCACGTCATCCAATGCGTGCTGGACGCCGTCGACCGTGAGTGTGATTTTCGCGTCGGCCATAATCTGGTCCTATTCCTCGCTGTCGTTGATGCCAGGGTCGCTGGGTACCGCGGTGCCGGTCCAGGCCGCGCCGACCTCGCGCTCAAAATTCGTCGCGAAGATCTCCTGCCCGCGCGCCGTGGCGGCCGACCGATATTTCTCGAACACCTGGGAGATGGGCGGCCCCATGCGCTCGGTGATGGCGGGTCGCTTTTTGTGCCAGGTCGGCTTCTGAAATCGCTGGAACTTCGTCGCCGAGCGCGTATAGACGCCCTCGTGGCCACTGCGCATCGTGGCGATGAAGGCGTTGGGAATCGTGGCGCGACCGCCGCCAATCTGGTTGTAGCTGACCCCTCCGCCCTTTCCGCGTGACGGCTTCGGACCGCGCGCCCCGTACTTGATCAGCGGGATCGGCCTCGTGCTGGCCGAGAGGCTCGCCTCCAGATTGTTCGGCGTGGCGTTGGTCATCTTCAGCGCCTTGCGGATGTCCGCTTGCTTTATCCCGGTGTCGCCGGCGATCCCCTTCGTCTGGACCGTGCGGGCGCTCGCAATCGCGCGATTCAAAGCGCGCATGATGGCGCGCGGCGTGCCGGTCGTGAGGTTGTCGAGGGCGGCGAGCACCTGGCTCGCGTCAAAGCGAATGGACGACATACGGGCTCCCTTCGAACCAGTGGCCGTGATCGTGGTGCGCGTGCCGGCGTCGGACGGGTCATAGATCGTCCGGCGCCGGCTGAAGCAGGGGACGGCGGCTCCCTGATCATCACGACGTGCTGGCCGCCGCGATTGATGTCGGTGCGGATCTGGCTCACCGTGTCGCCAATGCCTGCCGTCGCCGCCGTTCGTCCTCGAGCGCTTGTTCGCGCTGCGCCTGCCGCGCCTCCTGCGCGCGACGGGTGACTACCTCGGGTCGGTGATCAATCGAGACCCCTGCGGCACGCGCCTGATCGACGAGCCGTTCCTCGGCCTGCTCCAGCGCGAGCAGCTCCGACTCAAGGCGCTGCACGTGCGCCGGGCGTTCCGTAGACGGCACGCTCGGCTCGAACGGCACCTGTTCCACGATCCGCGTCAGCATCGTCGTCGCGAGATCCGGAACCGAGGCACAGAGGAACGCCCACGACGGCGGATTGTCCATGTCCCACGGAAGTCGGATCGAGCCGACGAGATTCGGATCGCCGAGCCCCTGGACTATCTGGCGGCCGTACTGGCTGAGGAAATGGCCGGAGGCCTCCTGCACGGTGGCGGGAATCCGCGAGCGAAGGATTTCCGCCGCGGGCACCGGTGCGTCGCGCGCATGATCCAGCGTGCGGCGGTGCGCGGCGATTCGCAGCCGCAGTTGGTGGTCCTCCTCGAGCACCTTCGCGCAGGCCGAGACGAGCTGTGCGGCGACGGTCGTCAGGGTGTCGACGAGGCCCGCCTTCATGCGACCTCCCGGCAGGCTCGCTCGAGCGCGTCGATCGCATAGGTGCGCTCGACGTCCATCTCGAGACAGACCGCGATTTCGTTGTACGGCGCCACTTTCAATCGCGACCCGGGGAGCTGGACCCAGAGGTCCAGCAGATTGGTGCCTCCAAGCTCGTCGGACTCCACCGCGCGCGACAGGCGGCTCAGCAGCTGTGACAGGCGGGTCGTATCGCCGAGTGTCTTCAGTTCGAGGAACGTCTCGAAGCGCCACAGCGCTTGCAGCTGCCGCCCATTCCGCACAGGACCATCGGAGGCCGCGAGGAGGAGCGTCGGCGGGAGAGCGAATCGCGCGAGCTTGGTGCGCACGGTGGCCATCGCGTCGGGCGGCCAGCGCCAGCCGCCGCCGTCCACATGCTCATTCGGCACGGACCACTGCGCCAAGACCGCACCAGCGCGCAACGGCACCGACGCACCACCCCGCTCATTCGCGACGACGTACCGCACGTGGAGCGCGGGACGGAGCATCATCGGCGCCACCCCGTATCCCTCCAACCGATCCACCCGCCCGCGGCGTGCGCCCGCTGGCACCAGGTGGTCGCTCGGGAAGCCGCGAGACGGATGAGAGGACACGATCGAGTGGTACTCCCCATCGTCCTCAGTCCCGCCGAGAATGTCGCAGAGGCCATTCGCCGCGGTGGCGAAGTCGATGGGCGCCGGCGGGGCGGACATGCTCATCGGGCCGGCGGCCGCCACGACTGCGGCGGAGTTCGGGGGTTCCATGGTGTCAACGGGTCGCGCAGTTCGTGTCATCACGTCTGTTCCTTTCAACTGGGTTGTCCGTACGGAGTGCGGTGCATGTTGGCGTTCGCGAACGCGCGCAGCACCACATCGCCGGCGACGGCGCGCACGGCCGCCGGTATGCCGGGATCGTCGAGCCGTGTCAGCGGCGGCATGAAGCCGTCGTAGAGTTCGTCCGCGTCGCAGTAGGCCGTGATGGTCACGAGTAGCGGCCCGATTGACTCGATCTCCATGTCGCTGGCGATCAACACGTCGGCGAGATCGACCTCCCTGAGTGCTGTGGTCGAACTGGCGGCGGCCTTCGTCATCGCGCGAATCGCGTCGGCTCGGGTCATTTCGTCCCCTTTTGGTTGACGCGTCCGTCTGAGTCGTATTTCAGCCCGAGCTTATCGGCGCGCGCGTTGTCGGCCGCGTTCTGCGCGTCGATCAACTCGGCGTCTTCGCCCTGCTCGGCGACGGCCGCGGCTCGCGACGTCAGACCAGAACGAACCGCTTCTCTATAACTCGCCACGTCTTGCACGGGATGGACGTACGCGTGTGCGTGCGGTACGAACGTGACGCGGCCCAGGCGATCCTCGAGGTACATGTCGGGGTTGATCGGCAGTGCCTGGATGCCGATCGCGAGCTTGAACCAGGCATTCCAGAGCGGACGGAGGACCTGCGGCACCACGACCGACCACAGCAGGCGGTGGAGACGGCGGCGGTACTGATTGAGCACGACGCGCGCTAGTCGATCGTTCGTCGCGCCCCACGCGTGCGTGAAGCATTCGAGCGGCACTCCCACCGCGGCGCCAGCCGCGCGGAGCTCGTGCTGCACATACGCATCGAAGCCGACTGGCGGATCGGGCGGATCGTTGAAGGTCAGATCCTCGTCCGGATACAACTCTTGGAAGGCGCCGGGCGACATCTGGAGGACGGCGCGGCCGTCCGGTGTCGTCTCAAACGGTCGGCCCGTCAGTGGGTTCAGGTCATCCTGACCGAGCTCGGGCGGACGCTTGAGGGTCGCCACAAACATCGACGAGAGCTCCAAACGCAGGAGGGTGGCATCGGCGTACTTGTCGAGTTCGCGCAGCCGCACGAGCGCGGGCGCCAGCATCGAGACGCCGCGGCGTTGACCAGGACGGAGCGGATCGAAGAGATGAAGCATCTGGGCCGCCGGCACGCGATGGAGCGTGCCAAGGCCACTCACGCCCAGTTCGTCGCCGGGCGGCGTGTCATAACACCAGTACGCGATCCGTCGACCAATCGCGTCGTACTCAATGCCCTGCTGGATCGTGGCGCCGTCGGTGCCGATGGTCGTATGTTCGATGGGGCAGATTTCAGCCGGGAGGATCTGCACCTGCAAGGGGACCGGTAAGCCATCCTCGGGCTTGCGATACCGCAACCTGATGAAGCATTCCCCGTCGACGGCCCACGTGCGCACGATCAGAGACTGCAGACCCGCCATGTCGAGCACGCCGTCGGCATCAGCCACCGCCGACCAGTCCTCCCATAGCGCCTGCGTCGCCTGCCGAAAGATTTCGTTTAGGGCCCGACTCAGCGGCTTGATGCCCCACCCGATGAGATCGTCGTCGAATGTCTCGACGATCGCGCGCGCCCAGCTGTCGTTCCGGACAGCATCGCGACAGCGCGTGCGGATCGTCGAGGCCGACGTCGTCGCGCCAGCCGCAGACAGGTCCGGTGGATTCCAATCACGCACGCGCGGGGCGGTGCTGGCCGATTCGTACCCGCTGCGCGCGTACACGCGGGGAATGGCCGTGTTGGCCGGCCCGACGCGTTCACCCGACTGCCACATCGCTCTGAATCGTTCGAACATTTACCTGTCCTTCTGGGGCGCACCAGGCGCATTGAGTTTTTGATACGACTCGCGAACCATGCTCGCCAAAGCCGCTCGCGTCCGATCGCGTTCCGACGGATACAGCGTGGAGCCACCAGGGCGTTGCCAGTTGACGCAGCGCGGCGGTGTGGGAATCAACCAGGGCGGGACCTGTGGACGCTGCGGCGGAGCGCCCGTGCCGTCCCACAGCTTCGCGTCGACCGTCGCGCGCACGTCGAGTTCTTGGTGCGCCTGTTCCGCCAGCGCACGATTTCGCGCGCGCTCTTCCGGCGAGCCGCCGTCACGCCACGCGCGAACCAACCCGCGAAGCGCGACCACGTTCATGGTGGCGAAGTCGACGGCGGCGGACACGTCGAGGCCGCGCCGCTCGAGCTCAGCGGCCGCGGTCCTGTTCCCACCCGCGGCGAGTTGGCGCAACACCGACGCCTTCGCGCGGCTGTAGTCGGCCTGTGGTGTCTCGTTCGTCATGAGGCCGCCTCGGTCAAGTGCGTGGCCATCCGGGACAACATCGAATCCTCACTGCGCGCGCCGCTGATCCTTGCGAGGAGCTTCAGCGCACCACGGGCATAGCCCGCCGTGTCCAGCGCATGATTGTCCGCACGGTCCTGCACCCACACCAAGGTGGCGACCCCCGATCGCCACCGCTTCTCGCGGTGTTCGGAGCAGATCTGCGACAAATAGTCTTCGTCGCAGACCCGTCGCGACAGGTGCATATAGCCCGGGCCCGGCGCCGCCATCTCGAGGCCGAGCGCGATCTCCAACTTCAAGCCGTCGACGTTGAGCAGTGCTGGCGGCTTGGTCGTGTCGTACTTCAGGATCGAGGGCTCACCGAACCGTCCGCCGATGCCCTTGATCGCGAACACTCGGCGCGGACGTCGCGCGGCCAGGGCGTACGCGACCTTCTCGGGGAGATACCCGGAGTCGACGCAGGTGGCGAGGATCAGCAGGGCGACGCCGCTGGTGTGCCTGTATTTCTCATCAAGGGCCGCGAACAACGCCGCCTGCACGTGCGGCTGCGAGGGGTCGCCAGGAATCACGTGCGCGTCAATCACCCATGACTCGCCACCGCGGCCCCAACCGATCACTTGCACTTCGAACCGATCGAGTTGCACATCGACGCCAGCGGTCAGACAGATGACGCCGCGCGGCGCATCCACATCGAGCCCGTAGTCCTCGAGTCTCGTCGCCAGGGCATGCGGCTCGACGCGGCCGCCGCGGTCCTCCCAGCCCTCAGCCAAAATCGTGTTGAGGAACGCTCGGAGGGCCGACGGCCCGTTCGCGCGCGCCGCCAGCCATTTCTGCACCAGCCGTGGCAGGGTGACGTCACCGAGGAGCGAGATGAGCGCCGGCAGATGGAAACCGCGCGCGCCAGGCTCGACCGGTGTCGCCGTCGGCCGCCAGGCACCGGCGGCGATCATCCGGCGCCGCGCCACTTCGTCGTGTTGCGCGTGGCACTGTGGACACTCGAGGCGGGCGGTGTCCGGATCCTTGCCCTCGTACACGACGCGAAAGCGTTCTGGATCGCTCCAGGCCAGCCACGTCTGATGTCCGCAGTTCGGACAGCTGACGAACCAGCGCCGCTGGTCTGTCGTTTTGAATTGCGCATCAATCGGGCCATCGACGAGCACTGGTGTGCTGATGAACATCACCAGGCCGTCGTAGAAGGAGCTCGTCCGATTCGTGAGCAACGTGGCGGGATCGCCCTCCGCCAGGATCGCGAACCGGTCGAATTCGTCGGCGATGGCACGACGCACGCTCATACCCGCGTACGAGTTGGGCGTGCCGGATCCCGCGAGAATGAGCGAGCCGCCGGGAAAGACTTTCTCGAGCAGGGTGGATTCCGCCTCATGAGACCCTCGCGGCGCTCGGCGACCGCGGACGACTTTGAGGCTCGGCGTCGTGCGCAGCATGTCGGAAATCCCGCCGCGGCTGCGCCGCTTCGCGTCTTCAAACCCGGGCAACATCCACAAGATCGAGCTCGGATCGTGCGCGATGAAAAACCCCACGGCATTCAACGCAGACTCTGATTTGCCGGTCTGGCTCGCGCCCTCGATGACGACCTTGCGCACCGTTGGATCGGCCGTCGCATTCATGATGTCAATCAGGTACGGCGCCGTCTCGTTGCTCCACCGAGCGCCGCGTGACGCACTCGAGGCCGGCAGCCGCCGGTTGGCGGCCGTCCACTCGGACACGGTAAAGCTCGGCGGTGGGGCGACGGACGGCATCACCGCGGCGATCAAGGCGTCGACTCTCATCCCGCGTCCTCTGGCGAATGTGTCGCGCCGCGCGCGAGCAGCGCAGAGGCCGTCCGGACCTCTGACAAGTCTTGGAGCGCCTGGATGTTCAGGCTCCGAATCAACGCCTCATGCTCGAGGGGCAGGCCCGCCAGCACCGCCCGCCGGGAGACGCTCAGGATCTCTGCGCGAAAGGCGGTCAGAATCGTGAGCAGGGCGTGCTCCACATCCTTCACGCGGACGACACGGCCTTTCGCTTCCCGCAACTTCAGCGAGATCCACTCGGTCTGTTTACCCGCGAGCTTCGCTCTGGCCGCCGACAGATCGGCTCCCGGCTTCAACCGCTGTTGACGCTCCTGCCGCCACGCCTCGATCGCCGGCACGTCGTACTTCGGCGTCCCACGCTTGCCTGGTATCGGTCCTGGTGCCCCGCGTTCGATCAGCCGTTCCAGCGCACGCGGCGACGGGAGTTTCAGCGCCGCGACGGCTTCGGCGTGCGTCGCTCTCGCTGTCTTCGTTCGCCCGGTGGTCTTCATCACTTTCGCCGTCACCGATTGCTCTGATGTCGCGCGGTTGCGCCGTGGATTCCTTGCGGAACGCCAAAACCGCGCAGAAAATCCCGCATTAGAGGCGCTAGGAGCGACGAGCTTTTTCGCCCATCTCCAGCGTTGACGACCGCGACGATCGCCTCGCCTGTGGCAGCCTCGCTCAACGTCACCCCCACCCCATGGGGATTCTTGCGAGCTGGCACGGATTCGGCCTGAACGACCCGCATGGGCGAACGCCGACCTTTGGGGTCCCGGAAATTCGCGACGACTTGAAGAGTGACGGGTGGTGACGTCACTTCTGTATTTCTTCTCACGCGAAGAGACATAAGAAAGAGGTTTACGGAAGTGATGGGTTGACTCGTCACCACAATGTGCTCTTGATGAGGCGCACACCTTCGTACACCTTCCCGGTGTTGGTGTGTCGCCGGTTGAACCGTTCAGCCATCCGTCGTCCGAAGTCCTTTGCATTCAGTCGTTCCGCTCGAGACAGCCGCTGTCTGTCGGCCCATTTTCCGTAGGCCTCAAACAGTTCTGAACCCCGCGTGACGGCAGTGACGGCAGATTCGCAACACTCCGCGATGAAATCAGCGAGCGGGTCGGAGTCGGTTCGATACTCGTCGGTCGCGTCACGGACGGCCGCCGGCTCGCCCAACCCGTCACGTTGCCAGTCGAGACAACCGGCGATGAGCCAATTAAGGATGCCGGAGCCCTCATGGGCTTTGAGGTGGTCCTCGAGATGTTCGTCCCGTGCCGACCCTTCGAAGCAGCGCGTAAACGGGACCAGCTTCAGCCGACGCCAGAACCCATGGGAGTTGTCGGCGACGATGGGCTTGGTGTTGGTCGCGAGGATGAACTTAGCCGTCGGGGTAAAGGTGAACTGTTCGCCGTACAGATACCGGGCGGTGACCGGGTCAGAACCGGTGAGTGCTTTCACCCGCGGCTCGTTCAATCGGACCTCGCCGCTCTCGCTGGCTGTCACGAGCCGCTTACCTTCGAGGGCGGCGAGGTCGCTCGGAATCGTGGCGCGCTGCTTGAGCTCGATGGTGGAGAAGCTCATGTTGCTGAAGTAGTCGCCGAGCACGTGGGCGACCAGGTGCATCAACACGCCCTTCCCGTTGCCGCCGGCACCCCAGAACAACGCGAGCACTTGCTCACGGGTGATGCCCGTGCACGCATAGCCCAGATACCGATGGATGAATCCAATCAGCTCCCGGTCGCCGTCGAACACCTGGTCGATGAACTGGGTCCAGCGCGGCGCCGTCGCCGCCGGGTCGAACGGCACGCCGAGACTCTTTGTGATGCGGTCGGCTGGATCGCCGGGTCGGAGGCGACCGGTGCGCCAGTCAAGTACGCCGTTCGGCGCGCCCGTGAGCCAGTCGTCGCAGTCCCAACGGTCGCCCGCGTCGGCGATGGGTGGGAAATTCTTCGCGAGACTCACGAGCCGATCGAGATTCGGCTTGGATTCCGCCGCGATCGTGAACTTGAGCACGCGCTCTTTGAGCTTCAGGTCCGACAAATCGAGGGCACTCGCTTGCCGGCCCCGTACAAACTCGAGGGCCAGCCGGTAGATCGCGCCATCGGTGTCAGGTCGCCAGAGGGGATCCTGGAAGATGAGCCAATTATTTCGGCGATGGTTGTGCACGACCTGAATCCCGCCGTAGGCTTCAGCGAAACGCTGCGCGTGGCTCGCATCCGTGCGGGCTTCGGCGATCGCTGGCCCCACCCGTGCAGGTCCGAAAATATCGACGGACGTGAGCGCGGTCGTCATGCCGCACGCCCGTTCTGCTGGACGGCCGCTGAGATGTAGCGGCGGAGTTCCTTGCGGAGCCGTTGGATGGTGGCTTTGTCGCGGCGCTTCTCGATGTACGCCTCGTGCAACGCGTGCATGGCCTGTTGGGCGAGCTCGTGCCAGATGGTGCGGTCGGCTGTGAGTGAGGCCACCCAGTCGGTGAGCGCAGCCTCGGAATACGCGAGCTCTTCGATGATCATCGCGTCGATCGGGTCGCGGCTCATGCGGCCCGCTCGCGAAGTTCGCGAAGACCGTCGACGAAGACGAAGATCGCGCTGAGTTGTCCGGCGACGCTGTGTAATCCGAGCCGCTGAGCCTCGCGGATGCCGATCCAGATGGCCGATCGAAGGGCTCGTTCGTCGAGTTCGAGATCAAGTTGTTGACGGTCGCGGTTTCCGGTTATGCTGTTCATTCGGTCGCATCCTCCCAGATGCGATCGTTTTCGAGGCCGTGTCGCCCCAGGCGCCGGCCTCGCGCCGTTTTAGGCGCGTTCCTGTACCCGCTGGCGAATCCACTCTTCGATGTCGGCCTCTCGCCAGGCAACGGCGTTCGCCGAGATGCGAATCGATCTGGGAAATTGGCCGGAGCGCTCGAGTCTCCACAACGTCGTGTCGGAGAATCCGAGGCGTTCCAGGACGACGGGCTTACGCAGGAGCCGCGTCGGGGTTGCGGGTTGGCTCTGTTGTTCGCGGTAGGTTGCTGCGGTGCTCATGAAACGCATCATGAGGCAGACGCCAGGGCGCGTGAAGTGTGGGAGAACCGACGTTCAAAAGGCAGGACAACGCCCACACCTGTGGGCGTTGTTTTACATTGGTAGGCGTTCTTTCCCCACAGGGGGGGCGACGCGAACGACGAGGGCGATGTCCAGGCCCAGAACTCGCTCGACTTCGCTCAACCCATTCTGAACTTGTCTTCTGTCGTCAGTCTCACCGCTTCGCTTCTTCCCATTCTTCAACTGCTGTTCCCGGTAAGCGACCGCTAGTTGACGCTTTGATGTCCCGACGATGTGATGTTCGACCCACCACCTCGCACCGCGGCGGAGGGACTTCACGACGCTGTCGTTGAGAGCGCGTCCAGATCGTGGGAGTCCCGCCAAAATCTCTCTCTCGGCTCGCAAAGCGTCGATTCGGAGGCGTTCAATGGCGTCCCATGGATCTTCGTCGGGTTGGCTCGAAAAGCTGAGCGTAACGGCGTTCGTTCGTTCGATTACTGAGATGGTGACGTCCATCGCGACGCCGTGCTCTTCATAGACCCAGGAGACCAACGAAGCCGTTAGATCCTCTGCCAGCGATGGCCACGGCACTCGCAGCTGCGTCAGTAACCGACCATACCACTCCATCGCAGACGTCACGTACGCATCGACCGCAGCAGCATACGCTTTCTCATTGGTCGACTCGAGAATTCTGCCCAGGTACGGTGCCTGTCTTGTCTGCAGATC
>JBDTVS010000114.1:0-12737 GCA_040007095.1 Acidobacteriota bacterium
TCGTCCGGCAGCGTGCGGAGGGCCGCTCGCAGCTTGTCCCGATCGATCTCGATCGGCGGGCGGGCCACGGCTACCGCCCGCCCGCCCATCGGCGAGAGGCCGGGATCGAGACGCAGCCATGCGCGGGCGGGTCGGGCAGCGGCGGCTCCGTGATCAGGATCCGCTGGCGGGACCTGCCGCGCGCGCAACGCGCGATCGCGAGCACGTCGATCTGACTAGGCATCGCCCGATCGCCTTCGACGCCGCTGGTCACGCCCAGTACACCGCTTCACGGCCGCGAGGTGTCGCCAGTCCACACGGTAAGGCTACTCGACAACCTACGTCCGCGTAGATCAGATTCGCAGATGTGAGGTCACCATCGTGACTGCTACGCGTGCACGTTTCATTGACCCTGAGGACATGCACTTGACAGCATATGCACTGTAGAGCATACTCGGCGGAGTGATGATCCGCATGGACGGCGGCCGTGATGCGGGGCATGCCTGTTGGCCATATGAGATGGACCGTTGAGATCGGCGATGAGTTCTGGCCGGAATTTCAAGTGCTGCCTGAAGACGTCCAGTCTGAAATCCTCGCCCTCTCGCGGCTGCTCCAGCACCTCGGCCCGCAATTGGGCCGCCCGCGTGTGGACACGCTCAAGGACTCGCGCCACGCGAACATGAAGGAGTTGCGCTTCGACGCCGCCGACGGCGTGTGGCGCGTAGCCTTCGCCTTCGACCCGCAGCGCAAGGCGATGCTCCTGGTCGCCGGTGACAAGGCCGGGGTGAGTGAGCGGCGATTTTACAGGCAGCTCATTCGTAAAGCCGACGACCGGCTGGATGCCCATCTCGAGCGGCTGAAAAGGAACACGTGATGCCCAGGAACGTCAATGACGCCATCCGGACCCTGAGCCCAGCGCGGCGGAAGAAGGTCGAGGCGCGCGCCGCGGCGCTCATCGCGGAGGAAATGTCGCTCCGCGAGCTCCGCCAGGCTCACAAGCTGACGCAGCAGCGCGTGGCCAAGAAACTGGGCATCGGCCAGGAAGGCGTCTCCAAGCTCGAGAAGCGGACCGATCTCCTGCTCTCCACCTTGCGCGAGTACGTCGAGGCCATGGGCGGCACGCTGTCCATCGTCGCCGCCTTCCCGGACCACAAGCCCGTCATCGTCACCGGCCTGGTCGCGATCGATTCGCCCCGCGCGAGCGACAGTCACCGCCGCGCGTAGTCAGACCTTCCCGGTCCAGTCAGTCGACGTCCGTCAACGAGCGTCGGAACCGGTCGTCGACCTGGCTGTCGAACGAGAACCACCGGCCGCGCACCGCGAACGCATCGATCTGGAGCGGCCGACTGACGACGTCGCGACGACCAGCCTCGTCTCGATCGCCGGCTGCCGGACGCGCCGCCCAACTGGCGCCGCGGGGCGCCCACCACGTGCCGCCCATCCGAGCGGTGCGCGCGCCGGTGGCTCATCTCGCTCCCCGCGGCCTCTGCGAGACGCACGCCACCGACGACACGCGGTCGAACGGATTCTACGATTTCGCGCCATGATTCTACGGTTTAAGGGTTAGAAACCGGTGATTCCACGATTTAAGGGCTACTCGACACCAGAGGCGTGAGATCGATCGAGACCGCTTTCCCCATGTGGGGCATGATACGGACGCGCCGTGACAGCGCAGGTCACGGCGATTATGGCTGGTGGAGCCGTGCACCGACGATGAGGGAGAGCCAAATTCGGTGTCGCGGGTCTATGAATTCAAGTCAGTTCGACAACATTGGCCGACGCATGGTGATCGACACCTCGTTCGACTTCAGGACCGACACGCGGGACTACCCGAAGAGGGATCCTGACGCCTGCAGCCCCACTCTCCGCCGATACCACAAGCTCCTGTGGAGCAAGCCGCTGCCGGGTGGTGGACGCTTCGATCTGGATGACGCCAAGCGCGGCGCGTACCTGTATCACCACTCAGGACTGGGCGAGTTCTGGCTCTCCAGCGACGCGGTTATCCCTTCGTTCACGAGATGGGGATTCGCTGCGGTGCATCACGAGTTCTGTACCGCGGAGGACAACGAAGCGTTTATGACCATCGGCTACACGATCGGCGGAATGATGGTCTTTCCGGGCAACCAGATCGAGGGCAAGTGGACCATCAACCAGGCCCGCGGGTGCCTCAGGAAGATCGCGGACCGGTTCGACCTCACACTCGAGTGCATTCGACGACACTACCAGGGCTTGGACGACCCCAGCCGGTTGGGCGAGACACTGGAGCGGTACCGTGACTTCTTCGCATTGTTCGAGAGCTTCAGGGGCTACGTCGACTTCTTCCTGCTGCAAGATCTCGTCACGGACGATTACTCCGGCGTGACGTTTTGCATGCCGTTCGATGACTTCAAGACTCCCTCAGTCCCGAAGGATTTTGACACCTATCTGGAGTACCGACGCCGGAGTATCGAGTTCATCGAGGCTCGAAACCGGAGGATTGTTCGATACGGGGCATCCCAGTAGCGCCGAGCGCATCGGTAGCACCTCTTCGTCGGGCGCGCGTTGTCGATCATCCGTGAGAGCATGCAAAGTTGTGGGGTTCGCCGAGCCTTCGCCTGTGCCTTTCCCCAAGAATCTGGCCTCAGATCGTTGCTGACAGCCTCTCAACGGGTCGCAGCTGATGAGCTGGCGGTGGGCCACCCCACAACTTTGCATGCTCTCCGCTACGGGATGCCGATTTCGACGGCGACGACGGAAGCGACCGTGAATCAGGTGATCAGCCGTCGCATGGTCAAGCAGCAACAAATGAGGTGGACTCGCGACGGCGCGCAGCACGTGCTCGAGGTGCGCACGCAGGTGCTCAATGGATGTTGGCGCTCACGAAAAACCGCGTAAATCTGGACCGACCCGGTGGGCCGGGTGGCCTCAGGGCGGGGGCCGTCGAGATTTGTGGGTGAGTTCCGCATCGCGTCGGCGATAGCTGTCGCCTTCAATAGAGATGATCTCCGCATGGTGCGTGAGGCGGTCAATGAGCGCGACGGCACAGGACGCGTTGGGAAAGATGGTGTCCCACTGCTTGAAGGGCAGATTCGTCGTGACGATCAGGGATCGCTGCTCATAGCGCCGACTCACGATCTGAAAGAGGAGATCGGCGGCGTGCGCGTCGTAGGCCAGGTAGCCAATTTCATCAATGGCGAGCAGGTGGGGCCGGGCGTAGGCGCGGAAGCGCCGTTCGAGCGCACGTGAGGTCTCTTGCCCGTTGAGATCGAGGACGAGATCGGCGGCGGTGAGAAAGCGGGCGGAGTGGCCGGCCAGCACCGCCTGGTGGACGAGGTTCTTGGCGAGCATCGTTTTGCCGAGTCCCTGGGCGCCGACAAGGATGACGTTTTCGCCCTTGCTGAGGAAGTCGAGCGTGAAGACGCGCTCAAGGGTGGGGCGATGGAGCTGCTTGGGCCACGCCCAGTCCCAGTCCGCCATCGCTTTGAAGCGCCCGAGGCACGCGTCGCGGAGCTGGCGTTCGACGCGGCGACGGACGCGCGCGTCCAGTTCGGCCTGCGCGAGGGTTTCCAGCAGGACGATGGGGCTCCAGCGCTTCTGGGTCGCGCGGGCGACGAGATCGTTGAGGTCGTCGGCGGTGTGCGCGAGGCCGAGCCGGCGCAGATTATCGGTCAGGGTCGTCGTCGGGGTCGGGGCGACTGAAGGCATCATAGGTCTCCAAGCGATGGGGCGTGACGTCGAGATCGCGCACGCCGGGGTGATCGGGTAACGCGAGGGGCACGGGCGGCTGGTGGCCGCGGTGGCGCCGCCGGGTTTCGAGGAGGTGCGCGATGGCGCCGGCGCCGAGGGCGTCGCGCGCCAGCGCGAGGGTGACCGCGGCGGCGAGTTCCTGGGGGCCGTAATCGTCGAGGAGCGCGAGGAGGCGGCCGGTGTGGGCGCGGAGGGACTCGCCCCGCACCGCGAGCCGCTCGAAGAGCGTGGCGGTCAGCGGGACGGCGAGGCGGAGGCGGTCGCGCGCGGTCTGGGGATTCGCCTGGCGCGTCGCCGCCAGCAGGCCTTCCAGATGGGCCCGATCGTCGATCGTCTGGGCGGTGTCGTAGCTGCGCGCATGGGACGCGATCACGTCGGTCCCGGCGACGAGGCGCACGGTCGTGGCGCTGGCCAGGAGCGTCAAGGGCTGGCGGACGTGCCGGTGGGGAATCGAGTAGTCATTCCGATCGAAGCGGACATAGGGCGTCTTGCCGGAGACCACGGCGCGCAACACGTCGGTCGCGAAGGGATGCGCCGGGAGCGGGAGGAGGCGCGGCTGCTCCTGGGCGAGGACCTGCGCGACGGTGTGATCGGGCTGCTCGGGATGGGGCCGCTGGTGGGCGACCTCGTCGCGCCACCGCCGAAATTGCGCATTGAGGTCGTCGACGTCGCGAAAGGTCCGGGCGGCAAAGAATGCATGGCGGAGATATTGAATTTGCCGCTCGATTTTGCCCTTCTCGTTCCCTCGACCCGGCGTACACGGACGAGGCGCGAAGTGATAGTGGCCGGCGAGCTCGAGTAAGCGGGGGTGAAAGCGGATCGCACTCCCCTGGCGTTCGAGCACGGCGGTCTTGAGGTTGTCATAGACCAAGGTGCGCGCGATCCCGCCAGCGGTCTGGAAGGCCGCGACGTGCCCCCGGAGAAAACTCTCGAGCGTCTGGTCGAGCGTGAAGAGCGCATCGATCGCGCGCGAGTAGGAGAGGACCATCACAAAGCCGGAGAGCGGCCGCGTGCCGTGGCCGATGCGAAGGGTGCCAAAGGCGCCCCAGTCGACTTGTGCCTCTTCGCTATGGGAAGCTTCCCATAGCGAAGATTATGGTGAGACCGGCGTTATGGTAAGTGTGTCTGGGATCGATGTTGATCCTTTTGACACTTTGCCCCAATGAGCCGCGCCGGTCTCCGCATAATTTCCTACAGGGATTCGAGCCAGACGAGGAGGTCGTTCGGAAGGCGGGGCTCTTTCGCTGCGGGACGCGTGGGTGATCCGACCAGCGTGAGCGCCTCGCGTTTCATGGTCAGGTCGATCTGGATGTAGACCTCAGTCGACTTCACGTCGGCGTGCCCGAGAAAATCCTTGATGGTGATCAACGGCACGCCAGCCTGGAGCAAGTGCATGGCCTTGGTGTGTCGAAGGGTGTGAGGACTGATGCCGCGGCGGTTCAGACTCGGCATGGACGCGCCAGCGCGACGGAGATATTTCATGAGCAGGTAGCGTGCGCCATGACGTGTCAATCGCTCGCGCCGATGATTGGAGACGAGCGGCGTGTGGGGATCGGCACCGCGTCCCGGACGCGCAAGGAATTGCGAAACGAGCCGCGCCGTTTGTGGGAGCAGCGGGCAGAGCCGTTCGCGGCGACCCTTGCCTTGGATGCGCACGAAGGGCGGAGTGGCGAGACGAAAATTTGTCGCGGTCAGATTCAGCAGCTCCTGAATTCGCGCGCCGGTGTCGTACAGCAACGCCAGCAGCAGATAGTCCCGTTCGCCGTCCCCCGTCGAGCGATCCACCTGTGCCAAGAGGTGGGCGAGCTCGGCTTCGGTGAGATAGCCGAGCACCGGACGCGTGGTCTTCTTGAGGGGAATGGCGAGAACCCGCTGGCAGGCAAGGGCGAGGGCGGGCTCGCAGTCGGCCACGTATCGCACGAAACTGTGGATGGCGGCCAGCCGAGCATTGCGCGTGCGGATCGTGTTATGCCGAGTGGTTTCCAAGTGCTCGAGAAATTGCAGGATCAGCGCCGGCGTCAAATCCTCGAACCGAAGGGCCGTGACGGATCGGTGGCCGCTCTCCTTCGCAAATCGCAGCAGCAGCTTGAGCGTGTCGCGGTACGCCGCGGTCGTGTGCGCGCTGACATTCCGCTCGGCGGCCAGGTGGCGCACGAAATAGCCCGTCACGAAGGTGGCGAGATCGGGGCTCGTCATTCGGCGCTCCTCTCGGTGATGAGGTACCCAAAGCGAGCGGCATGGCGACGCGTGACCTCACCGACCATGTCGAGCGTCAGCTGCAGATAGCGTTGGGAGCTGCTCAAGCCGACGTGTCCTAAGTAGGTCGCCAGGATGGGCAGTCGTGCATTGAGATCGACGCCCTGCTCGTACCACAGGAGCAGGCGAAGCGCGACGAATGAGTGTCGGAGATCATGCAACCGGAGCGAGTGCCCACCGCTCCGGCGAGGGATGTCGGCCGCGTCGAGGACCTGATGGAAGGCGGCGCGGAGCGCACTGATGGAGTATCGACAGCGGGCCGCCGTCGGAAAGAACGGCGCATCTGGAAGGCGGCTGTCGAGATGAGCGGTCACTGCGGCGCGGCAGCGGCGCAGATGCCCGGCGACATCGGCCGCCACCGGGACACAGCGGGATTTGCCAAACTTGGTGTCGTGAATCCGCAGGACGCCGACGTCGAGATCCACGTCGGCGTCGGTTAAGCGCAGCACCTCACCGGCCCGCAGGCCCGTGAGGTACAGCAGCACCAGGGCCGTCCCGAGCGTCGTCGGTCGGAGGGGCGCCCAGGACGCGATGGGAACGGTCTGACAGGCGTGAAGAAAGCGACGGCCTTCCTCCCGACTCAACACGCGAGCCAGGAAGCGGCCGCGAACAATGGGAAGAAACCGCGGACCGGGTACCGCGGTGCGCGGTTGCTCGAGGGCCAGGAAGCGACACACTTGCCGAATGAGGCTCAACCGATGTCCGCGCGTCGTGTCGGACTCGTGTCCTCGCCGTGCCACGAAGTCCCGAATCACGTCGAAGGAGATGACCGGATCGTCAGGGGCGACGTGCCCCTCGAGAAACCGATCGAGGAGTCCGAGCGCCTGCGCTTCCGCATCGTAGCGGTAGCCGGCGGCCCGTTTGCCCTCGAGAAAGCGTTGCAGAGCCGACGCGAGGGGGGAGGAAAAGGCAGGAGAGGAGCGCGGCGGACGCGTCGTCATGACTGCACCTCCGCTTCCGAGAGACTGACCTTCCGCAGCGCCTGGAGATCCACATTCGCGTACTCCATCGTCGTGTCCGTCGAGACATGGCCGAGCACGTCGCCGATCGTCTTGATGGGGCATTCCGCCGCGAGAAGGCGGGTGGCCAAGGTATGCCGGAACAGATACAAGCCACGACGACCGGGTCGCTGCGCCAGACCGACCCGGCGCAGGGCCGTGCGCATGATCGTGGACAGATTATTCGCCGCGACGAATGGCTCGAACGGGGCACGATGCCGAATGAAGATCTCGCGGGCGTGCGTCGGAGGGCGCCCGTTGCGCAGATACGCGATCAGCGCATCCCTGACGTCTTGCAGCAGCGGTAGCGTCAGCGGACCGCCCGTTTTGGCTTGCCGAATCGCGATCACGCCGGCGCGCCACTGCACCTGGTCCACCTGCAGCCGCCGAATGTCCGAAGGACGCATCCCGTAGCGCGCGGCCAGCAACAGCACGGCGTAATCTCGCCGCCCGATCGCTGAAGACCGATCCACGGCCATCACCAGGTCGGTGATCTCTTCCTCACTCAGCACGTCGCGCAGTCCGGCATGGCGACTGTGGCGACCCGCGATCACGGCGACGCGCAGGTCGGTCGGCAGCAGGCTCTCCTGATAGGCCCACCGCAGGAAACTGCGAAGGCTGACACCAGTGGTCAGGCGAGTGGCCGGGGCGTGCCGGTGAAACTGCGTCAAGAACTGCTGAATGTGTGCGGCCTGGAGGCCGGCGAGGGTCCGCACGCCGACCTGATCGACGAATGCGGCGAACTGGGCGAGATGCCACATCCGCTTGTGCACGGTGCGGACCGCGAGACCCCGGTGGTGACCGAGAAAGACACGGTAGGCGTCCGCGATGGGCGCCAACCACGCGCTCATCGGGTGTGCTGGCGCGCCCCCGATTCGGCGACGACAGTGGCCGGCCGCGTCCGTTTCAAGAAAGAGGCGTGCAGACGCGCGAACGAAGCGCAGGCGAGGCGCACTCCGACCACCGGGTCGCTGCGCGATGTAATCCTGCACGGCAGACGCGCGCACGCCTGACGGTAACGGCACGCCCTTCGTATCGAAGTACGTCGTCAACCGCAGCCACTCACGAAGGTGATCGGCCACGACGTCATCGAGATAGCGTTGGGCCACCAGGGAACCGGCAACGTGATCGATGCGAGCTTTGTGCCGCGACGCGCGATACTGATCGACCTGCTGGCGCCAGAAGTAACGAGCGAACATGGACTCCTCCTCTGGGGCGATGAACCATCTCGCCCGACAGGAGGAATTATGGGAAGCGCCAGCGGACCACGAAATGAAAACGACGAATCAGGATGGGACCTCAGTAACGACCGAACGCTCGACTTACCATAACGCCGGTCTCACCATAATCTTCCCCAGCCAGCGTGGTCAACCGGCGGTAGACGGTCGGCACCGCCTGCGGCCGGAGCGTCCGCACGATCCGCCGCAACTGGACGACGGAGCCGGTGTAGCCCCGGGGGCGCACCATCTCGTACAGGCGCGTGGCGCGGAGCCGCGGATACTGCACGAGCGTGTCGCGTACGAACAGCAGGTACGGGTCGAGGGCGGTCGGGCGACACGTGCCGCGCCGCACGGCCTGCGTGTCGGCGATTGCCGCCCGCACGGTGTCATGGTGGGCGCCGAGCGCGGTGGCGATGGTGCCGACTTTCCAGTGTTCGCCGTAATAGAGGCGGCGAATCTCCGCGTGTTGCTCGGGCGTGATCATGAGGACCCTCCAGGGACACGCGACGGACCGGCCAGGGCGAGGGAAGGAGCCACGCGCTCTCGCGGCTACAGACCACACAGCGCAACGCGCCCACCAGGGGCGCGGTCGGCAATCGATCCGTCGACGTGTCAGCGAGCAGTGTGCCGGGTGGCACGGGGGGGTGGGAAGTCTGATCCCTCACGCGCGCGCGATACGCGCGTTGATGATCGCGGTGATCGAGGCGGCCTTCGGGGCTGCGACGGTGCCGGCGGCGCGCCGCGTCAATGCAGCGCCCGCGCGCGAGGGCGCGACAGCCCGGTGAGCAGTACGCGTGACCGCGATCACAGGCCACGCAGATCGCGAAGACCCGATGACAGCACCGGCAGGTTTTCTGGCGAAGGGGCGTGTCCACGGCGTCGGAACAGCGGCGATCCGCTCCGACTGGACGTACAGCCCAAACCGTGGCACAACAGGCAGGACGGCCTCGGCGTGTTGGAGCCCGAGGCGGTCACGAGGGTCCGGAGGATCAGTCCGGGCCCTCACCCCAGTCTGTCCAGACTACGCCATCACCTTCCCCCAGGCCAGCAACGAAGAGGGCGTGGACGGCATGGAAAACCGCACAGCACGCGGTTTCCCACACCGCCCACACCCCGTGCTTTTTTCGATCAAAGAAAACAAGAAAACAGATCAACGGCACGAACGTCGTGGCGAGCACCGTCCAGATTTACGCGGTTTCAGGTGAGCGGCGACAATGGATCGCTGGAAGCGACGTTTCGACGGTGGTATCCGCTATTCCGTCCGGGGGCGGTGTCGCCGTCCAGCCACACACCCCACGATTCCTGATGCTCTCCATGCGGTGCACCGAAGAAACGGCAGCCCCCTCAGGTGGTCTACTTTCCGAGCGGCGATTGGTCTACTTTCTGAACGGCGCGCCCAGACCCGTCCCACCTTGTCGGAACTTGTGAACGGGAAGCGCGGCATCTCGCCGGAAATGGCCGTGAGGTTGTCCAAGGTGTTTGGCGGCAGCGCCGAAGGCTGGCTTGTGCAGCAAGCGCAGTACGACCTTGCCCGTGTCCGGACCAATCGCATGAAACTCAAGCGGCTAGACCTCGCTTAAGGGCGTTGCTTCAGAGCCGGTTTTCCCCTAGTCTGAGGCCATGGAAGTACATTTCTCGCCCGACGTTGAAACGCGGCTCCAGCAAGTGGCCTCTGCCAATGGCAAGGACGCCGAGCAACTGGTAAAAGACACTGTTGCCCGCATGCTCGAAAATCAGGCCCGGTTCATCGCAGGAGTACAAAGAGGCATCGAGCAAGCCGACCGTGGCGAGTTGGTAGAGCACAAGGACGTGCTGAACCGTATCGACCGGCTGTTTCATTCGTGAGGCTCATTCGGTGGACAACCGAAGCGTCCGACCAACTTGAAGCCGCCGTTAAACGCATCCAGCAAGACAACCCTACCGCAGCCCGAAATGTCGCTCAGGCTGTTATCGACAGCATTGAACAACTGGCGACGTTCCCCGGCATTGGCCGACCCGGAGAAGTGAAGGGAACCCGCGAACTCGTCAGCCCGCCTTACGTGGTTGTGTACCGTTCCACCGAAGAAATTGTCGAAATCCTGCACATCTGGCACGGGGCGCAAGACTGGCGCTGACGTTCTACACTCCGTCTTTTTATTTGTCATGGTGCTGAATTACAACTGTCGGCGGGGGTCTGACTGGCGGGGGGGTGTCATGGCCAAGAACCGCGACCGTGTTGTGCCATGGCTTCCCGTCTGGGCCATGGTCGGTTTCAGTGCCTACGTGAAGCACTCGATACCCATGTGTCTCAATGAAGTGATTGATGCTGTCGGAGAGGCGGTCGTCACCGCCTCCAACACTGTAGCCGCAGTGCTCGCACCCACGGCTGATGTTGCTCGATATCTCTGTCGTGCGTTTGACGTCCATAGTTCATTGTCTCCATGGGCCTGCCGCTGATTGCTTCGCGGGAAAGCTAACGTTCTGTAGCGACAAATCCCAGATTTTAAAGGATGCCCCGGCCACGTCGCACAAAGGGTAAGTTTCGAGACGTCAAATCGGGCCAATGAAATCAGGCGATTTGGGCGTCCAAAAATAGGACCTTCCGTCTTCAGTTCTCTCTCATGTCTGCGCTCTTCAATATTTTCGTCAACTGTTGTGCACTTAGTTGACCGCCATGCCATGTCGCGCGCATCGGAAGGAAAACGCCGAGCATTCGCCGGTGCCTTCCCACCGTGGATGCATGGGAATTCAGCTCACGGCCTCTAAACCGTGTGAACCGGTCCATTTTCTCAATCAGAAATGTCGCAATGCCGAGGTACGTAGCCTCTTCGTTCCCATCGAAGCCGGGGAAGCGGACGTGTTCATGATGAACCGCTTTAGCCAAGACTTTTTTGTCGTCGGCTGACAGGGCCGCGTAGGTCATCTCCATCGAGTCCCACATGTCGAGCGTGTTTACTACGAACGTCACCTCTTCGGGTTTGTCAACGTGATTATGGAAGAGGCCCGTCATCTTCCATGTCGGCGCCCAATAGTGTCCGCCGTAGAGCACCTCAGTCACGAAGTCGAAATCTATTTCTCCGCTCTTGAGCTTCAAGCCTTTCGCGAAGTCTTGCAGCATGACCATGATTAGCTTCTCGCCGTCACTAAAATTCACCGCCCGCCCTGTTGGGCCAAGGCCGAGGTCAACAAGCCGCCGCATAGCCTCCGCGCGTGATGGCACGTCGTCCTGCTTGCCGCGCCATTCGTCTAAACGTTCGAGTAGTTCTTCGTCGACGCGCATTTCAAAGCGCTCAGTCCGGGTTGCCATCGCTCCATCTCCAGTGACGTATATTGTAACGTAACATACGTACACATTACCGTAACAACATCTGAAATGTCAAACGACGGGTCTGCCGCTTCTCTGGTGCAGGTGTGTCGGAGCGCATACGCTGGTGCAATGAAGCGTTGGCCGGCTAGGATATGTCTCAGGTCGCCGGCGGATGAGGCACGGTGCGTCATCACGGGACCGGCTGAGGCCGCGTGCCGTCGTCGCAGGGAGCGGTCGCCGAGGCCGATCCGTGTGATCAGACGACCATGTGGGGAAACGGCCACACTCCAGACGTCCCAGGTCGGCGGCAATCGTGACCAACGAGTACGCTCGGAAGGACTTCATCGAAGATGCGTCAGCGCGCGCGGAGGAGTTCGACGCCGGCCCGGCCGTACATCTGCCGCCGCAACATCTTGAGGCGGTTGATGTGCCCTTCGACGGGCCCGTTGCTCCAGCGCTCCCGCACGGCGCCTTCGACGGCGCGGAGATCCTGGCGCAGTTTGCGTACGAAGCGTTGGAGCGCGGCGATCTGGGTCGCGTGCGCCCGCACCATCCACTGGTGCAGGGTCCGCACCTTGCCGACCCGCAGAATCGTGCGGAAGCTCAACATCAACCGGCGCATGGTCGTGACACCCGGACAGTGGGCTTTCAGCGCATCCACGGTGTCTGCTTGGCGTTCGGTCAAGAGGGCGCGCGGTTGCCCCAGCAGCGCCGCGGCAATTTGGGGCGAGACGTGTCGCGAGAATACGCTGGCGACAGGTACGCCGCCGATAGCCGGATTCTCGGGGGTCGGGCCGTGTAGTCGCCACGGCGCGAGCAGCCGCGCCAAGCCGCCGTAGCATCCGACATAGCCGAGGGCTTGGATTTCGGCCATCACGACGCGGACACTTTGGCAGCCTTCGGCCCAGCGTCGCATCAGATACGCGCGGTAGAACTCGGGCATGCCGACGCGCGGTTCCATGCGGTTGCGTTCGGGGAGCTCCTCCAGCCGGATCCATTTCGTCACGTAGCACCGGCCGATCCCGGTCTCGCGCATGATGGCTTGGGCGCTGCGCCCGGCCGCGCGCAACCGTTTGACCAAGCGAAAGCGCGCGAGTTGCGTCACGCGCCGCTCCTGTGCGACGCGATCCTGCTGCTCCACGTACGTCGCCCGGAGATGAGAGGCGGGCCGACAGGTCACGGCCGGGTTCGCGGCTCGAGAGGGAGCGCAGTGCGGGACGACGAGAAACCGGCGCAACCGGCTGTCGACCTGCACTTGAGTGCAGGTCGACA
>JBDTVS010000115.1:0-12249 GCA_040007095.1 Acidobacteriota bacterium
GCGGCTCAATCTTCAGGCCGTCTATGCCGACCACGCCGAAGCCCTCGTTGACGAGGTAGTGCGCCAGCGTATACCCAGCGGGCCCGAGGCCGACGACGAGCACGTGCTTGCCGTTGCGGGGCAGGGCGTAGGGCCGGCGCACGTTCAACGGATTCCATCGCGTGAGCAGGCCGTAGATCTCGACGCCCCACGGCATCGCCAGCACGTCGGTGAGTACGCCGGTCTCGATCTGCGGAATGTTGACTGGCGTTTGCTTTTGATAAATGCACGACGTCATGCAGTCGTTGCAAATCCGGTGACCGGTGCCCGGACACATCGGGTTGTCGAGGATTACCATCGCGAGCGCCGCGATGGGATCGCCCGCTTTCCTGAGCGCGTGCGTCTCGGAAATCTTCTGGTCGAGTGGACAGCCGTGCAGCGGGACGGCCAGGGGATTGAGGATCGCGGCGCCAGTCTTGTCGAGAAGCCCCTTCGAGCAGGAGTCTTTGTCGCGATCGTGACAGAGCACGCAGTAGTGAATTTCACCAAGCACGGCTCGCGGCGACATGCGCGCGTCGGTCAACGTGAAGCCGTCGCGCCGGCGCAGTCGTTCATCCGGGCCCTGCAGGGCCTCGGGCAACAGTGGGTCCGAGCGATTCACATCCACCAGACCCCAGTAGTTCATTGGCTCGGGCAAACGAAACACGACCCAGTGGCGATAGGCGGGGTGGCGCAGCCGGGCGGCGCACCAGCGCTTCAGCGCCTCGATCTCGCGCCACACCTGAGCGGCCTCCGCGGCGCGGTCGGTGTGCCGCTCGAGAGCCTGTTCGCGATCGAGCAGCGCGCAGCCGGCTCGTGCGATCGCCAGTTCTCTGTCCGTGGTCAGCGCAGCGGCGATCAGTCGCTCCGCCAGCTCGTCGTCGTCAGGCGTCGACTCCACCGGGGTGCCCGCTTTCGTCAAGGGCCACGCGCGACGGCGGACGAAGTCGACCTTGAAGCGGAATAGATGGTCCTCGCCCGACGTGGCGCGGCGGACGGCCTGCGCCTGCGGCTCGATCTGAAACAAGCGGGCCACGAATCGACCCACGTATGGCGCCATGGTGAGGAGGAGTGCAGACAGCAGCTCCGGCGTACGAGACGCATCGGGCGCTCGCCGATAGGCATCCCAACCGGCCCAGCAAGCCGGATCGGCCGTCTGCACGTCTTCGCAGAATCGCTCGTGCAGCAAAGCAAGTCGAGCCGGATCGTGGAGATCGGCAAACCTGAAGCCAGGGATGCCGAGCACAGTCGATGAGTCCACCTCGCGAACCGTGGGGGGCACGGAAGCGACTTCGCAAGAAGCAGACCGCCTCATGACGGCGGTCATCGCCCCCACGGGAGCAAGCCGAACCTCCGGATCGGTCGCGAAATATTCCGCACCACTGCGGGAAGACTCCCAGCCGCGAGCGTCTCTGGTCCGGTCCCGGCGACTTCGTGGCGCGTGGGCCCGTGACTGATGGGGTCCGTGCGTGGGGAAGGACTGAGTACGCGACACCCGCGCTTCGAAAAAATTCCTGAACGCCTGGTTCCGGCTCAGCGAGACTCAGGATATACCTGCAACAGCATGAACTCGCAATCAAAGGACCCGGACGGCTCCCCGCGCCGTGCGGCGATCCGGCCGCTTCTTTCCCAACCGGCGTTCCGCCTCCTCTGGACTGCTGCGGCCGCGTCGTCATTCGGCGATCAGTTCTTCGCCGTCGCCCTGCCCTGGGTGGTGCTCCAGGTCAGTGGTTCCGACGCGACTCTGGGCCGCCTCCTCACGGTCGCCGCGCTGCCGCGCGCGTCGCTCATGCTCGTCGGCGGCGCGCTCAGCGACCGCATGCCGCCAGCGCGAGTCCTCCTGCTCACCAGTGTCGCGCGGGCCTTCCTGCTTGCGACCGTGGCGGTGCTCGTGACCGCCGGTCTCGCGGAACTCTGGCAGCTCTACCCAATCGCGCTCGTCTTCGGCGTGCTCGACGCCCTCTCGGGTCCCGCGTGGATCGCCATCGTTCCAAGCATCGTCGGCGACGACGGGCTGACCACCGTCAACGGCGTCGTTCAGGGCACGTCTCGAGTCAGCGCCCTGATCGCGCCGACTCCCGCCGGTGCGTTGATTTCCACAGCGGGTCTCGGCGCGGGTTTCGGGGTCAGCGCAGTGGCGAACGCGCTGGCAGGCGCGGCGTTTGCGCTGATGCTGCGACCCATCGAGAGGGCGCCCGCGCGTGGGTCAGCCCACACCCATCTCTCCGGGCCGGACTCCGCGACTCCCGGCCACATCATGGCGGTGCTGCGCAACTGCATGCGCGACCCGGCGCTGCGGGCCTTTCTGCTGCTGATCGCCGCCTTGAGCTTTGCGACCAGTGGCCCTCTCGCCGTCGGCATTCCCAGCCTGGCGCGGGTACGTTTTGCCGGCAGCGTGAGTCTTGGCTTCATGCTGTCGGCCTCAGGGGCCGGTACGCTCGTCGGCGCGTTCCTGGCGGGATCGCGTCGCCGTGTACGTCACCGGGGCGTCCTGTTGCTGGCCGTGAACGCTCTGATCGGCGTCCTGCTGATTCTTCTTGCGTACGCGCCAACAGTCGCCGCGGCGGGCGTCGTGCTCGCGCTCATGGCCTGTGCCTCGACCTTGGTGAGCGTAATCGCCACGGCGGCGCTGCAAGCCCAGACACCTCACGCGATTCTGGGCCGCCTGATGAGTATTGTGATGCTGGCCTCGGTCGGTCTGTCGCCGGCGTCCTACTTCCTGGCTGGCTTAGCCAGCGCGTTCGATCCAGCCCTGCTGTTCGGCGCGGCGGGCGCGTTGGTGATCGTCGTCACGGGTGTCGCGGGCTTCAGCCCGGCGCTGCGCCGGGTCGACTAGCCGGAAGCGTTTGGCACGGCATCGGACAGGCCGAGCGCCGCGCGCTGGCCGGCTGCGATTCGAGGCGCTCGGCGGCGGCCGTCCCCATGTTGCAGAGGCATGTCCCGACGATCAGACGACACTTCGCGGACATCGTCCGTGGCCCGACGATGTCCGCGATCTAGGGCATCAAGCTCGACGCCCGCGACCTCAGTCGATTTCAGTGCTCGTGCGGCGGATGGTGGACAATCCCTTCGCTTGGGAGCTCCGGCTTGAATTCCTTGTGGCAGCTCTCGCACGATTGGACAAGGACTCCGTTGGCTTTCACGAGCATCTCGAGGTTCTTATCCTTTGCCGCCTGGAGAGCGTCCAGCGCCGCTGTCGTCAAGGTGCGCGAGTGCGTCTTCCACCCCGTCTGCCGGACCCACCCCGGGTCGGCCTGGCCGGTGCCGCCGAGTTGAATCAAGGTTCCTGCGGCCGCCAGCTGCGTCGCGTGTTCCTGAATCTCGAGCCAGTCCGCGTCGCTCTTGGGAGCGCGCGCCGGCTTTTCGACGTTCCACAGCACATGTGCGGAGTTGTCGATCCACGTCACCATGAGTGCATTGATACTCACGACGGGCGCCACGGCCGCTTCCGCCGGCGGTGCGGAGGTCGCGGGTGGGGCTGCCGGCTGCTTCTCGACAGTCGTGTTGCATCCAGTGAGCAGCAGCACGCTCGCGCCGAGCGTGAACCCGAGCGTCCCGATCACAGGCCTGCTAAATCTTGTCATCGTCATTCTGCGTCCCTCTCTCCTTCTTCCCATCAAGGCAGTCGTCTCACCTGTCTAATGTGCCGTCATGACGTCTTCTTGAAATAGTGCGCGACCTTCTGGCCGGCCTCGTCCGTGTAGTAGACAACGACCTTGGTCGCGCCACGGGAACCCGGGACCTCATCGACATCTCGCGACGCCTCTGCCGCCGCGGTTGGCGTGAGCTGCATCACTTCCTGCTGACCGTTGGCATATTGGATCGTGATTCGCTTGCGGCGCCGATCGATTCCCACCACCAGGCCTTCGGTCGTCTGGAGCCCCTTGTCGCCCACTCGATCGACCTCCACCGCGGTCTCAGCAGCATTCGTCACGGTGTAGTGCACCACGACCGGCGTGCCCTCCTCGAGTCCCACGAAGGCGTCAGCCCCGGGACCCTTTCCGCCATGGAGCACGAGATCCTTGGTGAAATGGATCATGTGTTCCACGCCGTCCCTCGTCTTCACAACCACGACATGGAGCGCGGCGTACACCTTGTCGGTCGTCCCTTCGAGCGCCATCGTCCCACGCGTCGGCGGCGGAGTCTGTCCCGCGAGACTGATCGAGGTCATGAGGAGGCAACCGACGATGAGAGCGATATGTGAAGCCATCTGTTCACTCCATCGAGTTCCACCACTTGCGCGACACACCCACCTGACCAGCCAGCGCATTTGTCTCGAACCGTTCAGCCAGGTCGGCCTCGGTCCCTTCGTCCCGCATCTTCGGCCTTCCGAACCAGCGGTGGAGATCGCTATGTGGCTGAGCAAACCAGGTGCCGCGCTGCCGACCGGTCAACCGGGTGAACAGGTCGATTCTGGTTGTGGAGCCGTAAGGATTCCCCGGTGATCGAAGACGGGTGCTGGACTTTTCCGCGCTCCGTGCGGAAAAATCCACACACCCCGGGAGCCGCGGCGCCCGGCGTCATGAGCCTGCCCGTCGGACACGAGCCAGAGGCGCTGGATTTCGAACACCGCCGAAGGTCGCCGGGACATCGTTCGGGCGGAGCACCGGCGCGCCCTCGAATGAGCGCCCGTCAGCCCGCTGATCGTCGAATTGCAGGGGACACCCTGATTTCCCATCCATTGCTCTATAGTGGCGAGTCGGGAGTTCAGGGCAACGGATGAAGGCATGCGGTCGTTCGAATGCCGCTGCGATCTCGCAAGGGTGGGACTTTCGGCGAGGCCGCCTCGTCGAGAGAGCGGCCTTTCAGGAGTCGTGACGCGAGATGGTTGACGCTCTTGGGCTCGCCGGGCTCGCCGGGCTCGCCGTGGCCACACTCGGCGGCGCGTGCGTCGGCGTGGAGCGCCAGCGCTCGGGCCATGCGTCAGGCGCCCGGGCACGCTTCGGCGGGGTGCGGACGTTCACCATGATTGGCGGCGTGGCCGGCATCGCCGGCCACTTGTCGTCGATCGGCGCGACCGCTGTCTCGGCGCTGCTGGTGGCGTCCGTCGGCGGGCTCGTGATCGCCGGTTACGTCGCGGCGAGCCGGCGCGACATCGATGCCACGACCGAGGTCGCCGCCATGGTGGTCATCGCAGCAGGCCTGCTCGCGGGCAGAGGCGAGATCGCGCTCGCGAGTGCGGTCGTCGCAATCACCACGTTGCTGCTGATCGAGAAGTCACGGCTCCACACCCTCGTGGCGCAGATTGACGACGCCGAATTGAAGGCCGCCGCGCGCTTCGGCGTGATGGCGATCGTGATCCTGCCGCTGCTACCGGCGGGACCGTTCGGACCGTTCGGCGGCATTCGCCCGCGGGCGCTCTGGATCCTCGTGTTGTTCTTCTCCGGCGTGAGCTTCGCGGGCTACCTTGCGCAGCGACTGGCCGGACAGACTCGCGGCTATCCGCTCGCCGGTCTACTCGGCGGCATGGTGTCATCGACCAGCGTGACATTCACGTACGCGACGCTCAGCCGTCGGCAGGCGGGGCTGTCCGGTGCGCTGGGGGTGGGTACCATCGCGGCATGCACGATGCTGTTCCCGCGGGTGCTCATCGCGACCGCGGTGTTGAACCGCGATGTCGCCATGGCACTCGCCCCGCTGCTCGCCGCACCGTTTGCGGTGGGTGTCGGCGCGCTGCTCGTCTACTGGAGGAGCGACGACACATCGACGTCCGCGGAAAGTCCCCGGAATCCCTTGCAGTTGATGCCGGCGCTGCAGATGGCTGCGGTCTTCCAGGTCGTGCTGGTGGTGACATCCTGGGTGCGAGGCGCCATTGGCGACGCCGGACTCGTCGCGTCGGCGGCGATCCTCGGCCTGACCGACGTCGACGCGCTGACGGTGTCGATGGTCACGAGCGCGAACGCCGGCACCGCGGCAACGGTGGCCGGCACCGCGATCGCGATGGGCGTGCTCGCGAACTGTGTCACGAAGATCACGCTCGCCATCACGTTCGGTGCCCCGCGGTTTCGCCGCGTCGCCGCCATAACGCTCGCCGGCATGATTGTCTGCCTCGCCGCGGGGCTCCTGCTTCGCTACGCCTGACGCCCCGAGCGTCAAGGTCCTGGCTCGCCGTGGTGAACGGCCGGATCGCGGTCCCAATGTCACTCCGCCCGGGCTGCTGCAGACTGTCACTGACGTCAAGTCGATCCAGGCGCGACAGGGTGCAGGGAGGCATGGCTTGCCTACGGCGCGGCACGTCGACCGTCACTTCACGTCCGGAGACAGTCAGGGACACTGTCATTGGCATGTCGGATGGTCTGATGCCGTCTTGATGACCGGCTCCTTCGCGCGTGGCTCTGCGCTTTGAGAGTCAGTCCCTCCGTTCCGACTGGCGAGATCCAGAAGTCCTCGGAAGTGCCCAACGCATTGACGATTCGCCACGAACAGCAGTGAATCTGGAAGCGACCGGCTCCGCGACCGGCAGTGAATGACATGGGAGGTGGCGATTGCGGCCGCGCGGAAATCAGTTGGCGGCCGCGCTACAATCCCCGCGATGGCGAGGTCACTGTGAAGCGCATAACCGTCGTGGCAGTGATCTGCCTGATGTCGTCGCCGCTGCACGGGCAGTGGGTGAAACATCCGACCGCTGGCATTCCCCGAACTGCTGATGGTCAGCCGACCATGAATGCGCCGGCGCCGAGGAATCGCAACGGCCGGCCCGACCTGTCAGGGCTGTGGGGAGCGGAGAAGACACGCCCGTGTCCGCCGAACGGCTGCGACGACATGCAGATCAGCGAGCAGTTCCTCGACATCGGATGGCACGTGCCGGGCGGGCTGCCGTATCAACCGTGGGCGGCCGAACTCGCCGCGAAGCGCACCGCCGATATTCGCAAGGACGATCCGCAGGCCCACTGTCTCCCGACCGGCATCGTCCGGATGCACACGACGCCGCTGTTCAGAAAGGTCGTCCAGACGCCGGAGCTGATCGTCATCCTCAACGAACGTAATGCCTCGTACCGCCAGATCTTCACCGACGGCCGGCCGCTGCCGGTCGATCCGCAACCGTCCTGGGCCGGTTACTCCTCGGGTACCTGGGAAGGTGACGTACTCGTCGTGCGGACCAGCGGCTTCCGGGACGGAGTGTGGTTGGACGCGAAGGGCAGCCCCCTGACCGAAGCCGGCACGATCACCGAACGCTTCCGTCGAATCGACTTCGGCAATCTGGAAATCTCGATCACCGTTGACGATCCGAAGGCCTACACGAAGCCCTGGACAACGACGTTGAAGCAGCATCTCCTGCCGGATTCAGAGTTGATCGACTACATCTGCAACGAGAACGAAAGGGATACCCACCACTTCCTCGTGAAATGACGGGCCACGCGATGGTTCAATCTCATGTCGTTCATCTCACGTGGGAAAAAACGTTTGAGCCCTACCTCGTCTTCTTCCTTCTCCCGAAAGCAATGTAGACCGATTGTAAGTGGAACGCCCACGTGCTATACACAATGACGGTGCGGCGCATTCTGTTCCTGCTGGTACTCGGGTTCCTGGTGATCGACGCAACAGGTCTCGAAGCCCTGGTGCGCCCGGAGCCGTGTACCAGCGTTCAAGACACGCTGCCGGACGGCGCCTGCCCGCCGACGTGCGCCCGGTGCGCGTGTGGCGTGCAACTCGTTGTGCCCGACACGGCGCCATCCCTGGAGTCGGTCGCGATTCAAAAGACCTTCGTCGACCTCTATTCCCGCCGGGTTCGCCGGACCGCTCCCGCCAAGATCTTCCACGTCCCGAAATTCGCCACCCCGACCATCTGAATTCCTGATTCGTTGAGCCGGGTCGCGTCGTGACGCGGCCGGATTGTCTGTGAGGCCCTATGCATTGGCGGCCGTGTGCTGCGGTGCCGGTATTGATCTGCCTGGTGCAGTCGAATGCCGTGGCGCAGTCGATTTCCTTGTCCCTCGATGACGCACTGGCGCGAGCGCGCGAGCAGGCCCCGGTGGTGTTGGTCGCCCGCGCGCGCATTGAGGAGGCGCGCGGTCGCCTGATCGGTGCGCGGGTCCGGTTTCGCGACAATCCGACGATCGACGTCGGGATGGGACCACGGACCACGGAGGCCGGCACCATGACCGACCTCGACATCGGCTTCTCCCAGCTGTTCGAAACCGCTGGACAGCGGGCCGCCCGGATCGCCGGGGCCGAGGCAGGGATCGCCCGCGAGACCGCCGCGGCCGACGAGGCGAGACGATTGGCGCTCCGTGCCGTCGCCCTCGCCCATCTCCACACCCTGCACGCGCAGGAGCGGATCGAGCTGCTGCGGGGCGTTGAAGCGGTGGCTGCCGACGTACGGACGGTGACGGACCGCAGGTACGCAGTCGGCGACATCGCGGTACTCGATGTCAACATCGCGAAGATCGCATGGGCTCGAGCTCGGGCGGCGCGTCTGGCCGCCGAGGGGGAGCGAACGGTGTTCGCCGGTGAATTGCAGCGACTGCTTGGCCTGCCGTCCGGGAGCACGGTGACGGCCGCCGGCTCGTTGCGCCTGCAGCGTCGATCGGAGCTGGCGAACCTGCTGGCGGTGGTGGCGAATCGTCCCGACCTGCGCGGCCTGGACGCCGATCTCCGCGACGCGGAGTCCGAGGTCCGTCTGGGGCGCGCGTCAACCCGACCGGACGTTGGGCTGGGCGCGCGGATGAAGCGCGAAGAAGGCCACCGAGCCGTGATCGGCGAGCTGACGGTCACCCTGCCGGTGTTCAACCAGGGTCAGGAATTGCGCGCCACCGCCGCGGCGCGCACGTCCCGTGTGCGTCTCGAGCGGGACACGACCCGCGCCTCGATCGAATCCGAAGTGCGCGCCCTCCACGCGGCCTTCGCCGCTCGCGAAGCGGCGCTCACGGCGTTTGCACAGGACGCGATGCCCGGCATGGACGAGAACGACGCGCTGGCGCGCCGAAGCTTCGAGGTCGGCCAGATCAGTCTGCCGGAGTTGCTGCTGGTCCAGCGAGAGCTGGTCGAGACGCGACTCGAATATCTCAATCGGCAATTGGAGGTCGCAGAGGCGGCCATCGAGCAGGACGCTGCTGCCGGAGTCCTTCAATGACAGACATCACGCGCACGTCGGTCTTTCTCGTGCTGGTCCTCGGCGCCGCTGGATGCGGACCCAAGGAGGTGCCGAGGGCCGCCGCGGTCCACGCCGGCGCCGCAGCCACCGCGGAACGGAAGCCCGCAGACAACGTCGTGCAGGTCAGCGAGGAGATGCTCCGCGACTTGAGGATCACGACCTCGACGGTCGAGTTGCACCGCGGCGGCGAGGCGTCCAGCTTCCTCGGGGAGCTCGGCGTGAATCTGAACGCCTACGCGGAAGTGAGCGCTCCGTTGACAGCGCGGGTCGTGTCCCTGCAGGCCGTTGAAGGGCAGACAGTACAAGCTGGCGAGCCGCTCGCGACGCTCGAAAGCGGCGAACTGGCCAAGGCGAGAGGAGACCTCGCAACGGTGGAAGCGAGGCACGACCTCGCGCAGCGCGCGCTCGACCGGAAACGCGGGCTGAACGCCGAGAAGATCGTCCCGACCCGCGAGGTCCAGGAAGCCGAACACGAGACGATCGCCGCCGAAGCGCTGGTGCGCTCCGCGCGCGCCGCGCTCCAGGCCCTTGGCGCGCCGGATCAAGCCAGCCCGGGCGCGAGTCCGTCGACCTTGGTGCTGCGCTCACCGGTGACGGGAGTCGTCCTCGAACGGACGCTGGCGATGGGCCAGACGGCGGACCCATCCAAACCCCTGTTCCGTATCGGTGATCTCTCGACCCTGTGGCTCACGGTACACGCGTTCGAGCGCGATGCCGTGCGCCTGGTCACAGGCGCACCGGCGCGCATCGCCTTTGCGGCACTCCCCGACCGCATGTTTCAGGGAACAGTCGCCATGATTGCGCAGCGCGTCGACGCCGACTCGCGGACCGTCGCGGTCCGCATCGACCTCCCGAATCGGGACCGGCTCCTGCGTCCGGGCATGTCCGGGACGGCCTGGCTGCCGGTCGGAGACCAGGGCACCTGGCTCGCCGTGCCCGCCGCAGCCGTGCAGCGCGTCCTCGATCGCTGGTGCGTGTTCATTCCGAAAGACAGGCGCACGTTCGAGATCCGACCTGTCGGACGCGGCCGGGACATTGCCGGCGAGGTCGAGATGCTATCCGGTGTGCGCGCCGGCGACGCCATCGTCGTGGACGGCGCGTTTCTCCTGAAAGCGGAAACGGAACGATCCGCGGCTGATGGCGAGCACGGAGAGACACACGAATGATCGAGCGCATCATCCGCGCGTCCGCGTCCAGGCCGGCGCTCGCGATCATCCTCGCGATCGCCGGCACGATCGTCGGCACGATGTCGCTGCAGAACCTGCGCCGAGACGTCTTCCCGGATCTGTCCGCGCCGGTGTTCAACGTGATCGTGCAGAACGCGTCGATGGGCGCCGAGGAACTGGAAACCGGCATCGCCATCCCGCTCGAGGCGGCGCTCGCGGGACTGCCGGATATTCGACGCATCCGCTCGGTGTCTCAGCTCGGTGTCTGTCAAGTGACGGTCGAATTCGAGCCCGACGCCGACTATTACCGTGCGCGCCAGTTCGTCGCCGAGCGGGTCAACCAGATCAACCCGCAACTTCCGCCTGGGACGGAGCCGCCGCTCTTGTCCGGCGTCACCGGCCGACTCAACGAGATCTTTGAATTCACGCTCGAAGCGGATCCGGGGGTGGCGGATCTGATGACGCTGCGCGACCTCGCGGAGTTCGACGTCAAGAATCGGCTGCTCGCCGTGCCCGGCGTGGCGGCGGTTGAACGACTCGGCGGATACCTGCGCCAATTCCAGGTGCAGCTCGACCCGGAACGCATGGTCGCGCGCAGGGTCAGTCTCGACGAGGTGATGCACGCCGTGGAGACGTCGAACGTCAACGCCGCGGGCGGTTTCGTGCGTCAGGGTCCGATGGAATGGTCGGTTCGCGCGCTCGGCCGTGCCGCCGGCGTTGACGAACTGCGCCAGACCGTCGTCGTGGTACGCGGCACCACGCCGGTCCTGATCGGCGATATCGCCGACGTGCGCGAGGCGCCTGCGACGCGTCGAGGCATGGCCCACCGGTTGAAAGGCGAGGTCGTCAGCGCTCGCATCATCAAACAGTTCGGGTCGGACACGGTCAAGGTCGCCGACGGCATTCGGCAAGCGGTCGTCGAGATCCAGCGCGGACTGCCGAAAGGCGTGGTGCTGCGCACCGTGTACGACCAGTCGGTGCTGGTCCAATCGGCGCTCGGCGGCGTCGGCCGTGCCGTCCTTCTGGGTGCGGCGTTCGTCGTGTTGGTGCTGTTCGCACTCCTCGGGGATGTCAGGGCCGCGATCATCGTGACGCTGACGATTCCGATGTCGATTGCGCTGGCGGGTATCCTGCTCGATCGCCTGAACGTCGGCCTGAACACCATGACACTCGGAGGCCTGGCCATCGCCGTGGGGCTCCTGGTCGACGCGGCGATCATCGTGACGGAGAACATCGTTCACCGCTTGACAGGAACCTCACGCGAGGCCCATCGGGACGTCGCCGTTCGGGCGGCGACCGAGGTGGGACGTCCGATCGCGTTTGCCACCGTCATCGTCATCGCGGTGTTCCTGCCGCTCTTCGGCATGTCCGGGATCGAGGGCCGCATGTACCAGCCGTTGGCGGCGGCCGTCATGGCGGCCGTTGCGGCGTCTTTGCTGCTCGCGCTGAGCGTCGTCCCGGTGGTCGGTGAGCTCGTGCTGCAGCCCAGGAAAAGCGGGGCTCACGAGGACGTCTGGCTGATTCGCAGCATCAAGGTCCTGTACGCGCCCGTTCTTGACTACTGCCTGAGACATCGCCTCGTCGTGCTCGCCGTGGCGGTGGTCATCACCGTGCCAGCCCTGTTCATCGCCACGCGGATCGGGTCGGATTTCATGCCGCGACTCGACGAAGGCGCGCTGCTCTTGCAAACCGTGTTGCCGCCGGAAGCCTCACTCGAAGAAGTCGACCGGCTCAATCACCGCGTGGAAGACCTGTTGCGTGAAATCCCGGAGGTCGACGATGTGGTGCGACGGACGGGACGGGCGGAGGCGACCGAGGATCCCATGCCGCACACGACCTCCGATGTGCTGGTCGTCTTGAAGGACGAACGAAGCCGCGGCCTGGATGGGATCGAGGATGCCATGCGAGACCGATTGAAGGACGTGCCGGGTGTCACCGTCCTCTTCACCACGCCGCTCGGCATGCGCATCG
>JBDTVS010000116.1:0-12765 GCA_040007095.1 Acidobacteriota bacterium
CTCGGTCGTCGCGCCTTGCCATGCGGGCGCCGCGCGCCGGAAGCCGTGTACTAAAGCGTCGGACGCAGGACACTAAGGCCTGTTTTGGAAGTTCGTTGACGAATGTTCCGGGCGCGGCGCCCGGGTCGCAAGGCGCGAGGAGCGCAAAACTCTGGAATATGTAAGCGACGAGCAGCGCCGCGAGGCGGGATGCCCCGCCCGGACTATGACCACGAACTTCTGAGACACGACCCCAGGGTTTCGAATCTCCGGGTGCCCCGGATCGGACCGACGCGCCATACCGCGATTCGTGCTCACCTGTAGCATAAGGAACCTAATGTTGACCGAGGCCAAAACCGCGACCACCGTGTTTCAGTTCGAGCAACAGCTGGACGCGATCTTCGCGCCACGCAGCGTGGCTGTCATTGGCGCGACCGACCGGCCGGGCAGCGTCGGCCGGATGGTGCTCTGGAATCTCATCAGCAGCCCGTTCGGCGGCACGGTCTTCCCGATCAACCCGCACCGCACCAGCGTGCTCGGCATCAAGGCTTACGCGACGATCGGGGCGGTCCCCGACGCGGTCGACCTCGCCGTCATCGTGACGCCGGCGCCAGGCGTGCCGGGAGTGATCCGCGAGTGCGTCGCCGCCGGCGCGAAAGCCGCGATTGTCGTCTCTGCCGGTTTCAAGGAGACGGGCGAGGCCGGCGCGGAGCTCGAGCAGCAGATTCTCGAGGAGGCGCGCCGCGGATCGATGCGGATCGTCGGTCCGAACTGCCTCGGCGTGATGAGTCCGATCACGGGCCTCAACGCCACCTTCGCCCCGGCGATGGCGCGGCCGGGCACCGTCGGATTCATCAGTCAGAGCGGCGCATTGTGCACCGCAGTGCTCGACTGGAGCCTCCGCGAGAACGTCGGGTTCAGCCACTTCGTCTCGGTTGGCTCGATGCTCGACGTCGGGTGGGGCGACCTCATCGACTATCTCGGAGACGATGTGCATACCAAGAGCATCGTCATCTACATGGAATCAATCGGCGACGCCAGGTCGTTCATGTCGGCAGCGCGGGAGGTGGCCCTCACCAAGCCGATCATCGTGATCAAGACCGGACGCACGCAGGAGGCGGCGAAGGCTGCGACGCTGCACACCGGCGCGTTGAGCGGCAGCGACCTGGTCCTCGACGCGGCGTTCCGGCGCAGCGGCGTGCTGCGGGTCGACACCATCGCCGAGCTGTTCTACATGGCTGAGGTGCTGGCAAAGCAGCCTCGGCCCGCGGGACCGCGCCTGACCATCGTGACCAACGCCGGCGGTCCCGGGGTACTCGCGGCCGACGCGCTCATCGGCAACCGTGGCGAGCTCGCCGTGCTGCCGGACGCGACGCTTGAAGAGCTCGATCGGCTGCTGCCGCCTCATTGGAGCCACAACAATCCTGTGGATCTGCTCGGCGACGCCAGCCCTGAACACTACGCTCAGGCGTTGGCGATCGCCGCAGCCAACCACGACAGCGATGGCCTGCTGGTGATCCTGACGCCTCAGGCGATGACCGACCCGACGCGCACCGCTGAAGCGCTGAAGGCGCAGTTGAAGACCATCACGCAGCCCGTCATCGCCAGTTGGATGGGCGGCGCCGAGGTCGCGGCCGGGCAGTCGATTCTCGTGCAGGCGAACATCCCGGCCTTCCCGTACCCCGACACGGCGGCGCGGATCTTCACCCACATGTGGCACTACAGCGAAAACCTGCGCGGGCTGTACGAAACGCCGAGCCTGGCGTCACCGCCCGAGGCCATCGCGACCGGCGGCGGTGTCGCCGACATGTTGATGGCCGCCCGGTCCGCGGGCCGCAGCCTGTTGTCCGATCTCGAAACGAAGCAGGTGCTCGCGGCCTACGCGATTCCGGTCGTCGACACGGGCGACGCCGCCACGTTGGCAGCAAGCGTCGACGGGTATGAACTGACCATCGCCAGCATGGTGGATTTGCAGTTCGGGCCCGTGCTGCTCTTCGGATCGGGCGGCCGGCTGGCTCGAGCCTACGAGGATCGTTCCCTGGCGCTACCGCCGTTGAACACCACCCTCGCGCGCCGGATGATGGAGCAGACGAGAGTCTTCGCGGCGCTGCAGGGCGCGCGCGGCGGCACGCCGTGCGACCTGGATGCGCTCGACCAGTTGCTGGTCCGCTTCAGCCAATTGATCGTCGAGCACCGTACGATCAAGGAAGTCACCATCGATCCGCTGCTCGTCTCTCCAGAGCGGCTGGTCGCGCTCGAGGCCCGCATCGTGCTTCACGACGCCGGGGTGACGGACGCCGCGCTGCCACCGCTCGCGATCCACCCCTACCCCATCCAACACGTTGGACAATGGACGCTCAAGAACGGCTCGGAGGTCACCATCCGGCCGATCCGTCCCGAAGACGAGCCGCTCATGGCGCGCTTCCATCAAACCGTCTCGGAGCGGAGCGTGTATTTCCGCTACCTGCATCTCATCGGCCTCAGTCAGCGCATCGCGCACGAACGGCTGACGCGCGTCTGCTTCATCGATTACGCGCGCGACATGGCGCTCGTCGCGGAACACCGCGAAGACGCCAACGCCCCGGTCATCCTGGCCGTCGGCCGCCTGATGAAGACACGCGGAGCGAACGAGGCGGAGTTTGCCATCCTCGTCGCCGACGCCGTCCAGCGTCAGGGCCTTGGCGCCGAGCTCCTCCGCCGGCTCGTGCAGATCGGACGGGACCAGAAGCTCGCTCGCATTGTCGCCAGCATCGATGTGGACAACCGGGATATGCAAATAGTCAGCGAGCGGAGTGGATTCACCGTCTCCTACGACCGCCACGAAGACTTGATGAAGGCGCGGCTCGATTTATGACGGTCGGGCTCATCGTGTGCGGACGGCGTGACGAGTGAGAGAAGCGCCACGCGCCGTGCGCGACGCCTGCCGCACACTTAGAGCCCTTACGTCCGCCAGCTCTGGAGCATGAGCATGTAGTTGGCCCGTTCGTAGGCGTCGGGATCCGGAACCTTCGCAAGGCTCAGGTTGCCGCGCATCTCGGTGAGCGAGGGCCACTCGTGCTCTTCCATCCACACGGACAGCTCGCGCAACACCGTGCGCAGATGCGCCGGACCGTGCATCAGCAGCGCCGAAACGATCTGCGTCACGTGCGCGCCGGCCATCGACGCCTTGACCACGTCGAGACCGGTATGCACCCCGCCGGTGACCGCCAGCGACGCCCGCACACGTCCGGAAAGAATCGCCATCCAATGCAGGCGCAGACGCAATTCCGACGAATCCGAGAGGTGCAGCGTACGCGTGGCGGTCAGCGCCTCCGGGTCAATATCCGGTTGATAGAAACGGTTGAAGAGCACCAGCCCGTCGGCGCCGCCGCCCCAGTCGAGCTCCCGGGCGAGGTGAGCGAACGCGGTGTAGAACGGAGACAATTTGACCGCCACCGGGATCGTGACGGCCTGCTTCACCTGGCGCACGGTTTCTACCGCCTGGCTCTCGATTTCCACACTGGTCGTCTCGGCGTCGGTCGCGATGCGATAGAGGTTCAGCTCCAGCGCATCGGCGCCGGCCTGCTCCATCAACCGGGCGTACTCGAGCCAGCCGCCGGGCGTCACGCCGTTCAACGATGCCAGCACGGGAATGCCGACTGCTTCTTTCGCCCGCCGCAAGTGCTCCAGGTATTGAAAGGGACCCAGCGCGAAGGCGTGCGGGCTTGGGAAGAAGCTCGCCGCCTCGGCGAACGACTCCCCATGGCTGTCGAGATTCACGTACTCGGACATCTGTTCGCGCGTGATCTGCTCCTCGAAGAGCGACCGCAAGACAATGGCCGCGGCGCCGGCGTCTTCGAGGCGCTTGACGCCGTCGAGGTCATCGGACAGCGGGGACGCCCCGGCCACGAGCGGATGCGGCAGGTCCATCCCCAGATACCTCGTGCTCAAGTCCATGATCGCTCCTCCCCGTTCGGCCGCGGGTCACGGCATTTCCTCACTGCCCCTCACCCATTTCACCGGGCGTCTCCGCAGGCGTCCCGACGTCGGCCGCGGTCTCCGGGAGCGGCACGGTGATGCCAGCGAGTTGCTGGTAGATCGCGTATCGCTGGCGGGCGGCCTCCTGGGCTTCCTTGAGAAATCGCTTGAAGCGGGCGGGGTCGGTGCGTTCGACGACGCGGAAGCGGGACTCGTTGCGCATGTACTCGGCGACCAGCGGTTTCGGCGGGCCGTAGTCCAGATGCATCGGCGGCTCTCCCTTCGCCATGCGCCGCGGGTCGAAACGATAGAGCGGCCACACGCCCGAATCGACGGCCAGCTTCTGCTGAGTCGCTCCGTTCGCCATGTCGTAACCATGCGCGATGCAATGGCTGTAGGCGATGATGAGCGAAGTCCCCGGATACGCCTCCGCTTCGAGAAACGCCTGGACGGTCTGGCTCATCTTCGCCCCGAAGGCCACCCTCGCCACGTAGACGTGGCCGTACATGTTGGCGAGCAACCCGAGATCCTTCTTCTGGGTCGTCTTGCCCGCCGCCGCGAACTTGGCGACGGCGCCAAGCGGCGTCGACTTCGATTGCTGGCCGCCGGTGTTGGAATAGACCTCGGTGTCGAGCACGAGAATGTTCACGTCGCGCTGGCTGGCCAGCACGTGGTCGAGGCCGCCGTAGCCGATGTCGTAGGCCCACCCGTCTCCGCCGACCAGCCAGATACTCTTCTTCACGAGATAGTCGGCGAGCGCTTCGAGCCGCCGCGCCTCGGCGGTGGGGAGGGTTGCGAGCGCCTGACGCAGCGCAATGACGCGCTCGCGCTGCGCCCGGATGCCCGCTTCCGTCGATTGATCGGCGTCGAGGATCTCGCCGCTGAGGCGCTCACCGATTGGCCCGGCCATCAGGACAACCAGGGCGCGCGCCGCACGTGCATGACTGTCGACACCGAGACGCATGCCGAGGCCGAACTCGGCGTTGTCTTCGAAGAGCGAGTTCGACCACGCCGGCCCGCGGCCATCCCGGTTCGTGGTAAAGGGCGTCGTCGGCAGATTGCCGCCGTAAATCGAGGAGCATCCGGTCGCGTTCGCGACCAGCGCGCGATCGCCGAACAGCTGGGTCAGGAGCTTGATGTACGGCGTCTCGCCGCAGCCGGCGCACGCGCCTGAATACTCGAACAGCGGCTCGAGAAACTGCGAGGTCTTGTGGTCGACTCTCGGCAGCTCGATGCGCGCGGTGTCCGGCAGATCGAGAAAGAACGCGTAGTTGTCCCGCTCGGCGTCGCGCAGCGGTGCCTGCGGGTGCATGTCGATCGCCTTGTGTCGGGGGTTCGTCCGATCCTTGGCCGGACAGACGTTCACGCACAGATTGCATCCGGTGCAGTCCTCCGGCGCCACCTGAATTGTGTAGGTCCGAGCCTTGAATTCGAGCCCCTTGTAGGGCACCGACTTGAACGTCGTCGGCGCGTCCGCGAGATCTCCGGCGTCGTAGACCTTGGCGCGAATCGCGGCGTGCGGACAGACCAGGACGCATTGATTGCACTGAATGCAGATCTTCTGATCCCACACCGGAATCTCGAGCGCCAGGTTCCGCTTTTCCCATTTCGCCGTGCCGACCGGCCAGGTGCCATCCACCGGAAACGCGCTGACCGGCAGCGCATCGCCCTTGCCCGCCATGAGCACGGCCGTGATCCGCTGCACGAAGTCGGGCGCCAGCGCAGACACCAGCGGCGGCCGGCCGTGAAGCGCGGTGACGCCCGGCGGCACCGGCACCTCCTGTAGGTGCGCGAGCGTCGCATCGACCGCTTCGAAGTTGCGCTTGACGACCTCGGCGCCGCGCTTGCTGTAGGTCTTTTCGATGGCATGCTTGATCTGCGCGATGGCGTCCTCGCGCGGCAGCACGCCGGAAATCGCGAAGAAGCAGGTCTGCATGATCGTGTTGATCCGACCGCCCATGCCGGTCTGGCGAGCCACCGCCGACGCGTCGATCGTGTAGAAGCGAAGGTGCTTGTCAATGACCTGCTCCTGCGCCTCGCGCGGCAGCCGATCCCAGACCTCGTCGGCCGGATAGGGCGCGTTCAGCAGGAAGACCGCGCCCTCGGCCGCCTGCTCGAGCATGTCGACCCGGTCGAGGAACTCGAATTGATGGCAGGCGAGGAACCTGGCCTTCGAGATCAGATAGGCCGACCTGATCGGGCGCGGACTCGTCCGCAGGTGGGAGACCGTCGTCGCCCCGGCTTTCTTGGAGTCGTAGACGAAGTAGCCCTGCACGTGCAGCCGGGTCTCTTCCCCGATGATCTTGATGGAGTTCTTGTTGGCGCCGACCGTGCCGTCGGCCCCCAGACCGTAGAACAACGCGGTCGTCACGTCTGCCGACTCCGTATCGAACGTCGGGTCGTAGGCCAGCGACGTGTGAGTGACGTCGTCCATGATGCCGATGGTGAAATGGTTGATCGGGCGGGCCTGGGACAGCGTGTCGAAGATCGCCTTTACCATGGCGGGCGTGAACTCTTTGGACGACAGCCCGTAGCGGCCGCCCACGACGGCGGGCTCGACGGCAAACGACGACAGGCCTTCCGTGCGGGCTTCTGCGAGAGCCGTGACGACGTCCTGGTAGAGCGGCTCGCCGAGCGCACCAGGTTCCTTGGTGCGATCCATGACGGCGATTGCGCGGACCGATCGCGGCAGTTCGCGCAGGAACGCCGCGATCGAGAACGGCCGGAACAGGTGCACCTTCAGCACGCCGACCTTCTCGCCGCGTGCCGCGAGATAGTCGACCGTCTCGTGCACGGTATCGGCGCCCGATCCCATGATCACCACGATACGCTCGGCATCGGGATGGCCCGCATACTCGAACAGACGATACCGCCGACCGGTCAGCGCGGCGAACCGCACCATCAACTGCTCGACGGTCTCCGGGCAGGCACGATAGAACAGGTTGGCCGCTTCGCGCGCCTGGAAGAACGTATCGGGATTCTGCGCCGTTCCCCTCAACACCGGCCGGTCCGGTGTGAGCGCCCGCCGGCGATGAGCCGCCACCTTGTCGTCCGACAACAGCGCCCGCAAGTCCTCGTCGGTGAGCTCTTCGATTTTCGAGACCTCGTGCGAGGTGCGAAAGCCGTCAAAGAAGTGCATGAACGGCACCCGCGAGTCCAGCGTCGCCGCATGGGCGATGGCGGCGAAGTCGTGCGATTCCTGGACGTTCGAGGCGCTGAGCATCGCAAAGCCGGTGGTCCGGCAGGCCATGACGTCGGAGTGATCGCCGAAGATCGACAGGGCGTGGGTGGCGATCGTTCGCGCGGCGACGTGCATCGTAAACGGCGTCAACTCCCCCGCGATCTTGAACATGTTGGGGATCATCAGCAGCAGACCCTGGGACGCCGTGAAGGTCGTCGACAAGGCCCCGGCCTGTAGGGCGCCGTGCACCGCTCCCGCCGCGCCGGCCTCCGATTGCATCTCGACCACGTCCGGCACGTTGCCCCAGAGGTTCCGGCGGCCCTGATTCGACCATTCGTCGGACAGCTCGCCCATCGCCGACGAAGGCGTGATCGGATAGATCGCGATCACTTCGCTCATGCGGTGCGCGACCGACGCCGCCGCTTCGTTGCCATCCACGGTGATCGTCCGCCGTTTGGTCATGCGGTCTCCTCATGCAAACACGAATCCAGGCGGTCGTGTGACGAACGCGAGGTCATCCTCGGCGCTTCAAGGATTGCCGCGCAGTGGCTTCGCCTCACGACGCCCACACGATGAGCCCGGTCTCGTGGGGATGGCCGAGATCCTGGTGGTGCGGCAGGGCGCGGACGGTGAGCCCGTGCGTCCCACTGGTTCGACAGGGGATCGCGGCGCGGAACAGGGTCTCGTCGCCGGCCGGCTCGCCTTGATCTTCCATCGGCACGATTTCCGGCTCCACGATCTCACGGCCCCCGTGCAGCTTGCCGAGATAGACCTGGGGAACCACGTCGCTGGCGGCAAGCGAACCGGTACGAATCCAGGCGCGCACGTCCACCTCTTCGCCAACAGACGTGTGGTCGCGCAGCGTCAACTCGACGCGCACGATCCGCACGTCGCGCCATCCCTGCCGGATGCGCTCCTTCCAGTGCGCCAGTTCCCGGGCTCGACAACAGCCGTCCTCTTCGAGCAGGGTGCGACGCGCCTCGGCGCGCAGGTAGCCCTTCACGTACTCGTGGACCATGCGATTCGTATTGAAGACCGGACCGAGCGTGGTGATGGCGGTCCTCATGAACGTCGTCCAGCCCTGCGGCACGTTGTCCGGCCCTCGCCGGTAGAAGAGCGGGACGACCTCGGACTCGAGCAGATCGAGGAGCGCACCGGACTCGACCCGATCCCGATACGCTTCGTCCTCGTAGATTTCTCCCTGGCCAATCGCCCAACCCGCGCCCGGCGAATACGCCTCGTCCCACCAACCATCCAGGATGCTGAGGTTGAGCGCGCCGTTGAACGCCGCCTTCATCCCGCTGGTACCGCTGGCTTCATGCGGACGTTTGGGCGTATTGAGCCAGACATCCACACCCTGCACGAGATAGCGCGCGACACTCTGGTCGTAGTCCTCGAGAAACACGATGCGGCGCCGAAACTCGGGGCGGCGCGCCATTTGGATGACTTGCTGGATCAGTGCCTTTCCCGGTTCGTCGGCCGGGTGGGCCTTCCCGGCGAAGAGGATTTGCACCGGCCGGCCAGGCGCGTTGAGGATCCGCTCGAGGCGCTGCGGATCCTGCAGGATGAGCGTGGCGCGCTTGTAGGTGGCAAACCGACGCCCGAAGCCAATCGTCAGCGCCTTGGGATCCAGCGCCAGCTTCGCGTCCGCCACCTCGGCGCCTTTGGCGCCCCGTGCCCTGAGCTGGAGCGCCAGGCGCTGGCGTGAAAACAGGACCAGCCGCTCGCGCCGGCGCTCGTGAGTGCTCCACAGATCTTCGGCCGGAATCTGCTCACTGCGCAGCCAGACGCGAGTGTCGCCAGACTGCTCGGCCCACCCGGGGCCGAGATAGTTGTCGTAGATGTTGTGCATCTCGCGGGAGATCCACGACTGGGGATGCACGCCGTTGGTGACGTGGGCAATGGGGATCTCGTCGACCGGCACACCCGGCCACAGATTCCGCCACATCTCGCGCGAAATCCGCGCGTGAAGACGACTGACTCCGTTGACCTGGTGCGCGGTCCGGATGGCCAGCACGGCCATGTTGAACGATTCGTCGGTACGCCCGGGGTGCACTCGGCCGAGGTCGAGAAGTTCCTCGCGGGCGAGGCCGAGCCGCTCGCGAAACGACCCCAGATAGCGCTCGACCAGGTCCGGCGAAAACACGTCGATGCCCGCCGGAACCGGGGTGTGCGTCGTGAACATGCCACTGGCCGCCACGACCTCGAGTGATTCCCGGAAGGACGTCCCACGCTCGTGCATCAGATGCCGAATCCGCTCGAGGCTGAGAAAGGCGCAGTGCCCCTCATTCATGTGGAAGACCCTGGGCCGCAGGTCGAGCGCGAGCAGGGCACGGACGCCACCCACGCCGAGCACGATCTCCTGGCGGATTCGCATCTCGCTGTCGCCGCCGTACAGCTCGCCGGTAATGTCCTGGAGGTTGGAAGGATTTTCGCCGACATTCGTGTCGAGCAAGATCAGCGTGACACGACCCACTTGCACCCGCCAGGGACGCAGCACCACGGTCCAGCCCGCGATTTCGACAGTCACCCGCACCGGCGAACCATCGCGCGCGTAGCAGGGACGCAGCGGCATCACCGAGAAATCGTTGGACGGGCGGCGTTCCTGCTGCCAGCCGTCCGACGACAGGTACTGACGGAAATAACCCTTCTGGTAGAGCAGCCCCACACCGACGAGCGGCACGCCGAGCTCGCTGGCGGACTTGAGGTGGTCGCCCGCGAGAATGCCGAGCCCGCCTGAGTAGATCGGCAGCGACTCGGTCAGTCCGAACTCCAGCGAGAAGTACGCCACGAGCGGATGCGGCGAACGGCCATGCTCCTTTTGATACCAGGTATGAGGCCGGGTCATGTACTCGTGGAGCCGCGCGGACACCGACTCCAGATGCGCCACGAAGGCGTCATCCTGGGCGAGTTCCAACAGTTTGTCCTGCGCGATGCTACCCAGCATCAGCACAGGGTTGTGTCCCGAATCTTCCCAGAGCTCGCGATCGAGCCGCCTGAAGAGATTGATGGTCGCCGGATCCCACGACCAGCGCAGGTTGTACGCCAGGTCCTCGAGCGCGTTCAGGCGTTCGGGAAGAGCGGGACGGACGTGGAACGTCTTGACAGGATGCATGAACGGACTGCCGACTCCGCGGCTCTGAACCCTGGATTTGCGTCAGGCGAGCGAAGACCTCGCCTGCAGTTCAGTCTCCGCCTGCAGCCAGTCGTCGAGGTCGTGGCCATGTACGCATTCGCGTGCCACGTACAGGTCGTAGGCGCGACGGGCCACATCGTGATCGGTGATGGTCCGCGGCGGCGGCAACGTCGCGGCCAGCGGGTCGGTTTTCTTGGTTTTCCCGTCCCTTTTCGACCTCGCCATCACGTCCTTCCCGGGGGGCTAGGCTTCCCTGCCCGCGATCGAAGCTCCAAGCACCAATCGAATCCGGATGGTCAAAAGTCTGCTGGATGCCGTCGGCAACGATAACAGAGTGCACGGCTTCGCTTTCACGGTTTCAGATTCTGTGAAAGAAATGCCGGCGCCCGGACCGCAAGACGACCGTCTCGGCGAAGGAACGAACGGATATCGGCCAAAGCCCTACGGCTACGCTTCCCGCGATCGGGATAGCGAGGCTTCTGCACGCGTTGTGGCACACACTCGAATGGCCGGTTGACCCAGCGGAGCGGCAATCCTCTATACTCGAGTTCTCCTCGGCGAAGACGCCTCAACGACGAGACCACCATTGATATGACCACACGTACGCTGGAATTTCGCAAGCAGTTGTCCGAACGTGCGTTGGTCGGCGATGGCGCCATGGCCACGATGCTGTACTCGCGCGGCGTGTTCATCAACCGCTGCTTCGACGAGCTGAATCTCTCGGCACCCGACATCGTCCGGCAGGTCCATGGGGAGTACGTCGAGGCGGGAGCCGAGATCATCGAAACCAACACCTACGGCGCCAATCGAGTCCGGCTCGCCGGTTTTGGCCTGTCGGAGAAGACGGCCGCCATCAATCAGGCCGGCGTGGCGCTCGCGCGTGGAGCCGCCCGCGGCGGTTTCGTCGCCGGCTCGATCGGTCCGCTCGGCGTCCATATCGAGCCACTCGGCCCGACGTCGTTCGCCGAAGCGCGGGCGACCTTTCGCGAACAGGTGGAGGCACTGGCCGCCGCCGGCATCGATCTGCTGATCCTCGAAACCTTCACCGATCTTCACGAGCTGCGCGAGGCGGTGTTCGCCGCGCGCGAAGCCGCCGGACCGGATCCGGTGATCGTTGCGATGGTGGCGGTGGACGACTTCGGCCTGCTGCGCGGCGGCGCGCCGCCAGAATCGTTCACGCGCGAAATGGACGGGTGGCCGGCCGACGTCATCGGCTTGAACTGCTCGGTGGGACCAAAGACGACGCTCGAAGGGATCGAGCGCATGGCCCGATGCACCGCCAAGCCGCTCTGCGCGATGCCCAATGCCGGCATTCCCACCCGCGTCGAGGGCCGGAATCTGTATCTCTGCTCGCCCGAATACATGGCGCAGTACGCGCGCCGGATGATGCTGCTCGGCGTCAAGATCATCGGCGGATGCTGCGGAACGACGCCCGAGCACATCAAGCTGCTCGCAGCCGAGACGCGTTCACTGCATCCGCTGCAGCGGAGGCGGCCCGTTGTCGTCGATCAGCCGGAAGCCCCCGGCCAGGCGCTTCGCCCGCTGGCAATGGCAGACAAGTCCTCGCTCGGCGCGAAGCTGGCGTCGGGACGGTTCGTCGCCTTGGTGGAAATCCTGCCGCCGCGCGGCGTCGACGCGACGAAGGAAATCGCCGGGGCCCGTCTCTGCGCCGAGCACGGCATCGACGGCATCAACGTTCCGGATGGGCCGCGCGCCAGTGCGCGCCTCAGCGCCCAGATGACCTGCCAGCTGATTCAGCAGCACGTGGGCATTGAAGCGGTCAACCACTTCTGCTGCCGCGATCGAAACATCCTCGGCATTCAATCCGAGCTGCTTGCCGCGCACGTCGCCGGAGTCCGCAATTTGATCTGCATCACCGGTGACCCGCCCCGGATGGGCGTCTACCCGGACGCGACCGCGGTGTTCGACGTCGACGCCATCGGACTGGTCAACATCGTGCGAAACCTGAACTGCGGACTCGACATCGGCGGCAGCCCTATCGGATCGCAGACGGCGCTGCTCATCGGCGTCGGAGCCAATCCCGGCGCCGCCAACCTCGACGAGGAAGTCCGCCGCTTCGAGCTCAAAGTGAACGCGGGCGCCGATTACGCGGTCACGCAGCCGGTCTTCGATTTGACGCTGCTCGAGCGGTTCCTTGAACGCATCGCCCACGTCAGGATTCCCGTCCTCTGCGGGATCTGGCCGTTGACGAGCGCTCGAAACGCCGAATTCCTGGTCCACGAACTGCGCGTCCCGGTGCCCGAGGATCTGATGAAGCGGATGCGGCTCGCCGACAGCCCGGAGCAGGCGACGCAGGAAGGGGTCACGATCGCGCGCGAAATGGTGGGGCGCGTGCGCTCGATGGTTCAGGGGATACAGGTGAGCCCTCCGTTTGGCCGCTACCATCTGGCGATCGCCGTCGCCGAGGCGATTGGCGATCGGTAGGGACGGCCAGCTGCTAGTCCCAGTACAAGCGCGTTTGCGACACGGCGGTAAGCAAAAAGCTCGAAAT
>JBDTVS010000117.1:0-194934 GCA_040007095.1 Acidobacteriota bacterium
TCAAGCCGCAGTACGACGAGTGGAAGTTCCCCGACGGCCACAGCGTGATGGTGCTCGCCGAGGGACGGCTGCTGAACCTTGGCTGCGCGACGGGTCACCCGAGCTTCGTGATGTCGGCGTCGTTCAGCAATCAGACGATCGCGCAGCTCGAGCTCTACGCAAACCGTTCGAAGTACGAGAACAAGGTGTACATCCTGCCGAAGCACCTCGACGAAAAGGTGGCCCGGCTGCACCTCGATCACCTCGGCGTCAAGTTGACGACGTTGACGAAAGAGCAGGCCGACTACCTCGGCGTGCCGGTCGACGGGCCGTACAAGCCGGACCACTACCGCTACTAGTGGCCGCGATCGCACCGGCCGCGAGACAACCTCGCGGCCGGAGGTGATTCCATACAGACGTCCACCACAGGTTCGGACGAGCGGCGTAAGAACCTGATGGAGCAGACCCGCGAGTGCACGCGCGCTCGCGGGTTCTGCTGATTTGCGTTTACTTCGGCTGGATCTTTTGCAGCCCCGCCTTCAGGTCGTCGGCGGTCATCACCGGCGAAAACGTCACAGCGGCGTTGAAGCCCGAGAAGAATGGCTCGGCGATCGACGGCATGTCGGACGAATCCTTCATGTCGAAGACCATCAGCGCCGTGCGAAGGCCGTGCATGGTCGTGAAGTACGCCGCTTCCGGTTTCAGGCGTTCAAGTGCCTCGCCCATGATTCTTGGTAGCGTGCCGTCCTGGACGGCCGTATTGCCGGAGTCTGCCGGGATCGAGACCGTGATCAGTGTCCGCATGAATGTCTCCTCCTCCGAATGTCGAACAGCCATTCACTATACGTCCCGGGCGTGCGCCCGGATCGGGAATGGATCCGCCGCGTGACCAGGCGTGATCCACCACGAGGTCGTGATGGATCACGTTGACAGCGCTCAGTTGGTACAGGTAGTCTGAACGCTCTGTGATGGTCAGCCGACACCACACTCCGTATCATCATTTCGTCCACGGCATTGGCCGTCGGGGTGGCGTGTAATTCAGGGTCGAACGAGTAACCCGCAAGGCAGCGCGCCCCGCCAACCGGCGGGGTTTTTTTGTTTATGGACTATTCAAAACTCGATGGATTGATTCCGGCCGTGATTCAGGACGCGGAGAGCGCGGAGGTCCTGATGGTCGGATTCATGAACGAAGAAGCGCTCGCCGAGACGCGCCGCAGCGGCTTTGCGACCTTCTTCAGCCGCACGCGCGGCAAGCTCTGGACGAAGGGCGAAACCTCCGGGAATCGCCTCGAGGTGAAAGAGATCTTCGTCGACTGCGACGACGACACGGTGTTGGTGAAAGTGAAACGCCTTGGCGACGGCAACGTGTGCCACACCGGCGATCGCACTTGCTTTTCGAGGACACTCTGAATTGGCGGCGATATGAAACTGAAACTTGGCATTCCCAAGGGATCCCTGCAGGATGCGACCGTTCAGCTCTTTGGCCGCGCCGGCTTTCACGTGTACGTGAGCTCGCGCTCGTATTTTCCGTCGATCGACGACCCGGAGATCGAGTGCATGCTTATCCGCGCCCAGGAGATGGCCCGGTACGTCTCTGACGGCGTGCTCGATGCCGGTCTCACCGGGCAGGATTGGATTGCCGAGCACGAACTGGGCGACGGCACCACCGGCATGCTCGAGCCGGTCGCCGACCTCATCTACGCGAAGCAGAGCTTTGGCAAAGTGCGCTGGGTGCTCGCGGCGCCGGAAGACTCGTCCATCAAGTCGGCCGCGGACCTCGCCGGCGGCACCATCGCCACGGAATTGGTGCGCGTGACCCGTGCCTACTTCGAGCGGCACAAGGTGGCGGTCCACGTCGAATTCTCGTGGGGCGCCACCGAAGTCAAACCCCCCGTCCTCGCCGACGCCATCGTCGAAGCCACCGAGACCGGGTCGACCCTTCGTGCCAACCGGCTGAGAATTCTCGACACCGTGATGGAATCGAACACCCAGCTCATCGCCAATCGAAACGCGCTCGCCGACGTATGGAAACGGACCAAGGTCGACAACATTGCGCTGCTGCTCAAGGCCGCGATCGAGGCACAGGGGCGCGTCGGCATGATGTTGAACGTACGCCGTGACGACCTCGCGGGTATTCTCGCGCTGTTACCGGCGCTGCAGCGGCCGACCATTTCGGCGTTGAGCGACGACGCGTGGGTTGCGGTGAATACGATCATCGAGGAGCGAACCGTCCGCGACTTGATCCCGCGCCTGAAGGCGGCACACGCGCAGGGCATCGTGGAGTATCCGCTGAACAAGATCGTGGTCTAGAACCCGTGACACTTTTGAAAATCATCGACGCCAGCGATGCTCGAGCGCTCGAGCCGCTGCTGACCCGCGGCCGTCAAGTGGATCGCGCATTCGACCGCCGCGTCCGCGTCATCGTCGATCGGGTGCGCGACGAAGGGGACGGTACGCTGCAGCGGTTTGCGCGCCGATTCGACGGCCTGACCGGATCGCTCGAGATGAGCGGCGACGAGATACGCGACGGCGCCGCGCGTGTCGCGCCAGAGGTTCGGCGGGCCATCCGGCGGGCGGCCAACCACATCGCGCGGGTGGCACGACGGCAGCTGCCAAAGACGTCGACGATCACGGTCGTGCCGGGTGTGACGGTTGAGCAGCGGGTCGAGCCACTGGCTCGCGTCGGCTGCTATGTGCCAGGCGGACGGTTTCCGCTGCCTTCATCGTTGCTCATGACGGCGATCCCGGCACGCATCGCGGGGGTCACCGATGTGATTGCGGTGTGCGCGCGGCCGGAGCCGGCGGTGCTCGCGGCGGCGCTCGAAGCCGGCGTCAGCCGGCTGTTTCGAATCGGCGGCGCGCACGCGATCGCGGCCCTTGCCTACGGCACGGCGACGATCCCGCGCGTGGACAAGATCGTCGGTCCGGGCAATCGTTATGTCGCTGCGGCGAAGGCGTACGTCGCGGCCGATTGTGCGATCGATTTCTACGCCGGTCCCACCGAGATCGTCATCGTCGCCGGCGAGGGCCGCCCCGAATGGATCGCCGCGGATTTGATCGCCCAGGCGGAGCACGACCCCGACGCGAGGGCCGTGTTCATCACCTGGAAACGACCGCTAGCCAATCGGGTCGCCGCCGCCGTCGGGCGCCGCGCCGCCGGACGGGCGATCGTCGAGGCATCGCTGTCGGCCAACGGCGCTGCCGTGGTGACGCGTACGGCCGACGAGGCGATTGCCATCGCCAACCGCATCGCGCCCGAGCACCTCGTGGTCGATCGGGAGGCGCTGGCGCGGCGCGCGCTCACCGCCGGGGCGGTGTTCGTCGGCCCGTTCACGGCACAGGCCGCGGGGGACTACGCCACCGGGTCGAACCACGTACTGCCGACATCGGGCGCCTCGAGATTCCGTGGCGGGCTGAGTGCCGCCGATTTCGTCCGCGTCATGTCGGTCCAGCGCGTGACGCGCGCCGGACTGGCGCGCTTGGCCTCTACGATCGTGCCGCTCGCCCGCGCGGAAGGACTTGAGGCGCACGCCGAATCGATCGAGGTACGATGGTCATGAATCAGTATCAGAAGCCGGCCGAGCTCTACGACGGTCTTCGGCTGCATCAGAACGAAAACACCGCGGGCTGCTCACCCCGCGTACTCGACGCGCTGCGGTCGCTGCAGGCCGATCAGATCAGCTTTTACCCGCCGTATTCGGCCGCCCTCGAGGCGTGCGCCGAGCATCTCGGCGTGCCGGCGGATTCGGTCGCGCTCGTCAACGGCCTCGATGAGGGCATCACCGGCACCGCCATTGCGTATCTGCGGTCGTCTGCGGGCGGCTTTGTCCCAGAAGCGATCATTCCTGAGCCGGCGTTCGAGATCTTCAAGTTCGACACCGAGGTCGTCGGCGGCCAGCCGATCTCGGTCATGCCGCGTCCAGGTTTCGCCTTCCCGCTCGACGAGGTGCTTGCGGCGATCACGCCACGCACGCGGGTGGTGTTCCTGACGAACCCGAACAATCCGACCGGTGTCCCGATGCCGCTCGAGGCGATTCGCGCGATCGCGCGATCGGTGCCGCCGGAAGCGATCGTGTTCGTGGACGAAGCGTATGCCGACTTCTCGGGGACGACGTTCATACCCGAGCTGGCGGAGTTTCCCAACGTCATCGTGGGACGGACCTTCTCGAAGGCATTCGGACTTGCGGGATTGCGGATCGGATGCCTGGTGGGCGCCGCCGATCGGCTGGATCCGATCCGTCTCGCGATTCCCGTCTACAGTGTGAATATTGCTGCCGTCGTGGCCGTCCGCGCCGCCCTCGCCGATCGCGCCTACGTCGACGACTACCTGCAACAGGTGAAAGCGTCGAAAGCGCTGCTCTATGCCGCCTGCGATCGACTGAAGCTGACCTACTGGCCGAGCAGCGCGAACTTCGTGCTGGTATGCGCCGGCGACCGCCTCCGCACGCTCGTCGAAGGCGCCGCCGCGCGGGGCATCTACCTTCGCGATCGCTCGACCGAGCCCGGCTGCGCCGGCTGCGTGCGCATCGGCACCGGCATCGTCGCCCACACCGAACGGTGCCTCGCGGCGATGGAGGAAGTATTGTGCGCCGTGGTGTAGTCGATCGGCGGACGACCGAAACGCAGATCAAACTGTCGATCGCGATCGACGGCCGTGGCACGTATCAGGTGCGGACGGGCATCCGGTTCCTCGATCACATGCTGGAGCTGTTTGCACGGCACGGCGCGTTCGATCTGCGCGTCGATGCGACCGGCGATCTCGACGTCGACCAGCATCACACCGTCGAGGATCTCGGCATCGCGCTGGGCGAGGCGGTGTCGAAGGCGCTCGGCGATCGCAAAGGCATCAACCGCGCCGGCTATTTCGTCATGCCGATGGACGAGACGCTGGCCGTCGCCGCGATCGATCTCGGCGGGCGGCCGCACACGGTCGTCGATTTGAAGACGCGGGTCGCCCGCGTCGGCGATCTGCAGACCGAGCTGGTCCACGATTTCTTCGAGGGCTTCGCGATCGGCGCTCGCGCCAACGTCCACGTGAAGGTGCTGTATGGACGCTCGACTCACCATCACGTCGAGGCGGTATTCAAGGCCTTCGCCCGCGCGCTGAGGGTGGCCTGTGCGAAGGATCGTCGTCTGGCGCGGATGCTGCCCAGCACCAAGGGACTTCTCTGATATTCGTATGCGTATCGCGTTGATTGACTATCGCGCGGGCAATTTGACCTCGGTCAAGAAGGCGTTTGCCGCGATCGGCGCCGACCTCTTCGTGCCGCGTCAGCCGAGCGAGCTCGCCGACGCGGGCGCCGTCGTCGTGCCCGGGGTCGGCCATTTCGGCGCCACCGAAACACTCGCCGTCGACTGGACAGACACCATCAGGCGCGGCATCGAGGCCGGCCGGCCGCTGCTCGGCATCTGTCTCGGCCTGCAGTGGCTCTATGAGGGAAGCGCGGAAGCGCCCGAGCTCAAGGGTCTCGGCCTGCTGTCGGGACAATGCTACCGGCTGCCTGGCGGCTCCGGCGCGACGTCTGTCAAGGTCCCGCACGTCGGCTGGAACGCGCTGGACATCCAGCGTCCCGACTCGATCGTCGAAGGTGTCGCGCCGGGCTCGCAGGTCTACTTCACGCACAGCTTCGTCGCGCCAATCACGGACGAGACCGTGGCGGTCACCGTGCACGGACAGCCATTTGCTGCCGTCGTCCAGCGCGGCCGCGTCGCAGCCGTGCAGTTCCATCCGGAAAAATCGGGCGAGGTCGGGCTGACGATCTTGCGGAATTTTCTCCGCCTGGCGGACAGCTAGCGCATTGAGGAGCCTCGACGGTGCTGTCCAAACGAATCATCGCTTGTCTTGACGTCCGCGACGGGCTCGTCGTCAAGGGCATCAACTTCGAAGGGTTGCGCTCTGCCGGCGATCCGGCCGAGCTCGCGCGCCGCTACAATGCGGAAGGGATCGACGAGCTCGTGATCCTGGACATCACGGCGACGCTCGAGCGGCGGCGGGCACTGGCCGACACGATTCGTCGGGTCGCGCGAGAGCTGTTCATCCCGCTGGCCGTCGGCGGCGGCATTCACTCGGAGGACGACGCGGCGGCGGCGGTCGACGCGGGGGCGGACAAGGTCAGCCTGAATACGGCCGCGCTCTCGAACCCCTCGCTCGTCACCACGCTCGCGCGTCGCTACGGGAGCCAGGCGGTCGTCGTCGCGATCGACGCGAAGCACGCTGGCAACGGCTTCGCGGTTTACGCCCGCAGCGGTCAGGCAGCCGCCGACCGCGACGCCGTCGAATGGGCGCGGGAGGCCGAGGATCGCGGCGCCGGCGAGATCCTCCTGACCTCGATCGATCGCGACGGCACCAAGATCGGCTTCGACTGCGTGATGAACGCGGCGGTATCATCAGCGGTGTCGATTCCGGTGATCGCCTCGGGCGGCGCCGGCACCCTGGATCATTTCGTTGACGTGTTTACGCAGGGGCGGGCAGATGCCGCGCTCGCTGCGTCAATCTTTCATTACGCGGAAACCAGCGTCCGATCGCTCAAAGAGCATCTGCAGCAACGCGGCATACCCGTGCGGCTTTAGTCGCTGGGTGAATTCATGTTTTGGTGCCTTCGTGACTTCGTGCTGTCGTGGTTGCGCACCGTCTTCGTTGTGAACAGTCGTCGCAAACCAGTCCGATGCTGATCCCCTCCATCGACCTCAAGAACGGCGCCGTGGTTCAGCTCGTCCAGGGCGAGCGGCTCGCCATCGAGGACGCCGACGTCTTTCGTTGGGTCCGGCGGTTCGCGTCGTTCCCGAAAGTGCAAGTCATCGATCTCGACGCCGCCATGAGCCTGGGCGACAACCTTGAGCTGGTGCGCGAGATCGCGGGGCAGTTGTCGTGCCGCGTCGGCGGCGGGATCCGCACGGTGGACCGGGCGCGCGACGTGCTCGGCGCCGGCGCTCGCCAGATCATCGCTGGCTCGGCGCTCTTCAAGGCCGGCCATCCGAACCTCGCGTTCGCCAAGGAGCTCGCCGCCGCGATCGGCGCCGATCGCGTGATCGCCGCCGTCGACAGCCGCGACGGACACGTCGTGATCCACGGCTGGAAAACCCCGCTGCCGTTGACGGCGGTCGACGCCGTGCGCGCGCTCGAGCCCTACTGCGACGAGTTTCTGTACACGCACGTGGACACCGAAGGATTGATGGGCGGCACCAATCTCGAGGCGATTCTCGCCGTGCGGCGCACGACGACAAAGCGCGTGACCGCCGCCGGGGGTATCACCACTCAGCAGGAAATCGACGAACTGGACGCTGCCGGAGTGGACGCCGTCGTGGGAATGGCGATCTACACCGGGAAGCTTCGCGTGCCTGGGGAATGAATTGAACCTCTAGAAGAATGAACCGACGCCGGACTTCACCCACGTGAGACTTGAGACTTCCTTGAGCTCACCGATTCCGTTCAGTCTCGATCTTTTCCTCGGTCCGTACGGCAAACTCCCGAAAATGGTCGTATCGGGCGATGCCTTCGACGTATTCGTTCCCGTTCCAGTAGTGTTCCCGCATCTCGACGGGCACGGCGATCTGGAAGCGTTCGTCAAACCGGAACGAGGCCGTAATCTCGTCATCGTCGCTGACCGCCAGTTCGGTCCTCAGGACTCGCCCGGTTCGGGCCTCGATCCATAAGCGCCCGCGAGCCGCCAGGTCACCATCAGGCGCGCGGCGGAGAATCGTCGGACGCGCCTGTTCCCGGTATTCGACAATCCATACGTCCGGCCCCACCTCCGGATCCGCATCCCGCAGCGAGAACTTGAAGCGCGACCGATAGGGTGCCTGAAGAAAGCCCAGCACGAGCAGCGGATTGTTGATGGTGCGGGACGGGTCGCCGAGGTTGTAGCGATTACCTTCGTGGTCGATCTCGGAGGCTCGCTGCACCGCGGCGGGGGCCGGCTCGAGAAACAGGGCGGTCAACCGGTCGTTCCGATCGCGGACTGTCCTGCCGTCCACCTCGAGCACGTCTCGAAAAGTGTGCCACGCGCCAAGGTCCGGCGACTTGACCAGCAGGTAATCGCTGACAAGTTCGCGATGAAGGCTGACGCCGGCGGCCACCACTTCCCTCTCTCGGGGGTTCCCAGCGTTCCTGCCGGCCCCGGTTCGCGCCCTCCCCCCGATCCGACGGGCATCCTGGACGAAGCGTTCCTCAACGACAATGGTCGCGAAGCGGCGGACGAAGCCGGCGACGTAGTCGGCGGCACGCGCCAGGATTTCGTCGCCTTTGGACGGCGCCGCGGATAGCCGGCCCAGGCACACTGCCGTGAACGCGAGCACCAGCACGGCGCTGAAGCCGGGGCCGGGAAATCTCATCCGGCCATGATAGGTGATGGTGTCCGCCAGTCATGAGTTAGTTCGAGGTGAACCAGAAACCCGGCGATTCGCATCGACGGTTGACCCCAACCTCTTGATACACTAAGCATTGGCGTCAATTGGCTTACTCAAAGCGCCCGAAGATACTGTGAGCACAGCGGTTCAGGCCCGCGTACTGGAACCGCGCGAGGACCGGGCGCCGATTTCGGCCGTCCGTGTCGCCGCGGACGGGAAATTTCTGCTCGCCGGCACCGAGCGTTTTCTCGTCAAGGGCGTCACGTACGGCACCTTCGCCCCTGACGCCCAGGGCTATCAATTTCCGGCGCCCTCGCAGGTGGCCGAGGACTTCCGCCTGATGGCGCGCCTCGGCATCAATACGGTGCGCACGTATACCCCGCCGCGAATCGACCTGCTCGACGAGGCGGCGCGTTCTGGACTGCGGGTAATGGTCGGCGTGCCCTGGTCGCAGCACGTCGCCTTTCTCGACAACCGGCGATTGAAGCAGGCGATTCGGCAGGAAACGATCGCGCACGTCCGCGAGATCGGGACGCATCCAGCGGTGGCAATCATCGCGCTCGGCAACGAAATCCCACCAGGCGTCGTGCGCTGGCATGGACGGGTCCGGATCGAACGATTCCTCCGGGCGTTGTACGAGGACGCGAAGGAGGCGGCGCCGGAGAGCCTGTTCACCTACGTCAATTTCCCGCCGACCGAATTCCTGGACCTGTCGTTCTTCGATCTCTACGCCTTCAACGTCTACCTGCACCGCGAGGCGGAACTGCGCGCGTATCTGGCGCGGTTGCAGCACATCGCCGGTCACAAGCCGCTGCTGCTGGCCGAAGCGGGCGCCGATTCGATTCGGGAGGGCGAAGCAGGTCAGGCCGACATCACCGCGATGCACATTCGCACGGCGTTCGAAGAGGGCGCGTGCGGCGCGATCGCATTTGCCTGGACCGATGAATGGTGGCGGGGCGGATTCGACGTCGACGACTGGGCGTTCGGGCTCGTCGATCGCCGGCGCCGCCCGAAGGAGGCGGCTCGGGCCGTCGCGACGGCCTTCGAAAATGCGCCGTTCCCGCCCCAGGCGCGGGCGACGTGGCCGCGCGTGTCGGTGGTGGTCTGCGCGTACAACGCCGCATCGACGCTCGTCGATTGTCTCGCGTCGCTCGAGCGTCTGACCTACCCGGACTACGAGATCATTCTCGTGAACGACGGATCGCGCGACCGCACGAGCGACATCGCACACAGCCACCCTGGCGTGCGAGTGATCGACATCCCGAATGGGGGGCTCAGCGCCGCGCGTAACGTCGGCCTTGCCGAAGCGACCGGAGAGATCGTCGCCTACACCGACGCCGACGTCCGCGTCGATCGCGACTGGCTCACTTATCTGGTGCAGCCGTTCCTCACCTCGGACGTGGTCGCCTCGGGCGGCCCCAACGTCGTGCCTCCCGACGACCCGCCGATGGCGCAATCGATCGCGCGCGCGCCGGGCGGGCCGACGCACGTCCTCCTCGACGATCGCATCGCCGAGCACGTCCCCGGTTGCAACATGGCGTTCCGGCGGGAAGCACTGCTCGCCATCGGCGGCTTCAACGCCGTCTATCTCCGCGCCGGCGACGACGTGGACGTCTGCTGGCGGCTGCAGGCACGGGGCTGGAAGATCGGGTTCGCATCCGCCGCGCTCGTGTGGCATCACCACCGTGCCTCGGTGAAGGCCTACTGGCGCCAGCAGGTCGGTTACGGCGAAGGCGAGACCTGGCTGATGGCGCACCACCCCGAGAAGTTCCTCGACGGCCGGATGTTGTGGCGCGGACGCATCTACAGCCCCTTGCCGTTCGTGCGCTCTCTCTGGGGCACGCGCATCAACGCCGGGATTTGGGGCACCGCGGCCTTTCCGTCCGTGTACCGGAAAGACGTGCATCCATTCGCGTTTCTCCCGCACTCCATCAGATGGCAGGCGCTCTCGTTCTGCTCGGTGATCGCCGGCCTGGCAATCACCCTGACGCTGCGTCACCGGTGGGCTGCCGCGATGTTGCTGTGCGCCGGGATGATCGGTCTCGCGGTCACCATCGCGAAGAACCTCGAATACGCGGTGCGCTCCGACGTCGATTCGCTGCCGGGCAACCGTCTGTGGTACGGCGCGATGGTGGCGTACCTGCATTTCATCCAGCCGCTGGCCCGCTTGCACGGCCGAATCCGCGGCGTTCTGTCGCCGCCAAGCGTCGCGCTGCCAGCGGGACGGCCGCAGACGAGCCGCGGGCCTCGACCGTCGCCGGCCGAGGCCTGGCGTGCACTGCTGCTGATTTCAGGAACGGTCATCGAAGATCGCTACTGGTCCGAGCGATGGACCTCCACCGACAGCGTGTTGTCGCTCGTGACCGATTGGCTCAGGCGATCGCGGGCCGTGCACACCATCGAGATCGACGATGGCTGGTCCGACGATCGCGACATCAGCGTGTTCATCGGCCGATGGGCCTGGCTCGACATTCGGGCGCTGGTCGAAGAGCACGCCTCGGGGAAGAGCCTGCTCCGCGTCAGCACGCATTTGCGCCCGACCAGCTTCGGCGTCGTCAGCGCACTCGGGCTCGCCCTGATGCTGCTGCTCGGTGCAGTCGCCGGCGTGGCGCTGCGCTGGCCGATCAGCGGGGCCGTTTCCGCCGGGCTCACGCTGGGACTGATCGCGTTCACGATCTGGCGCACCGCTCAGGGCACGGCGATCGTCCGCCGCGCGGTCGACCGCGTCGCCGACGGCCTCCACATGGTGGTGATGCGATCGGGTCCGGCCGGAGTGCCGCCGATCGCTCCGTCGCTGGTCCGACGATACGGCCTGCGCAGCGCCTTCATCTTCGTCGTCATGATCGTCGGCATCGGCGCCGGCACACTCATGCTGCGCGAGGCGGCCACCGTCGTGCTCGTGATCGGCCCGAACACCGGCGCGGGCAACGGCGCGCTGACACCGACCATTTCCGCGTGGCTCGACACCCCGGGCGGGATCGCGATCGCGTCCAACGGCGACATCTACTTCGCCGATTCGCACAATGACGTCATCGACCTCCTGGATCGGCGGTCGGTCGTATCGCGCGTGATCGGCAACGGCACCAGCGGTTTCTCGGGCGACGGCGGGCAGGCGATCCGGGCGCAGCTCGACACGCCGGATGGCGTGGCGGTCGCGCCGGACGGCGATCTCATCGTCGCCGACTCGCACAACGATCGCATCCGCCGGGTCGATCGCCCGACGCGCATCATCACCACCATCGCCGGATCGGGCGAAAACGGTTTTGACGGCGACGACAAGCCCGCGCTCGAAGCGGCGCTGAACACGCCGAATGCGGTCTTCGCCACGGCCAATGGCGACATTTACGTGGCCGACACGCTGAACAACCGGATCCGCGTGATCGATGCTGCCACCGGCACCATTCGCACCGTCGCGGGCGACGGTGGAACCGGTGAAACCGGTCCCATCGGCGACGGCGGACCCGCGACCAGCGCCCATCTCTTCATGCCGAGCGATGTCGCGGTCGCGCGCAACGGCGACATCTACATCGCCGACGTGCACCACAATCGGATTCGACGCGTCGACGCCAAGACCGAGATCATCGCGACGGTTGCCGGCAACGGCTCCTTCGGCAACGCCGGCGACGACGGTCCGGCGACGGCCGCGAGCCTGGCCAGTCCGTCGGGGCTCGCGCTGGTCGAAGACCCGCGCGATGGCGTGACGATGATCTTCATCGCCGACTACTACAATGCGCTGGTGCGTGCCGTCGGCCCCGATGGGCTGATCCGCAATGTCACCGACGAGGGCCGACTGGTACTGGGATCGCCGTCCCGCGTCGCGTTCGACACGGTGCGGAACCGACTCTACGTCGCCGACTCCAGCAACAATCAGATCGTCGCCATCGACATCCCGAAGGTGTCGCCGCGGCCTCGCCTGGTGGGGCGTCCCTTCGGCCCGGCGATCAAGAAGGGGCCGTGAGCGGCGCGGAAGGCGCGGGTGCAGGAGGTCGGCCGGGGCTTCTCCAGTGGACGCTGCCGTTTCTTCGACCGTTTCGCGGCCGCGTCGCGATCATTGTCGTGCTGCTGCTCGTGCAGGTGGGCCTGGGCGCTCTGCAGCCGTGGCCGTTGAAGATCGTGATCGACCAGGTCCTGCAGGGCCTGCCAATTCCCGAGCCATTTGCCGGATGGCTGGCGGCGGTGCACGGCGGCGACCGGTTCGTGCTGCTCGTGACTGTCGTCGTGCTCGGCATCCTGATGCAGATTGCCGAGCAGGTGGTGTCGGCCTACAGCACGCAGCTGCAAGTCGATACCGGCCAGCGGATGGTCTACTCGGTCCGCTACCGGCTCTTCGAGCACCTCCAGGCCCTGGGCCTCACCCATCACATCAACACCAGCACCGGCGATGCGGTCTACCGCGTCGACGTCGACGCCTATGCCGTGGAAAACCTGCTGATCGGCGGGTTTCCGCTGGTCACCTCGGCCACGACCTTGCTCGTGATGTTCGCGATTCTCCTGCGGATGGATCCGACGATCGCACTGCTCTCGCTCACCGTCGTGCCGTTTCTGTATCTGTGCATCCGCTACTACATCTCGACGCTGATGAATCGGGAGGAGCGCGTCAAGGAGCTCGAGTCGGGACTCGTGGCGCGGTTGTACGAATCGTTCTCGGCGATCCGTCTGATCAAGAGCTTCGCGCGCGAGCCGTACGAAAAGCAACGCTACTCGCGCGCCGGCGACGACACGATGCGCGCCCGAATTGCCCTGACCTGGCAGCAATCCATCTTCTCGCTCGGCGTCAGCGCCATCACCATCCTCGGCACGGGGCTCGTCATCGTCGTCGGCGGCCTCCACGTCATGCGCGGTCAGATGTCGGTCGGCGACCTGACGGTGGTGGTGGCCTACCTCGGCGCGGTGTACGGACCGCTCTCGGCAATCGCCCACAGCAGCGGTCAGCTGCAGGGAGCGCTCGCTGGCGCCAAACGCCTTCGCGATGCCTTCGAGACATCCGCCGAGCGCGCGGACGATCCCGATGCCGCCGATGCGAGCCGGATCGTCGGCCGGGTCGAGTTCAAGGACGTGGGCTTCGCCTACCCTGACCGGACGCGCGTGCTGCAGGGCATCACGTTCACGGCGCAACCTGGCGAGGTGGTCGCGCTGGTCGGGCTGACCGGGGCAGGCAAGACCACACTCGTCAGCCTGATCCCACGCTTCTTCGACGCGACCGAAGGACAGGTGCTGATCGACGGCGTGGACGTGCGCCGGTACTCCGTGCGGCAGCTGCGCGAGCGAATCGCGATCGTGCTGCAGGATCCGGTGCTGTTCTCCGGCACGATCGCGGACAACCTGCGCTACGGGAAGCTGGACGCGGACGCCGAGCAGATCGAGCAGGCCGCGCGCGCGGCGCACGCGCACGAGTTCGTGTCGCGCCTGCCACGGGGCTACGACACCGAGATCGCGGAAGCGGGCGGCAGCCTGTCGGGCGGCGAACGGCAGCGGCTCAGCGTGGCGCGGGCCGTGCTGAAGGATGCGCCAATCCTGATCCTCGACGAACCGACTTCGTCGCTCGACGCGATCTCCGAAGAGATCGTGTTCGCCGCACTGCGGCAGCTTCGCGCGGGACGCACCACCATCGTGATCGCGCACCGTCTGTCGACGGTGAGAGACGCGGATTGCATTCTGGTACTCGACGAGGGCCGCATCGCCGCGCACGGACGGCACAACGAACTGCTGAAGCACAGCGCCCTCTATCGGCGGATGTGCGCGAGGCTGTCGGTGGGCCGGTCGCTCGACGAGCCCGAGAGTGTCGACGAGCTCATTGAGGCGGCGAAGCGATGATCACGGAACCAGCCCGACCTGTCCGACCAGCCCTGTGAGTATGCGCATCCTCTTTGCGGGCATCATCGCGCGCTACCCTTTCGGCGGCGTCACCTGGTGTTCCCTCATGTACCTGCTCGGGCTGCGCGCACTGGGACACGAAGTGTTCTACGTCGAAGACACCGGTGAGTGCGTCTACGACCCAATCCAGAACACCGTCGCCACCGATCCGTCGTTCGGGACGGCCTACATTCACGCCGCGCTCGAGCCGTTCGGACTGGGCGATCGATGGGCGTTCGTGAACTACGACGGCAGCTACCACGGCCGCGGTGCGAGCGAGGTTCAGCACTACGCCGCCGACGCCGATCTCTTCATCAATCTCTCGGGCGGATCCTGGTTCTGGCGCGACGAGTACGCACGCATCCCCCGCAAGATCTTCATCGACTCGGATCCCGCCTTCACCCAGCTCGCGATCGCGAAGGCGGAACCATGGTACGTGGCGTTCTTCCAGCGGTTCGATCATCTGTTCACGTTCGGATCGAACATCGGCACGGCCGCGTCCGCGATACCCACCGGCGCCTTCACCTGGCACAAGACCTGGCAGCCCGTGACGCTGGACGATTGGACGACTCAGACGCCGCCGGGGGATCACTTTACGAGCGTGATGACGTGGCAGATCGAAAGCTTCGCGGATGTCGGCGGCAACAAGGATCAGGAGTTCATCAAGTTCATCGATCTGCCGGCCCGCACACCGCAGCCGTTCGAGCTCGCGATCAACGGCCCGCAGACGCTGCTGCGGGAGCACGGCTGGAAGACCGTCGACGCGATGCACGTCTCGCGCACGCCGTGGGAGTACCGGGATTTCATTCACCGATCGAGGGCGGAATTCGGCGTCGCCAAGCACACCTATGTCGCGTCTCGGTCGGGCTGGTTCAGTGATCGCACCGAATGCTATCTGGCATCGGGCCGGCCGGCGCTGGTCCAGGATACCGGCTGGACGGCGCATCTGCCGCACGGCGAAGGGTTGCTGGCCTTCTCGACCTTCGATGAGGCGGCGGACGCCATCGAGCGCATCAATACCGACTACCCGCGTCACGCTCGCGCGGCACTGGACATCGTGCGCGACCATTTCGACGCGCGGCGCGTGCTGCCTCTTCTGCTGGAAACGGCCTCCTCATGAGCGCGGAGCAGTCGGCGGCTGGCGCGTCGCGCCTCGAACCCGGCGGCAGGCAGGCCGCACCGCTGCGGATCGGCCACGTCGCACCGGTGGCCACCACCGTTCCTCCTGCCAAGTCCGGCTCCGTCGAAGCGATGACCTCGCTCCTCACCGAGGGCCTGGTGGCCAGAGGCCACGACGTCACGCTCTTCGCCACGGCGAGGTCGAGGACGAGCGCCCGTCTGCACGCGACCTTCGCCGAGGGTTACTGGCACGACCCGACCATGTGGCCGTGGGAGCTGTACGAGATGTTCAATCTCGCCGCCGCGGTCGAACGCGCCGGACAGTTCGACGTGATTCACTACGAAGCCGCGTCGTTTCCGATGTCGTTGGCCTTCACGCGGCTGTCTTCGACGCCGATCATCCAGACGCTGCACCACTCGCCAAGCGATGCCGAGGTGCGGCTGTGGTCGCGCTATCCTGAAGCGCCGTTCGTGGCAATTTCGGCGGAACAGGCCTGTCTCCTCCAGGGCGTCAACGTCGTCGGCACCGTGCTGCACGGCATCGACACCGATGCATTCGAGTTTCGCGCCGTGCCTGACGACTACCTCTTGTTCCTCGGGCGCTTCACGCCCGGCAAGGGAGTGCTGCAGGCGATTGAGGTGGCACGGCGCGTGGGCATGAAACTGATTCTGGTCGCGGCCGAAGACGCGTATTATCGCGAGACCATCGCACCCCACGTCGACGGCACGCAGATCATGTACTTCGGAGAGGCTGATCATCCGGCGAAGGTCCGGCTGTACGGCGGCGCGAGGGCGCTGCTCTACCCGGTGCAGGCGCGCGAGCCCTTCGGGCTGGTGCTCGCCGAGGCAATGGCCTGCGGCACGCCGGCGGCCGCCCTGGATCGTGGCGCCGTGCGCGAAGTCGTGGACGACGGCGTCACCGGCCTCGTCTTCGACGACCTCGACGCGATGATCGACGGTCTGCCAGGCGTGCTCGCGCTCGATCGCCGGCGCGTCCGCGATCAGGCCGTCGCCAGATTCGGCGCGTCGCGGATGGTCGACGAGTACCTCGCCGTGTACCGGCGCGTGGTGGAGGCACACCGTGGCCCTCGAGCCTGATGCCGCCGCGGCCCTCGCGGGCCGCAGCGTGCTCGCGATTTTCGCGCATCCCGACGACGAGTCGCTGGCCTGCGGGGGCACGCTGGCGCGGCTCGCGGACAATGGCGCTCGGGTGGTGCTGCTGTGCGCATCTCGCGGCGAGCGCGGACAATCGGCGGATCCGACGGTCGCTCGGGGGCCGGACCTCGGCCGCGCCCGAGAGCGCGAGCTCCAGCAGGCGGCGAAGGTCCTCGGCATCGCCGAAGTGATTCTGCTCGATCATCCCGACGGCGAGATCCGGTGGGCGAACATCGAGAAGCTGCACGATCAAATCCTGCAGGCGATCGCCACCCATGCGCCCGACCTCATCATCACGTTCGATGAGGACGGCCTCTACTGGCACCTCGACCACATCGGCATCCACGAACGAACCGTGACCGCCGTGAAGTCATTGGGCGCGGCGGCCCCGCCGTTGTACTACGTCACGATCCCGCATGGCGTGATGCGGGAGGTCACCGACACTGCTGTGGCCAACGGCTGGGTCCCCCCCGGCTCGATGCTGTTCGGCATCACGCCGGATGCCTTCGGGATTGCCGCGGAACCGCACAGCCTGACCGTGAACGTCACCAACTGGGTACCCAGAAAGCTCGCGGCACTGCGTTGCCACCAGACGCAGGTGGGCCCCGGCAACCCGTTTGCCCAGCTCGATCTCGCGGAGGCCATGCGCTGGCTGGCGACCGAGCACTTCCGCCGCGAGCCGTTCAACTCGCGCGAATCCGTGCTCGACCGGATTGGAGAACCGGCGCGCCGCGGGTGTGAACCCACCGCGGTCACCGCCGAGAAGGCAGACTGACGCCCTCGAGAAGGCATTTTCACTGACCCGTGGTTTCTCATCAGAAAGGCCGCCGTGCACATCGACACGCTCGACTTCCTACGCTGCCCGTACTGCGGCGGCCGACTCTCGCTCGTCTCCTCGCTCTTCAACCAGGTCAGCGGCGACCACATCGAGGACGGGATCCTCGGCTGTCATTGCTGCATCTTTCCTGTCGTCTCCGGCATTCCGATTCTGCACCTGCTGCCGGCGTCGACGACCGCGCGCGATCACGTCCAGGCCGGCCGCCCCGATCTCGCGCGCCGCGTCATGTTCGGTCTCGATGACGATGCGCAGGCGGAGATTTTCGAGGCGACGGCGGGCACCGAATCGGCCACCTATCGCGACCTCGTCGACGCGCTCGGGCCGAATTTCGAAGGCGGGTATTTTCTGTATCGGTTCTCGGATCCGACCTTCGTCGTGGCCGACGCTGTGGTACGCGCGGTCGCCGGTACGGTACTCGCCGACGGCGGTCGCGCCGTCGACCTGTGCGGCGGCTCCGGTCACTTGACCCGCGCGCTCGTCGGCCTCTCGTCGGAGCCTCCGGTGCTCGCCGACCTGTATTTCGCGAAAGTCTGGCTGGGACGCCGGTTCACCGCGCCGGGCTGCGAAGCCATTTGCTGCGACGGCAATGCGCCGATGCCGTTCGCACGCGGCGCCTTCCGCTTCGCGATGTGCGTGGACGCGTTCATGTACATCTGGACGAAGCGTCAGTTCGTGGCCGACCTGACCCGTCTCGTCGACGGCCCCGGCGAGCCGGGCGCCGTGATCATCGGGCACACGCACAACGAGCTCGTGTGGTGCCCCTCCCACGGACAGCCGCTCTCGCCCGCCGGCTACCGCGATCTGTTCGAGACGATTGAGCCGCGCATCTTCGGCGAGGCGGCTTTGTTCGCCGACGTGGTCAACGGCGGCCCGCTCGATCTGTCGCGGCGCGACTCGGCCGAGACAGTGGACCAGGAGGCCGCGTTGACGATCATCGCCAGCCGTCGCGCGGAGGTGTTCCGCCCGCATCCGCGAGCACTGGCCACGGAGCCGCTGGGCGAGCTCCGCATCAATCCCCTCTATGCGGCCGAACCCTACGGCGATGGCATGCGCTTCCGCCTGCGATTCCCATCCGAGGACTACGAACAGGAATACGGTGCGTGCCGGCAGTACTTGCCGGAGTCGTTCGCGCTCGATCGCGCTTCACTGGATGCGATTGCGGTCGGACGGGTGCCGCCGGACATGGCCGATTTCGTCCAACGAAGGGTCCTCGTCGATCTGCCGCGGCGATATTACTGACGCAACAGAGTGAAGCTGGTCGTGTTTCAGTTTCAACGTCAACCACCGAGGCCACCGAGAAGCCCCAAGGTTTTGGCTCGGTGCTTTCGGCGTCGGTGGTGATAGGCAAGTTGAAACAGTACGGAAGTTCCTCACCATTTGATGGTCATGAAACCGCGCACAATCGGTCCAACGCTGTTGGTGAACGTTCCCTCGCGGCTGGCGCCGGCCACCGGATACACGTCGCGCGGGTTCTGGTGATTCGTGAGATTGAACACCTGGACGCCGACATCCGCAGCACGACTGCGATACGTCACGGTCTTGTACGCGATCATGTCGACGGCCATGAACGCCGGGAACGATGCCTGGTCGGGTTCGCCCAGATAGAAATAGCGGCTGTCGAGGGTCGAGTACGGAAAGCCGGAGTGCCACTCCATCACCGGAGAGATGACCAGTCCGAGCGGCGCGTTGACTGTTCCCCACGCCAGCCACCGATGGCGGGCATCCGCCGATAGACGGGACATACCGCCCGGCTGCAGCAGCGGCTGATCGAAGCCGGTGAACAACGTCATGAAGTCGTTCAGTTCTCCGCGCGCGGATGAGCGCACGTAACTGACAAAGACCTGTTGGTTCTTCGCCCACACCTGGCGGGCCGACACCTGATACTCCTCGTAGGCGCTTCGACCATCGCTGCGGACCGAGAGTGACCCGCCTTCATCCGGCACGTCGATGGTGGCGAGACGGGTCGATCGCCGGCGGGTGAATCCGAACTGCGCGTCGAGCCCGCGCCGGATCTGCCGCTCGAGCTGCACCGTCACCGCGAACGCGTTGGGCAAGCGGAGGCGATCGACCGTCGGGTGAAACACCCTGGCCCGGCTGCGCTCGGTCCCCTCGTCGACGATCAGCTCGGTGCGCGTGGGATATCCGGAGAACGCCGGCACGGCAAGCGGGATCTTGCCGACGAAGTTTCCCACGCCGGCCTTGATCACGGTCACGCCGGCATCGTCGAGCGCATAGCGCACGCCACCACGCGCGGACGGGAGAGACCCATAGCGGTTGATGCCGTCGACCCGCATCCCAGCGTCGACTTGAAGACGGCCGTTGACGCGCCAGAGGTCCCGAACCGCCGCCTCATAGGGCCAATCCCGGGCCGCGAGCGACGATGACGGTCCGAAACGAACAGTGCGCACCGTGTCGCCGCGTTCGTTGTCTACGACAACGGGATCCTCCGACACGGACCCGGTGAGGCGCCGGGCGCGGACGCCAAGCGACGTCGTGAAATCGTGGGTGCCGTGTGCGGTCGCGATGGTCTTCTCGAGTGCCGCCCCGAGGCTGTAACGAACGGCGGTCCGGGTCACCCGGGCGAACCAGTTGTCGCGCCATCCGGCCGAGGACAGGCGCGCCGGCCCGTTGCCGTTCTGGCGGATGCTCGAGTCGTGGGACAACGCGCCGGCGCGAAGCGTCAGCAGCGTCGAGTTGCCGAACGCACGGCGGCTGGTCACGCCGGCGAACATGTCCAGGGCGTTGATGTTTGGCGCCGCGAGCTCCTCGCGCCGCACGCTCAATCCCTGCAGATCGGTCGCGCTCGGAAAAATCAGGGTATGAATGGTCAGCTGATGCTGGGGCGACACATCGATATCGAACCGGCCGAACGCGCTGCCGCTCTTTTCGACCGTGTTCGGACCGCTGCCCTGTGTAACGTCCGGCACGGTGATGCGCTCGAAGTTGTATTCGACAGCCGTGAAATACCGGAATCTCGCACCGCCGCTGCGGCCGCCCATGAAGAACCGCGGGAAGCTTCCTTCGATCCGTCCGAACCCGGGATTCTGAAATCGCGGGCGTGGAATGAAGCCCTGGAGGCCGATCTGTTTCTGATCGCCCGCCCGGGTCTCCATCTTGAAGAGCGCGCCCATCAAGCCGCCGTAGGTGGTCGTCATCGGATCCCGAAGAACCTCGACGCCCTGAACCGCTTCATATGCCAGCGAAATCGAGGTCACTCCCGTGGCGGGATCGGTCACGTCGAAGCCGTCGAGCATCATCGGCGACTCACTCGGCCGCGCGCCGCTCAATCGCATCAGGCCGTCCGGACCGCGGATCACCGAGGGCAGCAGCGGGAGCGACTCGCGCGCCTGCAGCCGTCGGTTGGGCAGTCTCGCGATTTCGGTCGCGGTCAAGGTGTTGCCCAGCAGCGGGGCGATCGGTGATTCAGGCGACAACGTCGATCCGACGACGACGGTCGTGGTGGTCGCGCGCGCGATCAGCAGCACGATGCGGCTGACGTCGGGGCGCAACACCGTGGTCGATTCGAAGCCCTCGAGCTGCGCGACGACATGAGTGCCGCGCGCCGAATCGGGAATGACGAACCTTCCATCCGGCCCGGTGACGATGGTCGTCGTGACGGTTGTGCCATCGAGAACCTCGATGATCACGCCGGGCAACGGAAGGCCAGTCTGGTCGACCACCTCACCGCGCATCGCCTGAGCTGATGCAGCGGACGTCCGCCCGACTAGAAGGAGCAACGCGACGACGATTCGCAGCGACGCGCACGTATGAACCTTCACTCGCACCTCGGGGCCTGATTATACCGACGTCACGTGTCGCCGCGGCCGATATCGGGCGATGTATCAGTCAGAAATTCAACCTCAGCTCTGCGAGCCCACCGAGCAAAGGCGGCGGCGGGATCAACCGCTGCACCAGTCGCACCAGCCGGGGGGAAGAAAAATGAGGACCATGGGGTTGTGAATGGCGTCACGACGGTCATGAAGGGCGCTTTGAACCCGGAACGTCAGGAGCATTATGAAAGTGGTTATCGCCGGCGGAACCGGATTCCTCGGCCGGGCCCTCGCTGAAGCGTTGGCGGCCGACGGAAGAGAAGTGGTGGTGCTGACCAGGGGTGACGCGCGTGACAAAGCGCAAACCTCGAAATCCCGACTGCGGTCTGTCGCCTGGAACCCCTCCGTCGAGGGAGGGGCATGGGCCGCCGAGATCGAGGGCGCCGCCGTTGTCAACCTCGCGGGCGAACCAATCGGGGCTCGACGCTGGTCGGTCGCGCAAAAGCAGCGCATCCTCGATAGCCGAGTATTGGCGACTCAGCGTCTGGCGCAGGCAATCCGAGGCGCGGCACGGGGTGCCCTCGTCCTGATCAACGGTTCCGCGGTCGGATACTACGGACCGCTTCACGACGAGGTCGTCCGCGAGGACCACATCGCGGGATCGGATTTTCTGTCGCGGGTCTGTGCACGGTGGGAGTCTGAAGCGGTGCAGGGGGTCGACGGCACGACCCGCGTGGCTTGCATTCGAACCGGCCTCGCGCTCGAAAAAGACGGCGGCGCGCTCGAGCGGATGCTGATCCCGTTCAAGCTGGGAGCCGGCGGCCCGCTTGGATCCGGGCGTCAGTACTGGCCGTGGATTCACCGGGCCGACTGGATCGCGCTCGTCCGTTGGGCGATCGACACTCCATCAGCCTCAGGAGCCATCAACGCCACGGCGCCGAATCCCGTGACGAATGCCGATTTCACCCGAGCGCTCGGGCGGGCGCTGCATCGACCTGCATTCCTGCCGGCGCCCGCCTTTGCGTTGCGGCTCGCACTAGGGGAAATGGCCGACGCGCTGTTATTGTCTGGGCAGAACGCAGTACCGGCGAAGGCGGAGCAGTTGGGATTCCGTTTTCGGTACCCCCGTCTGGACGACGCCCTCCACGCGATTTTTGCGCGGACCTGATGAACGGGCCGAGTGACGACCGCAAACTGATGTCCGGTGGGATGTTACCAGAGCCATCAATTGACGAGGCCGACCAGATACCTGTCGCCGGTCGGCGCTGTCGCTCCGCCGTCCGGCTCGATGGTGACCGCGAACGCGGCGGCCTTGGTCAAGCCGGCTGGCGTGGAGAAGACCGACTGGACCACGCCGTCGGGCGAAGGCCTGAGCAAACCCGCTCCGACCGGCATCTGTCCCGAAATAATCCAGAGCTGATAGGTACGGCCGGGAGGCAATGGCGGCAGTCTGGCGGCCGTGAAAATCACGCCGCGCGTTTGGCTCCAGAACGCACGGGCTGACGCGCCGGGCGCCACGGGCTGTCCCTGCAGATCGACGCGCACCAGGTCCTGCGCGGTCAGCACGACGACCACCGAGCGCGCATCCGCGGCGCTGTGGCGAAGAGCGAACGCATACGCGCCAAGCCCGATCGCGAGGGCGAGAGACGCTGCGGCCACGAGCCACGGCGTCAGCCGCGAAGGCTCGGACGATGAAGGCGCCCTTTGGTCAACATCGACGACTCGCCGACGGACCGTCGGATCGGGAACAACCGGCGGCACGGCGTACGCCAGGGCAGTCGCCACGTGGGTGAACGAACGCACGTCGTCGCCGCACTCATCGCACTCCAGGAGGTGCGCCTCGAAGTCCACGCGGTCCTCTTCAGCCAACGCGCCGAGGGCGAAAGCTGCCGCCTGTTCCCGAAGTTCTCCGTGGGTGGAATATTTCACAGTGCCGCTCTACTTACTTCTACGGCGCTGGGACGCTAAGAGATGGGATGGCCTCCGCCGATGCGGGCGCGGTGCGACACACCTAACGGTTTGAGCTATTTAGAGACGGGATCCGGCATGTAGTCCTCTGGTGGAACCACCAGCAGCACCTGCGCACCTTCGTCGGTCCACAATTCCCCGTGGTCGGTGTCGCCGTCGGCGTGAAGGAAGTCGCCGGGGCCCATTCGACGGCCGTAGGTGTAGACACTCCCCGACACCACGTAGCATTCTTCCGCGCCGGTGTGGTGGTGCTCAGGGAAGCGCGTACCGGGCTTCACGTCGAGGAGAAGTGTCGCGTAGCCGCGTTCGCGATTCATCGCCAACACGCGCATCCGGATGCCTGGGACCGGATGCGGCACCCAGCCATCGCTCGCCGCAAACTTGAAGGCGAAGCCCGCCGGCACGACCGGCGCATCGGCGTGGATCGCAGCCATCAGGCGCTCGCGCACCTCGGGCCGGGGCGCCGGGGCGCCCGCCGACGCCAGTTCGGCCATGAGCAAATCCAGATCTTCGAAGTCGATGGTCATGCCTGCTCGTATTTCTGCACTCCAGTCATTATGTGCTGGAGATCGCGCCTCAAGGTCATCATGCCGCTTCGCACTCGCGTTTTCACGGTCCCAAGTGGCAAACCGAACCGTGTCGCCAACTCGGATTGCGTCAAGCCCGCGAAATATGCATGTTCGATCAACTGACGCTGGTCGGGCGGCAGTGCCTCCAGCGCTCGCGCCACGGCGCGCTGCTGTTCACTCATGGCGGCACGCGCTTCCGGCGTTTCGACCGGTGGCGGCAACGGTGTCGCCTCGACGGTGCGGGTCCGGACCGTGTTCGCCCTCAGCCGGTCGATCGCGCGATTGCGCGCGATGCGAACCAGCCAAGCAATTGGCGTGCCGAGTTGGACGTTGTAGGTGTCGGCGCGCGTCCAGACTTGCACAAAGACTTCCTGCAGCAGTTCCTCGGCTTCGCTCCGGTCCTTGATGATCTTGACCAGCAGCCCGTACAGCAAGCGGCTGTGGCGGTCGTAGAGCTCGCCGACCGAGGTCGCGTCGCGAGCCACGATACGCGCGATCAGCGCGATGTCACGACGATTGTCTTCCTCGGGGGAGCTCTGCATGACCCTCAGTATTCGGCGGTCCGGCGCAGGGCAGCCACGATCTTGTCGGCGTCAGGCAGATTTGCCGCCTCGAGCACATGGGAGAAGGGGGCATGGGTGTCGGGATAGGTGACCCGCAGGACGGGCGCGTCGAGCCGGTCGAAGCGCTCCTCCATGATCACAGCCGACAGCTCGGCGCCGAGGCCGAGCGTCTTCACGTCCTCGTGGACGATGACGACGCGGCTCGTTTTCTCGAGCGACGCGAAGATGGCGGCCTTGTCGAACGGCTGGAGCGTACGCAAGTCGATCACCTCGACCTCCACGCCGTCCTTCGAAAGACGATCGGCCGCTTCGAGCGACGGCGTCAACATCGCGCCGTAGGTGATGAGTGTGATGTCATCGCCTTCGCGTCTGGTCGCCGCGACGCCGATCGGCACGATCTCGTCGCCTTCCGGCACCGGGCCCTTCGCACGACGATAGAGGTACTTGTGCTCGAAGTATACAACCGGGTCGTCGTCGCGGATCGCGGCCTTCAGCAGGCCTTTCGCGTCGTACGCCGTGGCCGGCGCGACCACCTTGAGGCCGGCCCGGTGGACGAACCACGCTTCGGGATTCTGTGAATGATAGAGGCCGCCGCCGACGTTGCCGCCGCTCGGTGCGCGGATCACGATCGGCACCGACGCCCGCCCCCCATATCGATACCGCAGCGTCGCCGCCTGATTGACGATTTGATCGAAACCGCAGGCGATGAAATCGGCGAACTGCATCTCGGCCACCGGACGGTAGCCCCGCAGCGATGCGCCGATGCTGATGCCGACGATCGCCGACTCGGAAATCGGCGTGTCGACGACGCGGCGCTCGCCAAATTCGTCGAACAGCCCCTGGGTGACGCCGAAGGCGCCGCCGTAGGCGCCGACATCTTCGCCGAGCACGAACACGTGCGGGTCGCGCCGCATCTCCTCGGCGAGCGCTTCACGAATGGCTTCGAGATAGGTCAACTCCCGTGCGTCAGGCATACAGGTCCGTCACGGCATCCTCGGGTTGGGGGTCCGGCGCGTTCGTCGCGTACTCGACCGCTTCGTCGATCGTGCTGGCGATGCGCGCTTCCACTTCCTGCAGTTTCTCGTCAGTGAGGACGTGACGGGCGCGCAGGTAGGTCGTGAACGTCGGAATCGGGTCGCGGCTCTTCCACATCGCCAACTCTTCATCCGAACGGTAGAACGCTTTGTCGTGCTCCGAATGGCCGTGCCAGCGGTAGGTCTTGCACTCGATCAGCGTCGGACCCTCGCCGTTGCGCGCGCGGGCCAGCGCGCCCTGCGTCGACTGGTAGACGGCAAGCACGTCGTTGCCGTTGATCGCGACGCCGTCGAATCCGTAGCTGTGCGCGCGGTCGGCCACGTCGTCGATCGCCATGCTGCGCTCGATCGGCACCGAATAGGCGTACTGGTTGTTTTCGCAGATGAACAGAATCGGCAGCCGATGGACGCCGGCAAAATTGAGTGCCTCGTGAAAATCGCCGACGTTGCTCGCGCCTTCGCCAAAATATGCGACGACGACGTTGTCGGTCTCCTCCATCTGAAACGTGTAGGCGATGCCGGCTGCAACTGGAAGGTTCGCGCCGAGCATGCTGGTGTTGCCGAAGATGCCCAGCTCGCTGACGCCGCTGTGCAGCGCCGAGTCGCGCCCTTTCGACAAGCCGGTGGTCTTCGCGAACATCTGCGACATCATCACTCGCGGCTCGACGCCCTTCATCAGGAACGAGCCCAGATCGCGATGCAGGGGGCAGATGTAATCCTCGCGGCGCAATCCGAAACAGGTGCCGACGATGATCGCCTCCTGTCCGATACCGGTGTACACCCCGCTGCGCACCTTGCCTTGACGAACGAGAATGCTGAGCCGCTCGTCGAAGCCACGCATCAGCTTCAACCAATAGAACATCTCGAGCAGTTGCTCCGGCGTGAGCTTGAACTTCGTGCGTTTGATCGGTGGCATGACCGACAAAGTCTAGCTCGATTTACTTTCCATCTGTGTCAATCTGCCTGACGCTCGCCGAGCCACCCCCCTCATGGAGCTACGATTCAGCGTCCGTAATGGATTCCCACGCTCTGAGAGAGCGCTCTCGCGGCCGCGGTTCGGGCCGTGCGCGCACCGAGAGCGGGTCTGTCCAGTGTCTCGGACTCGGCTGCGGCCCTGTAGGCATTGCGTGCAGGCAACGGTCAAGAATCGGGACAAACGATCGCGGCAGAGGCGAACATTCGACGTAAGCTGGTCCTGGTCGCTCGCAAGTACTGCTTTACCTATATTTTACGGTGATTGAATTCTACTGGCGCGGTGTGGGATAGTTAACGTCGTTCACGTAACGGTTTTACAGTCCCCTATGCGCCTTCCGTCTCCCCTGCGACTGGGCATCGCGCTCTGCGGCGCTGTGCTCTTGTGCCTGTTCAGCATCGCGACTGCCGATGCCGGCCCGTCTCACGCGCGAGCGGCCTCGCACAAACAGTGCGGCGGGAAACAGACGCCGTGTCGGGTGAAAGCGCGATCGGCAAAGGCTGGGCAGGCGGCATCACCATATTTCGTGCGCGTGCAGCGCCTGGTGCGTCGCCATCCAGGAAGTTGGCTCGAGCGCAGCCGGACGGTTCCCCTTCGCCAGAACGACGACGCCGCGCTGCAGGATCGTACCGCGGTCGTCAGCGGAGAAGACGACCTGCTGGTGGCGTCACTCGAAGCCATCGGCGTGCTCTCGACGCCGCGCTGGCCCCTTCCAATCAGCGTCATCATTGACAGACACTCCCCCCGGGGCCCCCCTGTGTCGCCTGGCTTTGTCTGATTCTCAGCTCTGTGTGGGGACGCGTGCCTGCACGGGCTTGTGAGTCCATTCGGGCAGCTAGCGGGACAGTTTGGCCTGCGCAACAACCGAGGTGAGTATGCGAGTAATTCTCGCAGACGTGAAGTCTAGTCGCGGATTCGTCAGCAAGGACACTGTCGTCGGCGGCTACGGATCGAGGCTCGATCCGTTTACGCGCGTGACGGCGGTCATGGCCTATCTCAAACACCAGTTTCACGACGTGCCGAGCGTCCACATGGCGTACATGGCTGCCATCCTGGCGCGCGCCGGGCACGAGGTAAAGTGGACGCGCGGCGAGATGATGGACGGCGATGTCGCGCTGGTCCTGTCGTCGTTGGTCGACCACAAGAACGAGACCGCGTGGGCCGACTCGATGCGCGCGCGGGGTGTGAAGGTGGGGTTTGTCGGCATCACGGCATCGAAAATGCCGCAGCTGTTCGCCGACCATTGCGACTTCATTCTTGACGGCGAGCCGGAATCCGGCGTGATGCGCATCGCGCAGGGTGAGATTCCTCACGGCACCGTCGTCAGCGAGCAGATCAACGATCTCGACTCGCTGCCGTTCCCGCGGTGGGATCTGGTCACCGAGCGGCGGATGAGCTACGGCAGCCACTGGTTCACGCGTCCTGTCGGCGGCGGGTTCCCGCTGTTGGCGAGCCGTGGCTGCCCTGAGTTCTGTACCTATTGTCCGCACCGGATTCTCGCCGGCTACCGGGCCCGCTCGATCGCGAACATCCTCGATGAGATGGAACGGCTGTGCGATCAGTATCGGCGGCCATACGTCATCTTCAGGGATCCGCTCTTTACCGAACAGCGCGAGCGCATGCTCGAGTTGTGCGACGGGATCAACGCCCGGGGCCTGGAGCTGACCTTCGAAGCGGAGACACGCCTCGATCGTCTCGACCCCGATCTGCTCAACAAGCTGCACGCCGCCGGATTCCGAGCCATGAGCTTCGGCGTGGAGTCTCTGTCGCCGGCCACGCTGAAGAAGTCGGGACGCCGTCCGATTCCCGAGACGCATCAGCGCGAGGTTCTCGAGCACTGCCGCACGCTCGGTATCGTCACGGCCGCGTTCTACGTCCTCGGCTTCCTGCAGGACGACTGGCACTCGATTGCGGCGACGATCGACTACGCGACCGACATCGGGTCGACCTTCGCGCAGTTCAAGATTCTGACGCCGTACCCGGGCACGCCCATGTTCAGGCAGCTCGAGCCGCTCCTGAACGAGACGGACTGGGAAAAGTTCGATGGCTACACGCCGACCTTCCAACACCCGAATCTGACCGGGCGCGAGCTCCGCTATCTGCTCGGCGCGGCGTACAAGCGCTTCTACATGCGGCCGTCCTACCTCGCCAACTTCCTGAAGATTCAGAACGCCGGCGTGCGCGAATGGGTCACGCGCATGGATCAGCGTGTGAACGAGCGGCACAACCGCGAGGAGATTGCCCAAATCTCTCGTCCGGTTGCATGCTGACAGCCATCTCGCGCTATGGAGCGCGGGTGCTCGACAACACTGAAGAGCTCGCCGCGGGCTGCAAGGCCCGCGGCGAGTTCATCCAGGGCCCGGACATCGCCAGGTTCGAAGAGGCCTTCGCCGAACGACTCGGGCAGCGCCATGCCATCGCCGCGTCGTACGGGCGCATGGCGTTCTACTACATCCTCAAAGCGCTCGACCTTCCCAGCGGATCGGAAATCGTCCTCCCGGCGCTGACCTTCTGGGTCGTGCCCGCGCTCGCGCAGGTCGCGGGACTGAAGGTGGTGTTCGCCGACGTCGATCCGATCACGTTTACGATGGACCCGGCCGCCCTCGAGCGCGCCATTACGCCGGCGACCCGCGCGGTCGTTCCGACCCATCTCTACGGGCTGCCGTGCGACATGGACGCCATCATGTCGATCGCGTCGCGCCACCATCTGCACGTCATCGAAGACTGCGCGCACTCGCTTGGCGCGACGTTCGACGGACGGCCCGTCGGGACCTTCGGCGACGCAGGCTTCTTCAGCTTTCAGACATTGAAGCCGCTCAACTGCTACGGCGGCGGCCTGGCGATCGTGAAACACGAGGCGGTCGCCAAGACGGTCAGAAATATCGCCGAGCGCGAGGCCTGGCCGGACCAGAAGCGCGTCGAGAATCGGCTGCTGGTGGGACGCCTGCAGCGGATCTTCATCAAGCCCTGGGTGTTCTCGATCAGCGCGTTCCCGATTCTGTGGGTGTCGTCGCTCATCGGCGCCAATCCCGACGTGTATTTGTGGGAAAAGATTCGATCGCTCGACCCGCTGCCCGACTCGTACACCGAGCGATTCCCGAACGTTCAGGCGGCGATCGGACTCGCGGCGCTCGACCGGGTCGATGAATGGACCAACGATACGCGGCGCCACGCGCGGGCGATGGACCAGGCGCTTCGCGACCTTCCCGGCATCACCGTGCCGCAGGTCCCACCCAGACGGACCCACGTCTACTACCAGTACTGCGTCTACGGGCCACAGCGCGACGAACTCGTCGTCCAATGCGTCCGCCGTGGCGTCGACATCGAGACGCTGCATGTCGACGTCTGCAGCGACCTCGACCTATTTCAGGGCGCCCGGGTGGAGCCGGCCGGGGCGCCCGGTGCGCATTATGCCGCCGGCGCGATGCAGGTGCCGGTGTACTCCACGCTCACCGACGCCCAGGCCTCGCGGGTTGCGCAGGTGGTGAGGGACGTGCTCACTAAAGCGTAGCGACCCGCGCCTCGAGTGGAGTCTCTGTCGGCAGACTCCGCAAGACGCCTTCCTGGTGACATCCGGCACAACCGCCGCCAATCAGTCGTGGTAGCTTGACGTGTCGTGATCTATCTCTCGATCGTCTTCTTCGCCATCCTCGAGGGGGAGATCTACTACAGCGCCATGTGCGCGCGGACCATGACCGGCGATCTGGCGTGGTTTCCAGTGATGGTGGCCGGGGCCATTGGCGGGGCCGCCGGCGACCAAATCTGGTTTTATCTCCTGCGCGGCCGGATCCACTGGTTCAACCGCTATCCGAAGCTCGCCAAGTATCGTGCCCGCATCAGTCACCACGTGCGCGCCCACGAAACCGCGATGATCCTGGTCGGCCGCTTTCTGCCAGGCTTGCGGACGGCCATTCCAGTCGCGTGTGCCTACGCCAATGTTCGCCCGGTGAAATTCAGTCTGCTCAACCTGGTGAGCGCATTTGCCTGGGCGGGTGCGATCATGCTCCTCGTCCGCGGCGGCTCGCATACGCTCAGCGCGTTCGGGCTCGACGCATGGTGGGGACCATTCATCCCGGCCGCGATCATCGTGCTGTTCTTCCGCTGGCTCAGTCGACCGGCCCGGCACCCGCGGACGTGACGCGAGGCCCTTCCTTTTTCCTGATACCTGTACGATCCGCCCGGCCCAGACGTTATAGGATGCAGCAGTCCGCTGTGAACCCGGTCACCGTGATTGCGCTCCGCACGGAGCCGTCGTGACCGGTCGACATCGGGACAACCGTCATGCAGTCCGAATCCGCGTCGCTCATCGACTATCTCGACCTTCAGATTCAATTCCGCCTGGCGAAGAGTCGCTCCACGGATGGTCTGCAGAGTACGCACGACGTCCTGGCCACGATTAACGGCTCGGGCTCGTGGCGCTCCGTGTCGACCGTCGATTTCGCACAGCTCGCCGCGGCGGAGGCGGTCCCGCGCCAGTACGGCAGCGCGCTCGGCGAGATGCTCTTCCGCCCGGCGATCATGAACGCGCTGCGACAGGCCCGTGGTGTGGCGGGCCGGCCGGTGCGCATTCGCCTGTGGCTCGAGACCGGCCCAAACGGCGAGCGCGAGAACCAGCACGGTCTGCGATGGGAACGGGCGTTCGTGCCGCTGAACGGCAAGGACTGGCCGCTCGCCATCACGCCGGACCTGCCGTTCTCGCGCTACGTTCCCGCCGAATCCATCGATCCGGATCCTTCCAACGACTCGATCTTTCGACTCCTGGTGGTGTTCGCGAATCCCGAGCGCCTTCTCGACGGCATGCAGCCGGTGGAGGTCGAGGCCGACCTCGCCACGCTGCTCGACGGGATCGGCCCGTTGGCCCAGGGACAGCGATTCCGCCTCAAGGTGCTGCCCGGGCGGACAGGACTTTCCCAGGCGCTTCGCGACCGTCTCGTGGCGTCGCGGATCGAGATCGTCGAGGGTCTATCGACGATCGATGCGATTACCGCCGCCGTGCACGACTGCCACGGCCTCCACATCGTCGCGCACGGGGTGATGAACCCGCAGACCAAGCGTGGAGCGCTTGCGCTCGAGGGCGCGAACGCTCGCATGACGTTCGCCTTCGACGACGACTTGTATCCGTGGATCCATCCGGACTTGCGATGCGTGGTGCTGCAGTCCTGTCAAAGCGCAGCGCCCACTCCGGCCGACGGTCCGCCCTTCGTCGGCATCGGGCCCCGGCTCGTCCAGCTGGGCGTACCGGCGGTGGTCGCAATGCAGGACTTCGTCGCCATGGAGGACGCACGTGTCTTTGCCGCGACGTTCTATCGGGAGCTGGTACGCGACGGCGTCGTGGACGCGGCCGTGAACGACGCCCGCAACGCGATCTTCGTGAAGAGCGCCAACGACAACTTTTCGATTCCGGTCCTGTTCATGCGCCTCAAGGGAGGCCTGCTGTGGCGGCCGGACCCTCTGCGCAACGCCGTTCGCGCCCGTCTCGACGAGCTGGGCGCGCAGCCCCTGGAGCCTTTGCCGACCCGCGCGATCCAGAGCCTTCGCCCGACGCTGGCCTACGATCCCGAGGTCGGCCCTCCCGGCGCGCTCTTCGACATGCCGGCCAAGCTTGCCGACTTGAGCGCCGAACAAGGCGCCCTGGTCCTGCTGGTCGGCGCGCGCGGGATGGCCAAGGGGCTGCAGCTGCAGTGGCTGTATCGCGATGTCGCCGAGCGCTTTCTGGACGACGAATCGACCGCCCCGGCGCCGGTGATGCTGACGCTGCGCGAGATTGCCGAGGCGCGGTCGGTGACGGAGAGCATCGATCGAACCCTCTCTGCGCTGGCGGGAACGCCCGTACGCACCCAGGCCTGGGCGGCCCGGCCGCTGCTCCTGATCGTCGACGGCGACGAAGAACTGGGCGAGGATGACCTGCGGGAAGCCCTCAGGCTGGTGAAGGACTTTCGCCAGGGCTCTCAACACCGGTTCGTCGTGTCGTTCGACGAGGGATCGCGCGAGATCTGGGATCAGGATCTGGAACCGTCGGCGGTCCTGGTGGCGCAGCCGATGGACTTCGGTCGGGTCTGCCTGTACCTCAAACGATTGAACACGCCGGCGTCGAATCAGCTGCACGAGGTCATCGAACAGCGGCGCTGCCGCGATATCGCCGGCACTCCGTGGCTGCTCGAGCGGATGATCGCGTTGAGCCAGCGCAAGGTCTCGTTCGATTCGCGGGCGACCCTGCTGCGACAGATCGCCAACGAATGTCTCACCTCGATCCCGATGGGCGGTGTGCCACGCTTCTGCGCCGAGCGGGTCCTCGAGCAGGTCGGCTGGCAGATGCAATGGGGCCGACAGTCGACTCTCGGCGGCGCCGATCTCTATCGAATCCTCGCCGACGTCCGCGGCAACCGCGAGTTCCGCCTGGGAGACCTGAAAGACCTGTTGATTCGCAGCGGCATTCTCGCCTCCTGCGGCGAGGACGCGGTGCGCTTTCGCTACCAGAGTCTGCAGGCGTACTACGCGGCGCGGTACCTCGCCGCATCCCCCGATCGGCGGCGCCTGCTGGAAGACATCACCGCCTCGCTCGGGCGGCTCGCGCGCGCGCGCTGGTGGGAGAAGACGCTCGTCACGATGGCCGGGCTCGACGGTCCTTCTTCCAAGGGGATCTTGAGCGCGATCCTGGCCGGTTCGCCGCTGGTCGAGGGCGAGCAGGTCTACCTGGCGGCGCGCTGCTACCTCGAGGTCCGCGATGCCGGCGATCCGCCCACGGGGCTCGTCGATCAGATCGCGGACGCGCTGATCTGGCGATCGCATCCCGGCAATCTGCGGCCGTACGCGGATCGGAAGCGGTCTGTGACCGCGCTGGCCGAACTGCGCCACCCCAACGCCATCCCTCACCTGATGAGCCTCGCGTGCGACCAGATGGCCGTCGGCTGGGGGACCGAAAAGCGCTACGAGTTCTCGGGCATCCGGCTGATCGCTGTCAACGGGCTCCTCCTGATGCGGGACGAAGCGACCGCCTACGTGCTCCGCGAGCGTCCGGCGCTGGCGTCCGCCATGAACGCCTGGTGGGTGGCCTACGGCCAATCGAAGATCGAGGGCCTCATCGAGGAACTGCATCGCAACGACGGCGCGACGTCGCCGATTGCAGCGTTCGCGCTCGGGTTCTTCGATCTCGACCTCGCGCGCGAGACGCTGCTCAAGGCCTTCGGCGATCCGAACACCGATCGGGATGTCGGCTGGGCGGTCGCCGATACGTTTGCCACGCTCGATCCGCAGTGGGTCTCGCGCAACGTGATCGAGCCGCGGCTGGATCAGTTCGTCGACCCTCGAGTGCCCTACCTGGTGGGCCGCATGGGGATGGCCGCCGAGGGAACGGCGCAACGCCGGTATCTCACCGACTGCTTCGAGAAAGGCACGCCGTCGGTTCAAGCGAGAGCCCTGCGGGCGTTCGGCGAGCTTGGTGAAGCGGCCATTCGACCGCTCTGCGAGGCGGTGACGAGCGACGACTGGGACGCCGCGCGCCGGTTGGGTCTGAACCTGCCGCCCGCGCTACAGGAAGACGATCGCAACCGCCTTCGAAACGCCGCGATGGAATCGCTGCGCGAGATCGGCAATGCCGAGTCGATTGAGACGCTTCGAAAGGCGCGCCTCGCCGGGACGATGACGATCACGCTCCGCCAGTTGAGCTTCGACGTCGCGGAGGATGTCTATTGGCGGCTGACCGCTGGGCTTTCGAACGACAGTGGGGACGGCCATCCCATCAACGGTAGCGACACAGAGAGGTCATAGCATGTCATTTCGAACGATTCCGAACACGAACATCGAATACAACCTGCTGGCTTTCGACAGCGACGGACTGGAGCGGACCGACGATCCGAACGGCGGGCTGTTCAGCCGCACGCTGATCGACAAGATCAAGTCCGAGCAGCCGACCAACATCTTCTTGTTCAGTCACGGCTGGAAGGGCGACGTCCTCTCGGCCATCGATCAATACAACCGCTGGATCAAGGCGATGGTGGATCTGACCGACGACTCGGCGCGCATGGGGCCCGCGTTCAAGCCGCTCTGGATCGGCCTGCACTGGCCCAGCCTGCCGTGGGGCGACGAATCGTCAGGAAGCTTCGATCCGACCGAAGGCAAGACACTCGAGGTGCTGTTCGAGGAAACCGTGGCGCACTTCGGCGGAACCGATGCCGTACGCCACGCCGTCAAGCCGATCTTCGATGCCTACGGAAAAGACCCCGGAGCCTCGGAGATTCCGCCGGAAGCGACGCAGGGCTATCGCGATTTGGCCGCGGCCATCGAATTCAGTGCGGGCACGGCCGACGCCGCCGCCGGCGCGCCCGACCAGGACGGCGAGCCGCTGGACCCTCAAGCGGCGCTCGACGCCGACAACATGGCGGCCCAGTCGTTCGGCGTTGCCGGCGCGATTGGCGGCGGCATCCTCAGCGCTCTGCGGCAGCTCTCGTTCTGGAAGGTCAAGAAACGGGCGGTGACGGTGGGCGAGGGCGGCATGCACCAGTTCATCGCGGCCGTTCAGAAAGTCAGCGACACGAAGATTCACCTCATCGGCCACAGCTTTGGCTGCATCGTCGCGTCGTCGATTCTCAATGGACCAAAGGGCGTCGGCGTCCTGACGCGCCCGATCAACTCGGTGGCGATGCTGCAAGGCGCGCTCTCGTTGTGGGCGTATGCCGACGCGGTACCGGGTTCGCAACATCCGGGCTATTTCCGGAGCGTGCTCACCCGCAAGATCGTCAGCGGGCCGATCATCACCACCCAATCACGGAATGATTCGGCGGTGGGTGTTCTATACCCCGCGGCCGTCGGACTCGTACGCGAGGCAGACTTCGGCACGCAGTTCCCCAAGTACGGCGCTGTGGGCACCTTCGGCATTCAGGGCAATGCTATCGCGGCAGGCCGGGAGATGCTCGACAAGACCGGCGAATATCAACTCGAAGGCGGCAAGATCTACAACCTCGAGAGCAGCCGATTCATCGCCAAGAAGGAGGGGGCGTCGGGGGCGCATTCGGACATTGCCGGACCCCAGGTTGCCCACGCCCTCTGGCAGGCGGCGCTCGTTTCATAGGAGTGCGGCATGCCAGACGCTGATCGCGATCTGCAAGAGACCGAGCTCCCTTTGCCCTTCGGCGTGCAGGCGGCCACCGGCCAGTTGCTGCCCGACTTCGACGAGGCGGCCTTGCGGGCCATCGGTGTGGATCCGGCCCACATCATCCGGCGCAGCGAGAACGTGCGTGAGCTCGGCGCGGTCGAGTCCGTGAAGGATCCGAACGACCTCAGGCAGGCCGGGTGGGGCGTGGTCCTCCCGGCCGACATCTCGGCGGATGTCGTCGCCGCGCTCAAACCCCTCCTCGAGCGGCGCCAGCAGCAGGCGGGAACGTTGTACAAGGAATTCCCCGGCTACCAGGCCGGCCAGTCGGCTCGGGACTGGTTGAACCGGAAGGGCGTGGCATTCTCACTGGTCGACCCGGCGCTGGGCGTCCCGCTCTACCTGCTCCTCGTCGGGGGACCACGGCAGATCTCATTCGAATTCCAATATCTGCTCGACAGCTATTGGAATGTCGGACGTCTCGACTTCGACACGCCCGCTGAATACGCTGCGTACGCGGAGGCCGTGGTCGAGTACGAGAAGGCGGCGACGGTGCCGACGACGCGATCGAGCGCGCTGTGGGTCACCCGGAACGTCGCCGATCGCGCGACCGGTCTGCTGCACAATCAAGTCGGCGTACCGTTGGCCCGCGGCGACAAGATCCATCCTGCCCTTGGCCAGGCCAAAGGATTCCGCGTCTCGGAGTTTCTCGCCGAGGATGCCACGCGCGCAAACCTCGAGGCGATTCTGCGCGGCCAGGCGCCAGGCGGACGTCCGGCGCTGCTGTTTACCGGATCGCACGGCGTCGCGTTCGATGCGGCCGACCCCGCGGCGCAACGTGAGAGGCAGGGAGCGCTGCTGTCGCAAGCGTGGGCGAAAGGCTCGGCGGTCACGCCGGATCAGTATCTGAGCGGCGCCAATCTGCCCTCCGACGCGAGCGTGCACGGATTGATGCATTTCATGTTCGCCTGCTACGGGGGCGGATGTCCCGCCAGGGATACATACCAGCGCGACGCCAGCGGCAAACCCGTGCCCTTGATGGGCGACCCGATCGTCGCGCGCCTGCCGCAGCGTCTGCTCGCCAAGGGGGCGTTGGCCGTACTCGCGCACATCGACCGCGCCTGGGCGTTTTCGTTTCAGAACGACCGCGGTCAGGCGCAGCTTCAAGACTTCCGCACCGTCATGGAGCTGCTGCTCGACGGCCAGCGCATCGGGCAGGCGACCGACGGGTTCAACCGCAGATGGTCGGTACTGGGATCGGAGTTACAAATGGCGGTCGAGGAGCAGGATGCGACCGGCTCCGTTCAGGCATCGAGCCTGGCCAATCGACTCGTGGCGAGAGACGACGCGCGCAACTACTTGATCCTCGGCGATCCGGCCGTGCGGCTGCGCGTGGAGGCGATGGCCGACCCGTCGTAGAGCGGTTTTCACCGCTACGTCACTAAGGACCCGTCGACAAATAAAGATGCCATCTGGACGTCGATGCATCCCACCTGGCTGCGTTGCTCGTCGCTTACATACGCCCGGTATGCGCGCTCCTCGCGCCTTGCCATGCGGGCGCCTCGACGCCCATATTGGCACCTTTATTTATCGACGGGTCCTAACGTGCGGGCCTGCTCGCCGCGGGAGCCTTCTCGGGAGCCGGCTTCTCCGGTGTCAGCGGCTTCTCAGCAGTAAGAGGCTTCCTGGAAGCCTGCGGCTTTGCGGCGGCCGCGGGCGCCGGCGCCTTCCCCAGGCTGATCAGGTTCGCGAGCAGCTGATATGCGCCATCGGTTCCCGCCGGCAATTGCCTCCACAAGCCCAGGCCGACGTAGACCCATTTTCCCTTGCCGTAGGTCGTCTCGACCAGCGCTCCGCGCTTTTCGCCCTTGTTGTACGGGAACGGATCCTCGAGCGCGACAAGATCGCGATAGCGCGGGTCGCGGTCGCCGAGAAAATACAGCCCGCGCTCCTGGACCCAGCCTTTCCAGGTCGAGTCGCTGATCTCGTTGGGAAACGTCAGAACCGGGTCGCTTGGAGCCACGACGTTGACGCCGGCGAACTCGTCGGTCACCCGATTGCCGCTGACCTGCGCCGGATAGGGTCCGTACTGCGCATCGTTGAATTCGAACTTGTTGTACTGGACGATCAGCGTGCCGCCGCCGTTGACGTACTCGAGCAGCCGGCTGTTGTTGGCGCGGAGATCGATTCGCCGCTCGTACGCGCGCACGCCGGTCACGATGGTGCTGAATCGCGAGAGGTTGCCCCACGCGAGCTCCTCGGGGGTGATGTACTCGACCTTGACGCCGAGCTGCTCGATCGCCGCCGGCACTTCGTCGCCGACCCCCACGATGTATCCGACCGTGAGGTTCGAGGCGAGCTTGACGTTGATCACCTTCACGGTGACGTCGGCGTCGTGGTAAATGTGCTGCCGGCGGATGTGCGGGTACTCGATCGTCTGGTAGCCGCGCGAGAACGTCTGCCCGCCCGACGACACGATCGCGTGGACGTGATACTCACCGGGCACGGTATTGGGCGCGGCCTTGATCGAGAACCGGACGGTCTGCGATTCGTCCTGCCGTGCGAATGTCATCGACTGGGGCGGCGGCGTGGCGGTCCATCCGGCCGGAAGCTGCAGCGTCACCACGTTCTCTGCGGGGCCTTGCCCGTTGTTCACCACCGAGACGCGCAATTCGCGGCCGCTGGCGTCCGCCCGAAGGGGGCCGCGCACGGCTGCCGACACCGGACTCGGGGCGCCGATCGAACGCGCCGGGATGATGGCGACATCAGGAGACACACGCACCGAGAACGCCGGCGTCACGAGCAGTTCGGTCCGCTTCTCGCCGCTGAAGATGTTGCCTTCGTAGCGATACTGAACCGGGAGCGCGTCCACGACCTGTTCGCCCGCCGCGTCCGCCAGGGCGAAGGTCAGCCGCACAGTGAACGGCGTCGGGCGATACGGCAGCCCGAACGGCGCATCCGCGTCGAAGGTGTAGCGTCCCGCCTCGCCTTGACGATGCCAGTACGGCTCGCTCACGCGCGCGTTGGCGGGAATCTTCAAGCCGACCTCGCAGCGGCCGACCATTTCCTTCGTCAACGTGGAGATCACTGGCGCGGAGGGCGCAGTCGCACCTCCGCGGCCGCCGCGGCCCGCGCCGCGTCCCCCGCCGGCGGTCACTGCGGTCAAGGCGCACTGGGCCTCGCCGTCGAAACCGTTGAACGCCACCTGCTTGACGGTGACATCGGACGCCCCGTTATTTGCCACCAGCACGGAAATCTTCACCGGCTGTCCAGGGACCACCAGGCCGTCGTCCGACAGCGCTTCGACATGCACGGCATTCGCGAGGAGAATCGCCTGCTGAAACTCGGATTCCTTCTGCGCGAGCCGCATGTCGATGTCGTAGCGCCCGTTTTCGTCGAGGGTCAAGCCGCGCAGCTGGCCGCGAAGCGCGCGGACGGCATGCAGCCCGGCGAGCAGCGGCGCGAGCGTCGCCTGGTGCGGACCGCTGTCGAACTTTTTCTGGGCATCCTGGACGGACAACGCCACCGCGGCCAGACCGGTCACCAGTTCTTGCGGCGGGCGCGGCCCGGCAAACTGCACGAGGCCGGCAATTGTGCTGTCGACGCCGTCAAAGAGCGACGCCTCGTCCTTCCCCACCTGACCGGGTATCGTCGACTCGGCGAGCTGGTAGGTCGACGCCGAGGGTCCCGGCAGGGCGAGCAACTGCGCCATGCCCTGGCACTTGTGCATGCTGCGCGCCTCGGTGCCGATTTCGGCGTAGGTCTTGCCAAGCAACGGGTCGTACACCGACAGGTTCACGCGCAGAAGCTTTGCGGCGTCGGGTTGGCTTCCCTGCGGACCGGGGCCCTGATTGAAATAGAACTTCTTCGGCGCCCATGGACGAAGACCGTCCTTGAGTTGCTCGGGATACTTCGTCGGATCGCCGGCGAGCTTGAACGCCTCGCGGGCGATCAGCGCGGACGCCTGGTGATGCTGTCCTCCGCCGGTGCCCGTTGGCGTCATGGCGGTGATCACGTCCGGCCGGACCATGCGCATCAGGCGCACGAAGTCGCCGGTAATCTCGTCGCGGCCCCACTTCTCGAACGTCTCGTCCAGGCTGAACGAGAAGCCGAAGTCGACGGCGCGCGTGAAGTACTGCTCCGCCCCGTCGAAGCGGTGCAGCGCCGCCAACTCCTCGGTCCGCAGGACGCCGAGCGCCTCGAAGATTTCCGGGCCGATCTCGTTCTGGCCGCCGTTGCCGCGCGTCGCGGTCGCCAGGACGGTTCGATAGCCCAGTCCGCGATTCAGCTGCACGAACAACCCGTTGTTCTCGTCGTCGGGATGCGCGTCGGCGTTCATGTAGACGCCGGTGTTGGCGAGATGCCGTAGTGCGAGGCCAAGCGCCACATGGCCCTGCGCCTCATCGACGGGCACGACCCGCATCTGCGCGCCGAGACCCAGGCCGACGGCGGCGACAATCCCGGCAACGACGAGCAGCGTGCGTCTCATAGGGTCATTCTGCCCGAGGCTACGGGCGCTTATCAATTGGCGGCGAGGATTTCCTCATAGTACGCCTCGTAGACCGGCACGATGATTTCGTCGCAGAAACGCTCGTGCACCGACCGGCGCGCGGCGTCGGCGATGCGGCGGTGCAGCAGCACATCGGTCAGCAGCCGGATGGCCGACTCCGCCATGCCGTCGAGATCGCCGGGCTCGTGCAGAAAGCCGGTGGTCCCGTGGGCGATCACCTCCGGGAGTCCGCCCACTCGCGACGCAACGACCGGGACATCGCACGCCATGGCTTCGAGCGCCGCCAGCCCGAAGCTCTCCTGCGCCGACGGGAGCAGAAAGACGTCCGACACCGACAGCAGCGGCAGCACAGAATCCTGCTCGCCGAGGAAGTTCACGTGGTCGCTGACGCCGAGCGAGCGGGCCCGCTGCATCGCCTCGTCCAGGTCGGGACCGTCGCCGACCATCAGCAGCCGGGCCGGCGTGGCGCGGCAGATCCGCGCGAACACGTCGATCACTGCGGGCACACGCTTCACCGGCCTGAAGTTGGAGACGTGGATGACGATCTTCTCGTCATCCCGGGCAAACCGGCGGCGAAGGGCCGGCACCTTGAGACGGTGGTGCACTGAGCAATCCAGAAAGTTCGGAATCACCCTGATGTCCCGCGCGATGCCCAGCTGGCGCTTGGTATCCGCCTTCAAGCTCTCCGATACCGCCGACACGCCGTCGGATTGCTCGATGCAGAAGGCAACCGCCTCCGAGTACGACGGATCGCTGCCGAGCAGCGTGATGTCGGTTCCGTGCAGCGTCGTGATCACCTTGGGCGGAACCTGATGCTGCGACGATGCGAGAATCTGCCGCGCCAGATAGGCTGCGGTCGCGTGAGGAATCGCATAGTGTGCGTGGATGATGTCGAGCTGCTCGGCCCGTGCCACCTGGACGATCTTGTTGGCGAGCGACAGCAGATACTGAGGCTCGCGGAACAGCGGATAGGTCGGCGTCTCGACGCGATGGAACGAGAGCCCGGGCTGGTAGTCGCCGAGCCGGAACGGCGTGTCGCTGCTCAGGATGTGCACGCGGTGCCCGCGCGCCGCCAGCGTCTTGCCCAATTCGCTCGCGATGACGCCGCTGCCGCCGACCGACGCGTAACAGACGATGCCAACCTTCATCGATCGGCTTTCAGCACGCCCGAGCGCACGACGGGATGGCGGACCACCACGCCCTCGGCCCACCGGACGCCCGCGAGCGCGCCGAACTGCGCGTCGCGGCTTTCGATCAGCTGCCGGAAGAGCGGTGTGTTCAGCCGGGTCTCGGCCGCATCCGGCGCGGTGCGCTGAAACTGGCTCGCGTGGCAGTCGAGGGCCGCACGCTTGCGCTCGTAATGATCGGAGACGTCCACGACAAAAGACGGCGCCGCCGAGTCGTTGATGAAGTAGTAGCAGACCCAGTCAGCCTTCCACGCCTCGCGTTCCGGCTGGTATCGGCGCAGGCCGCTGTTGAACACTGCCTCGGTGAGCACATGGCTGGCGGCCACGTGATCGGGATGGCGATCGGACCAGTAGGGAATGGCGATCGTTCGCGGCTGGTGTTGTCGAATGAACGCGACCGCGTGCGCGAGGTGTTCAGCGTCGTCGCCGATTCGTCGATCCGGCCACCGCAGGTTCTCGCGCCAGGCCGCGCCGAGCGCCGCGCGCGCCGATTCGCTTTCGGCCAGCCGCTCGTCGACGGTGCCGTTGCTGCCCATCTCGCCGGCCGTCAGATCGCACAGCCCGACGACATGACCGAGCGCCACGTGGTGGGCAATCGTGCCGCCCAGACCGATCTCGAGGTCGTCGGGATGAGGGCCGAAGACGAGCAGATCCACAGGCATAGGATTGTGAGAGTCAGTATGGCTGATGGCACATGCGCATGACTGATGGCTCTGGCAGGGAACCGCCACGATCCGCCAACCCCTGATTTCGCCGCGCCCCTAAGAATACCCCGGCCGGTCAGCAGGTACGGCACGGTCGGGCTGAAGCCAGGCTGAAGCCGGACACTACGTACGTCGACGCGATTGTCCAGCGGAGAGCTGGCATCGCAGACGCCGCTCTTGTCGTAGGTGGTGCCCGGCTTCAGCCGCACGGAGGCTCTGATTGTACGTAGTGTCCGGCTTTCAGCCAGGCTTCAGCCGGACCGTCGGGGCCTATCGAAAACCGAAGACCTCGTCGGCAGGCTCCAGCTGATCGAGGTGGTGATGCAGCAGGACGCGACTCGCCAGGTACGCGCCGGTCACGGTGTGGCTGGAGTCGCCGAACGCGAACAGGTGATGCGGATAGTTGCGATGCGGGCCGATGTAGGGAAGCCCGTCCTCGGTTCGCGCGTACGCCGCATCCCACCCATAGTCGGGCGCGATGCCTGAGATCTCTGGATAGAGGGTCGACAGCTCGTACATCAGCTGCCCGGTCCGCTGCACGATGACCTTGTCGCGTTGTCGGTCCGGTGGCGATTCCGAATCGGCGCCGGTCACCAGCAACCGCTCGCCATCGACCCATCGGACGATGTGCGGTGGATTCGCCGAATCGCGAACGACCGCGTCGCGGCGTCCGAGGGACTGGCGAATTCTCGCCGGGACCGGCGCGGTCAGAGCGGAGTAACTCCGTCGAAACCAGAAATGGCGGCGAAGGCCCTTGAAGAGCGCCGTCGGCCCGGCGGTCGCGACGACCACTCGCGTCGTCCGGATCCGGCCGCCCGGCGTGTGGACTTCGGCGTCCCGCCGGCCGAACGTAATCCGCATGGCCGGCGAGCGCTCGAACAACCGCGCGCCGCGCTCGATTGCCGCATGCGCCAGACCGACGGCCGCACGGTACGGATCGATCGTCGCGCCATCACGCGCCCGGATGCCGGCAAGTGCCGAAAAACCGAGCTCGCCCGAGATCGCACGGGCGTTGAGCAGCGGGGCGTCGATGCCGGCCGCGCGTCGCGCCTTCTGCTCACGTTTGAGTTGTTGCGCCTGCTCGGGGCTCCGTGCGGCCGTCGTCGACCCCAACGGCTCCAATGCGCACTTGACGTTGAGGCGACGCAGGAGCGCCGCGAAGTCGAGCCCGGCACGATGCCACGCCTGCCATCCCCGACGGGCGTCGCGCAGGCCGAGGGCTTTCTCGAGCTCGGCAAACCCAACGCCGGGATCGTCGCCCATCCAGCCGGCACTCGCTGCCGTCGTGCCACGGCCGATCTGCTCGGCTTCGAGGACGATCGCTTTCACGCCCGCTGCGCTCAACGCGTATGCGGTCGCGCAGCCGGTCAGCCCGCCCCCAATGATGACGACCTCGGCGGTGCTGGCGCCTCGGTATTTGGGATACGACGGCACTCGCGACTTCTTGACTTGGTCGATCCAGGGCGAACGGCCGTATTTGGTCACGTCGCGGACATTTTAGGTCAGGTTGGTCACCGGGCGGGTGGGGCAGGTGTTCTTTGTGCTCTTTGTGGTTTGGTCTTTGTAGTCTTCGTGGTTCAACTGATAGCATCGCCCGTTGATGCGCATCGCAGTCGTTGGCAGCGGCGGCGTGGGCGGGTATTTTGGCGGCCGGCTGGCCGCGGCCGGTTCCGAGGTCAGCTTTCTTGCGCGGGGTGCGCATCTCGAAGCCCTCCGCTCACGCGGTCTTCGCATCCAGAGTCCGCTCGGCGACCTGCACCTGGCACAGGTCCACGCGACCGACGACCCCTCCTCCATTGGCCCGGTCGACGTCGTGTTTTTCACGGTCAAGCTGTACGACACCGACGCGGGGCTGATGCTCCTGCCGCCGCTCATCGGCGCCGACACCGTCGTGGTGCCGTTTCAAAACGGCGTCGACAGCGTGGAGCGGCTGATTGGCGCGGTGGGCGCCGAACACACCGCCGGCGGAACCGCCTACGTGGCCGCCGTCGTTGCCGAACCGGGTGTGATTCGCCACACGGCGAACGCCCGGTTGACCTTCGGCGAGCTGGACGGATCCCGGTCGGATCGATTGTCGCGATTGCAGGAGGCCTGCGGCGCCGCCGGGTTCAGCGCAAGGCTGAGCGAACGGATTGAAGGCGACATCTGGAAGAAGTTCGTGTGGCTGTCGATGTTCAGCGCGGTCACCGCCGTGACGCGATTGCCGATTGGCCCGATCCGTGAAGACCCGGATCTGTTGGTGCTCTGTCAGGCCGCTGCGATGGAGGGCATGTCCGTCGCGCACGCGAAGGGAGTCCAGCTGCCTCTCGCGGTCCTCGACGAACTGGTGCCGGGCCTTCACACCCTGCCGCCCGGAGCACGATCGTCGATGCTCGAGGACCTCGAACGCGGACGGCCGCTCGAGCTGCGGTGGCTGAGCGGTACGGTGGTACGCCTCGGCGAAGCGTTGGGTGTCGCGACTCCCGTCCATCGTTTCGTGACGACCGTGCTGGCGCCCCATGCTGCCGGTCGTCAAACCGCCTGATTCGATCAAGCCCATGGCCGGTCCCTCGCGCGTTCGCGGCCGCGTGCTCGCGTTCACGTTCGCGTTGACCGTGATCACCTACCTGGATCGCGTCTGTATTTCGGCGGCCGCTCCCGCGATCATGGCCGAGCTGCACATTTCCGTGCTCCAGATGAGCGCCGTCTTCAGCGCGTTCACGCTCGCGTACTCGATCTTCGAAATTCCGTCGGGTTGGCTCGGAGACGTGCGCGGGCCGCGGCGCGTGCTGACGCGCATCGTGCTCTGGTGGTCCGCGTGTACGATGCTGACCGGCGCGGCGCAGGGATTCCGTTCGCTGGTCGCGATCCGGTTTCTGTTCGGCGTCGGCGAGGCCGGCGCCTTCCCGAACATCATTCGCAGCTTCGCACGGTGGTTTCCGCGGCGCGAACGCGGCCGGGCGAGCGGCATCATGTTCCTGGGATCCCGCCTGGGCGGCATGTTGTCGGCGCCGATCGCATTGCTGCTGATCGCGCGCCTTGGCTGGCGCGTGACGTTCGTCGTCTTCGGCTCGATCGGTCTCGTGTGGGCGGCGGCCTGGGCGTGGTGGTACCGCGACCGGCCGGCCGAGCACCCGGGCGTGAACGCGGCGGAACTGGCGTGGATCGAGCAGGACGCCATCGCCGGAGAGACCATGGCGGCCGCCACGCCGTGGCAGGAGCTATTGAGCAGCCGCACCGTGTGGGCGATCTGCGCGATGTATTTCGCGTACGGCTACGGTCTGTACTTCTATCTCACGTGGCTTCCGACCTACCTGGTCACCGAACTGGGGTTCTCCGCGCTGGGCAGCGGCTTTTTCGCGTCGCTGCCGTTCCTGCTGGCGGGCATCGCCGACGTGACCGGCGGGTGGCTCACCGATCATCTGGCGCGACGGCACAGCCTTCGCGTGGCACGCTGCGGCGTGGGCTTCACCGCGTTTGCGTCGACGGCCGCTCTACTGTTCGCCTCGACGCTCTCGCCGTCGCCGACGGCAAAGGCGGTGCTGCTGGCGCTGGCGCTCGGGTCGGCCGATCTGTCGCTGAGCGCCTGCTGGGCGGCGCCGCTCGACGTCGCGGCGGATCACGCCGGCGTGATTACCGGGTTCATGAACACTTTCGGCAACCTCGGCGGCTTGTTGTGTCCACTTGTGGTCGGATGGGCGGTCGAGCGACAGCATTCCTGGACGCTGCCCTTTTACATCACCGCCGTCGTGTACGCCGCAGGCGCCATCGCCTGGCTGGCCATCGACCCGGAACGTCGTGTATCAGGTTGACGTTTACCACCGGACCAGGGAAGAAGCGAGGCGCTCCGTCGCTGATTCTTGTGCTCAGCGGTTCGTGACCGCCGCTGCACGACCGCCACAGAGTTTTCGACCAGCGTGTAGTCGCGCTCGTTTCAAACAGGCGCGAATGTTTGAACGACAAAGTACACAAACAACACGCCCATCCGTTCTACAGCATTGTCGCAATCGCATCAATTCGGGTCGTTCAACTCGATGCGCGATCGGTCGCCGTAGGGCATGTATCGCGTTGGTCCCGTGCCGAAGACTTCGAGCGACAGTCGATCGCCGTCAACCTGCACCACGACGAAATGGTGCGGGTTCTCGGCGGCCGTCGTCCCCGGCTTCATGGGATGGTCGAGGCGTACTTTTTCGCCGGCGCCGGCGGTCAGATAGACCCGCACGTCGGGCTCGCCTCGATAGGTATAGATGGGCGCCCCGCCGCCGCCCGTGACCACGTCATCACGGCGGTAGCTGCCAGCGGCATCGGTGTAGCGCTCGATCCAGTGGTCGTAGAGGTGATCGTGGCCGGTCAGCGTCATGCGCACGTGAAAGCGGCGGAACATCGGGGCGTACAGCGTTCGAATCGCCGCCGTTTGTCGTTCGACGTTGTCGTCCGTCGTCACCGTCGGGCCCGGTGCGACACCGCCATGGGGCCCCGAAGAAAACGGCGGGTGATGGAAGAACGCGATGACGTGCCGGTAGCGCGAGCGATCGAGGTGCTCGATCTGATCGGTCACCCACGCAAGCTGCACGGGATCGGCGGCGACATTTGAATCAATCGCAATCGCGAAGAGATGGCCGTAGCCAAATGCAAACGTCGGATATCCGCTCAGCCGGCGCGGCGACCCCTCCGGCGGGGTCAGCCTGGAGAGCGCCGTGAGCATGTTGTGCAGCCCCAGCGGTCGTGAATCCGCCGCGAACGCGACGTCGTGGTTGCCCGCCGTCAGGAAGTAGGGGACGCCCGCGCCGCGCGTAATCCGTTCAACGAGCGGCGAGTAGCTCACGTTCCACGCCGCGCCGTTGGTGCCGTTTGACACCGCGTCGCCTGTCTGCAACACGAACTTGACCGGAAACGGCGTGGACGCGAGCGCCTTGATCCTCGCGACCATCGCATCGACGACGACCTCGTGGTCGGGCTGAAGCGCCCGGCCGTCCACTTGACTGCGGGCGTCACCGTAGGCCATGAACGAGAACCGCGTTTCTCCCGAAGACGCCCCTTCCTCCGGGAGCGAAACCGCCGGCGGGGCGATCGGCCTGACGGCGACGAGGACCGGGGCGGCGACCTGCGCGTCGGCCGACCAGCGCAGCGCCGCGGCGGCCAATACGACGCCAATCGCTCGCGCCCCGATCTTGGTCGACACCCTGGTGAACATGGTGGAATCCTAACATCCGCGACGCGCAGGCACCCACGTCCGTATAATGGCGACTCGACCGACGAGGTTCCGAATGCCGTGGCTTAACGACGCACCCTGCAAGGTCCTATGACCAGCGCCCAACGCGTCATCTCTGATCTGCGTGAGCTCGCCGCGCGTACCTCGAACGCCGACGGCGCCCAGCGCCTCGCCTGGGGACCGATCTGGCGCGAGGCACGCGCCTGGTTCGCGACCAAGGTCGCAGATCTCGGTCTACACATCGAGACCGATTCGGCCGGCAACAATTGGGTCACGCTACGCGGCGCGTCCGCCAGGACCGTGATCGTGGGCAGCCATCTCGATTCGGTGCCCAACGGCGGCTGGCTCGACGGGGCGCTGGGTGTCGCGGCGGCGCTCGAGGCGCTGCGGCTTCACGCCGCGTCCGTGCCGCCGGTCACACTCAAGCTGGTCGACTGGGCGGACGAGGAAGGCGCGCGCTTCGGACGCAGTCTCCTTGGGTCGTCGGCCGCATCGGGCAGCCTGGCGCTCGAGGACATCCGCGAGTTGAAAGACCGTCACGGGACGCGGCTGGTGGATGCGCTGGCGGAAAATGGCGTCAACGCGGGCGGGATACTCCAGGCGCATCGCGAGCTGAAGACCATCGATGCGCGCGCCTATCTCGAACTCCACATCGAACAGGGGCCGGTCCTCGAATCGATGCGGAAGTCGACCGGGGTCGTGCAAGGCACTTTCGGCGTCGAACGCCACATGCTGCGATTCGTCGGCCAGGCGGCGCATTCCGGATCGACGCCGATTCCGATGCGGCGCGACGCCTTTCTCGCCGCCGCGCAAACTGCGCTCGCGTGCCGCGAAATCGCGCTGCAGCATTCGAGTCCCGGCGCCGGCGTCGTCTGCACCGTTGGCGTCGTCAATGTCGAGCCGAAGATCGTCACGGCAGTGCCAGGCGTCTGCGAGATCTCGCTCGATCAGCGGGCGCTCGATGCCAACGTGCTCGCCGCCATGCTTCGCGACGCGCGCGAGGCCGCAGAACGCTGCGCGAATGAGAACCGCGTGTCCGTCGAGTGGAAGCGGGTGTGGCGAATCGAGCCGCGGCCCTTCGATCGTCGGCTCGTTCAATTGTGCGAGGAGGCGGTGCGCGAAGAAACCGGGGACGCGCCGATGCTCCCGTCCGGTCCGCTGCACGACGCGGCAGAAATGGTGCCTCACATGCCGGTCGTGATGATGTTCGCGTATTCGTCGAACGGCCTCTCGCACTGCAAAGAGGAAGACACCCCGGAACCGCACCTCGCGGCGACGATCCGCGCCTACCTGCGTCTGGTCGACAAGACCGTCACGCACGTCGCGAGTTCCGTCTGAGCGTTCGGCTCTCGAAGCTCGCCTTCGTCGTGTTCTCGGACGACTGGGGCCGCCATCCGTCCAGCTGCCAGCACTTGTTTCGACGCATCGTGCCGCACGCCCAGGTTCTGTGGGTCAATACCATCGGGCTCCGCATGTCCCGCCTCAGCGTTCACGACATCGCGCGCGGCATCGAGGTCGTGCGCGGGTGGCTGACGCCGGCGCCTGATACGCCCTCCGGTGGCACACGGTCGCCTGGCGCCGGTGCCGAGGAAGATTCACCGATGGCGGCGGCCCCGGAAGTGCTTCGTCCGGCGATGTGGCCGTCGTTCCGGCGCCGGTGGCTCGCGGCGCTGAATCAGCAGCTCCTTTCACGCGCTGTCACCAAGGGCCTGGCTCGAAGCGCCCCCGACAAACAGGCGATCCTCGTCAGCACATTGCCGATCGTGCCGGGTCTGTTCCGGCAGCCGCGCTTCCTGCGGAAGGTCTACTACTGCGTCGACGACTTCACCGAGTGGCACGGCATCGACGGCGAAGCCATGCGCCGGATGGAGACGGAGACTCTGAAGGTTTGTGATCTCCTCATTGCCGCATCGACGCCGATTCTGAACACTCGCGGCCCGCTATCCTCGAGAGCGGTGCTGCTGACGCACGGAGTGGACGTCGATCACTTCGCCACAGCCACTCGCAATCCGACCAGCCCGTTGGCCGTCCTGCCCCATCCCATCGTCGGCATGTTCGGGCTCTTCGATCGCAGAATCGATGGCGCAGCGCTCGCCGCCGCCGCCCGGGCGATGCCGGCGGCCACGTTCGCCGTGGTCGGACCGCTCGTGGACCGATCCCCGGACGAGTTCCGCGACATCCCGAACCTGCGCTTTTTCGGCGCCGTCCCGTACAGCACGCTTCCCGGTCACGTGGCTCACTTCGACGTGTGCATCCTGCCGTACGTGCTGGATGCCACGACCGACAGCATCAACCCGCTGAAGCTCAAGGAATACCTGGCCACCGGAAAGCCGGTGGTGGCCACCCCGCTGCCCGAGGCGGTCACACTCGGCGAGTACCTGATCCTGGCCCCGCCCGATCGGTTCGCCCAGGAGGTCGAGCGCGCCGCCGTCAATCCCCCGCCCCGATCCCCATCGCTGAGACCCTTCCTGAATGGCGAATCGTGGGACACGAAGGCTGCCCTGTTCCTCGACCAGGTCCTTCGCGGTCTCTGAAGCTGGGGAAGCATCGCCGCGTTCGACGCTAAACTTGACCGTCAACGCGACTTGCGGCGTAAAACCCGGCCCGCCGGCTTGAGCGGGGCACCCCCTTCGTGATGCCTGATCGTCCGCTGCACATTCTCGAGCTTCGAAGCGTCCGGGGCACCGGCGGCGGACCGGAGAAAACCATTCTGGTGGGCGCGGCGCGTTCAGACCCCCGCCGTTTCCGGGTGACGGTGTGCTATATCCGCGACGAGCGCGACCCGGTGTACGCGCTCGATCGGCTCGCCGGCGAGCTGGGGGTGGATTATGTCGAGGTGCTCGAGCGCCACTCGTTCGATCGACGCATCTGGCCAGCGTTGCGCCGTCTGGTGCGCGAACGCCGGATCGATATCGTGCACGGCCACGACTACAAGACGAATCTGCTGGCGTTTCTGCTCGCTCGCGCCGAGCGCGTCGTGCCGCTCGGGACCGCCCATGGGTGGACGGGCCAGAGCGGCCGGGAAACACGACTCTACTACCCGGCCGAACGATGGCTGCTCGGCCGCTTTCCTCGCGTGATTGCCGTGTCGAGCGAGATTGCCGACCGGCTCGTGGAGGCCGGCGCCAGCCGGGATCGCATTACCACCGTGTTGAACGGAATCGACACCGAGACGTTCCGACGCGACCCGTCTCGGGCCGCGCCGGCGCGATCGGCATTCCAACTGCCGCCTTCGACCGCCATCGTGGGATCGGTCGGACGGCTCGAACGCCAGAAGCGCTTCGATATCCTGATCGACGCGGTGGCGCGGCTTCGACAACGGCAGCGCGACGTGACGCTGGTTCTGGCCGGCGACGGATCGCTCGCCTCGACGCTGCGCGCCCACGCGAGCGCGCGGGGCATCGCCGACGCGTGCGTGTTCGCCGGCCATCGGACCGACGTCCTCGAGGTGCTGCACGCCTTCGATCTGTTCGCCCAGTCGTCGCAGTACGAAGGCACGCCCAACTGCGTGCTCGAAGCGATGGCGGTCGGCGCACCTGTGGTGGCGACAACCGTCGGCGGCACGGCGGAACTGATCGACGACGGCGTCCATGGATTGCTGGTCCCACCCCACGACTCGGAGGCCCTCGCCACCGCGCTTGGCGCCGCGCTGGACGACCCTGCGGCCACCGCCCGCCGCGCCGCGGCTGCCCGCCTGCGCATCGAGCAGGAGTTTTCCTTCGACGTGCGAATGCGGAAAGTGGAACAGATCTACGACGCACTCGGCGACGACCGTCGCCGCGCCACTCCGGCCGCGGCCGTCGCATGATCCTGCGTGACGCGCTGAAAGCCGGTGCGCGCGGCCTCGCCACGCTCGTGGTCGCGCCTGCGCTCTGCTCGTTCTGGATCAAGAGTCCGATTCTCGGCGCGGATCGGGCTCTCGAGGGATCCACGCAAGCCCTCGGCCTCATACCCGGCCTGCTCGGGCAGTACCTGCGCCGCGCCTTTCTCGCACACACCCTCGCCCATTGCGCGCCGTCGGCCGCGATTGCGTTCGGCACGTCGTTCTCGTCGGTGGGAGCCCGCATCGACGAGCGCGTCTACATCGGTCCGAATTGCCATATCGGGCTGGCGCACATCGCCCGGGACGTGCTGATCGCTCCCGGCGTTCACATTCCGAGCGGCCGCCGGGTTCACGGCACCGAGGACGTGACCATACCGATTCGCGACCAGCCTGGCGTGCACACGATGGTCAAGGTTGGCGAGGGCGCATGGATTGGCGCCACGGCGGTGGTCATGGCCGACGTTGGGAGCGGCACCATCGTGGCCGCAGGCGCGGTGGTGACGAACGCGCTGCCCGACAACGTCGTCGCGGGTGGCGTGCCCGCGCGCGTCCTGCGCGCGCGCTGAGGGCCCGATGGGCCAGGAGTCTCTTGAGCCACAAAGAACACAACGTCCACGAAGGCGGCGGTATTTTTCGTGGCTTCGTGGCTTCGCGGTTTCGTGGTTGCATTTTGCGTGTAGACCGCGGTTTCCGCTTCGTCTGATCGGCTCGATGTTCGGCGTGCTCGCCGTCAGCGCCCTGCTGCTCTCGGCGGTCGGCTTGTTCGCGCTCACTGCGCACAACGTCGCGTTTTCGGAGCTGCACAATTTCGCGGGGCGGTCCGACGGAACCATTCCACGAGGACGGTGTCCAAGAGGCATGCTCGAGATCCGCCGTCTCACCAAACGCTATGGCGCGTTGACGGCGATTCACGATGTGTCGTTCGATGTGCGTTCGGGCGAAGTACTCGGATCACTTCCCGGTTTGTAACTCTTTGGAGCTCGCCCTCGGCTGGGGGTCGCCGACGTGATGGCCGTTGATGGACTCGTACTCGTAGGTCATGCGAAACGTCGAGCGGCCAGCGATCAGGACCTGTGCAACCGATTCGATTTCAAGCGGCACGTGCGCGTTGCCGACGCGCCCGTAGCGGCGGACAATCTCGACCTTGCGCGTCCAGAACGACGGATTCTTCGAAAGCTGTCCCTGGATTCTGACGAGGTCGCCGTCCTCCTGCTTGACGAACAACCAGCCGTCGACGAGCAGGACGTCTTTCCTCTTCGGAGAGATCGCCAGCGAGGCGAGACCGCCGTCCACCTGGCCGTTGTCCTTGAACGAGTAGTTGGCGTAGTTGAGTTGCGCGCGCTTCGGCTCGCCCTCGCGAAACATTTTCTGCTCGCCTTCGAGCGCCGCGAGAAACACGCGCCGCCGGATGTACCCCGACCCGCCTTCGGCCGCTATCTGATAGCGGAAGCCACCGGCCTCATCGGCTTCCGTCCAGACGTCCATCCACGCGTTCGCGCCGAAATGTTGATTGTGCGCTTCCATCCGGCGCAACGCGCGATAGGCCATCGGCCCCTCGTCGCTTCGCATCAGGAAACGTTCGAGCACGGTCACGACATCCACGCCCGCCCCCCCGAATCGTGAGGACCGCGCCGACACCCCGATCGGAAGAGCTGCACAGAGCGCGGCAACCGTCATGAGGAGCCGGGTTGATAGTCTCATGTCCAGCCATGTTAGCTCGCCGTGGCCGAAAATCCTCGTCCATCGCAGGGAGTCACCGTGAAGATCGCAGACGCGCGACTCTGGCGTTCAGGCGCCTGAACGCGTCGTCATGACACGCCATCGGAGGTAAAACAGATGTCGAGACTTCAGAAGATTCTTCTCAATATCATCCTGATGGTCGCAATCATGATGACCCTTTGGGCGCTCGGTCTCCTCCGTGCGGCCCCACCCCTCTACTCTCACTGAGTTCCTGGAAACTGACCGAAGCCTTGCCTTTTGAGTGCGTCCCGCGCGTCGACGACGAGGGCTTTGGCCTCCTCGGGTGTGGCAGCGAGGGCGGTCAGGTGTCCCATCTTGCGGCCGGCGCGTGCGGAGGCTTTCCCATACAAGTGCAGTTTGACGGAAGGGAACGCGAGCGCGGCCTCGAAGCGGGGCGCGCCGTCCTGCCAGAGATCGCCCAGCAGATTGGCCATGGCCGCGGGTTGAAGCAGGTCGGGGGCGCCCAGTGGCAGCCCGCAGATCGCGCGCAGCTGCTGTTCGAACTGGCTCGTCCGGCACGCGTCGTACGTCAAGTGCCCGGAGTTGTGCGGTCGGGGGGCCAGCTCGTTGACGAGCAGGCGGCCATCGCGGGTGACGAAGAACTCGATACACAGGATACCGATGAAATCGAGCGCGTCAAGAACGCCGTCGGTGATCGCGATCGCCTGGGCGGCAATCTCAGGAGCGACGCTCGAGGGCGCAACCGAGACATCGAGAATGTGGTGACGGTGCGCATTGTCGAACGGTCCGAAGCGCGACCGCGTCCCGTCGACGGCGCGCGCGCCGATCACGGAGATCTCACGCTCGAGGTCGATGAACGCCTCGAGCACCGCTTCCTGGCGCTGCAGCGCATCCCAGGCGGCGAGCGCGTCCGTCTCTTGCGCGATCGCCACCTGGCCCTTCCCGTCGTAGCCAAAGGCGGTCGTTTTCAGAATCGCCGGTGTGCCGACGCGATCGATCGCGAGGACCAGATCGGCTTGCGTTCGAACAGCGGCAAACGCCACCACGGGAAAACCGTGCTCGGCGAGGAACGTCTTCTCGCGCAGGCGGTGCTGCGCCACGTGCAGCGCCCGGCCATTGGGCCGGACGATCGTGTGCTCTTCGGCCACCGCCGCGGCCGCGGCTGGAACGTTTTCGAACTCGAAGGTGACGATATCCACGCCGCGAGCGAACGCGCGCACGGCGTCGAGGTCGTCGTACGACGCATACACTTCGACGTCGGCGATCTGTCCGGTGGGCGTGTCGTGTTCCGGCGCGAGCGTGTGGACGCGGTAGCCGAGGCGACGGGCCGACATCGCGAACATGCGGCCCAGCTGGCCCCCACCAAGGACGCCGATGATCGACCCGGGCGGAATGACAGGGCTCACGGCAGCGATTCGCGACGAACCTGCTCGCCCATGTCGTCGCGGAACTGCTGCAGCCGCGCACGAAGATCCGGGCGCGAGGTCGCGAGAATCGCGACGGCGAGCAAACCGGCATTGGCGGCACCCGACGCCCCGATCGCGACGGTGGCGACCGGCACGCCTTTCGGCATCTGCACGATGGACAACAGCGAGTCGAGCCCGTTGAGCGCCGCGCTCTGCACGGGCACGCCGATGACAGGCAACACCGTGTGCGCCGCCACCATGCCCGGAAGATGCGCCGCGCCGCCGGCACCCGCGATGATCACCTCGAGGCCCCGCCCGGCCGCCCCACTGGCGTACTCCGCCATCATCGTCGGCGTGCGATGCGCCGACACGACGCGGCACTCGTGGGCGATATCGAAGCGAGTCAGTATTTCGTCGGCATGCCGCATGGTGTCCCAGTCGGACTTGCTGCCCATGATGATTCCGACCTGCGGCCGCCCCTCAGACATCCGCTTATTTCACCACGAAAGGCGACGACCGGCACAAAGACGTAGAATCGCCACCATGAGGATGTCCGTGCTTCTGCTCGCGCTTGGCATCGCCGGACCGCTTGCCGCGCAGTCGGCGCCGCAGCAGGCGGCACCGGCAAGGACGATCGAGGTGCCCTACACGCAGTTCACGCTGCCCAACGGACTGCACGTCATCCTGCACGAGGATCACAGCGTGCCGCTCGTGACGGTCAACATGTGGTACCACGTCGGCTCCAGCCGCGAGCGGCCCGGGCGAACCGGGTTCGCGCATCTGTTCGAACATCTCATGTTCATGGGATCCGGACATGTGATGCCGGGCGAGTTCGACACGCTGCTCGAGTCGGCCGGCGGCGACAACAACGGCTCGACTGAGAACGATCGCACCAATTACTGGATCAACGTGCCGTCGAACGCGCTCGAGCTCGCCTTGTTCCTCGAATCGGATCGCATGGGCTACCTGCTCGAGACGATGACGCCGCAGACCGTCGATGCGCAGCGCGACGTCGTCAAGAACGAGCGGCGACAGAGCTACGAGAATCGCCCGTACGGGATGGCCGAGATCGCGCTGTCCGAGATGCTGTTCCCCGAAGGACATCCGTACCACTGGCCCGTCATCGGCTACATGCCGGACCTCACCGCCGCCAGCTACGACGACGTCGTGGCGTTCTTCAAGAAATACTACGCGCCGTCGAACGCGAGCCTGGTCGTCGCGGGCGACCTCGACACCGGCGCCGCGCGCCGGCTCGTGGAAAAGTGGTTCGGCGACGTCAAGCCGGGGCCGGCCGTCGAGCCGGCAACGATTCCCGGCGTGGCGTTGACCGGCGTGCAGAAGAAAACGATGACCGACCGCGTGCAGCTGCCACGACTGTTTCTTGCCTGGCTGACGCCGCGGCATTTCGAACCGGGCGACGCCGCGCTCGACGTGGTGGCCGACGTGCTGGCCGGCGGCAAGAACTCTCGCCTCTACAAGCGACTCGTCTACGACATGCAGGCGGCGCAGAACGTCAGCGCCCAACAATCGTCGGGAAAGCTCGCGTCGTACTTCGAGATCTCGGTGACGCCGCGGCCGGGCCACACCGCCGACGAGATGCAGAAGATCGTGGACGAGGAAATCGCGAAGCTCCAGAAAGAGGGGCCGACGGCGCACGAGCTCGAGCGATCGCTCAACCAGATTGAGTCGTCGTTTTTCAACCGAATGGAAAGAGTGGGCGGATTTGGCGGCAAAGGCGATCAGCTCAACGCCTACTACACCGAGACCGGCGACCCGGATTGGTTCAACGAGGATCTCGGACGCTACCGTGCGTTGTCCCCGTCAGACATCCGAGCAGCCGCCGAGGCGTTCCTTCCTCACGATCGCCGGATCGAGCTGACCGTGTTGCCAGAGAGCAAGTAGCAGGTCTCGGAGCACTGCTTCGCGGCAACGATCCCCGAAATAGTTGGTGAATTCAATGAGCCCCTACTACCGCGCGCACGACAAGACCGATCGGGTATTCTCTGCGATCTCTGCGTTCATGCGGCGCAGCTTCACGAGCTCTGAGCGCGAGAACACCATGCGCTTCCGTCACCTACTTGCCGTCGCGGTCGTCGTCGTGAGCGTGGCGAGCGTCGCCACCGTGATGGTCGCCGCACAGGCGCCCGATCGCGCCAAGGCGCCGCCGCTCGGCGCGCCGCCCACCCTGCACCTGCCGGCGATTCAAAAGCGGCAGCTGTCGAACGGGCTGCCGGTGTGGATGGTGGAGCTTCACGAAGTGCCGGTCGCCCAGATCAACCTGGTCGTGTCGAGCGGTGCCGCCGACGATCCGCGTGGCACCTTCGGCGTCACCAGCCTGATGACCGCGATGCTGGAGGAGGGCGCGGGCTCGCGATCCTCACTCGAAATTTCCGACGCGATCGATTTTCTTGGCGCCGATCTCGGCGCCGGCAGCTCGTTCGATTCGTCGGCCGTGCGGCTGCACGTACCGACCGCGCGCCTCGCGGACGCGCTCCCAATCATGGCCGACGTGGCACTGCGCCCCACGTTCCCCGCCGAGGAACTCGAGCGGCTGCGTCAACAGCGGCTGACGGCGCTTCTGCAGGCGCGCGACGACCCTGGAACCATCGCCGCGCAGGCATTGCCGCGTGTCCTGTACGGGCCAACCCATCGTTACGGCTCGGGAACCTCCGGCACGGCTGAAACAATCGGGGCCATCACGGTGGCTGACCTGCGTACGCGCTACACGTCGCTGTTCCGTCCATCCCACAGCGTCCTCGTCGTTGTCGGCGACATCGTGCCCGATCGGGTGCTGCCGCTGCTCGAGGCGCAATTTGGCCGCTGGCAGGCGGCCGCCGCCGCGGCCGCCGCTCCTCTTCCCGCAGTGGCCCAGCCGGTGAAGCGCGAAGTCTCGATCGTCGACAAGCCCGCCGCGCCGCAAACCCAGATCCGCATCGGCTGGATCGGCGTGGCGCGGTCGACGCCCGACTACTTTCCGATTCAGGTCATGAACACGATTCTCGGCGGATCGTTCACGTCCCGGCTCAACATGAACCTGCGCGAGAAGCACGGGTACGCTTACGGCGCCAGCTCGGCGTTCGACATGCGGGCAACGCCGGGTCCGTTTGCGTCGGCCGCCGGCGTCCAGACCGACAAGACCGCCGAGGCCCTGAAGGAATTCTTCAACGAGCTGAACGCGATTCGGCAACCGGTGCCGGCCGACGAGCTCTCGCGGGCGAAGAACTACATCGCGCTGCGATATCCCACCGGGTTCGAGTCGACAACCGATATCTCGCGGCGCCTCGAGGACGCGGTCGTCTATCACCTGCCCGACGACTACTTCACGAAATATGTCGCGAACATCGAGGCGGTCACCGCGGCCGACGTGCAGCGCGTGGCGACGAAATACATTCAGCCGGATCGCCTCGCGGTCGTCGTCGTGGGTGATCGCAAAGTCATCGAACCTGGCATCCGTGCCCTCAACCTGGGCACGATCAAGGCGCTCGGCATCGACGACGTGTTTGGTCCCCCACCGGCCGCTTCGAAATAGGCACCGGGCAATGCGACGTTTAATTAACGTGCCAGGTTTAAACCCGCCGGCTTCAGCCGGTCAGCGTTCAGCCGGTCCGGCCGTGAGATGTTTCGGACCAACGAGCACGTGGACATAGTGCGAACCACGATCGTGACTATTGAACCACTGCCGCACGCAGGCGGCGCGGTCTGCGACTTTCAGTCGCGCGGACTACCGCTTTTCAGGCGGTAGTCGTTCAATGCGCTGGTCGATCTGGCAAGACTTGCAGGTCGAATGGGTCGCTGAATCGAAGCTGCGGCGTCTCCCCGGTCGTCCCGCCCAACCTGTGCCCGACCCGTCCGACTGGCCGGACCGTCCAACTCGACCTGCCCCTGACCGACCTGCCCTATCAGACCTACCCCGTGCATCCGAGCCGTGCCCGGCTCCGTAGAGTTGCGTGGAGGTCAGTAATGCACGTATCCAGACTGCTTGGAGTGGTTCTCGCGGTGGGGTTTTCGACCGGTGTTGCGTTTGCGTTTGCGCAAAGTGCAGCAAAGAAGTCAGCCGAGTCGAGCGGCTCGGTCGCCAGCCAGCTCATGGCCAACGAGCACAAGGTGCTCGATGCGCTGAAAAGCAAAGATGCCGCGGGCTTCTCCAGTCTGGTCGTGACCGACTCGTGGAACATCGACGAAAACGGTCTCATGAAGACGGCGGAGTTCGTGAAAGCGCTGCCCGAGCTGAAGGTCGAGAGCCTCAAGACCAGCGACATGAAGGTGCTTTCCATGTCGCCCACCGTGTCACTGGTTACATACAAATTGGACCAGAAGGGCTCGTTTCTCGGACAGGCGTTCCCGCCGGTCGTCTACGCGACAACGGTTTGGGTCAACAACGGCGACACGTGGCGCGCGATGTTCCACCAGGAGAGCACCGCTGCGCCGGCGAGGAAATAACCAACGGCGAGAAAAAGTCTGAGGTCTCGAGTCTGCCCGGGACACTGGCAGATCACGACGTGAGACGTGAGACTTCAGGAATCTCCTAGCGTCCAGGTCTCAGTTCCTGCGAGAAGCCGACCGCGTTCATATCGCGGAACACCGGCGTATTGGGCGGGAGCTTCGCCGGGTCGAGGAAATCGATGTCGAAGGCGTAATTCCGGGTCGGGGCAATGTACACCGTCGTGCAGCACTTGAATGTGCCGACGGCCTGCCGGTTGTAGAAAAATGTGGCTATCGAGCCCCGATAGTTGACCGCCTGATCGCCGTCTTCCAGGTAGCGCAGGAAGTTGTGTGCCCCCCCGTCGGTGCCAAAGTCGGTGGCCGTCGCAGCCGGCTGTGGGAAGGCCATGCCCTTCCCCCCGATGATCGCCACGCGATACCAGGTCGGGGTCACGCGGTTGCGGTTGCCCGGCGAGTACGGTTGCGTGAACGAAATCGCGTCGTTCCAGTTATTGGACAGCAATGTGACCGCGTCAGCAATGATGGCGGTGGCCGCATGCGGATCGTTGAAGGCGCCGGTCGCGTTCCAGTCTCCTTGAAGGTAGACCGGGTTCTCGGCCACCACCGTCAGTCCGTTGACGCCGAGTCCGGCGATGTTGCTGCCATTCACGAGCTTCAATGCGTGTCGGAAGAGAATCGCGCGATTGACTCTCGCCTGACCGGGCGCGAGACTCGTATTCGGCGAGGCCGTTCCGACGAGCGGCGCCAGAGCGCCCGGCACCTGTGCGCCGGCCCCGCCGTTGTAGTTGGCGATCGCGCCATACGTGTCGAGGAGCTTGCTGTCATTGACGTCCTCACCGACGTCGAGAATGGCATTGGGAGCGCCGCTGGCGACACTGGGGTTCACAAAATCCTCAAAACCATATTCCCCGGTCTCGAGGTTGGCCGCGGTTCTGTTGTTGCGGCGGTCGGAGAAATACACCGTGAAGCCGGTGTTATCGATGATCGCGTTCGCGCCGCTCCCGCCATTGAACGGGGCCGTGCCTCTGAACCACAGCGCCAGATTTCTCACGTCGAGCGTCATGTAGTACATCACCCCGCCGAGGATCACGTTTGAACCGGCGGGCGCCACATCGCGTTGCAGCGCCTCTCGGGGATCGAACAGGACATTCGGCCAGTAGTCGGACGCGTTGGTGCTGCCGGCGTAGTTACAGCCACCACCGTTGATGTTGGCGGCACCGGTCTGGCCGCCGTTGTCCCTCAGCCGCTGGATCCGCAGGATCGCGTTCGGCGACGGATCGGCGCACACCGTGCCGTCGAGGTTCGACCCGCTGATCCCATAGTTCAGGATTTCCATGGTGACGTCGCGCCACACCTTGTTGGTGTCCTGCAGCTCGATCTTCAGGAACCCGCCAAGCGTGCCATTCTGGGGGTCAGAAAGCGCATCTGTGTAAAGCCGCGTGGTGTCATCCACTCGTGGGATCGACGCCACGCCGTTCTGCGTCGCGCAATTGAGCAATATCGGCGCGTTGGCGTTCAGGGGGACACTGGTTTCGTAGCCGGTACACTGCACCAGCATCTGCGCGGTGGCGCCGTTCGGCGTCACGAAGAACCATCCCTGCGCGAACGACGCCGTACTATCGACGGTAATCGTCTTGGTGTTGGCCGGCCAGTTGGCCGTCATGTTCGCCGCGGGCGAGGTGAAATTGACCGAATTCACCGCCGTGGTCACGGAGGCGGGGGAATTCAGGTTTCCGGTCCACGCCACGCCTGGCGTAGCCGGATTGGTGCAGCCGGTGAACGTGGTCGCGGTCCTGCCCGTGCACGACACGCTGCGGACTGTGGCGCCTTTCGTCACGGTAAACGTGACCGGCAGCAGGAACGACGCGGGGATATTGTTGACCTGCAGGTTAGTCCAGCCCGCGGCCTGCGTGTTCCTCACCGTAAAGTTCACCGGCAACGGACCCGGAGTTCTCGCAATCGGCGCACGCACGCCGGCCGGTGGAGCGACGTAGCCGGCCGGAGGGGTCGCGTTCCAGTTGGCATCGGCCAGGGTCGTTCCGAGCGATATCGGCGCGGTGACCGTCACCGTCGGCAGGTTCGTAATGTCCAACGCTTTGTCCGACAGAAGAATCCGCAGGCTCGCCTTGCCGAATAGCCGTTCGCTGAAGAGGATGGGGTTCGCGGCGTCCTCCCCGGCGGGCGGCCGACGAATCAGGTCGGGGTTGATTCCACCAACTGTGACGAGCGGCAGATTTAACGCCTTGGCGCCCGTCCGACCACTCCGGATCCAGTTGTTGTAGCCGCTGAGCGACACCGTGTGCCAGGTCGGCTCGTTCTCTGCGCTGCCCAGGCCGTCCAGCAGACTGCCTTCGGTCCGCGCGAGGTTTCGGAACGTCGTGGGCGACGCCTTCGCGCTGATCGTGCCATCGTGGGCGGGCGCCGTATCGATCGACACGCCGTTCTGGAGCCGCTGCCGAATGATCTCCTTGACCGCCGTCACCTTGTCGCTGAGCGTCAGCGTCGCGCCCGAGCCTTGCGACAGGAACAGGTTGCCGTTGGTGTGGACGCGGCCGCCGAAACCGAAGGCGGGTCCGGCGAAGAACGACAGATCGACGTCCGAGAACATGCCGAACTGGAACACCGGGATCGCGACCGCCTCCATGGTGCGAATGAGGTGCGTTTCGCCGCCCCCTGTCGTGCGCGCGGTGACGTCGATTTGAAACGGCGTCTGCGTCGCGATCAGTCCCTCGTAGGGTCCACTCTTCACAGGACTGGTCGTCGTCGGCACCGGATTGCCGGTGGCGTCGGTGCAGAACATGATGGTATAGCCGTTGCCGCCGACGATCTTGGTGGTCTTCGGCGCCGGGCCGCAGTAATACGACGACAGGGAACTGGCGGGCAGCCCGGTCGGCGCGTTGGTGGCGGCGTAGGTCACGCCGGTAATCGCCGGCTTGTTCCCGATCAGCGTCGTGATCTCCGATGTCTTGGGCGCCACGTTCGCGAAGAACAGGTTGCCGAGGTCGGCGGTCAGCTTCTCGATGCCGCCGCTGGCCGCGTAGAACGACTGGGTGCGATCGCGGTCGATCGAGCGGAATCGCTGATCGCTCATCACCACGGCGGTGAATCCGACCAACAGCGCCGACATCAGCATCAGCACCATCAGCGTCGTAATCATCGCGATGCCGCGATCGTCCCAGGCCGAGCACGAACGCCTCGGCAGCCCGTGGTCAACGTCCGTCTGCACTCGACGAACGCGGCATTCCGCCTCGCGTCGTTGCTCAACGCTCAAATACTCCCGGTATGCTCGCGTCTCGTGCCTTGCGATCCGGGCGCATCGTCCGTCCCGGTGCGACGACGGACGTTCACCACGGGCTGCTGGGCCGATCGCGCACGCGCGATTTCTATTGATTGGCATATCGATCCACGCTTGCGAGGCTGCGCACATCCACCGAGGTCGACAGGTGATTGCGAATGTAGTCCTGCGCCGGCTTCGACACGACTTCCGATCGCACCCCGATGTGGACATTGACCTTCCGGATCTGGTTCGAGTTGTAGGTCACGCCGCTGCCGGTGAACGGCAGCGAGGTCACATTGGTCGGATTGTTCACGCCGTCCACCAGGTCGTAAGTGAGATCGAGATCCTCGACGATGCCGGCCAGCGCCTGAGGCTCGAACAGGAGGCAGTCCGGGGTGGCGGCCGGACAGTGGTTCAATTGACGAACGAGCCGTGGTGCCTCTGGCGTGGTGGTGTTGTCGACGTAGTAGGTGATCATCAGCGCGCGAAACATCGTGGTGCGCTGGGTCCAGGCGGTGGTCGTGTCGGCCACCTGCTTGATCAACACGATCGGCACTTGCGGCACAGAGAACTGGTTGAAATGGAACCAGTCGATCGGGTCGTTCGCACCGAAGTAGATGTGCGTGGAGTCGGTGCTCGTCACCGTGACCATGGCCATGCCTTTCGGGTTCTTGAACAGCACGAGGTCGCCCTTCTGGATTGGCGGGGTGTCGTTTGTGGTATCACCGGTGATCCAGAGCGAGGTCGTCGGCAGCGTCACCGACCTGCCGTCCGGCGCGATCGTTCCTTCAACCGCTGTGGGAGTGGCGGGGACGGTCGGCGGCGTCTGCAGCACCGGCATGAACTCATCGACCGTCATGATGGTGACGATGTCGGTGCGCGAACCGTTGATCGTCGGGCCCAGTTGGTAGCCGGTCGTGATGCTGGGCAGATTGAGCGTGGTGTCATCGTCGACCACGAGGTTGAACGTCAAACCGGCGACCGGCCCGGGCCTCGAAAACGCCTGAACGCCGGCTCCGGTTGGCAGCGGGATGCCTTCCGGGCCGATGATTCGTCCGGCCTGCATGAGATCCCGGATCAGCTGATTGGTTCCGGCCCGCAGGTTCTGATTGGCGTCGCTCAGCTGAGCCGCCGAATCGTTGACGGTCAGCGCGTTCGAAAACGTCGTCAGCGCCGCGCCCGTCACGAGCAGCGTGATGGTGAGGCTCACGAGCAGCTCGACCAGCGTGAAACCGCGTTCGGGTGACGGGGTGTGCACGGGTCCTGCTCCTATGAGTACGCCGAGATGAACGTGACCAGGGTGTAGGTTTTTTTCGTCGGACCGCTTTTGTAGATGATGGTGACCGTCACGCAGCGCAACTGGCCGTTTTCGTTGGCGACGTCACGGATGGAAATCTCACGCGTGTATTGGGACAGGGGGATCGTCTGGTCGTCGGACGTGCCGAGCATCTGGTCTTTGCCCGGCATGGTCATCGCTTCGATCGCACCGTCGTCGTCCGGCGTGTTCACCAGTCCGTCCGGGCCGGCCGTATGCAGCGGCTGCGGATCGTCGAGAAAGATGCCGCCGTCGCTACCTGTGCCGCCCTTGACGTTCCGGATCTGCGCCCAGGTGAGCTTGTGCGAGTCGCGGGCGCTGTAGACGGCCTCGATCGCCTGCGCGGCTTTCTGCGTCGACACGACGTCCGCAGGCGAGCTGCTCAGGTGCTGCATGCCGGTGGCAAGCACCGCCGCGGTGCCAAGTACGCCCACCGTCAACACACCCAGTGCGATCATCGTTTCAACGAGCGAGAAGCCGTTTTGGGAAGAAGTGATTGGCATGGCTAGACCCGGCTCCACTTCGACCCGTCCCACTTGTAGCCGCGAATACGTCCGGTCGATCCGAGGATGGTGACTGCACGCGCCGACAGCGACTGATTGGGAATCGCCAGAAAGGCGGTGCCGTTGGCCGACGCGCCGTCCTGGTTGACCAGCGTCCCGTCCGGCGAGAACTTCACGTTGGTCACCAACCCGAAGTAAATCGCCGCGCCGTTGCCGAACTTGTCGGGCGTGTCTGGCAGGTTGTCCACGAGCGCAAATTGTGCCCCGCCTTCGATCACCACGCTCGAGAGCGTTGTCGTCGTCGTGGTCGTGTCTTCGCGAACGACTTGGATGAGGTTGGGGGCCGTGAGAACCACGCGCACGAATCGCCGCTGCCTGATTGCGTTCTCGCGCGCCTGCGTGATCTGGCCCAGCACGATCCGCATCGCGCCGTCGCCTTTCAGGCCCGGCCTCAAGACGTTGATCTGAACGATCGCCATGCTCGAGACCAGGCCCATCAAGCCCAGCACGAATAGCATTTCGACGATGGAGTAACCCGAATGATTCGAGTGCGCTCGCTCAACCTTGGTCATAGCCTTTTGCTCGAGCTATTGAGCAAGAGGCGTTCCGATGGGGGCAAGGCCGCCTAAAGTGCCGCGTCTAGATTGATTGCGGGATTCTGAGCGGGAACCTGACGGGCTGGCCGATTACAGATCCGAGTGCCGACGCACAACTTGGTAAGTGGATACGGGTCTTCCCCGTGGATCCGTCGATGGTCACTCGCTCCGGCGGGGCGCTGCAGCCGGCGAAGCGTCGAGCACGCTGATGCCCATCCCGACAACCACGACGACCACGGCACCGATGAGGTTATGCCAGAGGAACGCGATCTCCCGGGTCCACGGCGAGAATGCGACGCTCAGCACCGCGACCATCCCGGCAATCAGGCCCCAGAACGCGCCCCGCGCCGTGGCGCGCTTCGTCAGAATGGCGAGGATGAAGACGCCCAGCAGCGATCCGTAGAAGAACGACCCGAACCGGTTGACGACTTCCACCAGCGAGCCCTGATTCGCGGAATACATCGCCACCACACACGCGAACAGACCCCACATCATCGTCGCGGCCTTCGATACCCGCAGATAGTGGGTGTCGGACGCGGCGGTGACGAAGTGCCGCTTGTAAAAATCGATGATCGTCGCCGTGGCCAACGCGTTCAACTCGCCGCCGCTCGCGGACATCGCGGCCGCGAAAATCGCGGCGATCATCAGGCCGACCAGGCCGATCGGCATGCGGGTGGTAATGAAGGTCGGAAACACGTAGTTCACGTCGTTGTAGCGGGCATCGCCGGTGACTCGTTTGACGACGCCAACCGCCTTGGCGCGGATGTCGCGGACACGCGCATCGCTGGCGAGAAACGCCTCGCGATCGAGGCGCGACGCCGCCGTGCGGCGGACGTCAATCGCGGCGCCGAAATCCTGCGCGAGGGCGGCGTACTCTCCCGCAGCCGGGCTCGCGGCGACCTGCGCGTCGTAGGTCTGGTTGAACAGCATCGGCGGCGTCTGAAACAGATAGAACACGAAGACGAGCACGCCGCTCGTCAAGATCAGCAACTGCAGGGGAATCTTGACGAAGGCGCTCATCAGCAGCGAATGCCGCGCCTCGTCCACCGACTTCGCCGTCAGGTAGCGCTGGACCTGGCTCTGATCGCAGCCGAAATACGACAGCATCAGGAACAGGCCGCCGAGCATGCCCGACCAGAAGGTGTAGGTTTCGCGCAGATCGAACGTGAAGTCGATCGCCTTCAGCCGTCCGGTGGCGCCGGCCAGATGCAGTGCGTCGCTGAACCCGACGTGCTGAAGAATGCCGTACAACAGGATTCCCACCGCCGCCAGCATGCCGAAGACGACGACGAACATCTGTTTGACGTCGGTCCAGGCGACTGCCTGGACGCCGCCGATCGTGGTGTAGAGCACCATCGGAATGCAGATCACGAGCACCGTCACCGGCAGCGTCCAGCCGAGGATCGTCGACATGACGACCGATGGGGCCGCGAGGGTCACGCCCAGCGACAGCGCGCGCCCGACGAGAAACAGGAACGACGCGAGCGACCGCGTGCGCACGTCGAAGCGACGCTCGAGATACTCGTAGGCCGTGTAGACCCGGGCGCGGGTGAAGAACGGCACGACGGTCAGCGACAGGATGACCATCGCGAGCGGCAGACCAAAATAGAGCTGCACGAAGCGCAGGCCGGTCGCGTACGCCTGGCCGGTGGTACCCACCAGCGTCACCGCGCTCATCTGCGTGGCCATCACCGACAGGCCGACGGCCCACCATGGCAGCGAGCGGTTCGCGAGAAAGTAGCCGTCGACCTTGTCCGTCCCCTTCGAGCGGCGCAGGCCGTCCCAGACGATCCACACGAGGTAGACGATTACGACCGCCCAGTCGAGGAGTCTCATGGAAGGGGGCTCGTCACAAGGGTTGGCGGTTGCGCAAGGTAGACGGTCAACGAAGAGACATGACGTCCTCGAGACCGGGCGTCGTCGAACCGGTCATGAGAATGCTCGACCGAACAGCCACAAGGCCGTCAGAATCGCGGCTTCGAGCACCAGCGCGCCGGCGTAGAGCCGCGTCACAGGCGTGCGCTCCGCTCTTCGAGTCGTCGCTCGGCCGATCGCAGCGAGGCGGCGGCGCCGCTCCCCCATGCGCGATCGTCGTCGAGTTGCTGACGCGCGGCGAGGGACGCGCGATCGGTTTCCGGGGGCGCCGGGCCGCCCAGGGTCTGGCGCACATTCACGAAATGGCGCGGGCTCAGGATCGTCGCCAGCGCCTCGTCCGTGTAGACGAGCGGCCTGCCGCACAGCTCCTGGGAAATCTCGGACACGAGCGACGACAGGGCGCGTCCCGGGTCGCGGCCACGTGCCGCCACCAGATGCGCACAGATCGCATGCGCGACGCCGAACGGCAGACCGTGGTCGCGCGTCAAGGTGTCCGCAAGCTCGGTCAACGTGGTCCACCCGTCCTGGGCGGTCCCTTCGAGGTGCGCGACGTTGAATTCTGCCGTGGCCATGGCGGCGGTCGTGAGCTTCACGGCGCGCCGGGCGTCGCGGAACATCGAAAACACCAGCGGTTGCAGGTCATCCTCGGTGTCGACAATGTCGCCGAAGGGCGTGTTGTGGACGGCGGTGAGAATCGCCTGGGCTTCCCCGAACGCTTTGCTGCTGAGAGCCCGCACGTGCTCGATCGCCACCGGATTGCGCTTCTGCGGCATGATGCTGCTCGTTTGTACGAATCCGTCGCCGAAGCGCAGGTAGCCGAACTCCGAGGTGCCCCACAGCAGCAAATCCTGCGCGAAACGGCCCAGGCCGACGATCAGGATTTCAGCCGCCGAGACGCTCTCGAGCAGGTAGTCGACGGTCGCAATGCTACCGTAGGTGTTGCCGGTCGGCGCCGAGAAGCCGAGCAGGTCGGACGTCAGCACGCGATCGATCGGGAACCCCGTGCCGGTGATGGCGCACGCGCCCAGCGGATTCCGATTCGTCCGGTCGTAGGCGGCTCGCAGCCGCGCCGCGTCGCGCTCGAGCTGCTCGACCACCGCCAGCAGGTAATGCGCCACCGTCGTCGGCTGCGCGCGCTGCGTATGGGTGTGGACGGTGAAGACCGTTTCACGGTGGCGATCGGCCAGGTCGAGGAGGCGCGCGCGCAGATCGAAGGACGCGCCCACGAGCTCGAGAATGAATTCGCGCTGCCGCATGCGGTACATCGTCATGTCGATGTCGTTGCGGCTGCGCGCCGTGTGGAGGCGCCCCGCGGCGTCTTCTCCGCAGGCATTGATAATCAGGCGTTGGACATAGAAGAAGAAGTCCTCGCAGGTCCCGTCGAATCGGGCGGCGCGAAGATCCGTCGCGGAGACGGCGTCGAGCGCGACCCGGATCGCGTGCGCATCCTCGGCCGACACGATCCGCTGCGAGGCGAGCATCACCAGGTGCGCGTAGTGAATCGCCATCAGCGGGCCCGCGAACAGGACCTTGGCGTCCTCGAAGTTCTCGTTGAGCACGTGGACGACGTACTCGGGGGCGAAAGACATCATCCAGAGTGTATAGCGGACTGCCCGGTTGCTCTATGCGAGGATTACGGCCGCGCCGATCAAGGCGAGACCGGCGATGACGAATCCGGCGGCCCACGCCCCGGCGCTGCCAGGTTCGAGCCTGCCGTCGAGGCCGAGGTCGGGCTGCGTCAATGAACGTGCCACCCGCGAAAGGCCGACGAGCGCGCAGGCCAGCGCGGCCACCAGCACGGCCCAGCCCGATCCGAAGATCACGCGCGCGGCAATGCCGGCGCCAATGAGGCGCGCCGCCACCAACAACGTGGCGAGCCAGCTCACCACCGCCACCGCCGCGATCAGCCGCAGACGCCCGATCTCGCGCTCGCCGGCTTGACGCAAGAGCTCGAGGCGCAGCAATCGTTCGGCGCGGTGGCGCTCGGCTTCCGCCTGCTCGCGCTCGAGATCGAGCCGCCGGCTGTCACGCTCGAATACCTCTCTCAACGCGGCAACCACCACGCCGGCAAGGTGAGTCTCGATGGGCCCGGTCGCCGAAAGAGGAGCACCTCCGGCGATCGCCTGATGAGCCGCCTCGGCGGCCGTGCGGGCCTTGCTCCGCCGGGCCAGCGCCATGTTGGCCATGCCGATCGCGGCGTCGAGGACGTCGAGCCAGGGAAGTGCCAACAGGGACCTCTATTTCCCCGCGAGCCAGTGCTCGCGAAACGCGCGCTGCGCAGGCGTCAACGCGGCGCCAGTCGCTTCAATCGGCACCACTTCGAGATGCGGGTCGGCCGCGAGACTCACTGTCGTCGTCTTTTCGACGCCGGTCCGGTCGATATATCTCACGCGAAGACGGTCGCCAGGCCGATGGCGCTGGACGACGGCGACAACGTCCTCGGCGGATCGCACGCGAGCATCGTCGACTTGTCGAAGTAAGTCGTCCTGATCGAGGCCGGCGGCATAGGCCGGAGACGCGGCGGCGACCAGGCTGGCGATTGTCAGACCGTCGCCCTTCGGCTCGAGACGAAAATCGCCCCACCACGGTCGTCCCGGGCGGCGCGGGCGAACGACGAACCCCGCGCGTGCGAGCAGCGTCGCGTAGTCGGCCGCGTCGCGCCCACGAATGAACCGCGAGAAGAAGTTCGCCGCGAAGAGGGCATCGCCGCTCACTTCCGCCAGTCGCGCCTCGGCGTCGGCCGATGTGTATGGGCGATCGACGTCGCCTTCGCGGGCGCCGCCTGGTTTGCCATGGACACGCCACATGGCCCGCATGAAGTCGTCGAGCGTGATGCGGCTGTCCGAGCGATCGCGCAGCGTGAGGTCAAGGGCAAGCGCGATGGCGCCGCCAAGGGGATAGTACGAAATATAGGTGGCCGGCCAGTTGGTGCGATCGACTTGCGTTCCGCCATCGACAAAGACCGCCATCCGGCTCATCTCTTCTGCCGACCGGGCCGCGCGCCCTGGCTCGACCACATCCGCCTCCACGAAATCGGTGAGCGCGTCCGAGGTCGCGCGCAAATCGGCGATGCCGGCGCGCTGCAACGACAACGTGCCGTAGTACTGAGTGAATCCCTCGGCCAGCCACAGCTCGGCGGACGTGTTCGCGCGCTCGAGATCGAACGGCTCGAGGGATCGCGGACGGATGCGTTCGACGTTCCACGAGTGGAAGAACTCGTGGGCCACGGTCTCGAGCAGGCTGCGCCGGCTGCCGCGAATCGAGCCGGTGGAGGTCATCACCGTACTGTTGCGGTGCTCCATGCCGTCGCCGTTGACGTAGGGCAGATAGTCCGCCAGGAAGGTGTAGAATCCCGGCTCGAAGTCGGGAAATTCGCCAAAGATCATGCCCTCCTGACGCACGATTTTTTCGACGTCCTTCACGTAGTCCTCGAGATCGGCATCGCTGCCGAGGTGATGGACCGCGAACCTGAACGTCCGCGATCCCACGGAAAACTCGCGAAAGACCAGCGGACCGAATTCGACCGGGCTGTCCATCAGGTACGCCAGGTTGGGTGCGGTGAACTCCAGCGGACTCGTGCCCGGATGCAACTGCGTGGCGACCCGCCATGCGGCGCCAGACGGCGGCGCGAACGTCAGCGTCGACGGACGATCCTCCAGACCGCGGGCCCACATGACCGCAGCCGGCATGTTGATGTGTGCATGGGTTGGGTCGATGGCCAGATAAGTGCCGTCAGCGAGGTCGCCATAGACCTTGTAGCGCACCGTCACGCGGCCGTCGTGGTTCGACACCGTCCACCCGTACGCATCCGGCCGGGTGGTCGGCAACTCGCGACCGTCGCCGCGGAATATATGTACGTCGTACACGTTCTTCACGAAGTCGTGCAGCGAGTAGCGGCCAGGGGAGGAACGGCTCATCCGCAACTCGAGCGCGTCGGCGGACAGATCGGGAAAGGTGACGTCGACCTGCATCCATCGATGCTGCGCCTCTGGAAACGAGAAACGGTATTCGATCGGACCGGCGGCCTCGAAAGCGGCCTGCGAGAGGACCAGGGCTGCGGCCAGCAACGCGAAAAAAATGCGCCATCGCGGCAGCTGGCGGCTCACCGGAACGTTCTCTTCGGGTCGCTTGGCGAATCCGGTCGTCTCAGCGGCAACTTCATCACGGACCATCGATCGGGAACCTGGCGAGCGCCTGTTCCACGAACGCGCTCTCCGGCAGCGCGCCCAGAATCTCGACCTCATCGTCGACAACCGTCTTCGGCACGCCGTTCACCCGGTAGCGCCGCGCCAGGTCGGGAAACTCCGTCGCTTCGACCGCGAACGCCGTGATGTTGGGACTGACAAACGCCATTTCATGCGCGAGGCTGACCGCCCGCGGACAATGCGGTCATGTCGGGGTCGTAAATACCTGCATCGTCACAGGGCGGTCAACCGCCGCCAGACGCGCGCGGCTCTCCGCCGACAATTGCGGCGGCCGGCCGCCGGCCAGCAAGACGGCCTGAACCAACGAGATGAACTCATAGCCGGCCGGCGCGCCGAGGAAGCGAATGCGCGTGTCGGCCACGCTGCCGTTGTCCTCGTAGGTAATCGCGATCGCCGGCGCACGATCGATCCCGTACGCTTTCGCCGTGTCACCGTCGAGGATCAAGTTCACTTCCTCAATGGCGATCAGATCCGACAGGGGCGGCAACTCGTCGAGGATCTGCCTGGTCTGCAGGCAGGTGTCGCAGTCGAGCGTCTTGGTGAAGAACAGCAGCCGCACGGGGCGGGTCATCTCGGCCAACGATTCGCGCAGCCGCTCCTGGTCGGACGGGGATATCAGGGGCATGTCTTGATTATGTGGTGACCGTCGGCTTGTATCAACCGGTCGCGCACTCCCGCTCGACGCAGACCCGCTGCGGGCCGCGACGATCGAGTAAGCCGCTTGCGGCAGACACCAACAGCGGGCTATTTGAACAGGTCGTCGAACGCCTGGCGCGCGCTGGTGGGCGCGGCCGGTCCAGTGCTGGTCTGCCGCTCGACGGTCGTGCGCGGCGTAAAGAACGTGCAGGCGTTGCGCTCATCTTTTGGCGAGACCCTGGCGGTGACCGGTTGAGTGCATTCGAAACGGGCGCCGGTGTCGAAGGCGACACACTGGACGCAGCTGTGGAGTGACACCGCGCATCGCGGGCACTGCATGTCGGCGGCGACCGGCAACCCAAGACGATTGCCGCAGCGCGCGCAGCGAAAGACTTCGTGCGACGCCATGAGATTGGGCGTCTTCGGGCCTTCGGGTCGATCGCGTGGGCCCTTTGCCTGCTGCGGCTTGGGCGCCGAGCGATCACGCTCTCCCCGAGGCTCATCCTGATACCCGCGTTGTCGGTACTTCCTGTCGTCTCCCATGCCTCGGTCCTGATTCGTTGACTCGTGTATTGTCGCGTTCGCCTGCCGCAAACCGCAAGAAGGTTCGGCAAGTATAGTTTCATCAATCAATTAGCACTGCCGCGTCGCGGCGGACCGCATCGAACGAGGCGGCGCCGTTTTGACTCTGTGAAACTTTTCACACAATAATTACTACGATTGGTTTCGCAGATTCGGTAAGCTCAACAGGCGCTCGTCACGCGACGCGTCTGGCAGGGTCGAGCCCGGCGCGAAATACCGGAGCTCCCCAACCGCCTCGCTGTCGGACAGGGATCGATGTCTCAGATCTTTCATCGAAGCGCCAACACCATCGCGCGCGTCAGCATCTTCGGCGCGGTGTTCTTCGTCGCCGGGCTGCTCGGCCTGCTCGCGCAGATCAACCGGTCCCCGTGGGTCACGCAAGCGCGCGTGGCGCGCGAGCAGCCGATTCAGTTCAGCCACGAGCGGCACGTCGCCGGAAACGGACTCGACTGCCGCTACTGCCATACGTCGGTCGAGGACTCGCCGTTTGCCGGCATCCCGCCGACGAAGACCTGCATGAATTGTCATTCGCAGATCTTTTCGGCGAGCCCGTATCTCGAACCGGTCCGCCTGAGCTTCCGCACCGATCGTCCGATCGCCTGGACGCGAGTGCACGACCTCCCCGATTTCGTGTACTTCAACCACAGCATCCATGTGAACAAAGGCGTCGGCTGCACGACCTGCCATGGCCAGGTCGATCGAATGCCGCTGATGTGGCAGGAGCAGTCGCTGCAGATGGAGTGGTGCCTCGACTGCCATCGCAACCCGGAGCGCTACGTCCGCCCTCGTGAAGCCGTCTTCCGGGTGGACTATGTGCCGCCCGCCAATCAGGCCGAGCTCGGCCGACGGCTGGTCGCCGATTACCACATTCAGAAACTCACGAGTTGCTCAACGTGCCACCGATGACGCCCAATCCTGAGGTACCAAACCCGTACGTGGGTGGGGACCGTTCGCGAGAGGTTTCCGATCCGGGATCGCGGCTGCCACGCGAGGAATGGTGGCGCACGCTCGACGAGCTCGCCGACGATCCTGCGTTTCGCGACCGCCTGTATAACGAGTTCCCGTCGGAGATCGAAGCGATCGCCGATCCGGTCGCGCGACGCACCTTCCTCAAGTTGATGGGCGCGTCGATGGCGCTCGCCGGCGTCACCGCCTGCACGCGACAGCCCGCGGAGAAGATCGTCCCCTACGTGCGGCAGCCCGAGGAAATCGTTCCGGGCCGGCCGCTGTTCTACGCGACGGCCATGCCGCTTGGCGGCGTCGTCACCGGGCTGCTGGTCGAAAGCCACGAGGGGCGACCGACCAAGATCGAAGGCAACCCGCTCCACCCGGGCAGCCTGGGCGCCAGCGACGTCTTTGCCCAGGCCGCCGTGCTCGGCCTCTACGATCCCGATCGGTCGCAGACACTCACCAATCTCGGCGACATCCGTCCGTGGTCCGCGTTCCTCGGCACGATTCGCGCGGCGCTGTCGGCCCAGCAGCCGCTCAAAGGCGCGGGACTCAGACTCCTGACCGAATCCGTCAGCTCGCCGACGCTCGCGGCACAAATCCACGAGGCGCTCGAGCGTTTCCCGGCGGCAAAGTGGCATCAATGGGATCCGGCGAGCCACGACAACGCCCGGGCCGGGGCCAAGCTCGCGTTTGGCGAGTACCTCGACGCGCAGTACCTCCTGGATGGCGCGGATATCATCGTCGCCCTCGACGCCGATTTTCTGGCGTGCGGACCCGGCGCCCTGCGGTACGCGCGCGACTTCAGCGCGCGGCGCCGGCCGGAGCGTGCCGACCGCATGAACCGGCTCTACGCGTTCGAAAGCATGCCGACTTCGACCGGCTCGCGCGCCGATCATCGGCTGCCGCTGGCGCCGCGAGAAATCGAGCGCACGGCGCACGCCCTCGCCGCGGCGATCGGCATCCGGCCCGCGGACTCCGCGACCGCGTTGGGCGTCAGCCCGGCACTGCAGAAGACGCTGACAGCCGTCGCAAAGGATCTCCAGGCGCATCGCGGTGCCAGCCTTGTGATCGCGGGCGACGGACAGCCGCCGGCAGTACACGCTCTGGCGCACGCGATGAACGACGCGCTCGGGAATGTCGGCCGCACCGTGGTCTACACCAGCACGGTGGAGGCCGCACCGGTCGATCAGGCGCAGTCGCTGCGCGATCTGGTGGCCGACATGAACGCGGGCCGCGTCGATCTGCTGCTGATTGTCGGCGGCAACCCCGCGTATACCGCGCCGGCCGATCTCAAGATTGCCGACGCGATGGCGAAGGTGGCCACCCGCGTTCATCTCAGCCTGTACGACGATGAGACGTCGGCGTTGTGCCATTGGCAGATCCCCGAGGCGCATTTCCTCGAAGCCTGGAGCGACGGCCGCGCCTACGATGGGACGGTCTCTATCATCCAACCGCTCATCGCCCCGCTGTACGGCGGCAAATCGGCGCATGAGCTGCTGGCCGCCATGAGCGACCGCCCGGAACGGTCAGGCTACGACATCGTGCGGGAACACTGGCAACGCGAACGAGCGGGCGGGCAGACTGCGGGGACGGGCGCGAGCCGGCCGGCGCCGCCGCGGCCGGAATTCGATCAGGACTGGCGCCGCTGGCTGCACGACGGCGTGGTGCCGGACACCAAGCTGGCCGCGAAGACCGTCACGGTGCGGACCGACGCGATCGCGCGGTTCGAGCCGGGCGCCAACCGAGCGACCCAGAGCGGCGTCGAAGTGTGCTTCCGAAATGACCCCTCGACGCTCGACGGCCGGTTCGCCAACAACGGCTGGCTTCAGGAGCTGCCCAAGCCGATCAGCAGGCTGACATGGGACAACGCCGTGTTCGTGAGCCCGGCGATGGCCGAACGGCTCAAGTTCGACAACACGCCTTCGTGGCAGGGGGGTGAGCACGGACAGATTCTCGCGAGCGTCGTCGAGATTCGCTATCGCGGACGCACGGTAAAGGGTCCGGTGTTTCCGCTCCCCGGCCATCCCGACAACTGCGCGACGATTCACCTGGGGTACGGGCGCACGCGGGCCGGCCACGTCGGGACGGGCGCCGGCTTCAACGCGAATGCGATCCGAACCTCGGATGCGCTGTGGTCGGGCGCGGGCGGAGAGATCGTGACCACCGGCGACACCTTCTCGCTCGCGTGCACGCAGTATCACCATCTCATGGAAGGCCGCGGCATGGTCCGCGCGGTGACGCGCGACGAGTTCGAGAAAAATCCGCGCTCCATCCACGAGGGTCACGAGGAACCGGCGCGCACCATGACGCTCTACCCCGAACACCAGTACGAGGGCTACAAGTGGGGGATGTCGATCGACGTCAACGCCTGCATCGGCTGCAACGCGTGCGTGGTCGGCTGCCAGGCGGAAAACAACATTCCCGTGATCGGCAAGGATCAGGTCTTGCGGGGCCGCGAGATGCATTGGATCCGCGTCGACAGCTACTACCGCGGACCGGCCGATCAGCCCGAGACGTATTTTCAGCCGGTGCCGTGCATGCACTGCGAGAACGCGCCGTGCGAGCCGGTCTGTCCGGTCGGCGCGACCGTGCACAGCGACGAGGGCCTGAACGACATGGTCTACAACCGGTGCGTCGGCACGAGATATTGCTCGAACAACTGTCCCTACAAGGTCCGCCGCTTCAACTTTCTGCTCTACCAGGACTGGAACACGCCGAGCCTGAAGCTGATGCGTAATCCCGACGTCTCGGTCCGCAGCCGCGGCGTCATGGAAAAGTGCACCTACTGCGTGCAGCGCATCAACGCCGCCAAGATCGACGCGGAGAAAGCCGACCGCCGGGTGGCCGACGGGGAGATCAAGACGGCGTGCCAACAGGCGTGCCCTGCCGACGCGATCATTTTTGGCGACCTCAACGACCCCAAGAGCCGGGTGGCGCAGCTGCAGGCTGAAACGCGCAACTACTCGCTGCTCGCGGATCTCAACACGAGGCCGAGGACCACCTATCTGGCGGCCGTGCGGAACGTGAATCCAGAGCTGGGTGACTAGCGGTGGCTGAGCACTTCGTCCCGGTCGAGGATCCACCGAGCGCCGGCCTCGGTACGCCGCCCGTGATCGCCCCGGGCTACACCTTCGGCACCGTCACCGACAAGATCAGTGCGATCGTCCTGACGCGGAAGACGCCGCGCGGCTGGTACGTCGGCTTCGGCATCGCCTTCCTCTTGACGATGGTGCTGCTGGTGTCGGTGAGCTACCTGCTGGTCGAGGGGATTGGCATCTGGGGCAACAATCAGCCGGTCGGATGGGCGTTCGAGATTACCAACTTCGTGTGGTGGATCGGCATCGGCCACGCGGGCACGCTCATCTCCGCCATTCTCCTGCTGCTCAGACAGACGTGGCGCACGTCGATCAACCGCTTCGCCGAAGCCATGACGTTGTTCGCCGTCGCCTGCGCCGGTCTCTTCCCCGCGCTGCATACCGGCCGGCCGTGGCTCGACTACTGGCTGCTTCCGTATCCGAACACGATGGGCATCTGGCCGCAGTTCAGAAGCCCGATCATGTGGGACGTATTCGCGGTCTCGACTTATGCGACCGTCTCGTTTCTGTTCTGGTTCGTCGGACTGCTTCCCGACCTGGCGACGCTGCGCGATCGATCGCAGTCCAAGGTCGGACGGTTCGTCTACGGACTGCTGGCGATGGGCTGGCGCGGCTCCGCGCGCCATTGGCACCAGTACGACACGGCCTACCTGCTCCTCGCAGGACTCGCGACACCGCTCGTCGTATCGGTACATACGGTCGTCAGCTTCGATTTTGCCGTCGCCATCGTCCCGGGCTGGCACACGACGATCTTCCCGCCCTACTTTGTCGCGGGCGCGATCTACTCCGGCTTCGCGATGGTGTTGACCCTGGCGATCCCGATTCGCGCGGTCTACGGACTCGAGGACTTCATCACGACGCGCCACCTCGAGAACATGGCGAAGGTGATGCTCGTGACCGGCCTGATCGTGGCCTACGGCTACACCGTCGAGGCGTTCATCGCCTGGTACAGCGGCAACGCCTACGAAGGGTTCATGATCTGGAACCGGATCACCGGACCGTATCGATCGCTCTACTGGGCGCTGCTCTTCTGCAACGTGCTGACGCCGCAGGTGCTGTGGTTCAGACGGGTGCGGAAATACGCGCCGGGCCTCTTCGTCGTGTCGCTGATTGTCAACGTCGGGATGTGGCTCGAACGCTTCGTCATCGTCGTGACCAGCCTGCACCGCGACTTCCTCCCGTCTTCCTGGGGCATGTACCGTCCCACTATCTGGGACTGGGGCACCTACGTCGGCACCATCGGGTTGTTCGTCGCGCTGCTGCTGCTGTTCCTGCGCTTCCTCCCGATGATCTCGATTTTCGAAATGCGGACGATCCTGCCGGCCGCGAAGGTGGACGAGGACGTACGCGAGGATCTTCGCGTCATATGAAAGCGCGTAGCAGCTACGGGCTGATCGCCGAGTTCGAGGACCCGACCGCGCTGGTGTCCGCGACGCATCGCGCCTACCAGGCCGGCTATCGTCGAATGGACGCGTATTCGCCGTTTCCGATCGAGGAGCTCGCCGAGGCGCTGGGATCACACCATTCGAAGCTGCCGCTGATCGTGCTGATTGGCGGCCTGTGCGGGGGGATCGGCGGCTACGCGCTGCAGTTCTGGGCGGCGACGATGGCCTACCCGCTGAACGTCGGCGGCAAACCCTTGCACAGCTGGCCGGCGTTCATTCCGATTACGTTCGAATGCACGATCCTGGTCGCGGCGCTCTCGGCGGTCTTCGGCATGCTCGCGCTGAACGGACTGCCGATGCCGTATCACCCGGTCTTCAATGTGGCGCGCTTCGCGCTGGCCAGCCGCAACCGGTTCTTTCTCTGCATCGAATCCACCGACCCCCGGTTCGATCCCGACGACACGCGGAAATTCCTGAATGCGCTCGGTCCGCGGGAGGTGACCTCCGTTGCGGACTAACCACGGAGCGCGCGCAGGTTGGTATCACCTCGAGGCTGGACCGAGTGCGCGGACACCTGGAACGACTTGGAACCACAAAGAGCACGAAGGACACAACGGGCCCACCCTGAGGAGTTACTTCTTGGTGTCCCTGGTGGTTCGTGCGAGGAGAGTGAGCTCCGGTTTGACGCGGGCCTTTGTGCGTTCATGGCGGGTCGGGCTGGTCTGCGCGCTGGCCGGCTCGGCGTGCCGCCAGGACATGCACGATCAGCCGAAATACATTCCGATGCGCGAATCGACCTTCTTTGCCGACCAGCGTTCTGCCCGGCCGATCGTCGCCGGAACCGTCGCACGCGGCCAACTGCGCGACGACACCCTGCGCTATACCGGCAAGGTCGATGGCGCCGACGCCACGGTCTTCCCGTTCGTCATCGACGCGGACGTTCTGCGCCGCGGCAGGGAGCGGTTCGATATCTACTGTTCGCCGTGTCATGCCCGGACCGGGGAGGGCGACGGGATGATCGTCCGGCGAGGGTACCGGCGGCCGCCGTCGTATCACGACGATCGCCTCAGGAACGCGCCGGCCGGCCATTTCTTCGACGTCATCACGAACGGCTTCGGGGCGATGCCCGACCTGGCGGCACAGGTCAGGACGGACGACCGATGGGCGATTGCCGCCTACATTCGCGCGCTCCAACTGAGCGCGCACGCAACGCTGGCGGAGGTGCCGGCGGCTGAGCGCGCGCAGCTGGACCGGGCGCCAGGAGGTCCACGCTGATGGCGATCAGCCAAACCGCCGACGAGCTGATCCCCGAGCTTCGCGGTTACCAGCAACGGCTGCTGATCGCCGGCGGCCTGGGCGCACTGATCTCGCTCGCCGGACTGTGGAGCAACCCGACGCAGTTCTATCAGTCGTACCTGATGTCGTTCATGCTGGTGCTCGGCATCACGCTGGGTTGCCTGGCGCTCGCCATGATTCACCAGTTGTCGGGCGGCGCCTGGGGCGTGCTGATCCGGCGTCCGATCGGGGCGGCGGTGCGCGTACTGCCGGTTCTCAGCGTGCTGTTCCTGCCGATCGCGTTCGGGATGCCGCATCTCTACGAGTGGACCCACGCCGACGTCGTCGCCCGCAGCGAGGTCCTGCAACACAAGCAGCTGTATCTGAACACCCCGTTCTTTCTGGCGCGCGCCGCGGCATATTTCGTGGTCTGGAACGCGCTGTCGTACTTCCTCAACGCGTGGTCGCTCGAACAGGACAGCACCGGCGACCAGCGCATCAGCCGGCGGATGCAGATGCTGAGCGGCGGCGGCCTGGTCGCCTACGGGTTGACCATCACCTTCGCCTCGTTCGATTGGCTGATGTCGCTCGAGCCGCACTGGTTTTCAACCATCTACGGCGTCCTCATCATGGGCGGGCACGGACTTTCCGCGATGGCGTTTCTCATTATCGCCATCGTCTGGCTCAGCCGGCGGCCGCCGCTGCGCGGGCTGGTCGTGCCGGCGTACTTGCACGATCTCGGCAACCTCCTGCTCGCGTTCGTCATGCTCTGGGCGTACTTCTCCTTCTCGCAATACCTGATCATCTGGTCCGGAAACCTGCCCGAAGAGATTGCGTGGTATCTCCACCGGCTGCAGACCGGCTGGCGCGCGATCGGCCTGACGCTGGTCGTGTTTCATTTCTTCATTCCGTTCTGTCTGTTGCTGTCGCGCAGGGTCAAACGGGAGGGGCAGCTGGCCGTGCTGGTGGCCTCACTGATCCTGCTGGCGCGCCTGGTCGATCTGTTCTGGTTGATTGCGCCGGAATTCCATCGCGACGGCATCGTCGTCAGCTGGCTGGATGTGCTCCTGCCGTTGACGCTGGGATCGATCTGGCTCGGCTGCTTCGTCTGGCAGCTGCGCGGCCGCGCCATTCTGCCGGTGCACGACCCCGAGTTCGACGAGACCATCGGCCGGCTCATCGAACGCGGGATCGAACGGCCTTCGACGGCACATTGAACATGGCACATCCACACGAGTCGACGGTCGCGCGCGGATCGCATCCACACCCGCCCCGTCCCGATCGCCCGGACAGCGAGGTGGACGTCCGCGCGATCTTCACCTTCGGCCTCGGTCTGCTTCTCTCGGCGATTGTCATCCAGGGCATGATCTGGTTGCTGTTTCGATCCTTCGAGGGCCGCGAGGCGACCCGCGACGTGCCGGCGTATCCGCTGGCCGCCGGGCAGGACTCGCGGCTGCCGCCCGAGCCCCGGCTGCAGACCGACCCGCGCGGCGATCTGCGCGACCTGCGGACGCACGAAGACTCAGTGCTCGGCACTTACGGCTGGGTGGACAAAGCGGCCGGCGTGGTCCGCATTCCAATCGACGAGGCGATGAGAATCACGGCACAGCGTGGACTACCGGCGCGATCCGGGACGGGGGACGCTTCGAAGTGACGCGGCCACGACATTCAATCCAAACCTCGGCAGCCCGTGGTGAAAGTGCGTCGTCGCACCGAGGCGGGCGATGCGCCCGAATCGCCAGGCGCGACACGCGAGAATACCGGGAGTATCTGAGCGTTGAGCAACGCCGCGAGGCGGGATGCAGCGCTCGCCGAATGCAGACGGACTTTTACCACGGGCTGCCAGAGCGCGCGCGGACGATCGTACGGCTGGCGGTGGCTGGGCTGCTGGCCCTGTCCGCGCCGATGCCGGTCCGGGCGCAGATGAGTGGGGCGCCGTCCGCCGGGTACAAGCGCGAGGTGGGCATGCCCGCTTCCACCATGCCGGCGGCGCTGCGCGAAATCGGCTTCGATCAGAACATCGATCAACTGGTACCGCTTGATATCCCGTTCGCCGACGAACAAGGCCGCGTGGCGCCGCTCGGCAGCTACTTTGGCGCGCGGCCGGTGGTGCTGGCGTTCGTGTACTACGAGTGCCCGATGCTCTGCACGCAGGTGTTGAACGCCCTCGCGAGCTCGCTGAACGTCATGTCGCTCGAACCGGGGAAGGACTTCGACGTCGTGACGATCAGCTTCGACCCGCGGGAGACGCCTGCTCTGGCCGCCGCCAAGAAAAAGACGTACCTGCAGCGGTACAAGCACCCGGGCGCTGCGGCGGGGTGGCACTTTCTCACCGGCACCCAGTCGTCGATTGACCGCGCCACGAAGGCCGCCGGCTTCCGCTTCGTGTGGGACGACGGGTTGAAGCAGTTCGCGCACCCGACCGGCATCATCGTGCTGACGCCGGAAGGCCGCATCGCGCGGTATCTCTTCGGCATCGACTACGGACCCCGCGACCTGCGTCTGGCGCTGGTCGATGCGTCGGCGGGCAAGGTCGGGTCGGCGGTCGACGCCTTTCTCCTCTACTGCTATCACTACGACCCGATGACCGGCCGATACGGCATCGCCATCATGCGTGCGATCCGGATCGCCGGCTCCGCGACCGTGATCTCGCTCGGCTTGTTCATCGGCATCATGGTTCGCCGCGAGCGCCGCGCGCATCGCGTGCGGTACGCGGTTCGGAGCAGGTCCTAACCATGTGGTCCGGCACTCCCCTGTTTCCGCAGCAAGCGTCGACGATGGCGGCGCGGGTCGACAACCTCTACTTTTTCCTGCTCGCCGTCTCGGTGTTCTTCTCGCTCTTGATTGCCGGCCTGATCGTGTTCTACGCGGTACGGTACCGACGACGGTCGCCCCACGCGATCGGCACCAACATTCACGGCGGCCTGTGGCTGGAGGTGACCTGGAGCATCATCCCGCTTCTCATCTCGATGGTGATCTTCGTCTGGGGCGCGAGCGTCTTTTTCGCGATGTCCAGCCCGCCCGAAGAGACGCTGAACATCTACGTGGTCGGCAAGCAGTGGATGTGGAAGTTCCAGCACCTCGACGGGCAACGGGAGATCAACGAGCTGCACGTACCGGTCGGCCGCTCGGTGAAGCTGATCATGACGTCCGAGGACGTCATCCACGACGTGTTCGTGCCGGCGTTCCGCGTGAAAGCGGACGTGCTGCCGGGTCGCTACACGCACCTCTGGTTTCAGGCGACCACGCCCGGCCGCTATCACCTGTTCTGCGCCGAGTACTGCGGCACGCGCCATTCCGGCATGACCGGCGAGGTCGTGGTGATGGAGCCGACCGAGTACCAGGCGTGGTTGAGCGGCGGCAGCGGAGAGGGATCGCTCGCATCGGCGGGCGAGAAGCTCTTTCAGGATCTGGCGTGCAACACCTGCCACCGGCCCGACGCCCAGGGCCGCGGCCCGGTCCTTCAGGGCCTGTTCGGCAAGACGCAAGTCCTGCTCAGCGGAGAAAGCGTCGTCGTCGACGAAGCGTACGTCCGGGAATCGATCCTGAATCCCGGCGCCAGGATCACGGCCGGCTTTCAGCCGATCATGCCGGCGTTTCAGGGACTGGTCAGTGAAGAGCAGCTGCTGCAGCTGATCGAATATGTGAAGTCGCTGCAGACCCAGCCCCAGGGGCTGTCGAAATAGGGGCAGACTTACGCAGTGGTTAGTCAGAAGGCAGAAAGAAAAGTGGCTTCCAGCTTGTTACTTCCGCCGCGGCACTACTTGAACGACGGCTACGGCATCAAGTCGTGGCTCCTGACCCGCGATCACAAGCGCATCGCGCTGCTGTATCTCGCGGCGGTCACGTTCTTCTTCTTCGTCGGCGGGGCGATGGCGGTGGTGATCCGCCTCGAGTTGGCGACGCCGGTAGGCGACCTCGTTTCGGACGAGACCTACAACAAGCTCTTCACCATGCACGGCGTGATGATGGTGTTCTTCTTCCTGATTCCCGCCATCCCGTCGGTGCTTGGCAATTTCCTCGTGCCGATCATGATTGGCGCGAAGGATTTGGCGTTCCCGAAGCTGAATCTGGCCAGCTGGTACATCTATATCGTCGGCGGGCTGTTCACCCTGTACGCGCTCGTCACCGGGGGCGTTGACACCGGTTGGACGTTCTATACGCCCTTCAGCACGGTGTCGTCGACCACCAACGTGATCCCGACGGCGCTCGGTATCTTCATCACCGGGTTCTCGTCGATCCTGACCGGACTCAACTTCATCGTCACCATCCACCGCATGCGCGCACCCGGCATGACCTGGTTCCGCATGCCGCTGTTCCTGTGGTCGACCTATGCCACGAGCCTGATCAACGTGCTCGGGACACCGGTCATCGCGATCACCGTGCTGCTGGTCGCAGCGGAACGCGTGTTCCATTTCGGATTCTTCGACCCCAAGGTCGGCGGCGATCCGGTCCTCTTCCAACATCTGTTCTGGTTCTACTCGCATCCCGCGGTCTACATCATGGTGCTGCCGGCGATGGGGGTGATCAGCGAACTGGTCGCGGCGTTCTGCCGCAAACAGGTGTACGGGTACTCGTTCGTGGCATTCGCGAGCATTGCGATCGCCGTCCTCGGCTTTCTGGTCTGGGGCCATCACATGTTCGTGGCCGGGGAATCGGTCTACGCGGCGATGGTGTTCTCGATTCTGAGCTTCCTGGTCGCCGTGCCGTCCGCGGTCAAGGTCTTCAACTGGACGGCGACGATGTACAAAGGCGCGATCTCGTGGCAGACGCCGATGCTGTACGCGATCGGCTTCATCGGGCTGTTCACGATCGGCGGCCTGACCGGCCTGTTTCTCGCGGCGATCGGCGTGGACGTCCACGTCACCGACACCTACTTCATCGTGGCGCACTTCCACTACATCATGGTCGGCGGCACGATCATGGGGTATCTGGGAGGCCTCCATTACTGGTGGCCGAAGATCAGCGGGCGCCTCTACAACGAGTGGCTGGCGAAGATCGCCGCGGCGATCATCTTCGTCGGCTTCAACCTCACCTTCTTTCCGCAGTTCATCGTCGGCTATCTCGGCATGCCGAGGAGATATCACGCCTACCCGCCGGAATTTCAGCTGCTGAATGTGTTGTCGTCAGCAGGCGCATCGATTCTCGGCGTCGGCTATCTGATTCCGATGGTCTATCTGATGTGGTCGCTTCGCTACGGCCGCGTCGCCGGCAGCAATCCGTTCGGAGCGAGCGGCCTGGAGTGGACGACGACGTCGCCGCCGCCGACCGAGAACTTCTCCGAGATTCCCACCGTGACAGAGGACGCATACACCTATCCCGTGCGGGTGGAGGGCCATGTCGCCTGACCCCGCGGCGCACCACCATCCCGCGCTCGCGCACCACTTCGCCGACCTCGAGCAGCAAAAAGAGGCGGCGGCGCTGGGCATGTGGCTCTTTCTCGTCACCGAAGTACTGTTCTTCGGCGGCTTGTTCACGGTCTATTCCGTCTACCGCAGCTGGTATCCGGAGGCCTTCGCGGCCGCCAGCCACGAGATGGTGGTGTGGGCGGGCACGACCAACACCGTCGTGCTGATCACCAGCAGCTTGACCATGGCGCTGGCGGTGCGCGCGGCCCAGGTCGGCGAACGGCGGGTCGTGATGTGGTTCCTCGCCGCCACCATGCTGCTCGGCCTGGCATTCCTGGGGATCAAGGCGTTCGAGTACTACACCGAGTTTGCCGAGCATCACGTCCCGGGTCCGGGCTTCGCGTTCGAGCCGGCCTACGCCCGGCACGCCCAGATCTTCTTCTCGCTGTATTTCGTGATGACCGGACTGCATGCGCTCCACATGCTCATCGGTCTCGGACTGATGGCGGTCATGTTCCACTGGGTGTGGCGCGGCACGATTACCCGGGAATACTCCAGCCCGATCGAAATCAGCGGCCTCTACTGGCACTTCGTCGATATCGTGTGGATCTTCCTGTTTCCACTGCTCTACTTGATTGGCCGGCACGCCCATTAGCCAATGAGCGATCACATACTCCCGAAGCGCACGTACTACACGATCTACGCGATTCTGCTCCTGTGCACCTATCTCACCTGGCAGGTCGCGTTCTTCGACCTCGGGGCCCTGAACACGGTGGCGGCCCTCGCCATCGCGGTCTTCAAGGCCGCGATCGTGGTGCTGTTCTTCATGCACGTGAAGTACAGTACGAGGCTCACCTGGATCGTCGTGGTGGGCAGTGTCTTCTGGCTGGGTATTCTCCTCGCCCTGACCTTCAACGACTATCTGACGCGCGGCTGGCGGACCTATGGATAGCGGTGTCATACTCACCTCGCCGTGGTGACAGAAGCCAGCGTCCGACGATCTGCTGGACATGAGAGCGAAGAAGTGCGGCCTTTTTGGCCTGTCAATTCTGGCTGTGTGTTCAGTAGCCTGCTCGCATAGCTAGAGAGATCCGCGCAGTGGAAAGCGCCGACAAACCAACCCCAGCGACGCTCGAGGAGGCCGTCTCGGTAGCCGAGCACCGCGCCTTTCTCGAAAAGGCGCAGGAGGTTGCCCACGTCGGCAGTTGGGTCGCGGAGTTCGATGGATCCAATCGCTTGAGCTGGTCGGCCGAGCTGTACCGAATCTTCGGTATCGCGGTCGGCGATTTTCAGGGCACCTCTCAGGCGTTCCAGGCGTTCGTCCACCCCGACGACGTCGAGATGTTGCGGGCGGCGAGCCGCGCCGCCATCGAGGACGGCCAGCCCTACGACGTCGAACACCGCATCATTACCGGCAAGGGCGTCACCCGGTGGGTGCACGAAAAAGCCGATGTCGTCCGGGACGCCGCCAACCGGCCGATCCGGATGATCGGCACGGCGCAGGACATCACCGACCGCCGTCAGCTCGAGCTGCAGCTGCGCCACTCGCAGAAAATGGAAGCGATCGGTCGACTCGCCGGCGGGGTTGCGCACGACTTCAACAACGCGCTCACGTTGATCGTCGGCTATACGGAACTGGCTCTGGCCTCGCTCGCACACGATCATCCGGCGCGCTCCGACGTGGAGGAGATCCGCCGCGCCGCTGCGCGCGCGGAATCAGTGACGCGCCAGTTGCTGGCGTTCAGCCGCCGCGAGGCGATCGCGCTCAAAACGCTCGAGCTCAATACCGTCGTCACCGGGCTGGGGCAGCTGCTCGAGCACGCCCTCGGGGACAGCGTGTTGTTCCACGCCACGCTGGCGCCGACCTTGCCGTTGATCAGGGCGGACCTCGGGCAGCTCGAACAGGCGATCGTCAACCTGTCGGCGAATGCGCGCGACGCGATGCCCGACGGGGGCGAGCTAGTCATTCGGACGGCGGTCGAAGACGTGGACGAGGCGTTTGCGCGCACGCACGAGCCGATGCCGGTCGGCCGTTTCGTCGTCCTCTCGGTGGCGGACACCGGCCACGGCTTCGACCGTGAGACGCAGGCGCGAATCTTCGAGCCGTTCTTTACGACAAAGGCGGTCGGCAAGGGGACCGGGCTGGGCCTCGCGATGGTCTACAGCTCCGTCAAGCAGAGCGGTGGGTTCATCTTCGTGGAGAGCGAAGTCGGCCGCGGCACGACGTTCCGGCTGTACTTTCCCGCAGTCTCCGTGCCGGACGAGGTCAAGGCCCCGCCGCCAAATCGTGAGGAGCCGGTTGAAGCGGCCACGGTGATGGTGGTCGAGGACGAGGCGTCGATTCTGAATCTGGTCACCGCATCGCTCCGCCCCGAGGGATACCACCTCTTACGGGCCTCGTCCGGGCAGGATGCGTTGAATCTGGTTGCGGCGTCCGAGCGTCCCCTGGACCTGCTGCTGACCGATGCCCGGATGCCCAACATGGGCGGCGTCGACCTCGCCCGCCGGCTGATGGCGTTGTATCCGAACCTTGCGGTCATCCTGATGTCCGGCCACAGCACCGAGGACATTACGGTCTTTGCCGGCCCCGACAATCTCGTCGCCTCACTTCAGAAGCCGTTTACGCCGTCGGTGCTGCGAGCCAAGGTCCGCACCACCTTGAATCAGCGCCGGCGCAGGGTCAGGAAGGAACCCGAGCCGGACGAATAGCAGCGGTCCACGTGGCGGCAACCTGAACTCGCTCTCCTTACTGAGTTCTGACCTTCGTGTATTTCAGCTCGGGCTGCGTTCTTGGCAGAGCGCTTTTTTGCCGGTGTGTCGTCATGCGCCGCTCAAATGAACACGGAGCTTTGAACCACACTTTGTGCTCTTTGTGGTTCGACTCGACCGGCGACAGCGTTGTCAATCCTGCTCTTAGGACCCTGGCGGAAATCAGGCTGCCAGCTTAATTCCCGCCAGGGTCCTTAGCGGTCAATCCGCTCCCGCAGCTCGGAGAGTTCACGATCGGATCCGGCGAACAGGTCGGCCGGATACCGGCGATACTTCAGAATCTCGGCGTACACCGCGTCGCTCTCGTTCATGTTCAGGCCGAGGCCGGCCAGATACTGGAGCCGCAGATCCCCGTCGCGATTGATTAGCGCATCGCGCGTCCAGGGTTTCAGATCCTGAGCACGGCCCGCGTAGGTCGCGAACAGATCGACGGCGGACACGAGCCCAATCTCTCGCAGTGATGCGGCGACGGGCGCATAGTCGGCACGATTGAGCCGGGCGTCGACGGCGGCGAGATCGATGCGCATCGCGCCGGCCTGGCCCATCAGCACCGTGTCGTAGCCGATCCCGTGGAAGGTATTGCCCGCGATGACGGCGTTCGGGAACACCTCGAAGAACGTCCCGATTTCGCTTTTGATCGAGGCCGGACTGCTGTCGTACAGCTGGACGAACAGAGTGACCACTCCCCCGGGATTCAGATGCTCGCGCGCGGCCTGAAAAAATTCCCGCGTGTACAACGTCGCGGCCCCCTTCACCCACGGATCGAGCGGATCCGATGTGATGGCATCGAACCTCTCCCGGCTGGTCAGCAGGAAGTGGCGTGCGTCGTCGATGCGAATGCGCACTTTCGGGTTGTCGACGACGTGCTGGTTCTGTTCACCAAAATATGTGGAAACGACGCGCGGGACGAGGGGCTCGATTTCGGCGATGGTCACCCGCTCGACCATCGGATCAATGCTGACCGCGCCGGCGGTAATGCCCGCGCCGCAGCCAATCACGAGCACGGAGCGTGGATGATCGGGGACAAGTGTCGTCAGATGCCCCAGCAGTCGCTGCAGCCGCATATCTTCCGGCGCGCTCGACGCTTGAATCTTGCCGGCATTGTGGTAGCCGAGCGCGCCGTTCGGCAACCGGGACACGGCGACTGACGACTGCAGCCCCTCGCCCACGTAGACAATCTCGCCGGCCTGGCCCAAGAGTGTCGCGGCAAAGCGCCCGTGCGCAACCAGCATCGCGGGAATCGGAGGAACGCCGCGGATGAGATAGGCCGTCGCGATGATCGACGCCGCGATCACGACGGCCCCCGCCCACGGAATCGGGCTACGTGCGCGCCCCGATTCAGCGTCCATCCGACCCCTACTCGTCGCTCTGTCGGGCCTTATCGTTCTCTTGTCCGTCGTGTCGGGCGCCACCCGGACTGTCGGCCGCTCGTGAGCAATGTCTGGCTCCAAGCGGATCGTCGTCCCTTCGTACGTAGTGTCCGGCTTCAGCCGGACCGTCCTGTGGACAAACGCCGGAACGAGGAGCAGCAGACCCGCCAGCGCCGACAGGCCCATCATCACCTGCTGCGCGTGCTGCGATCCGATCCACGCAATGAGCAGCAGGCTGGCCGCCAGGGAGCCGGCAACGGCACCAATCGTATTGGCCGCGTAGACGGATCCGACTAAACGCCCCGCGTCTTGGCCCGGTTCCGCAACCGACGCCAGGGCGAGCGGGAAGCTCGCTCCCCAGAGGGCCGCCGGCGGAAGGACCACCCACGACGCGCGCAGAAAATCGAGCCTGAAATTCAGCCAAACATCCACGGAGAGTGCGGGATTGATTGGCCAGTAGGGCAGCGACAGCGTCAGTTCGTGCGCAGCCCACGCGACCGCGGCAACGACGAGCCATTGGCACCAGCCGAACGCCACCCGAGGATTGACCTGCTTCGACAGCGCCGAGCCCAGGCTGCTGCCAATCCCCAGGCCGATCAGAAATACCGCGACGATCAGCGAGAACGTATACACGGTCGCGCCAAAAAGCAGACCGAGCAGACGCGTCCAAATCACTTCGCCGGCAAGCGCGCAGAACCCCGACAAACCGATGGCCAGGTACACAGTCGATCGATCGAACAGCGATGACCGAATGGGCCGCCAGGACGGCGAACGCTTCGCACTCTCGATCTCCGCGTTCTCGACGATGAACGTTGTCCGGGATGCCGCCAGGCTCAACGCCACCAATGCCACCACGACGTCGAACCCGACCGCCACGTAGGTGGTGAGGCGCATGTCGTAGACGCGCAGCAGGTAGAAACCGGCGAGAAGCGAACCGGCGACAGCGCCCGCGATGTTGCCCGCGTAGAACAGTCCCAGCCGGGCAACTCCCTCAGGCGTGGTTTCCACCCACCGCGCAACTGCCGGAAGCGTCGCGCCCATGGCCAGCGTCGGCGGCAGGAGACAGATCGCGGCGACGACGCCGCGCAGCAGGAATCCCGTGGGGCCATCGCCTCCCCAGGCAATATAGATCCGGCCGACCAGCGGCAGCAGCACCAGCAGCAGCAAGCCGAACACGCCGATGCCAAGCTCGAGCCCTGCATACACGCGCAGCGGGTGTCGCCGGGGCGAAATGACCCGGGCCAGCAAGAGGCTGCCGAGACACATGCCTCCCATGAACGTACCGAGCAGGACCCCGATCGATACCGACGACGATCCGATGAAGAGCTCGAGCAGCTGGAACCAGACGATCTCGTAGATCAGCGCGGCGGCACCGCTGCCGACAAAGAGGAGGAAGAGGGCAGGCATCGAAGTGCGCGCGAGTGTACTATTTCGCGTTCTCTCAATGCCTCAGGCTGGATCAGGCCCTGGACGATCGGATTTTCGCTGAAGCAGGAGCTCGGCTATGGCATGTTCGATTACGCATGCGACAGGGGCAACAACGCGATGAGAAACATGTTGAGCGGCGCGCGCGCCACCGAACGACAGTGACGGGCTGGTCTACAACAGTGCCTTGATCTCCCGCTCGAACGCCTCTTTCGTCACCGGCCCGATGTGCTTCACGCAGGCGTTCCCATCGCGCTTGACGATCACCGTCCAGGGGACGACGACCATCGGCCCGTAGACGTCCAGGATGGCTTCGTTATTCAGCGCCGTCAGCGCGGGATAGTTCATCTTGTACTTCCCGACGAACGGCTTCATCTTCTCCACCGTATCGTCGATCGAGACGCCGACGACCTGCAGCCCCTGTTTCCCGTACTTCGTCTGCAGCGCCACGAGCGTGGGAATCTCCGCGCGACAGGGCACGCACCACGTCGCCCAGAAATTGATGAGAATGACCTTGCCTTTGAAGTCTGTGAGCTTCACCGGCTTGCCGTCTGCATCTTTGAGCGCGAAGTCGAGCCTGGCCGCCTTCGGCTTTGGATCGCACAGGCCAGCATCCTGCGCCGCAGCGGACGCCGTCACCCCCAACGCCAGAGTCAGTATCAGAACAATCGCGTTTGGTCTCATCGTCATCTCTCTCGTGTAACCACCCGTAAGCGTTCGGCCATTCCGTGTGATCCCGGGGAACCCGGCCTTCCGGTCCTCAGCGCAGGTACGGAATCGTCTGCGGCCCTTGCGGCAGGACGCAGAGCGTTGCCTCGGGGCCGGCCGCCCGCAGCGCCTCGCCCACCGAGACGGCCACGTCGTCGATCGGTTGAAAATGAGCCGCACGAACGGCGTCAGGTGTCAGGCCAGCGGTCTTCACGAGCACTCTCGCCTTGATCTGCAGCTGCGCCTGAATCTGCACCTGCCACTGGTCTGGCACGGAGTATCCGGGCGCCGTGATCATCGCCAGCAGCTTCTCTGGCGATGGTTGCGACGCGAGCACCTGCCCATAGGATCCATGCGACGGCAGACCGTCGCAGCACTCGGCGGCGCACAGGATCGTGCCGCCTGCCTTCACGACCTTGGCCGCGGCCGACATCCCCTTCACGGCCTGATAGAGATTCTGGTCGAGCGGAAACCCCGAATTGGTGGTCAGGACGACATCGAACGGCGCCTCGACCGGTTGCATGACGTTCCGGGTGGCCGCCTCGCAGGCCGCGCGATGTTCGACGAAGAGGTCGCCGGCAAACACCTCGGTGATGCGTTGCTCGCGGTTCAACGTCACGTCCACCGAGAAATGGACGCCCACCATCCGCGCGATCTCGCGGACGTCGTCGTGGATCGGATTGCCCTCGGTGATGCCCCACGTCGCGTTCGGGTGCGCGATGCGCGTCGCATCGTGCAACACCAGCACGGTCTCGAGGCCGGCGAGGCCTGGCGCCACCATCTTCGGACCGCCGCTGAAGCCGGCAAAGAAATGCGGCTCGACGAACCCGGTGGTAATTCGCACGTCCGCTGCCATGAACGCCCGGTTCAGAAACACGGGCACGCCGGTGGCCGTGGTTCCCACCGAGACGAGCGACGATGGGTCCCTGCTGTCGTGATTGATGACGCGATACCGGCTGGCGATGGCGGTACCGAGCATCTTTTCGATCTCGGCGGGCGTATTGGTACGATGGGTGCCCGTCGCGATCAGAATCGTGACGGCGTCCGGCGACAACTGCGGCAGCTCTTCGAAAATAGCCTCCAGCGTCTCGCGGCGCGGCTGCGCCCGCGTCACGTCGCAGACCGAAATCGCGACCGTCTGTCCGGGGCGGACGATGTCCCGCAGCGGCGGCCGGCCGCGCGGTGCGCGCAGCGCCGCGACCAGGGCGGCGTGCGGGTCCGCGAGCGGCGGCCTGGCGCGCGGCTCGATCACCGTGACACCGTGGTCAGGTAATTCGACGTCGAGTCCGTTGACGCCGTAGTCGAGACGCACGCGCATTATGGCGACACCGTGTCCAGTCCTTCGGTGAGCCGAATGCGCGTTCCCCACGGATCGGTGAGCATCGCGCCGCCGACACCGAGCTCCTCGTCCTGCGCGAACGGCTGATCGAACACAATGCCGCGCTCGTGCAGCCTCCGGCAGAGCGCCTCGAGATTCGAGATCTCGAAGCCGATGTGATCGAGCGCGCGTCCGAGCGTGCCGACAACGGGAGTGGGAGACGGCGAGTAGGTGAGGTTGACGCCCGGCATGTCGGCCGCTTCGAAGTTGCCGCGCTTCCCCGGTTTGGCATCGAACGCGCTGACGTACCACGCCTTCATCTCGGCCACCTGCGGTGTGAGGAAATGAATGTGATGCACGGCGGTCGGCGCCGTCTGACGCGGGATCTGGATGAACTCGATCTTGGTGTCGTCGGGCGCGATCATGAACGCCACGTCCGTTTGCTGGTCGACCATGAAGGCCAGATCGTCTTTGACCTCCTGCGTCGGCGGCGTCTCCGCGCGAGTGGCCATCGCCCATCCCGCGGCCTTCACCCGGTCGACCATGTGCCGGACATTGGGGACGCCGAATGCGAAGTGATTCACCGTGGTCCCCTTGGTTCCCCCGGTGGGCGTCTGCTCGCGCAGGAAGATCAACGCATTCGAAAAGCTCACCACGGTATCGGACGTGGAGCCGATGGCGACGAGCGCACCACCGAGCGTGTCGACGAAGAATTTCTTATGCGCGTCGAGGTCGGTGACATTGAGGTGATGATGGCAGGATATGGTCATGTTCTGCAGTCAACGGAGTGCGTCGCCGGAATCAGTGCGCCTTGCGTGACAATGAGGCGCCGGCCTTCGGTAAGGCGCCGGCCTTCGGTTCCCGCGGCCCTCATTATGGCATCCCGGTGCGTTCGACTACCATGGCCGGACGAGGTGCCTCACGGTCCGCCTGAAGGCGAATGCCTGAAGGCGAATGCCTGAAGGCGGACACTACGACCTGAGTGTGCGTAGAACCGTGGCGCCGGCACGCAGTGCCCGGCTTCGAGGGCCGGACCGGGAGCCCTGCGGAGTCTCCGGCTTCCACCCGAACCGGGGGCGGTGCGCGATCGTACGTAGTGTCCGGCTTCAGCCGGGCTTCAGCCGGACCGTGAGGCGGAGCGCGTATTTGTCCGACGTCATCCGGCGTCAGGTGTTCAGGGGGACTATGCGAGCGGTCGTACTTGATGGTAATCACGTCTCGTTGCAGAACGAACGCCCGGACCCGCAGCGGCTGGACGGTGAAATCCTGGTCCGGGTCGTCCGCGCGGGCGTCTGCGAAACCGACCTGCAGCTGGTGCGCGGGTACATGGGGTTTCACGGCGTGCTGGGGCACGAGTTCGTCGGCGTCGCCGAAGAAGGCCCCTTCGAGGGACAACGCGTCGTCGGCGAGATCAACTGCAATTGCCGACGCTGCGCCACTTGCCTGGCCGGCAGGCCGACCCATTGCCCGAACCGCACGACGATCGGCATCGTCAACCACGATGGCGCCTTCGCGGACTACATCGCCGTACCGCAGCACAACCTGCATCTCGTGCCGGACTCACTGCCGACCGACGTCGCGGTCTTCACTGAACCGGTTGCGGCGGCATTTCAAATTCCCGCGCAGTTGTCGTTGAGCCGCACCGATCGCGTCGTCGTGCTCGGCGATGGGCGTCTGGGGAATCTGTGCGCGCAGGTACTGGCCGGGATCTGCGACCAGGTGCTGGTCGTCGGCAAGCATCCGGACAAGTTGGCGCTGCTCGATGAGCTGGGCATTGAAACGGCGCTCGTCGCCGACGCGCCACGCGATCGGCTGGCGGATATCGTCGTCGACTGCACGGGATCCGATACCGGGCTGCCTGCCGCGCTGGCGCTCGTCCGCCCGCGCGGCACGATCGTGCTCAAGACCACGGTCGCCGGCACTCAGCAGATGCCCTTGGCGCCCATCGTGATCGACGAAGTGACCATCGTGGGATCGCGCTGCGGTCCATTCGACCGTGCGCTCGAGGCGCTGGAAGCGGGCAGCATCAGCGTGCTGCCAATGGTGTCGAGCCGCTTCGATCTGTCTGACGGCGTGGAGGCTCTCGACGCGGCAAAGGGGCGCGGGGTGCTCAAGGTGCTGATCGACGTGGGTGCGTAAGGGCCCTGAGTCGTGCCATCAGTAACCACCGAGTTCGCTGAGAGCATCGAGCCAAGTCGGGTATTTCTTCTCGGTGATCTCGGTGCCTCTCGGTGGTGGGCGTGAGCCACTGGTCGAAACTGACCCGCGATCTCGAGCTTTGTTGTCGCGGCGGTGTCGTTTGTGATAACAACTCGGAGTCCGCACAAGAATACGTTTGGTTCTAAGTATGCTGAACATGATTCGCACTCTGTCGGGCGCGGCAATGGCCTGGTCGCTGATGGCGGCTTTCCCAGCCGCTCAGGCTCCCGCGACCTATACCGATCGCACCGTGACGGTGAACGGCCTGCGAATCCACTACCTCGAATGGGGCACCAACACGAAGCCGGCGCTGATTCTGCTGCACGGCATCTCGAAGCACGCGCACACCTTCGACCACATCGCCGTCGACTTCGCCCGCGATTACCACGTGCTCGCCGTCGACATGCGGGGCCACGGCGATTCGGGTTGGAGTCCCGAGGGCGCGTACCTGGTCGAGGACTACGTCAAGGATATCGAGGGGTTGGTCAAGCAGTTGGGAATTCGCCGCGCCACGCTGCTCGGCAATTCCACCGGCGGTCGCGTGGTACAGGTCTTTGCCGGCATGCATCCTGACTTGGTCGAGCGGCTCATCGTCGAGGACGTGGGTCCGGAGCGTCCGCAGGACATCGCCGATGCGTTCGCTCGGCAAGTGCGTCAGGACGCTGACGGCTGGGCGTCGGAAGACGAGCTGGTCAAGCAGCTGGTCAGCAGGAATCAGCGCACGCCCGAGCCTCTTCTCCGCACCTACGCGCACTTCGGCACGAAGAAGCGCGACGACGGTCGCTTGATCTGGAAGCGCGATCCCAATTTGGTCAAAGGATTTGTCGTGACCGAGCTCTGGGAACACGTCAGCAAGATTACCAGCCCGACGCTTTACGTGATAGGCGGTGCCAGTCGCATCGTGCCCGCAGCGGCGCAGGAGCGGCTGAAGCAGACGCTGCCGAACGTCCAGATTGTCACGATGCCGGGCCTCGGGCACTACCCGAACGAGGAGAACACGGCGGGCTTTCTGGCGATCATCAACCCCTTCCTGAAGCGTTAGGGCCCGTCCGGGCCCTTAGCAAGGCACTCGTACACGGTCGGTCTAACCAGCCGCTTTCACCTCTACTACGGCGCGCAGCGTCCCCGCTCGAGTCTGAAACCCCTTCACAGCCATTTGGGCGGCCGCGTGCCGGTCTGATCCAGCGCGCTACACTGGTGGTTTGGCCACCGCTGCTCCGAAAGGTCATACGTGGTTGTGAAGCGTGTCGGTGGCTATCTGCTCCCCGCCCTCATCTTCTGTGCAATCGCCGCCTCGGCAGAGGCACAAAACGCCGCGAAGGTCTTGAGCGCGCAAGGCACCGTCGATCACGAGCAGCCGCCGTGGGTGCCAGTAACAGTGAACCTGTGGCTCACCGTCGGCAGCAAGGTGCGCACCGGCGATCAAAGCCGCCTGGTCCTGCTGCTGGCCGACGAAACACAGCTCAAGGTCAACGCGAACACCGAACTGCAGTTGACGAACGTGCGCGACAGCAGCACGCTCGTCAAGCGCATCGCGCTGGCGGCCAGTCGTTCTCAGGAAAGCGTGCTTAACCTGTCGAAGGGCCAGGTGTGGCTGCGCGCGCGCAACAAGCCGGCCGACATCAAGGTGGCGACGCCGGCCGTGACGGCGGCGATTCGCGGCACGGAGTTCGATCTCCGCGTCAATGCCGACGGCGAGTCGATCATCACCGTGCTTGAAGGCGTCGTCGATTACGGCAATCAGTTTGGCGCCGTGCAGGTCAACACCGGCGAGCAGGGTCGTGCGCGCGTCGGCGAAGCACCAACCAAGACGGTGCTGCTCAATCCAGCCGACGCGGTCCAGTGGACGCTCGCGTACTCGGGTGCCGTGAGCCCTCGCGATTATCCGGTGCGCTACGCGTCCATCGCGGCGGCGCTGGCGGCACTGGCTGCGCTCTCGCCGGCCCAAGCCGCGTCTCCCGCCGCGCGCCTTGCCATCGCCGAAGCGCAGCACGATGCCGGCGACCTCGCCCGCGCCATGCAGGCGCTCGAGGCACTCACGACGCCGGAGGCGGCCGAACTGCGCGGCTGGATACTTCTCGAGCAGAACCGTCCTGAAGAGGCACTCGTCGAGTTGGACCGCGCGCCGGCCGATTCGCTGCGCGCTCGGTTGGGCCGATCGATGGCTGCGTTTCGGCTGCGCCGGTACGGTGACGCGGCCCGGCAGGCCCAAGGCGCGGACGATTCGCGGCTCCTGGTTCAGAGAGCGCGTCTCGAGCTGCTGTCGGGCGACGCGGCCGCGGCCCGCCTCGCGCTCGAGGCCGTGCCCGCGGGGGATTCCGCCTACGCGCAGGTGCAGGCGCTGCTGTCGAACGTGTACCTGGCACAGGACAAGAAGGACGAGGCTCGTGGCGCGGCGGCGCAGGCCGTCCGCGCCGCGCCGGAGTCTCCGACGGCGTGGCTCGCGCTGAGCCTCGTCGAGCAGAGCGGGTTCGACCTGCCCGCCGCCACGAAAGCGGCCGAACGCGCGCGCACGCTCGATCCGTCGTTCGTGCAGGCGAACATTCAATACGCCAACCTGCTCTTCGGCGCCGGGAACGCCGGCGGCGCTGAACGCACGATCCAGCAGGTACTTGCCGCGGCTCCCGACGAATCGATGGCGCACAGCACGCTCGGCTTCATTCAGCTGGCGCAGGGGCACGGCGCTGAGGCTCATACGTCCCTCGCGCGTGCGCTGTCGCTCGACGACACGCAAGGCGAGCCGCATCTCGGCCTCGGCATTCTCGCCATGCGCGAGGGGCGCAATGAAGAGGCGGTCACCGAATTCCTGGCGGCGGCAGCGCTCGAGCCCCGGCGCTCGACCTATCAAACCTATCTCGCGAAAGCGCTCTACGAGCTGAGACGATTCGATCAGTCGTTCACGGCGCTCGCATCCGCCGAACAGCTCGATCCCCGCGATCCATCCCCTCACCTGTATGCCGGTATCTTCAACAACGACTTGACGCGTCCCGGCGCGGCCGTTCGCGAGTACGAGCAATCGATCGCGCTCAATGACGGCCGGGCGGTTTATCGCAGCCGCTTTCTCCTCGATCAGGACCTGGCCTCGAGGAACGTCAATCTCGCCACAGCCTACGGCCGGCTCGGCCTCTCGGAGTGGGCCAACCATCACGCGATCGAGTCTGAGCTGGCGAGCGTCGACGACAGTTCGGCGCATCTCTTTCTCGGGGGCACCTTCCTGAACTTGAAAGGCCGGTTGAATGCCGGCGGCGGCGAACTGCTGCTGTCGCGCATGCTCGGGCCGCCCAACGTCAATTCCTTCAACTCCTTCAATAGCTACACGACGCTCTTCGAGCGCCCTCGCGCCGACTGGACGTTCACGCAGGTCGGCGGCACCTTCAACTCGTCTGACACCGAGCTGAGCGCCTACGGCGGCACCGACAAACTCGCCTACAGCTCGGTCTGGGGCTACTTCCGCACCGACGGCTTCCGGCCGACCAACGACGACCGCCACGACGTATCCGGGGCCAACCTCTTCAAGGTCAAGGTGACGCCGCACGGCTCGCTCCTCCTGAGTTACATCCACGTGAACAGCCGCCAGGGAAACCACGGCGGAGGGTTGTCGGCGCTGGTCAGCGACCAGAACAACCCGGTGAAACGTGTGACCTCTCAATTCGACCGCGCTGAGGTTGGCTACCACCAGCAGTTCCGGCCGGGGTCCGATCTCCTGGTGTACTTCGCGGTCCAGACCGACACCGGCGTTTCCGACGACCCGAAGGCGACTTTCGGGTTCCTCCACACCACGACGACGTCGAACAATCCGGCGTACGACTACCAGGCGGCGCACTTGCTGAGGATTTCGCCGCGCATCCAATTCCGGTACGGAGTGGACCTCTATCAGGGGCGGCAGAAGTCCGAGACCAACTCGAACCTCATCCTGACGGAGGATCCGCACTACGAAGTACCGTACTCGTCCACCTCGCAGGCCTTCGACGTCCGCTATCGCACGCTGTTCGCCCAGGCGAGCTACCTGGTGACGCGCCAGCTCTCCGCGACCGTCGGACTCAACTACGACTGGGCCAACCACGACGATTTCTTCCTGGAGAGCGACGCGTCGCTGACGAAATGGAATCCAACCGCTGGCGTGTCGTTCAGCCCGACAGGCGCGACGACGCTTCGGTTCGCGGCCATGCGGGTGCTGCAGACCCACTACCAGGACCGGCTCGCGCCGGCGCATGTGATGGGCTTTCCGCTCGAGCAGAATGAATCCCCCCTCTCCGAATCGACGGCCTACAACCTGGCGTGGGACCAGCGTCTCGGCCGCAGCACATTCGTCCGGACGACGGCATTCAAGCGCAAACAAGCGATCCCGCTCGCCGAGCTGTGCGACTTCGTGTCCTGCAACAACGACTTCTACGGCGGCGGCATCGTGCTCAATCAGATGCTGACCGACCGGTGGACGGTCGTCCCGGAATATACCGTCGCCCATGTCACCGACATCTTCGGCCTCCGGCACGACCACGAAGGCTCGCTCGCGACCTACTACGTGCATCCAAGCGGGATCACTATCAGGCTGAGAGAGCAGTACCTGCACCAACGCGGTCAGACGTTCGACGCCGACTCGGATGTGTCCGTGTTCACGACCGGCGGGGCTATCTCGTACGAGCTGCCGCGCAAGCGCGGTCTGCTATCCCTCGCCTTCTCGAACCTGACCGACCGCCGCTATGCATTTCTGGCTGACCCGTTGGCGCTCGGCGCGCGTGTGCCGCGGCGCCAGGCCAACTTGTCGCTGCAGGTGTATTTCTGACCGCTCCTCGGTCGCACGCGGTGTTCGCGGCCGCCTCGGTGGTCGTCTCCTGTCTCGCCGTCGGAACGCTCGCATCGACGACCACCCACCTCGATTCGCTCGAGCTCAAGAGCTACGACTTCCTGATGACGGTCGCACGGGGCCCCCGGCCGCCGCCCGAGGATATGGTGATCGTGGCCATCGACGAAAGCTCAATCAAGGAGATCGGGACGTCGTTTCAGTGGCCGTGGCCTCGCAGTATCCACGGCGAGCTGATTCGCCAGCTGGGCGCCGCCGGCGCCCGCGCGATCGTGTTCGATGTCGTGTTCGATCTGCCGTCGGATCCCGCCGAGGACGCGGAGCTCGCGTCCGCCATCCGGACAAGCCCTGCGCCGGTGGTACTGGCCGCGACGACTGAAGATGTGACCGACCGGCAGTTTCATTTGACACAACAGCTGACGCCACTGCCGATGTTCATCGACGCGGGAGCGCATCCCGGCTCAGCAGCGATTCGGAAGGACGTCGACGACAAGCTTCGGCGCGCGCCGCTCGAGGCCGGTGGGATCCCCGCGCTCGCACCGGCGGCGTTGAGTGCGATCGGGCGAACGGTGCAGCGGCAGTCAGTACCGACGTTGGAACGCAACGGCGCGGAAGACTTCCTCGTGGACTTTGCGGGTCCGTCCAGGACAATTCGGACCGTCAGCTACTACCAGGCGCTCGACGCGGCGCGGTCGCTGCCCTCTGGAATCTTCACAGGAAAGACGGTTTTCATCGGCCGGTCGCTGACCGTGCAGGACATCGCGCAAGGTGCGGGCCGGCAGGATCTGTATGCCACGCCTTTCGATGCCCTGATGCCGGGCGTCGAAGTGCACGCGAACGCCATGAATACCCTCGAGCATCGCCTGTTCATCCGTCGCGCCTCGACGGAAGTCACCTGGTGGCTGCTGCTGGCTGTCGGCGGCCTGATTGCCGCGGTCATGACGACCGTGCGCCGGCTGCGGACGAAAGTCCTCGTCGCCGGCCTCCTCATCCTCCTGACGCCCGTCGTATCTCTGGTGGCATTTCTTGCGGTCCAATACTGGCTGTACACCGTCCAGCCGCTACTCGTCGCCCTCAGCGTGTTCGGGTTGAATGCGCTGTTCCAGTACCGGGTCTCCGAGCGGGAGCGAGCGTTCGTGAAAAAAGCCCTCACCGGCTACGTCTCGAAACAGGTGATGCAGCGGTTGCTCGACAACCCGTCGGCGCTCCAACTCGGCGGCGTCCAGGTGAATGCGACCGTGCTGTTCATCGACATCGTCGGCTTCTCGTCGATTGCCGAAAAGACCGGGCCGCGCGAGCTGCTGGCGATTCTGAACGAGTATTTCACGCGCATCGGCGATACGGTGATGGCGCAAGACGGGATGATCGACAAGTACATCGGCGACGCCGTGATGGCCGTCTGGGGGGCGACGCTCCCCGACGAGCGGCACGCCAGCAAAGCCTGCTCGGCGGCGCTGGCCATGAAGCGGTCTATCGTCGAGGCCGGCGGGCCGCTGAGTGCGCGCATCGGTATCAACACCGGCGTCATGATGGCCGGCAATCTCGGGCATCGCGAACGGATGGAGTACACGGTCATCGGTGATTCGGTGAATCTGGCGTCGCGCCTCGAGGGCGCCGGCAAAGCGTATGGCACGGCGATTCTGGTGAGCGAAACCACGCAGCTCGCGGCAGCGGCGGCGTTCATCTTCCGCCGCGTGGACCGGATCAGGGTGGTCGGAAAACAGCAGCCGGTGGCGATTTACGAATTGCTCGCCGCCAGGGGCGAGCCGCATGCGGAAGACGAGGCCGCGCGCGCCACGTCCTTCGAGCGCATCGTCAACGCCTACGAGTCCCGCGACTGGACGGCTGCGCTCGACGCCGTGCGCGAGCATCGCCTCGAGTATCCGGGGGCCGACAAGACTGTCTCGCTTTACGAGGAGCGGTCCTCACGCTTCGCCGCCGCGCCGCCAGCCCCGGACTGGGACGGTGTGTACACGTTCAGCGCCAAGTGATCGCGCGAAGGCCCCGCGGCTCCCAGATTCATTACCGTGGTAATATTCGGCATGCCGCTGGCTCACTCGAAGCTCACTGCACAAGGACAAATCTCAGTGCCCGCCAAGGTTCGAGAGAAGCTCGGCGTCGGTCCGGGCTCGGTGTTGGAGTGGGACGATGACGGCGAACAGGTCGTGGTACGGCGTGCCGGTCGATTCTCGTCGGAAGAGGTGCATCGCGCGGTATTTGCCGCGTCTCCGCCGCCGCGTACGATCGGGGAACTGAAAGAGGGTGTTCGCCAACACGTCAAGAGGCGTCGTGCGGGCCGTTGATACCAACGTTCTGGTCCGTCTGATCACCCGGGATCATGCCAAGCAGGTCGCGGCCGCCGAAAAGTTTGTCGAACACGGTGGCTGGGTGTCACATCTCGTGCTCGCCGAAGCCACGTGGGTGCTGGCTTCAGTCTACGAACGGGGTCCGTCGGAAATTGCGACGGCGGTCGAGATGCTGCTCAACCATGAGCACCTGACCGTGCAAGATCCTGAGGCCGTCGCCGCCGCCGTCGCGCACTTTCGCGGAAGACCAGCGCTGGGCTTCTCGGACTGCCTCGTGCTCGCAATCGCCCGCAAAGCTGGTCATCTGCCGCTCGGCACATTTGACCGAAATCTTGCAAAGCTCGACGGCACCTCCCGACTCTGAACGTCGCCTCGAGTGGCGCGGACCGGAACCTGCGGTCGTCTTTCGCACGTCCTGCTCGACACATCTCAGCGTTGGGCTGAAGCACAGACGAAATTCACTGCCTGGTCGATACTGCCGGCGCCCTGGTAGGTCGCGACCTGAGGGTACGGGCAGAGCGGACGCGTCCGGTCGACCTGACCATTTGCCGCCAGATGCGACGCGACGATGTGGGTGGGCGCCTTGCCTTGCTCGCGCCACTGCTCGAGTGGGGTCAACGCATCGAAGGTATTCGGTCCCTCTCCACCTCCACAGTGGGCCATCCCAGGCGCAAAGAACAGCCGCACCGCATCCTCGACCTGCCTGGCTCCCAGCGTCTGCACGAGCTTCGCGTGGTAGTTCACAGACGATCGCGGCGCCACGTTCTGATCGGCCCACCCGTGATACACGAGCAGTTTTCCGCCCCGGCTTGCGAACGCCTTGAGATCGGGCGACGTGGGGCTGAGGTCGAGGCTGTCGATCCGGTGCACGGCCTCGTAGTCTCTCGCCAGATCGAACGTTCTGAAATCCCATCGCGGATTCTTGAAGACCACATATTTGAAGAGATCGCCGGCCACTGCGAGCGGTGCCGGACCGCCGGCCGGACCGCCCCACGTCAGCTCGCTTCCAGGCTCCAGGCCTGGAAAGATCGCCGCACCGGTGGTTGGATTCTTGACGCCGGCGTAGATCTTGACGGCCGCGGCGGCCTGATCGGAGGTCAGGCAGTCGCCAGCGTCGCCGCCTTTGCATTCGATCGTTCTGGGATCGAAGTGACACTGGAGCGGATCGCTGATCAGTCCGTCCTTCAAACCGTCGGCCGCATCGCACGCGGCGAGCGCCGCACGATGAATCACCGCGTATTTACCGGCCGGAATCATGCTGTCGGGACGGTCCAGCGTCGCCTTCGCGTTCATGAGCATCTGGACGCTCTGGTTCACGCGGTCGAAGCCTGGAGCGCCGGCGAGAATCGCGTCGAAGTCGGCCGGGAAGCGTTGCGCTTCTTGAAAGGCCATACGGCCGCCGCCCGAACAGCCGTTGAAATAGGCGAGACGGGCCGGACTGCCGTAGAACGCCGCGACCGTCGCTTTGCCTTGCGCCGCGGTCTCGTGCACTGCACGGTAGCCGAAATCGCTCAGCTTCTCCGGATGGCCGAGCGCGAAGCTTGCGTCCTCTCCGGTGTGCCCTGCGTTGGTGGACGCCGCCGCGTACCCGCGTTGGAGCGCCGTGGCGAGCGCGCCGTACTGAATCGACCCGGCCCAGGCGCCGTTGCCGACTTCTTGAAACTTGCCGTTCCAACCAGACTGCGGCAGCCACACTTCGGACTTGATGTCCGAATCGGGCGAAGGCGTCAACGTGAGCTCGACGCGACAGAACGCAGGCAGTGCGGCGAAGGCTGGTGACTCGCCGCCTCGCCCAGGCGCCGTGAATCGCCCCGCCGCGATCGTCTGTGCGGACGTGACTTTGGTGTTCGGCAGCTTCAAGGTCCCGGCCAAACGTTCGCACGCCGGCGCGGCTGCGGGCGGCTGCTGCGAGTACAACACCGAGGGAAGGACCAGCGCGATCGTGAGGGCTGTCAGCGTTTTCATGATGTCCACCTTGGTGTCCCGACCGCCTGGATACCAGGATTCTACCCAATAGTCGTCGGTTCAACTGGTCAGATCGAAGCCCGCGGCCGGTCAATTCTGAATTAACCACCGAGTTCCGCAGAGCACACCGGGCAAAGTCGCGTTCTTTGTCGGTGATCTCGGCGATCTCGATAGTCGTCTTACCTAGGATTCCTTCGTGAACGAAGTCACCCAGAAACACAACATCCCGCTCGAGGCGCTCATGCGGTCCGGCGGACTCGACGCGATCAGGATTTCGGCGCCGCCCGCCGCGGGCCGATGGCATGGAGGAACTTGCTCGTGCGGATGAAGATCTGACCGTCCGAAATGGCCGGCGAGCTCAGCGTGTAGTCGTCGAGATCGTTTTCGGCCAGGACCTCGAACTTCGGTCCCGCCCTGAAGACGACGGTCATCCCGTCCTCGTTGGTCACGTAAATCTTTCCGTCGGCCAGCACCGGCGATCCGCTGTAGGTCCCCGATCGGATGCGCGTCCTGGCATAGACTTCCTTGCCGGTCTTGACGTCGAGACACCACACAATGCCGCGATCGTTGACCACGTAGAGGTAGGTGCCGTCGGTGACAGGCGTGGGTACGTCGGGCCCGTTCGGAGACGACCAGAGCACGTGCGACTTCGTCACGTCACCGCGTCCGCCAGCCTTGAGCGCGAGCAGCGGCCGCTCGCGCGAAGCGGCGTACACCATGTCGCCGAACACGACCGATGACGCCACGATGCGGTAGTCGCCCTCGTTGGAAGGATTGAGGCCGGCGGCGCGCCACAACTCGCGTCCGCTGGCCGGATCGTGTCCGGTGACCACGTCCGCACCGGTGATGACGATCTCGGTGCTCCCGCCGTACTTCAGAAGCGCCGGCGTGGTGTAGGCATCGGGCGATTCGAAGCGCGCCTGGGTCGGCCGCTCCACTCGCCACACGGTCTTGCCGGTCGCTTTGTCGATGCGGAGCACGTACGAGGGATCCTTCGTGTGCATCCCGTGCAGGACCTGCACGTACAGCCCGTCCTCATGCAGCAACGGAGACGAGCCGTATCCCCACTGCAGCCCGAAGCGGCCGTACTCACGCTGGATATCGCGCGTCCAGAGCTCTTTGCCGGCAAAATCAAAGGCCTTCAGAATTCCCGTGCCGGTCATCACCCACACGGTGCGACCGTCGGTGACCGGCGAGGGCGACGACATGTTCTGCTTCATCATGCGCGCATCGCCGCCGCCAAGCAGCCGCTTCCAGAGCGCCACCCCGCGATTGCGGTCGACCGCCCAGAGATACATCTCGCGGCCATCGGCCACGTTGAGAAAGATGTGGTCGTTCCAGACAATCGGCGTCGAACCGGACCACGCGGGCATCGCCAGCTTCCACGCGATGCTCTCCTGCGCCGACCACCGCAGCGGCAGGTTCTTCTCTTCGCTCAACCCGTTCAGCGACGGCCCGCGCCACTGCGGCCAGTTCTCCGCCGACGGCGCGGCAACAATCACGCACCAGAGCAAGGCGATGAACGCTGTCCGTTTCAGCATGACCACTCCATCATGAGAAGCGAGAACTTAGAGCCATGTTGCGAAATTGGAAAATGAACCACAACGGGCACGAAGATCACGAAGAAGACCGAGAGATTAAGCTCTAACTTCTGAGTTTTCAGTTCGAGCCGCTACTCCGCCCGAAGCGCGCTGAGCAGCGGCGTCCGAAGCGCCGTGTAGGTGGCGACGATCGACGATACCAAACCGGCCACGAAGACGCCACCGAGCAGTACCCACCCGCCGGCGCGGATCGGCAGCCACCCACCCCGGTCGATCACCGCCGGCACGACGGCGACGCCGGCACACGCCGCGCCGATGGCGAGGCCCCAGACGAGCAGGAGCACGTTTTCGGACAGGACAATCGCAAAGACATGCGCCCGCCCGTACCCCACCGCTGCGAGAAGGGCCAGCTCCTTTCGCCGCTCGAGGACATTGCGCAGCAGCACGGCCGCCATCCCGATCGTCCCGATGACGAGACCGAGCCCGCCGAGCGACTGGAACGTCGAGATGTACGTATTCTCGACGCGGTGGAACGCCGCCAGCCGTTCGGCGGTCGCGACAACGTTGGCGCCGAGGTCCCGCGCGCCCTGTTCGATGGCTTGCGCGACACGGGGCCCATTACTCTCAGGAGCCTCGACGAGCAGCCGCTGAAATCCTTCCTGCGCGGGAAACAGCCGCAGAAAATTGGCCTCCGACATCACCAGTTCGCTTTGGAGAATGCTGTCGCTCAGAGCCGCCACCAGACGCAGGCGTATGGGCCGACCTCCCCAATCAATCACCATTTCGTCGCCGAGGTTCTTGTGCAGGACGTAAGCCATCGAGTTCGCGTCTGCAACGACGGGGACGACCGGGCCTTGGTCGCCCGTCTCAGACCGATCGAGCAGCAGCCACGGGTTTCCCTGCTCGGCGTCGCTGCCTGGGATGGCGCGTTGAAACCTGAATCGGCCGGACTCGATGAAGGCGCGCGAGGCACCGAGGATTGTCGGGTTCCTGGGCTCGTAGAGGTTCAAGCAGCTGGCGTCATCGCCTGGTCTGACGCGAAACGGTTCGACCCGCACGTCGGGGAAGGCCGCAAGCCCCAGGGCATCACGGCCGTCCGGGCCGTTCGGATCATGGACGAGCGGCACCAACAGATCGACCAGCAGCGAATAGCCTCCCACGCCGGAGTGCCGATCGCTTGCGGGCGGACCCACGTGCCGGAATGCGTCAACCGAGATCAAGATGAAGGTCGCCGCAGCGATCACGGCGATCCCAAGCACACTTCGACCGGGACGATCGGCGGCATGCCGCAGGCCCAAGCGTCCCATCGCCCGCCAGCCACCTCCCTGGAGCGGTCGGCGGATCGGCCGCCGCAAGGTCACCGCGGCCATGCACAAACATGCGGCCAGCAGGCACGCGCCCGCGCCGAAGAACGCGCCACTCTTCGCGACCGCATTGGCCCAGCCCGCCGCGATGAGCGAAAATCCCAGCGCGGCAAACGTCGCGGCGGCAATCGTTGGCACTCGAGATCGACTTGTGCCGGCGGCCGGCGCCATTTCTGTTGCGATCATCCCCGAGAGCAAGCTCCGCTCCGAGATCCGGGACAGGCTCCGCAGGGTCCACCAGAGACACGTCACGGCCGTCACCGCCACGCCGATCACGCCACCGGCCAGCGAGGCGAACGAGAGATGAAGCCGAAGTGCATCGGTGCCCACGGCCCCGCTCCACCACGATCCGAGGCCGGTCATCATGGTCGACGCGTACCCGATCGCTCCGCCAATCCCGATCACGCTGCCGGCCAGCGTCACCACCAGCGCCTCGGCGACGAACAGGGCGCGAATGCGGCCGGTGGTGTATCCGACCGCGCGCAACAGGCCGACTTCCTGCGCGCGCTGCTCGACGCCGAGTCTGAAGAACAAGGCGGCGAGTAGCAGCGCCGAGACCACGAGGAAGAAGCTGAAATAGGTGAAGTACTCGCCGAAGTCCGTCGAGCCCCGCGACGCCGTCAATCCGTCGGCACGCACATCCTGCACCGAGACGCCGGTCGTCAGAGGATCGAGCAGGGCACGCAGACGCACGGCGTACCGATCGCGCGCCTCGGTTGGCGACTGATCCGCCGGCGGTATCACGCGAATCGACGTGCGATCGCCGTACCGTGAGCGCCAGAGCCGCTGCCCCACGTCGAGGCGGATGAACGCTTTGGGCGTGGTCCGGAATTGCTTCCAGTAGTCCTCGTCGATCCGGCGGACCCGGCGCAGATCGAGCGGGAAGGGCGGATCCCAGTCCGCCATCGAGTCCGAGTCGGTCAATCCGGGATACACAGGCGCGAGGGTCCGATCCGCCGTGAAGCCTTGCATGGGCACGACGCCGGCGACTCGAAAGTCCGCCGTACGTTGGACCAGACGTCCGGGCGGCTCCCACACCGCATAGTCGAGGGTCAACGGATCGCCGGCCTGGGCATGGAGATCGCGGGCCGCCCAGTCGTTCAGGACGATCGGGGGGCGCTCGTCGGCGGCATTCTCGAGGCCTGCGATCGCCGTCGGGTCAACCGCGGCGACCAGCGAATACGGCACTTCGCGGTCGCCGTGCTTGAGCGTATTGGCGAGGTAGGTGAACACACTGTGCGGCTCGAGCTGCATCTCTGTCGCGGCTCGCTCCGCAGCGGCCGCTTGCACATCGTCGAGCAGACCGCCGGCGCTTTCGACGGCCACCGCGTGCGACGACTCGATCGCGCGAACCGTGACGCCGAGATCGTCGATCGTCATACGCCGCCGGACCAGCGCCTCCAACGTCGCGCGTGTCGCCGCGGCCGTCGGTTCCGCACGCGCCGAGAGGAGCAGCGTGTTCACGCGGCCGTCGAGCGCCAGTTCCTGTTGGAGGCGACGAAGCGGGACAAATACCGCGCGCACGCTCCCCTGCTGGGGCCGGAGCGAGAACTCACCCAGGTCGGCCTGGCCGGCGATCCCGAGAACCGACAGCCGGAGCGTCCGACCCAGGTCGTCCTTTCGTCCCTGCAGCGACTCGATCGGCACGGCGGACGGGCGCGCCACGCGCACCAGCACCGTCCCTCCGGCCTTGGCGCCGATGTCCTCGGCCAGTGCCGCGCTGAGCAGCGCCTCGCGGCGCTCCGCGGCAGACTCCCAGTTGGACACCGCGACGCCGTGAAAACGCCAGAAGCGCTCGTCCACGCCGTACACCGCGACGCGCGGCACGCGCCGCCCGCTCGTCTGATCGCCGACCACGCCTTCGACGACGATCATCGGGGCAATCGAGGCGAACGACCCGGAGAACGCGCCGTCGGCGCGAAGCTCGTCCGCCAAGGCGTCGCGGAAGAACCCTGTGGAGAGAACGAGGTGGTCGGTGCGGCCGAGCCGATGGAGGACGAGATCGCGAAGGCTGCCGCGCACGGACTCGCCGACCAGGAGCGCGCCGGCGAGCACCGCCACCGCCGTCGCGACGCCCAGCGCCACCGCCGCATTGGTGCGGCGGTAGTAGGTGAACGCGCGAATCACCAGTCGGCTAGTCCGCATTTGTCGCAGTTCTCAAATGCAACCACGAAAGCACGAAGACGCGAAACCGTTGTTTCATCAGCCTGTACCGTTCGTCTCTCAAATTGGCGCAACATTTCTTGAACCACAAAGGACACGAAGAACACGAAGGTTTCGTGGTGGCATGTGACGCTTCACGATCTGACCAGCTGGCGATCGGTGAGCTCAAAACGAATCGGGAATCGCGACGCCAGCGGCAGGCTGTGCGTGACGACAATGAGGATCGTGTTCTGACGACGGTGCAGATCGAGCAGGAGCGCCGAGACGTTGTCGGCCGAAGCCCGATCGAGGTTGCCGGTCGGCTCGTCGCAGAGCAGGAGCCGCGGCCCCTGAATCAACGCCCGCGCGATCGCGACCCTCTGCCGCTCGCCACCGGAGAGCTCGCCTGGCCGATGATCGATCCGGTCGCTGAGGCCCACCCGGTCGATCAGTTCGCGCGCCCGATCGGCCGGCTGGCCGACCTGGGCCGCGACCAGCGTCGGAATCAATACATTTTCGAGGACCGAGCATTGCGGGAGCAGGCAGTGATCCTGGAACACGAAACCGACCGACGCATTCCTGAAGGCCGCCAGATCGCGCGGCTTCAGCAGGAACGGATTCGTGCCATCGAGCGAGACGGTGCCGGCGTTTGGCGGCTCGAGCGCACCCAGAAGATAGAGCAGTGAGCTCTTGCCCGCCCCCGACGGTCCCATGACAGCGGCGGCATCACCTGGCGCAAGGGTGAAGGACACGTCCGAGAGGACCGTCAAGGGTCCTCGGGGCGTCGGATAGAACTTCGTGAGGTTGGTAACTTGGAGCATGCAACAAGGAGATCAGTTCGTGGGAGTCAGCGCTACGAATGAATCGGTACCAAGAAGATAACCACAAAGAACACAACGGACACAAAGGGAAGGTGTGAATTTCAAGACGGCCCGGCGACGTCCGCCGGCAGCGCGCTGACTCTTCGTGTGACCGCCTCGTACACCGCCATCATCCGGTCGGCGGATTGGGCGATGCCGTAGTGCGCCCGCACGCCCTCGAATGCGCGGTCGCCAAGTGTTTGCCGCAATGGGCGATCGGCCCACAGCTGGTAGAGACCATCGGCCAACGCCATGGGATCGTCGGGTGCGACGAGCAGCCCGCCGCCGGTTCTCTCGACGACTTCGGTAAACGCCCCGCGCCGCGGTTGCACGACGGGAACGCCACTCGCCATGGCTTCGAACAGAAAGACGCCCTTCGGCTCGTCGTAGGTGGCGGGCACCGAGAGGACGTCGATCGATCGCAAGAATGCCAGCTTGCCCGCACGGTCGACAGCGCCGCGGTACGTGAATTCTCCGGCGAGACCGGCGCGGCCAAGGCTGCGCTTGACCTCCTCGAGATATGGCTCGTGTTCGCGCGCCAGGTACCCGGCGGCCTCCAGCCGGACGGGCGACCCGGCGGTCCGCTGTCGGAAGCGGATGTAGGCATCGGCGAGGGCGTGCAGCCCTTTCTCGGGCGCCATCCGCGCGAAATAGCCGACGCGAAACACGCCATCGTCGTCCGGATCCCGCTCGTACCCGGCGAGATTGATGCCGAGCGGCACGACGGCCATCCGATCGGAAGGAATGCCGAGCAGCCGCGACATCACCGGGGCGTAGTAGTCGCTGACCGCGATGAACCGGTCGACGTCCGACACCTGGCGGCGAATCAATTCGTACGCGCGTTCTCGGTACGGTTCCAACAGACCGCCGAGAAAGAGATCCTCGCCTTGCAGGGTGCAGCAAACCGGCCGCTTCAGCTTGTCGGCGAGCGGCCGCGCCAGGCCGATGAGCATCGAGTTCGGCAGATTGACGACGTCGGGGACCGGTTCGTCCGTCAGCCAGTCGAGCAGCTTGTCGAACTCCTTTCGGAGCACGCCTCGCGGCCCCTCGAGCATCGAAATCGTGAGATCGCCGAGCAGCTTCGGGTCTGTGGAAATCGACCGGCTTGCGAACGCGTTGATGACCCGCGGCGAATCCCACCACCGATCCAGGAAGCGCGGCGTGCTCCGGAACAGCGCCAGACGCTGCTGCATGTAGACGCTGATCCCGCCAAATAGCACCTGATTTCGGCTGACGTTGACCTCGTCGGTGTGGGTAGGCGTGTAGAGCGGAAGCAGCGTGACCTCGTGCCCGCGAGCCAGGAGCTCGACGGCGAGCGCGTTGTCCCGGAAACAGCTCCCGCAGTACATCCCGGCCGCGCCGGCGGTAATGGAGAGGATCTTCATGGCGCCAGGGCGGAGCCACCCGCCCTCTCACTCACCCCAGCTCCGCCGACTGGAATGCGCGCGCGCGAAACAGGAAGTCGATCAGGTTGCCTTCGTGGGGCTGTCGCCAGTTCAATCGATTCGTGGGGACGGGCCCGAGATTCAGGCGATCGATATATGTGGCATCCAGTAGACGCCGCTGGAGGTCGGGCGCGCCGGTGATGGCCGTGCACACCAGTGTCGGGCCCATCTTCTCCAACAGCTGATGCTCCGGACACTGCACCACCGTAACAAAGGGAAACATATATTCTTTTTGTGCCGCGGCGGCGTCCGGCGATTCGCAGTGCAGGACCGTTGGCAGCAGGTAGTCGGCCCGGCCTTCGTTGAAGACGCGCGGTATGTCGCGATGGCGCGCCGTGACGTCGATCACTCCGGCGGTCAAGTCGGCGTCGATCGCCTTCGAAATGGCGTCGGCCACGCCGGGCACGGTGAACGCGGCCAGGCTCGATTCGGGGTCGTCGGGCGGCAGCGGCCGCACGCCGGCCAGCCGTTCAGCCAACGCTTCGGCGATCTCGCGAGTGTGGCGGCTGGCCCAGATCCCCGAGCAGTTGATGCAGCTGCGCCCGCTGTTGATGAAGACGCTTTCGGCCATCACGTCGATCCAACGTTCCCACTGGTCGACCTGGTCGTCGCCGACCACGATCTTCGAGAACCCTGGCCCGTGCGCCTGAACTTTGGCGTTGCCGCGATACCGATCGACTGTCGCGGTTCCGCCAAAGATCAAGCTGCGGCTGCAGCTGTCGAGCACGGCGGCGCCGACATCACCCAGGCCCGGATAGACCGAAATCGCGTCGCGGGGAATGCCCGCCTGGAAAAACGCCTCCGCCATGCGGTACGGCGTCCATGGCTCCTGGGGACCGGGCTTGAGCACCAGACCGATCTGCAACGGAATCACCGGCAGCCACAGCGTGTGCACGCCCGGCGAATTGGACGGCAGCACCAGACCGACCACCGGGCTCTGCGCCTGATAGCTGATCGGCACGCCCCGTTCTTCACCGTGCCCCAGGGAGAGCACGTCGAAGTCGAGGCCGCGTGTCAGCGAGGTCAAGATGCTGCGCATCTCGGCCAGCACGAAGGCGTTCTTCTTCATGTTCGCGCGGCACATGTGCTCGGGCAGGCCGGTGCTGGCCGATTGGGCGCGCACGAATTCGTCGGGCGTCTGCGTGCCGTCGCCCATCGGCAAGGTGGCGTTCGTGTAGAGCTCGCCGGCGGTGCAGACCCGGGCCATGAGCTCGGCCATCGGGATCTCGCGCAACATGTCGCGCGCGCGCTGCGACTTGCGCATGTCGCGCTGGATCATCCCGCCATTGGCGCGGCTGACGCGGGCAATCGCCTGCCCGTCGACAAAGTGGACCACCTCGTCCACGTCCATGCTCGTGTAGGCTTGGCCCCAACGGAGAACAGGAAGTTGCAGCATTGTGTCCTTGACGACCCCCGAAGAGTACCTGGGACGGGGAGTTTTTGTATTCTTCGTGTGCTTTGTGTCTTTGTGGTTCAGGTGTTCATGGCGTACAGCGCCATTTGGTTCTCTGCGTTCTCAGCGGTCTCCGCGTTGATCGTCTCTTAGTACACCCCAACGGTCGTCGTGGACGCGAAGCCGCGGTACGGACGGACGCCGCTGATGCCGTCCCAGGGATAGGCGGCGAACGGCGGCTCGCGCTCGCCCTCGTCGCGCTCGAGAAATCCCGGCACGAAGAACTCCTTGGTCAGCGTCGTCAACTTCACGCGCCCGGTCTCGCCGTAGCCGACGACTTTGTTCGAATCGTCGAAATCGACGACTTCGATCGCCGCCCGCGGCTGCGGCGCATAGTAGGCAATCGTGTAGTTGTTGTGGGGACCGCTCGGGGCGCTGGGCGCCAGTCCCATCAAGGTGTTGCCGTAGGTCGGCGTCATGTACGCTCCGTCGAGCAGTTCCTCGTGGGCGAAACGGTTCCACTGGGGCGTAAACTCGGTGCCCCCGGAAAAAATTCCCGTGACGCCCATCTTCCGGATCGTCGTGCCCATCGATTCGAGCCGGAGGGCCAGCGACTCCAGCAGCTTCGGCGTCGCAAACATGCAGCGGATATCGTGGCCCGCCTGGAGAATCGTCACTGCCTGGTCGATGACGTGATCCTTGTACGCCTGGAGATGCTCGGACCACCCTTTCTTGATCAACTTGATGACCCAGCGGGGATCGAGATCGACGCAGAAACAGATGCCGCCGCCGCGGAACTGCGCCAGATGCTCGACCGACAGGCGCAGCCGGCGCGGCCCGGACGGCCCGAGCATCAGCCAATTGGATCCGCGCGGGAAATGCTCGTCGGGCAGCGTGTCGCTGAATATCTCGTAGTCGGTTCGAAAATCCTCGAGGCCGACTCGCGTCTTCGGCGTGCCGGTCGTCCCGCCGGTCTCGAACACGAAGACCGGCTTCCCGGACAGGCCCTTGGGAATCCACCGCTGCACGGGACCGCCGCGCAGCCACTCGTCCTGAAATTCCGGGAACCGCTTGAGGTCGTCGAACCCGTGGATCTCGCGACGCGGATCCCAGCCGAGCTTCGCGGCGTAGTCGAGCCAGAACGGGCAGCCTGTCAGCGGATCGAAGTGCCAGTCGACGACTTCGACCACCCACTGGTCGAGTCTCTCTCGGGCCGCCGCGGACCGTGCGGCCAGTTCGGCCGCGCCTGTTGTACCGGATGCCGAGCTTTGCATGGGTTCGTAGTATAGCCAAACGGAGAAACGCGGCTATCATCACCCCTGCAGATCCAGACCACGTCGACCACTTGCGCTCACCAGGCGCCCCGGGACTGGAGACTCGGGGCACTCGGCGCCCGCAGTGGTGAACCAGCGACGCAGCCCACTACGAGGCATCATGGCTACCGTTCATTCCGACGCCGCACCTGCACCTCTCACCCTCGTGCAGTGGCTCATCGTCACCATCGCCGCCATTGGCTTCTTTTACGATTCCTACGCGCTTCTGATGCTGCCGCTCATCGTGCGCCCGGGGCTGATCGAGCTGCTGGCGGTGCCGGGCAACAGCCCGCTCATCAATGAGTGGGTCGGCTACATCCAATTCGTGCCCGCCGTGGCCGGCGGGGTCTTCGGGCTGCTCGGGGGCTACTTCACCGATCTGTTCGGCCGCCGGCGCGTGCTGACCTGGAGCATCCTGCTGTACGCGTTCGGCACGCTCGCGTCCGGATATTCCACGTCGGTGCAGTGGCTGCTGTTCTGGCGCTGCTGCACGTTTGTCGGCGTCTGCGTGGAGTTCGTCGCCGCTGTGGCATGGCTGGCGGAACTGTTCCCGAACCCCAAGCAGCGCGAAGCCATCATCGGCTACACGCAGGCGCTGGGGTCGCTTGGCGGCGTCGCGGCCACCGGTGTGTACTATCTGATGGTCACCTACGGAGCGAACCTGCCCTCGGTGCTGGGCGGACACGAAGCGTGGCGCTACACCGCCATGTCGGGGGTCATCCCCGCACTGCCCTTGATTCTCGTCCGACCGTTTCTCCCGGAATCGCCGACCTGGCTCAAGAAGAAGAAAGCCGGCACGCTCAAGAGACCGAGCATTGGCGAGTTGTTCAAGCCGCAGTTCAGGACGACCACCATCGTCACCACGGTGATGATGGCATGCGTCTACGCGGCCGCGTTCGGCGCCATTCAACAGACGCCCCGCATCGTGCCCGGCCTGGCCGAGGTGAGTACGTTGGCGCGCCCTGCGCAGGAGCAGGTGATCAGCGGCGTCCAGTCGTTTCAGGAATTCGGCGGGCTCGCGGGACGCTTGCTCCTGGCGTTTCTCGCGGTCCGGATCGTGAGCCGGCGCGGGCTGCTCCGTCTGTTTCAGATCCCGGGGCTGATCCTGCTGCCGCTCGTCTTCCTGTTTCCCGCGACGAATAATCTGGCCGTGCTCCGGTGGGGGATCTTCTTCGTGGGACTGGCGACGATTGGTCAGTTCAGCTTCTGGGGAAACTACCTGCCGAGGGTGTACCCAACCTATCTGAGAGGTACCGGCGAGAGCTTCGCCGCCAATGTCGGCGGGCGAATGATCGGTACGTCGGCGGCGCTGCTGACGACGCAACTGGTGAGCTCGATGCCTGGCGCCTCGCTCCCGACGCGGCTTGCGTATGCGTCGGCGCTCGTCGGCACGTCTGCCTACGTCATCGCCGTCATCGCCAGCATGTGGCTCCCGGAACCCTCGCGCGAAGAGCTGCCGGACTAGTGTCCGCGTTGCTATTTCGTCACGGAAAACTTTCCAGAGGTCGGGTCTCAATCTCAAGCTCAACCACCGAGATCACCGAGAAGAATCCTGATGTTCTATCTCGGTGCACTCGGTGTGCTCGGCGGTAGATGCCTCCGCGGGCTCCGTTGACGTTTAACGTCGTACGGTGCTGGCCGCTGTCGACGGCGGGTGCAGGATCAGCTTCTGCACGCGCCAGTTCGACGTCTCGGCGGCGTAGATTTCGTACTCCGAAGGGCAGGCCAGCGCGTGGGCGCCGGAGAACTGCTTCAGCTCGCGCCCTGAGCGGCCGATGACGCCGAGCACCTTGCCATCGAGGGACACCTTGAAAATCCGGCCCGGATAGGTCGATTCGCCGACGAACATCACTTGATTGCCGGTCGGCGTGATGCAAATGGAGTTGGGCTGTCCGATGACCGCGGCCAGCCGCGCCCCGGTCGGCGTGTTCCCGTTCACCGGACGGGTCCTGGTGTCAGGGGGGACATCAATCGCGAACATCCGGAGGAACTTGCCGTCGGTATCGAAGACCTGAATGCGCCGGTTCGAGCGATCACCGACGTAGACGTTGTTGTTTCGATCCACGGCGATGGCGTGGGGCAGGCGGAATTGTCCTGGACCGGTCCCACTTTCGCCCCACGACTTCACCCAGTCGCCGTGCTTGTCGTACTTGGCTACGCGCGAGTTGACGTAGCCGTCGCTGATGTAGGTGTTGCCTTCAGAGTCCCACGCGACGTCGGTCGGCTGACGGAAAAGGCCATCCACCGGCGGGAGCGGAGGATTGACATTTTCCCAGGCCTTGGTTTCGCCGTCGGCCGATTCCTTCCGACGGCCGAAGACCCAGACGACCTGGCCGGCCTGATTGAACTTGATAATCATGTCGGAACCCTTGTCGATGGCCCAGATGTTGTCGTCTTTGTCGATCCGCACGCTGTGCGCGAAGGACCACCCGTAGAGGCCTTTGCCGATTTCCCGCAGGAACTCTCCTTTGGGACCGAACTCGAGCAACTGCGCCGCGGTGGGCGCGTACGCCGGACCATTGGCGCTGTTCGATCGAGTGAAAACAAAGACGTGGCCCTTCGAATTGACGGCCACGCCCGGTACCTCGCCGAAATTCATCCCGGACGGAAGCTTCAGGAAGTTGGGAACGGAATCGAACGGCAGTTCAGGAACGTTTTGCTGGGCGAATGCTGGAACGGCCAGCAGCAACGACAAGACGAGCAGACAGATTTTCATCATGGCCTCCCGGCGGCATGATTTTAGCGGGCCTTGCGTCAGGATCGGTGGGCTTTGTCGCCTCTCACGTCCCAGGCGCCCGGCTGAAGATAGTGGAACCGAATCAAATAGACGTTGTCGCCGCTGCCATGCTTCGCGGTCTCGAGCAGGTCCTGCACGCTGCTGAACCCCGACTCGCGCGCAAGATCGTGCGTGATATCCGCCAAGGCCATCGGCACAATCGAATCGACGACAATCTGCCCCTCCTCCATGCGGTATCGACCGCCCACCTTGACGTGAGGCCGCGTCCAGATACGAACGCTGCACCGGATCCGCCCTCGACGAATTCCCTCACGAAGTTGTCTGGCGAACACCACGAACGAGAGCTTAGAACAGTTTCAGACACGGCTGCGTGTCGCCATTGAATCGTCGTATCCTCTGATGGGCGCGAAGTACTAAGCCCGACTCGAGGCGAACGATGAACAAACTTTCCATGTTTCTGGCCGCGGCTGCGGTGACGTGTTTCTCCCTCGTCGGCGCGGCGGCGGACTGGCCGCAGTGGCGCGGCCCGCAGCGCACGGGGATTTCCACCGAGACCGGTCTGCTCCAGGAATGGCCCGCGGGCGGACCGAAACTCCTGTGGCGGGTGAATAACATCGGCTCCGGTTTCTCGACGCCTTCAGTGGTGGGCGACCGGCTGTACCTCCTGACCAACGAGGGCCTCGCCAACGAGTACGTGCGCGCGCTGAACGTCAGCGACGGCCAGCTGGCCTGGTCCGTTCGCATCGGCAAGGTCGGCAACGCCGATCAGCAGCCGGCGTATCCGGGGACGCGATCGACGCCGACGGTCGACGGAGACGTGCTCTATGCGCTCGGATCGGATGGCGACCTGGTGGCCCTCGACCTGCGGACCGGCCAGGTGCGCTGGAAGAAGAACGTGCGGATGGAATTCGGCGGCGAGCCCGGAACCTGGGGCTATGCGGAATCTCCGCTGGTCGACGGTGACACACTCGTCGTCACACCGGGCGGACGCACGTCGCTCGTGGCCCTGAACAAGAAGACGGGCGCGGTCATCTGGCGATCGGTCGTGCCGGGCGCGGAGACGGCAGGGTATGCCTCCATCGCCATCGTGCAGACCGGCGCGGTGAAGCAGTACGTGACATTCCTCCAGAAAGGCGTGGTCGGCGTCGATGCGGCCTCGGGCGCCTTCCTCTGGCGCGATAACCGGACCGGGGACGGCAGTGCCGCCAACATCCCAACTCCCGTCGTCAGCGGCAGCGGCGTCTACAACGCCACAAGTCAGGGTGGAGGCGCGCTGGTAAAGCTCCGCGTCGCGGCCGGGAAAGTGACCGCACAGCCGGCCTATCACGAGCGGCGGCTACCCGGCTCGAATGGTGGATCCGTGGTGATCGACGGGTATCTCTACGGGACCAACGCCACCTCGCTCCTGTGCGTCGACTTCGCGACCGGCGCCGTCAAGTGGCAGGAGCGTGGCATCGGCACCGCGTCGCTGGCCTACGCCGACGGCAGGCTGTACGTGCGCGGCGAAGATGGTGATGTCGCCCTGGTCGAGCTGTCGCCAGTTGTCTATCGTGAGAAGGGCCGCTTCACGCCTCCCGGGGCGCCCGACCGTGGACAGGCGAAAGCCTGGCCGCACCCGGTCGTGGCGAACGGACGCCTGTACGTCCGCGACCTCGGCACGCTCTGGAGTTACGACGTCAGGCGGTAGGATTGATGAGATCGAAGTCGATTTTGCTGGGAAAGCTCGCCACCATTCTGAGTAGCCCGACCGCGGCTCTTTACGCGAAACTGCAAAAACGCTTGCCTTGCGACGGGGCGATCAGTCCCAGGCCGTCTTTCCGTTTATACTTTCTTAATGCTCTGGGCCGATTGGATCAACGTCTTGGGCAGCCTTGCATGGTCGCGTAGGACAGCCACCGGAATGCCTCGCCGGCCCGGTGGCTAGACGCGGACAGGCCATTTGCTTCAAACCGACTCAGCATCGGAGCAACCTATGATGCGCGCGCTTCGAATCGGCGTGGCCCTGACAATGATGGCCGGCGGATCGGTCGCGGCCGCAGACTGGCCGCAATGGCGCGGACCGTTCGGCACCGGGGCGACGGATGAATTGGACCTGCCGACCCGCTGGAGCGCCACCGAGAACATCGCCTGGAAGTCCAGCCTCGGCGGCGTCGGCGTCTCGTCGCCGATAGTCGCCGGCAATCTGGTGTTCGTCACGTCTCAGATCGGCGTGGGTGTCAGCCGTCAGGGCCCACGACTGGCCCAGGGCACTGACAGCGCTGGCGCCGAACGTTCGCTGGCGAAAGCAGGGGCCGGCTCCGCGGCCGACAAAGTGTTCTTTCTGCTCGAGGCGTTCGATCGCGCCAACGGACGCCGGGCGTGGGAATACCGTATCGAGGCAGTCGGACCACTCCCGTCGGTGCACGACAAACACAATCTCGCCTCGCCAAGCCCTGTCACCGACGGACAACTTGTCTACGCGTGGTTCGGGACCGGCCAGGTCGTCGCGCTCGACCTGAGCGGAAAGCTCGTATGGCAGCGTCACCTGGGACAGGAAAACTCGCCGTTCGACATCAACTGGGGACATTCCAGCTCGCCCACGCTGTACCAGGACACCTTGATCCTGTTGTGCGATCACGCGCCCTCGTCGTACCTCCTCGCGGTGGACAAGAAGACCGGCAAGGATCGCTGGAAAGCCGACAGGGGCAAGGGGCGTCTGTCTTACACCACGCCGTTCGTGGTGCAAGCGGGCGGCGGTCCCGAGCTCCTCGTCAACTCCAGCGAGCGCGTCGATGCGTACGACCCGCGAACCGGCGCGACTCTGTGGCACGTGGGCGGGTCGAACCAGTTTCCGATTCCGGTGCCGACATTCGGCAACGGCGTGATCTACTTGACGCGCGGGTACCGAAGCGGTCCTTATCTGGCCGTCAGGCCGGGCGGCCGCGGTGACGTCTCCTCGTCCCACGTGGTCTGGGAAGTCGCGACCGGTGCACCCTACATTTCGTCGCTCGTGTACCACGGCGGCCTGTTGTACATGGCGAGCGACGTCGGCGCGATCTCCGTGATCGACGCCGAGACGGGACGGCGTCTCTGGCAGGAGCGAGTCAACGGACTGTTCAGCGCGTCGCCGGTGGCGGGAGACGGCAAGATCTACTTCGTCAGCGAAACCGGAGAAGTGATCGTGCTGCGCGCCGGGCGAGAACCGCAGGTGATCGCGCGCAACGATATCGGCGAGCGCCTGATCGCCGGACCGGCTATCTCGAACGGCCAGATCTTCCTGCGCAGCGACGGCGCACTGTTCGCCGTCGGCAAGCCGCGCCAGTAGGGCGTATCAACCCACGGGCATGGACCGATCGATGCGAAGACGCGGACTTGCGGCAACCAGCCGCCTCGAGCATTTCGACAACGCTGTAGCGGTTGGTTCGTGTTCTTTGTGTTCTTTGTGGTTGAGAACTCGCGACGTAATTGAGAGAAACACGACGATACGCTTCTCAAAAACGCAGTAGACAATCCTCGTATCAGATTCGGGCATGTTCAGGTCACGAAGACACGAAATCACGAAATCATTCTTGCTGACGACAAGTCTTCGTGACTTCGTGCTTTCGTGGCCGAAGGCGCTACGACAGAGTGAGAGACGTGGCAGTTCTTCTATGCAGACACGCATGACCAGAGCGACGGCGGCTGCAGGACTCTCGACCATGATCGGGCTCGCCGCGCTGGTGTCGGTGCGAGCGGCCGATCCGTCGGCCGACGGCTTCTGGCCACAGTGGCGTGGTCCGTCCGCGACCGGCGTCTCGACACGCGCAAATCCTCCCGTCGAGTGGAGTGAGACGAAGAACATTCGCTGGAAAGTGGAAATCCCCGGACGAGGGTTCGCCTCGCCGGTCGTCTGGGGCGATCGAATCTTTCTCCTGACCGCCGTCCCCGTCGGCGTAGACGGCGCCAGCACTCACGGTCCGCGCGGCAGCATCCAGCCCAGGGACATGCACCGTTTCGTGGTACTCGCGCTCGATCGGCGGACCGGCAAGATCGTCTGGGAGCGTACCGCTCGCGAGGGCCGGCCGCACGAGGCGACGCATCAGGACAACGGCACGTGGGCGTCGAGCTCGGCGATCACCGATGGCCGGCACGTGTTCGCCTGGTTCGAGTCGCAGGGTATGTTCGCGTACGACATGGACGGCACGCTGCTGTGGCAGAAGGATCTCGGCGACAAACAGATGCGCCAGCAGTTCGGCGAAGGCAGCACGCCCGCGCTGCACGGCAACCGGATCGTGGTCGTCTGGGACCATCAGGGCCAGTCCTTCGTCGTCGCGCTCGACGCGCTCACCGGGAACGAGATCTGGCGCGCGGCACGCGACGAGATCGACTCCTGGGCGACGCCGCTCATCGTCGAGCACGAGGGCCGCGCGCAGGTCGTGACCAACGGAATGAACCGGCTGCGCAGCTACGACCTGGAGACCGGCAAGATCGTCTGGGACAGTCCGGGCACGACGATGAACGCGATTCCCTCGCCGGTGGCCGCCGACGGCCTCGTGATTGTGGCGAGCGGCTTCCGCGGCAACAACCTGAAGGCGATCCGGCTCGCCGATGCGCGCGGCGACCTCGGCGCGTCCAATGCGATCGCCTGGAGCCTGGATCGCGACACGCCGTACGTCCCCTCACCGCTCCTCTACGACGGTATCCTGTACTTGCTGAAGAGCAATTCGGGCATCCTCTCGGCCCTCGACGCAAAGACGGGCAAGCCGCACTACCAGCTACGGCGTCTCGAAGGCCTGCCTGAGCTGTTCTCCTCGCCGGTCGGGGCGAGCGGGCGCGTCTACCTGACTGGTCGCGAGGGCACGACGCTGGTGATCCGACACGGACCTACCTTCGAGGTGCTCGCGAAGAACACGCTGGACGATGGGTTCGACGCGTCGCCGGCGCTGGTCGACAACGAGATCATCCTGAGGGGCTACCGATACCTCTACAGCGTCGCCGAAAAATGACCGGTGGCGCGGACCACAAGCACACGAAGAACACGTTGAGTGTCTAGGCCGGGCCTTCGGTGCGGCGAATCGCGCTCAAATGGCGAGACGTCGATCTCGGCAAGCGACAGATCTGCGTGGAGACATTTTTGAGACGCCAATTCGATTAAACTGGTGCGGTCTCCAACGCCACGTGTACGGAGTCGGATTCGGGGACCGAGAAATTGAGCTTCTCGAAGCCTATCACTCGGCCCGAGCGGTCCTTCATCAGCACCACCTCGTCGCCGGTCTCTTCGGACACGTACTCCAACGCGGGGTCTGTGAACCAGACAGTCAGCGTCTGACCTTCCCGGTCGTGAAACACCTTCACTTCGGCCATATTCGGACGCCTTCCTTGATCGCATCGGTCGGATAGGCGGTGATGAGAAACGCGCCTCAGCCGCCCGCTTCGCGACCGCGCAGGCCCAGCGTTTTGTCGCCTCCGCCTTGTAAAAGAGTAGCACCTGCGAGTCGATCCGGCTTTGGCGGACCTCCTCGGGAGCCGCCAACGCGGACCGCACGAACTCTTCCCTTCCGGTCATGACCGGGTGCTTCGTCTTGATGATCAGGTTCCAGCGAGCGACTGTTACCCGAACGCTGAACCCCAGGGGCGTCCGGGCTTCGAAGAGAATATCGGCGTCCACAGGCACGTCCGACATCAGGCGACAGCCGCTGCGAATTGAGCAAATAGGTCGCCTGGCACCGAATGATCGAGTCGCCAAGTGACAGCCATCGGTAACTCTCCCTCATGTTTCACGTACCTCGCCGGCCCAAGGAACCAGAATGCCCTGTCGTCGCTGCGGAGCCGCGCGAACAACATGACCGATGATCCCAGGACCTCGTGCTGCTGGTACCGATGGCCGGTATCGCTGTCGGCACGTGTGGCTGACTGGCTCTCCCAATGAATTAGGTCGCGGCTGATGGCATAGTCGCGGTAGCGAGTCGTGGGCGAGAACTGTCCGGTTGTCTTGTCGAGCGTGAAGGCAAGCAGATCAGCGCGCGACTCCTTCGCCCAATAGACGCCGGTCTGCCAGGGTACCACCTTCGCGTGTCCGCCAATGCCGAACGCGGCAAGGATCTCAATCCGCGAGTATCGGGCGTGAACCAGCACAGGCCCATCAGGATGCGTGACCAACGTCTGCTGAACATGGTCGATGCGTTCCGCGAGGACCTCGAGCAGGTCCAACAACTCCGCTCGAACCTGCGGGTGCGCCCACACGATTGCGCTCGCCTCCTCGAGGCTCATTGCCCTGTTGATCACGCGGTCCGCAACGGACGCGACTAGCATGCGAACGAGCTGACGCTCACGCCGTGACAGTGCTGCCAGATCCGGCGGGTTGGGCTCCGACAGCCATCTGCGGTACGAGCCGATTCTGAGAAAGTCGTCAATGTGCAGCAGCCGACCGCAAGCTTGTCGAAGGAGCACTTCGCGGGAACCGGCGGGTCCGACCGAAAGGCCGGCGCCCTCTCGAAGATCAGAGAATGTCTTCCTACCTGTGTAGATGTCCTCGGGTTCGAGACCCGTCTCGTCGAGGAACCGGTGCAGCGTGATGGTGTTGTCGCCCCGCGCGACCAACCGGAGTTCTTCGACCTTCTCTGGCCATCGCGAGGGCACTGCGGCGCGGATGTTCTCCAGTACAAGCGCTGTTGCGACGCGGTCCAGCTCGAGGTGACAGCCGGCGGGCAAAAACGGAAAGCCTTCGGTGATTTGTGTCTCAAGATCCTTGCGGCTTCCGCCAAGAAGCGCCCGAAATCGTCGATCGAACCGGAACTCCTTCCGATGATGCCCAACGAAGTCGAGCACCGTGCACACCGTTTTTCCGACAAGCCGACGGAGCCCTCGACCCAGCTGCTGGAGGAACAGCGTCGGGCTATCCGTCGGGCGAAGCAACAGCAAGGTGTCCACGGCCGGGATGTCGATGCCCTCATTGAAGAGGTCGACGGAGAAGAGCACGTTGATGCGCCGGGCAGCGAGGTCGGCCAGCGCTCCGGCCCGCTCCCCGTCTGGGCTGTCTCCCCATACCGCTGTCGAGGCGACTCCTGCCTCTCGAAACACGCGGGCCATGAACCGTGCATGCTCAACGCTCACGCAGAAGCCGAGAGCGCGCATCCTGCGTGGATCGTCAACGCGCGATATGAGCTGCGCGAGCACATGCCTGGCCCAGACATCATTGGAGGTCAGAAGATTCGAGAGCCCCTCGACGTCGTACCCGCGACCGCGCCGCCATGGCACCTGACGCAGGTCAAGGCCGTCGTGAATGCCGTAGTACACGAACGGCGAGAGCCGCTGCTGATCGATTGCGTCCCACAGCCGCAGCTCGGCGGCAATTCGATTGTCGAACCAGTTCAGCAGAGTGAGGCCATCGCTTCTCTCCGGCGTGGCGGTCAGCCCCAAAAGCTCGATCGGGGTGACGTGCTCAAGAAGTGCGCGATAGGACGGCGCGGCGGCGTGATGGAATTCATCGACGATAACCACGTCGAAGTGACCGGGCTCGAGCGATGCGAGGCCGGCGGCGCTGAGGCTCTGGATCGAAGCGAAGACGTGGTCGAACTGCCGCGGACGTTGCCCGCCGACCCACAGTTCGCCGAACGCATAATCGCGCACCCCGTGTCGAAACGTCGCCAGGCTTTGCTCGAGGATCTCTTCACGATGGGCCACGAACAGCAGCCTCGAGCGCGGCAGTCGATCTCGAAGCCGCGCGTAGTCGACCGCGGCCATGACCGTCTTGCCCGTGCCTGTCGCGGAGACGAGGAGGTTGCGATGGTGCCCGCGCTCTCGCGCCAGCGCGATCTGCTCGAGCAGGCGCTCCTGGAACGGTTCGGGCCGAAGCTCGATCGGACTCAAGAAGACTGCGGGGCCGGCCGACGAGCGAGTCGTTTCGGCGGCAAACGTCTCGGCGTCATACGAGACGAAATCGCCGCTGTTCCAATAGCTCTCGAACACCGCGGCGACCTTGTCGATGACGTCTGGATTTCGCGCCCCTGACACCCGGACGTTCCATTCGAGGCCGCTGATCTGCGCCGAGTACGTCAAGTTCGACGAGCCGATGTAGGCGGTCGAGAATCCCGATCGTCGATGAAACAGCCACGCCTTCGCATGCAGGCGCGTGGTGCTCATGTCATACGACACGCGGACCTCTGCCCCAAGGTCGCTCAGCGCATCAAGGGCCCGCCCCTCCGTCGACCCCGTATACGTCGTCGTCAGCACGCGCAACAAACGACCGTTCTGGCAATGGCTGCGAAGCGTGTCGAGCAGCGGCGCGATGCCGCTCCGGCGGATGAACGCCATGACCAGGTCGATGCGATCGGCTGAATGCAGTTCGGTGAGCAGTTGATTGCCGACGCGCGGTTCCCCTGGAGCGTTCGTCAGCAATGTCGTGTCGAGAAGCGGGATGAGCGGTTCCGGCATTTCCTCGAGGCGCCCATCGGGGGTTCTGCCCAGAACAGCACGCAGAACGGTTCCCGGCTCAATCGGCGTGTCGGGACCGGTCTGAGATCCGCTGATCGTCTGATCGATCTGCTCAATGATTGTTCGAGCGAGCGCGATTCCGACTGCCACTCGATCGGCATCATTGACGCCGGCGATGGCCCGCTGCACAATCCGGCCGAGATGAAGCGCGAGTCGATCCGGCGCTTCAGCGGGTCGTACGCCGTTGCGGATCGCGTGGAAGTCATCGCCCAGCGTGCTGAGCTGTGACGCAATCGCTTCCGTGATGAGGACTTCGTATAGGCCGCGAGGGCGATCGGTCATGCCCGGCCGATTCGCCCCATCGCCACGTCCAGAATGTCGCTGGCAGGGATTCCGAGCTGCAGTTCCAGAGGGTGTCGCCCTAACGTTGGTAGAGACTTGCCTTGAGACAGGCTCCTCTCGATGCGGTCGGACAGAAGACATCGCTCGCCGCAGTCAAGGCCGCTGGTCAAACGCTCGAATTCGACGTAGCGAAGAAATTGGTCGGGGCGGAAAGCAGTGACAGTCTCCGTCAGAAGGCTCTCCTCAGGTCTCGCTTTGCGTCTCGCGTCGGAGCGCTCCCGCTCCCATCCGTGCCAACCCCGTGCCCTGGCAGCTTCGAGCTCGCTGGCCTTGAGCTCAACCGACCGTGGGAACCAGGTCGGGTTGTGCATCGTCGGGTCAACGCCGACGAATAGGCCCATCTCCAAGTGCACACCAAACATCAACGTGATCGCTTGGCCGCGAGGGTCGAAATAAAGTTCGTGACAGCGATCGGAGCTGCCTCCATAGGTGATCTGGAACCGGTGCCTGTCAGGCCTTCCGGCTCGTCGAAACCCGTTGGCTATGAAGGCGTAGCAGACCAGTTCGCGCTCGATGCCTGTTGGCGTCTTGACCGTGAATTCGAACGGGGCCGTTGTGGGGTTCGCGCGCACGAGAATCTCGGCGCCGCATTCTCGGAGTGCCTGTTCGATGAGGGCGACGATATTGCTTCGACGCAGACCGCTGTAGCGTCTCATCTGAGTTCTTGCGGTGTACGGTTGATCACGAGGCTTCGCTGCACGCTTGGGAGCGTAGGGGCAGAGCGCCCGGCGGTCAAGACGAGAGCACAGGCGGATCGAGAAGGGCTGCCAAGACCGCGAGCGTGGCGGGGCCAGTGAACTGAGGCGTCACAGTTTCAGTAGCGCAGCCGTGTTGCGCCAGTAGATGCGCTCGCGTTCCTCGACCGAGATGGGCAGGCGGTCGATGATGGCGATGGTCTCGCGGATGTACATCGGACCCTTCTCGGGATCGAACGGGGCATCCGACGCGAACAGCACGTGGTCGACGCCGAAAAATCCGAGCCCGCAGACCGTGCCGTCGTACGCGCCCATCAAGGCCGTATCGGCGTAAAACATCCGGAAGTAGTCGATCGGGCGCTTCTTCAAGCCCTTCAGCACCAGCGACAGATCCTGGTCCGACGTGCGGACGCCAAGCTGGTCCCAGCCGTGACCCACCCGGCCCTCGAAATACGGCGCCATTGCCCCCATGTGATGGCTGATGACCTTGAGCGCGGGAAAGCGGTCGAACAGCCCGGCGAACACGATGCGCGCCATCGCCACGCTGGTTTCGTAGGGCCATCCGAACGTCCACCAGACCTCGAATTGAGACGTCTCCTCGGTGGTCGGGTAGTCGCTCGACGCCGCTCCCCGGTACGGATGCAGCCAGATCGGCAGATCGTAGCCCGCCATCGTCTCGAAGATGGGTAGAAACTCCGGCGCGGAAAGCGGCTTGCCCTGAATGTTCGAGAAGATCTGGATGCCGCGCGCGCCGAGTTGGTCCACCGCACGCTGCGCTTCACGCACCGCGCCGTCGGGATCGTTGTAGGGAAGCGACGCGACGAACCCCGCGAAGCGATCGGGATACTGCGCGACCAGCTCGGCCATGCCGTCGTTGGCAAGTCGCGCGAGCTCGGTAGCCTCGGCCGGATTCCCCATCGCTTCAAGCGGCGGCGTCGGCAGCGACAGAACCTGCTGGTAGTCCGCAAAGCGATCCATCACCCGGAACCGCTCGTCGAGATCGTAAAGCATCGGGACGCCGCGACTGCGTTTGCCGACATCCTTGAAATCGCCGGCGACCCGCATCAATCGTTCGTAGAAGGCGCGCGGGTAGATGTGCGTGAAAACGTCGATTTTGCGCATGGCTCGAATCAACCTATTTCGCGGCGGCCCGAAGATCGAAGCAGGCCAGAGTGGCGTCGGGTGTATCGGTGTTGCGAATGTAGAGAAATCCGTCAGAAATCGCGGGCGTGGCGCGAATCGTCGGCGGCAGAATCTGTGCCTGTGCCAGCGGCTTGAACGCCTGCGGCGTGGCGTTGGCCAGGATCAGCTCGCCGGTCTCCCGCAGAATCACCAGCTTGTCGCCGGCCAGCGTCACGGTGCCGGCGTGGAATCGATCGACGCTCCACTTCACGGCGCCGGTCGCCAGCTCCACCGAGCGGAAGCTCGGGTTGTATTCCTGGCGCCCGTGGAATCCGTACAAGAAGCCGTTGAGGTGAACGCTTGTCGCGTAGTGATTGGACAGCACCTCGTCGGACGACCAGAGATCCTTGAGCTCGTTCCCCTGCACCCGGATCGCGGCGGCGCCGGTGTCGTACGTCGCGGACACGAAGATTACGTCGCCGACCACGAGCGGGGTCGCCGCATTCACCGACGACGCCGAGCGCGACCGCCACATCCGCTGAAAGAAAATATTGCCGCTCGATGGGTCGAGCCCGACCAGACCGTTCCGCGTGAGGAACACGGCCGTGCGTTTGCCGCCGAGCATCGCGCCGACGGGCGAGGAATAGCTGGCTTCGTGGTTGGTCGCGGTCCACATCACCGCGCCGGTCTCGGCGTTGAAGGCGACAATCCCTGCGCCCTTGCCGCCATCGGTGCCGCCCACGTTCGCGATGACGCGGCCGTCTTCCACCAGGGGAGATCCGGCGGCGCCGAAAAATCCCTTCTTCACGTTGAAGCGCGTCCGCGTGTCGACGCTCCAGACCTGGCGGCCGGTGGCGACGTCAATCGCGTGCAACTGCCCCTCCGCTCCGAACGTGTAGACGCGGTTGCCCGCGACCACCGGCACGGCGCGCGGTCCCTCGTCGAAACCGAAATCGTCGCGGTACGTGGTCGGGTAGGCAAAGTGCCACCGCGCCTCACCGGTACGCGGATCGAGCGCGTCGACCACTTCTTCACGCCCGACGCGGTGGAACAGGATGAGTCGATCGCCGGCCACCACGGGCCCGGCAAAGCCTTGACCAATTCGCTTTTCCCAGACCTTGCGCGGGCCGCCTGCGGGCCAGGTCGTGGCCAACGGCGGACCGGCGTAGACACCGTTTCGCTGCGGTCCAAGAAACTGCGGCCAGTCGGCCGCCGACAGTGCGGTGCCCGCCAGCAGCAAACATGCGAGCCGAAGGCCCCAATGGGTGCGCATGTCCGGAAACGATACCACGCTCGCCGACGCGCAGAGCCGATACATTTTTTAGTCGAGGGCCTGTTTCACCACCGAGCACGCCGAGCACACCGAGCAAAACCGGCATGTTTCCAGTGATCTGCCCAGAAAACGCCGGAGAAGAACCCGACCAGGCTCTGTGATCTCTGCGCTAAAACGTTGTGACTTGTTCACTGATTCAGGTCGGGGACCTTGCTACGGTCCTTGTATCTTCGTGATTTCGCGTTTTCGTGGTTGCATGTTGCCACTACCAACTAGAATGCCGGAGTGACTCGATTTCTGCTGATTTGGCTGTTGATTGCCGGTGTCGCGCCGATCCATGCGGCTTCCGCACAGGCTCCCGGAGACCGTCCCCAGGCGATCTTCGATCGGGCGGTTACGGACTTTTTCGCCGGCCGTGTCGCGGAATCCGCGGCGGGATTCGACACGCTGGTCCGAATGGACCCGGCCGGTGCGCCACAGCTCTGGCAGCGCGGCATCGCGCTCTATTACGCCGGCCGCTACAAGGATTGCCGGTTGCAGTTCGAATCGCACCGCACCGTCAACCCGAACGACGTCGAGAATGCCGCCTGGCATTTCCTCTGCGTCGCGCGCGGCGAATCGGTGGCGGCGGCGAAGATGGCATTGTTGCCGGTCGGGCCTGACGCGCGCACGCCGATGCGTCAGGTCTACGACATGTTTCGCGGCAGCCTGAAACCCGACCAGGTCATGGCGGCCGCGGGCGACCGGCCCGAAGCGCAGTTCTACGCGCACCTCTACCTGGGACTGTATTTCGAAGCGCTGGGCGACAGCGTTCGCGCGCTCGAACACATCAAGGCCGCGGCCGACGACCGCTTCGCGATGGGCGGCTACATGCATCGCGTCGCCCAGCTGCATCTCAGTCGTCTTCAGCGCCAATAGGCAGATCGCAAGCAGACAGATCATGTCCGGTGTGCCCCGCCCTCCTGGCGTGCGCTCGACCCTCGGCGTCCTGCCCATTCTCTGCCTGCTGTTCACGTCGGCTCACGCCGAGGATTGGACCCAGTTCCGCGGTCCCACGGGACAAGGCCATTCCTCCGAGCGCGGCGTTCCCGTCGAATGGAGTGAATCGCGCAACGTCGTGTGGAAGACACGCGTGCCAGGCACAGGTTGGTCGTCGCCGGTCGTGGCCGACGGCCGCGTCTGGCTCACCTCGGCCGTGAAGGACCGCGGGGGCTCGCTGCGGGCCGTCGCCTTCGATGTCGAGACCGGACGGGAGCTCGTCAATACCGAAGTCTTTCGCCCCAGACGCTCTGACCCCTTGAATGCCAAGAACACCCTCGCCTCCCCGACACCCATCGTCGAGGGCGATCGTGTCTACGTCCATTTCGGCGACGACGGCACGGCGGCGCTTACGACCGGCGGGGAGATCGTCTGGAAGATCCGCATGTCCTACGACTCGCAGCACGGCAACGGCGGATCTCCGGTGTTGTATCGAGATCTGCTGATCGTCAGTTGCGATGGCAGCGACCAGGCGTTCGTGGTGGCCATCGACAAGGCCACCGGCAAGATCCGGTGGAAGACGTCGCGGCGTCAGCCCTGGGACCAGGCGTACACGACACCGCTGGTGATTCGAGTCGGCGATCGCGATCAACTGGTCAGCGTCGGCGCGTATCGCGCCGCGGCGTACGATCCCGAGTCCGGCAAGGAAATCTGGCGAGTCAGCTACGCCGATGGATTTTCGAATGTCCCGCGGCCGGTGTTCGGTCACGGTCTGGTGTACATCGCGACCGGATTTCAGCAGCCGTTGCTGATTGCCGTGCGCCCGGATGGGACTGGCGATGTGACCAAAACGCACATCGCGTGGACGCTGCGCCGAAGCGCACCGCTTACGCCATCACCGCTGCTCGTCGGTGACGAGCTCTACATCGTCAACGACGGCGGAATCGCCTCGTGCCTGGATGCGGCGACCGGCACGCTTCAGTGGCAACAGCGGCTGGGCGGCAACTTTTCGGCGTCGCCGGTATTCGCCGACGGACGAATCTATTTCTTGAGCGAGGAAGGGATCGCGACCGTGTTGTCCCCGGGGAAGGAATTCCACAAGCTGGCCGCCAACGCGCTCGACGGCGCCACGCTGGCGTCGATGGCGGTGTCCGGCGGCTCGATCTTCATCCGCTCACACACCCATCTCTACCGGATCGCGCAGAAATAGTGTCGGAACCACGCATTGAAGCGTTCTTCGCTTGCACCTACTGCGTTTTTCGACAAGCGTGTCGTCGTGCTTCTCTCAAATACGTCGCGAGTTCTTGAACGACAAAGAACACGAAAGGCGAATGTTTCCCGCTCGGGGAACGGCTTTGTGGCCTTCGTGTCCTTTGTGTTCGGACCCAGCCCGCTGTCAGATCACCGGGCGCGGACGTCGTATGCCGCCAGCGTGTCCTGGTTGCGAAGGTAGAGCCGGCCGCTGCTCACGACAGGGTGCGCCCAGCTCGGCAGACCTTTGTCGGCAATCTTGAACCGGCCCGTTTCGCGATATGCGCCGGGCACCGCATCCGCAAGGCCGACGACGTTGTCCTCGCCGAGCAGGTAGAGGTGACCATCGGCGTAGGTGAGCGAGCCCTTCCCGACGCTGCGGTGTCGCCACATCGTCTCGCCGGTTGAAAACTTCAGGCAGCTGAGAATCGAATTGTTGAAGCCGTAGAGATAGCCGTCCACCAGCACGACACCGCCGTGATGGTTTTGCATCTCTCGCGTGAAGTAGATCTGCTGCGCCTTGATCTCGCCGCTTTGCGCCGTCAGTCCGAGCAGCGCGGCGCCGGTGCCGTACCCCGAGGTATAGAAGACCTTGTTGTCGAAAAAAATCGGCGTGGCGATATTGGCAGTGCCGTTGGCCACGTTCTTCTGATGCCACATCAACTTGCCGTCCGTGGCACGAACGCCGATGCCCGCCTCGCCGGTCAGCGTCATGATCGTGCGAACCCCCTGCACGTCCGCCACGATGGCCGAGGCATATCCCGCCTCGTCGCTCAGTTCCTTGGCCACCCACACCGTCTGCCCCGACATCTTGTTCAATGCCACCATCCCAGCCCCACGTCCCCCCGGGGTGACGATGACGTTGTCGCCGTCAACGAGCGGCGATTCGCTGAGCAGCCAGACAATGTTGCGGCCACCGAAATCCTTCAGGATGTTGCGTTGCCACACAGCCGCGCCGTCCTGGACTTTCAGACACGCGAGATCGCCGTTCTCGGTCAAGACGTAGAGGCGATCGCCGTCGACAGTTGGCGTGCTTCTCGGCCCGGAACCCCTGTCGTTGCTGCCCGCCGGCCCGAGCGCCTTTGACCACACCCCTTTCCCATCTGCGCGGTTGAGGGCGTAGACGACGCTCCGCCCGCCGGCCGACCCTTGTGTGAAGATGTGCTCGTCCTTGATCGCCACTGACCCGTAGCCGGCGCCAATGCCCGCCACCGACCACAGCAGCGGCGGCCCCGACGGTGGCCATGCCTTGAGGAGGCCCGTCTCCTTCGAGAGGTTGCTGCGATCGGGTCCGTGCCATTGGGGCCAGTCGGTGGAGGAACCCGATTGGCCGGCGGCGCCGGTCGTCAGACCTACCACGAGCGCGAGCTGAATGAGCTGCCGGTTGACCATGGCGATGCACTCCTCGTCAGGACTGCTGACATCGACGATCATACGTGAAGCGACCCAGCCGACCACCCCGAGAACGCCTCTTTGGCTCGGTGTGCCCGGCGAACGCGATGATGATTCGTACTTGGAAACACCGTACTTGAGTCGATCGACGACGAGTGACACAATTTCTTCTTAAGCCGCAGCGTGTGAAGAAATACGACGTTTTAACGCAGAGCACGCGGAGATCGCAGAGAATGCCTGGGTCGGCTCTCAGCGTCCTCTGCGGCCTCTGCGTTGTACGACGTGTTGTCCAGCTCTTGGCTCGGGGACGTGAAACAGAGCGACAGGGGAAGGCGTAACGCAATGCATATGCGGAAATACATCCTGGCGGCGGCGGTGATCGCGATGATCGGCGCGATCACATCGGCCCAAGGCCCATCCCAAGGTGGACGGCGGGTGGCCCTTGGCGATTGGCCCGAGGCGAGGGGCCCGAACGGCGATGGCGTCTCAAAAGAGACCGGTCTCGTCGAGAAGTGGGCGCTGAACGGTCAGAATTTTCTGTGGCGCGCCCCCTACGGCGGCCGGTCGGCGCCAATTGTGATGGGGAATCGCGTCTATGTGCAGAACCCGGCCGGGCGGGGGCCGGAGCTCCAGGAACGCGTCATGGCGCTCGATGCCGACAGCGGCAAGGTCGTGTGGGAGTACAAATTCAATGTCTTTCAAAGCGACGTGCCTCCGCACCGGATCGCCTGGGCCTCGCCGGCGGCCGACACCGACACGGGCAATATTTATGCATTGAGCGCGGGCGCGCAGGTGATCGCCCTGAGCAGGGACGGCAAACTGCTCTGGGACCGATCGATCGGCGAAGAGTATTCGGCGTTCACCACCCACGGCGGCCGCACGATGTCACCGATCGTCGACGGCAATCTCGTCATCGTCACCGCGGCGATCTCGAACTGGGGCACTGCGGCCAACCGATCGCATCGATTCGTGGCGCTCGACAAGCGGACCGGCGAGATTGTGTATCTCTCGAATCCCGGCGGCCGTCCCTACGACACGGCGTACGCGGCGCCGATGATCGCGACCATCAACGGCATGCGTCTGCTCATCGCCGGGCTGGGCGACGGCGGGATTCACGCGATCAAGCCGCAGACGGGTGAAAAAGTGTGGAGCTTCGTCGCGGCGAAGCGCGCCATCAATACGGGCGTGGTCGTCAAGGGAACGTCGGTGATCGTCTCGCACGGCGACGAGAACCTCGACACCAACGAACTGGGCATGATCGCCGCCATCGACGGATCGCAGACCGGCGACATCAAGACGACGAAGTGGGCGAAGAAGGGCGACCAGTTCGGCTTTTCCTCGCCGGTTATCGACGGCGCCCGCGTGTATGAAATCGAGAACGGCTCGCGGCTCAAGGCGTACGACCTCGAGACCGGCCGGGAGCTCTGGCATCAGCCGCTCGGCACCCTGCAAAAGGCACCACTCGTGCTGGCGGACGGGAAACTGTACGTCGGCACTGAAAATGGCAAGTTCTTCATCGTGCGTCCGTCCGCGGATCGCGGCGAGGTGCTAAGCGAAGTGGCGCTGCCGGTGAGCACCAACAGCGTGCAACAGGCCGAGGGCACGCCAGAGCCAATTCTGGCGGGCGCGGCGGTCTCCAGGGGCCGTGTCTTTTTCGTCTCGAGCGACGCGGTGTACGCGATCGGACCCAGAACGCCGAAAGCCGTGACCGGCAACGCCGTCGATCAACCAGCGGAGGTGGGCGAGGGGGCGCCCACCTACCTGCAGGTATCGCCCACCGAGCTGGTGCTCAAGCCCGGACAAACGGCGAAACTGCACGCCAGGCTCTTCGACGCCAAGGGACGGTTCCTGCGCGAGGACCCCGCGGCCGTCTGGTCACTCCAAGGCCTGACCGGAACAGTGGACGCCGGGAACCTGACCGTCGCCGCCCAACCCCTGGAACAGGCCGGTCTAATCAAGGCGACGGCGGGCGGCCTGTCGGGTGAAGCCAGAGCGCGCGTAGTGCATCCGCTGCCCTGGACCGAGACGTTCGACACGTACGCCGACGCGGCCGTGCCGCCGGACTGGGTCAATGCGGTGGCGGGCAAATTCTCGGTCGTCACGCTCGACGGCCAGAAAGTACTCCAGAAGGCGCCGGACAACACGATCTTCAAGCGCGTGCGCGCGTTCATCGGTCCCGCGGACTGGTCGAATTACACGTTCGACGCCGACGTGCGGTCGAACACCAAGCGGCGGCAGATGGCCGACATCGGCATCACCGCCCAGCGCTATTCGCTGGTCCTGTATGGCAACTCGGAAGAATTGAAGCTCGAGCCATGGACACCCGAGGTGCAGCGCACCGTCACCGTGAAGTTCCCGTGGAAAGCCGACACCTGGTACCACTTGAAGCTGCGTGTAGAGAACCTGCCGGACGGCAAGGTCAGGGCACGCGGGAAGGCCTGGCCGACCGCCGAGGCCGAGCCCGCGCAATGGGCCATCGACAAGACGGACCCGATCGGCAACCAGAAGGGCGCGCCCGGATTCATCGCCGACGCCGAGTTCGGCGCGTATTTCGACAACCTCAAGCTGACGGCCAACCAACCATGAGAAATTTCCTGTGCGCAGCGTCGCTGGTTCTGACAGCCGCCGCCTCGGCGACTCTCGTCGCGTCCGATCCCGGCAGCGGCGACTGGCCAATGTGGGGCGGTACCCCCGATCGCAACATGGTGTCGAACATGAAGGGGCTGCCGACCCAGTGGGACATCAAGACGAAGAAAAACGTGAAATGGGCCGCCGACCTCGGATCGCAAAGCTACGGCAACATCGTCGTCTCCGGCGGCGTGGTGCTGATCGGCACCAACAACGAGAACCTGCGCGATCCGAAGCAGCCGGGTGATCGCGGCGTGCTGATGGCGTTCCGCGAGTCGAACGGGGAGTTCCTCTGGCAGCACACCCACGAGAAGCTGGCGTCAGGCCGGGCCAACGACTGGCCGTATCAGGGCGTGGCCTCGTCACCGCTGGTCGAAGGCAACCGCGTCTACTACGTCAGCAACCGCGGCGTCCTGTGGTGCGTCGACCTGAACGGCTTCCGCGACGGGAAGAACGAGGGCCCCATCACCGACGAGAAGCTGACCGGCATGCAGGACGCCGACTTGATCTGGTCCTTCGACATGATGGAGGAGGTCGGCGCGTATCCGCACAACATGTCGAACTCGTCGCCGGTCATCCTGGGCGATCTGGTCTACGTCAGCACCTCGAACGGACAGGACGAAAGTCACGTCCACATTCCGTCGCCGAAGGCGCCGACCATCATCGCCGTGAACAAGAACACCGGCAAGCTCGTGTGGGAAGACAACTCGGTCCAGGATCGCATTCTTCACGGTCAGTGGTCGACGCCGTCAGTCGGCAAGATCGGCGGCGTGGATCAAGTGGTGAGCGCGCAGGGTGACGGCTGGGTGCGCGGATACGAGACGCTGACCGGCAAGAAGCTCTGGGAGTTCGATACCAATCCGAAGGATTCGGTGTGGCCCAAGACCCGGAACGAGACCATCGGCACACCGGTCATCTACGAAGACAAGGTCTACATCGCCAACGGTCAGGACCCGGAGCACGGCGAGGGGGTCGGCCACCTCTACGCGATCGACGCCACCAAGCGCGGCGACATCACCCAGACCGGCCGCGTATGGCAATACGACAAGATCCGGCGTTCGATCTCGACGGCGTCCATCGCCGACGGCCTGCTGTATATCCCGGACTTCAGCGGCTTCCTGCACTGTCTCGATGCCAAGACCGGGCAGGAGTACTGGACGCACGACACGTTTGCGGCAGTCTGGGCATCGACGCTCGTGGTCGACGGCCATGTGTATCTGGGCGACGAGGATGGCGACGTCGTCGTGATGCAGGCGGGCAAGGAAAAGAAGGTGATCGCCGAGATGAACATGGGCAGCGCCGTCTATGCGACACCGGTCCCGGCGCATGGCACCCTGTTCATGAACAACCGGAATCAGTTGTTCGCGCTCGCCAACGGCGCCGGCACGAAATGATGGAAGACGCTTCACCACCGAGGACACCGGGCCCACCGAGTGTTGTCATTGTCAGGAGCTCAGGTCGTGTGAAGAAAACGACGTTCAACGCAGAGTCCGCGGAGTCCGGTGAGAGAAAGCCGCCTACGTCTCTGCGTGCCTTGCGTCAAAACGTCGGGGTTCTCCGCAATCTCTTGGTGATCTCGGTGATCTCGGTGGTTGGTAGTGTCGTCGGCGCCCAGACGCCGTCGGACAATTGGTCACAGTTCAGAGGCGGCCCGCGGCTCACCGGCATCGCGACGACCGCGCCGCCGGCTCAGCCGGCAGTGCGATGGACCTACGAGGCGGGCGAAGCGCTCGACTCCTCCCCCGCCATTGCCGACGGGACGGTGTACGTGACCACGTCGAACGGCGACCTGGTCGCCATCGACCTCGAATCCGGCAAGCTGCGCTGGAAATACGCCAGTGGTGGTCTGATCGGCGAATCGTCGCCGGCGGTCGGCGGCGGACTGGTGTTCTTCGGAGACCTCAGCGGCACGGTCCACGCCGTCAGCGTCGCCGACGGCACCCGGCGGTGGACCTTCAAGACCGGCGGCGAGGTGAAATCGTCGCCGACCCTTGCCGGCGATCTGCTGCTGATTGGCTCCTACGATACCCACCTGTATGCGCTCGACAGCCGCACCGGCAAAGTCCGCTGGAAGCTGCAGACCGACGGTCCGGTCCACGCCACGCCCGCCGTCCACGGCGACGTCGTGTACATCACCGGCTGCGACGAACGGCTCCGCGGATTGCGGTTATCGACCGGCGCCGTGCTCTTCACGATCATCACCGGCGCGTACACGGGTGCGTCTCCACTGGTCAGCGGCGACTGGGCGTACTTCGGCACGTTCAACTACGAAGTGCTCGGCGTGGATCTGAAGGCGAAGAAGATCGCGTGGCGGTACCGCAATCCGAATCGCGAGTTTCCGTTCTACTCCTCGGCGGCCCTGGTGGACGGACGCGTCGTCGTCGGCGGGCGCGACAAGAGCGTGCACGCCATCGTCGCTGCGACCGGGAAGCCGGCGTGGACCTTCGTGACGAAGGCACGGGTTGATTCGTCGCCGGCCGTTGCCGGCGGCCGCGTCTACATCGGATCGAGCGACGGCCATTTATACGGTCTTGATGTGAAGACCGGCGACAAGCAGTGGGACTTCGACGCCGGCGCCGGCATCACGAGCTCGCCGGCGATCGCGGCGGGCCGGATCGTCGTCGGCACACAGGACGGACGAGTGTACTGTTTCGGGTAGCAACCGTCAGCCGCCAGACAACCCGGCGAGCCCCACCGAACACGTCGTCGAGCAATACATCCCGAGGGGGAGCCAAGCGTCGGAGCGGCGACCGCGCTGCACGACGCGCTGCACGACGCGTGCATGATTGCGCTGTGGCCGAAACCCTGACACGACGCCCGGAAGACGGCCTAGCTGGACCGACTACGGGCACCAGCGCGCGCAGGAATGCCCAGCCCGGCGCTCTCTTGATATAGTTTGAACGTGACACCCAAGAGCGAGCCTGCACGTGCGGCCGTTGCCGAGCCGACGGAGGTCGGGAGTTATTTCGTCGCCACCTACCCGCCCTTCTCTGTCTGGTCGCACGGCGCGGTTGCCGCCGACGCGAAACCGGCGCTCGCTTCCCCACCCGCTCCTGACGTCCCCCTCGGCGTGTATCTGCACATTCCGTTCTGCCGCAAGCGATGTCACTTCTGCTACTTCAGGGTGTACACCGACAAGAACGCGAGCGAGGTCAATCAGTACCTCGACGTGCTGGCGCGCGAGTTCGAGTTGTACGGCGAGCTTCCGGCGATTGCTGGCAGGCCGCTGAACTTTGTCTACTTCGGCGGCGGCACGCCGTCGTTTCTGTCGACCCAGCAACTCCAACGGCTGGTCAAGCGCCTGGGGGCAGTAGCGGCCTGGAACAAGGCCGAAGAGATTACGTTCGAGTGCGAGCCGGGCACGCTGACCGAGAGCAAGCTGGCGGTCATCCGGCGTCTGGGCGTCACCCGCCTGAGCCTTGGCGTGGAAAACTTCGACGACCGCATTCTCGAGCTGAACGGACGCGCGCATCGGTCGCCGGAAATCGTCCAAGCGTATCGACATGCGCGGGCGCTCGAGTTTGCGCAGATCAACATCGACCTGATTGCCGGCATGGTCGGCGAAACCGAGGCCAACTGGCGCGCCTGCATCGAGAAGACGCTCGAGCTCGATCCCGACAGCGTCACCATCTACCAGATGGAGCTGCCCTTCAACACCACCATCAGCAAGAACCTGCTGAAGAAAACCGATCAGTTCACCGAGCCAATCGCCAACTGGTCGACGAAGCGGCGATGGGTCGGAGAGGCGTTCGCGGTGCTGGAGGAGGCTGGGTATCACCTGCGGAGCGCCTACACCGCCGTCAAGGATCCGGCGCGCACGAAATTCATCTACACCGATCGCCTGTGGCAGGGTGCCGACATGGCGGGCCTCGGCGTCGCCTCGTTCGGCCACGTCAACGGCGTGCACATGCAGAACCTCGACACCTGGGAAACCTACAGCGAGGCCATCGAGCGGGGCGAGATTCCGTTGAGCCGGGCATACCGGCCGACCGAGCAAGAGCGTCTGATCCGCGAACTGGTGCTGCAGCTCAAGCTCGGCTCGATCCGTCCTCAGTACTTTCGCGATAAGTATCGCGTCAACATCCTGGAGCGATTCAGCGATCAGTTCGCGTCGCTCGCGGCCGAGGGCGAGCTGATCCAGGCCGATGATGCCGGAGTGGTGCTCTCCCGGCACGGTCTGCTGCAAATCGATTCGCTGCTGCCGCGGTTTTTCCTGCCCCAGCACACGGGGATCCGCTACACCTGAGCCGTCGGCCTGAATCTGTCGACGCACGCTCCTGATAGAACCATCAGACGTCAGTGCTCATGACAAAAACGAACGCTGTTGTTTCCCGATCAAAGAACGGCTTGGTGGCGACCGCGTTGTCGACACTGTTCTAACTGATCGCCATGCCCTGCGAATACCGCTTCAGACGGCGCGTCAACTTCTACGAGACCGATGCCGCCGGGCTCGTGCACTTCAGTTGCTATTTCCGCTATATGGAGGAAGCCGAACACGCACTCTGGCGCGAGGCGGGCCTGAGCATCCACCCGCCCGGCGCCGAGATCGGATTTCCGCGCGTGTCGACGTCGTTCGAATTTCATAGCGCGCTGCGCTTCGAGCAGGAGTTCGACGTCCACCTCCGCGTCACGGCGATGACGAAGAGGTCGATCCGCTACACGTGCGCGCTCACCGATGGGGACACGAAAATCGCCACCGGCACGTTGGTGATTGTGTGCGTGCGGCGCCGGGCGAACGGGGTCTTGACGGCGACCGAGATTCCACCCGAGATTGCGGCGCGCATTCAAGTAGCACCCGACGTCTCGGGAGGTCAGGAAGCGATTCAGCCGTCGGCGCCGGCGCCGGCATCGACGGCGAGCGGGATCGAGCGGTCCCAGGACGCAGAGCCGCCTGAGGCCCTCGAAGGGCGCCCGCCGTTCGGGCACGACATCCAGGCGCCAGGCCGGTGATCGCGCCAACCAGCGTTCCCGCAGAGGAATGCGACGATCGAGAGGCGATAGCCGCGCGCCAGAGCGATCGACTCGCACGTCTGCTGACGGCGATCGACGGCCGAAATGCGTTCTACACGAACAAACTGAGCTTGGCGGTTATTCGCGGGGCCGGTCTGCGGTGTCCGGACGATCTCGCGCAGCTGCCGGTCACGACCAAGATCGAGCTCGGCGAGGATCAGGAAGCTCATCCTCCGTGGGGCACCGCGCTCGGCGAGGCGCTCGACCGGTATACGCGGTTTACCCAGACCTCATCGACCACCGGGCATCCGTTGAAGTGGCTGGACACCAACGAGAGCTGGCAATGGATGCTCGAGTGCTGGAAGGCGGTCTATCGCGCCGCCAGGGTCGGACGCGGCGACCGGATCTTCTTCGCCTTCTCGTTCGGGCCGTTCCTGGGCTTCTGGACCGCATTCGACGCCGCCTGGCAGATCGGCGCGCATGCCATCCCCGCCGGCGGGATGTCGAGCCAGCAACGTCTGGCGATGATCGACGCCGTCGCCCCGACGGTCGTCTGCTGCACGCCGACCTATGCGCTCCGCCTGGCCGAAGTCGATAGCGAACGAGCGGCCGGCCGACGGCCGCTGGTAGACAGCACCGTCCGCGCGGTCATCGTCGCGGGCGAGCCCGGCGGCGGCATTCCGGCCACACGCGATCGCATCGAGCGCGCCTGGGGGGCGCGCGTGTTCGATCAGCACGGGCTCACCGAAGTCGGGCCCGTCAGCTTCGAGTGCTTCGAGCAACCCGGAGCCCTGCACGTGAACGAGAACGAGTTCATCTGCGAAGTGGTCGATCCCGGCACGCTCGAAGCGGTCGACGACGGCCATCCGGGCGAGCTCCTGCTCACGAATCTCGGCCGGACCGGCAGCCCGGTCATCCGTTATCGCACCGGCGACGTCGTCGTCCGGCGATCGGAGCGGTGCGCGTGCGGCCGGACGTTCGCCAGGCTCGAGGGGGGCATCATCGCGCGCACCGACGACATGGTGAACATCCGCGGCGTCAACGTCTATCCCGCGGCCATCGAGTCGGTCCTTCGCGGCTTCGAAGAGGTCGTCGAGTTCCGCTCGACCGTGTCGCGCACGGGCGCCCTGCGGTCGCTGGCTCTCGAGGTGGAACTGACGACGGCCAGTGATCCGCGCTCGATCACGACCCGGATCACGCAGAGGCTTCGCGATGCACTCGACTTGACCGTGCCCATCCAGGTCGTGGCGCCCGCCACGCTGCCGCGTTTCGAAATGAAGGCCCGAAGGTTTGTAGTGGAACGATGACGCTCTCACTTCATGGGGTGATCTGGCAATGGGGTGATGGGGTGAAGTAGTGATGGCGTGATGGGCTCCATGCGACTTCTTGATCATTCGAGCGTCCAATCGGTGAGGGTATCAGGATATGAACAGTCTCGATCCGGATGTGGTTGTTATCGGCGGCGGGCCGGCGGGGGCCACGGTGTCGACGCTGCTGGCCCAGCAGGATCTGCGCGTGGAGCTGTTCGAACGCGACCATTTCCCCCGATTCCATATCGGCGAATCACTGATCCCGGAAACCTATTGGGTGCTGAAGCGGCTGAACATGCTGCCGAAAATGCAGCAGAGCCACTTCGTCAAGAAGTACAGCGTGCAGTTCGTCAATGCCAGCGGCAAGACGTCGGCGCCGTTCTACTTCTGGGATAACAAGCCGCACGAGTGCTCGCAGACCTGGCAGGTGGTTCGCAGCGAGTTCGATCAGATGATGCTCGAGAACGCGCGGGAGCATGGCGTCATCGCGCACGAAGGCGTCCGGGTGCTGAGTGTGCTGTGGGAAGATGAGCGCGCCGTCGGCGTCACGATTCGGCGGGAGGACGGCACCCAGCGCGAGGTGCGTGCCAACGTCGTCGTGGACGCCAGCGGGCAGGCGGGCTTGATTCAGAACAAGCTGCGGCTGCGCGTCTGGGATCCCACCTTGAACAAGGGAGCGATCTGGACCTACTGGGAGGGCGCGTATCGCGACACCGGGCGCGACGAAGGCGCCACGATGGTGCTGCAGACCGCCTCGAAGAACGGTTGGTTCTGGTACATCCCGCAGCACAACAACATCGTCAGCGTCGGCGTCGTGGCGCCGTTCGATTACCTGTTCAAAAATCGGGACGCACCTGGAGATTACGAGCGGACCTACCGTGAAGAAGTAGACGCCTGCTCGGCCGTGAAGGAACGGGTCGCGTCCGGACGACCCGTCACCGGATATTTCGCGACCAAGGACTACTCGTACCGCGCGACCAAGGTCGCCGGCGACGGTTGGGTGATGGTCGGCGATGCCTGGGGATTTCTGGATCCGCTGTACTCCTCGGGCGTGCTGCTGGCGCTGCGATCCGGAGAGATGGCCGCCGACGCGATTGCCGAGGGATTGGCCAACGGCGATACGTCAGCCGCGCAGCTGGGAAAATGGGGCCCCGTGTTCAACGCCGGCGTCGACCGCATGCGTCGGCTGGTCTGCGAGTATTACGACGGCTTCAGCTTCGGCAATTTCATGAAGCACCATCCGGAACTGCGCGGCACCGTCACGGATTTGCTGATCGGCGATTTGTTTACCGACCGCGTGGACACGGTCTGGAAGCCCATGGAAGCGCTCTATCCGATGGGCAAGTCGCCGATTCCCGCGTGGAACTCCGGAGCGCACACCGCGCCAGTCGATCAGAGAGTCAATGAGCTGAAGCTGCCTGACGGCTGGAAGCCTTAGCCGTCGGTATTGACAGCTCACGGTCTCGTCATTAGGCTGATCCGTCTGTCATTGCATTGAGATAATGGTGCGCATTATGAATTTCAAGCACAACGTCATCGTCGGTCTCGTATTCCTTGGAGCCTCGATCAGCGTGCTGGGGCAGAGCCGCACCGCCGACTACACGCAGTGGCGGGGAGCGAACCGTGACGGCGCGGCGGCGGGGTTTACAGCGCCAACGTCCTGGCCTGAAAAGCTCACGCAGCGGTGGAAAATCGAGGTGGGGACCGGCTACGCGACGCCACTCGTCGTCGGCAACCGGCTCTACCTTTTCTCACGCCAGGGCGACGACGAGGTGATGAGCGCGCTCGACCCGGCGAACGGCAAGGTGATCTGGCGAACCGCCTATCCCATCGCGGTGACGATGCACCCCGCGGCAACCAAGCATGGACCGGGACCGAAATCGACGCCGGTGTTCGCGGATGGCAAACTGTTCTCGATCGGCTTCACGGGGGCGGTGACGGCATTCGACGCCGCGACCGGCAAGCAGCTCTGGCAGAAGCCGGGCACGATTCCGCTGCCCTTCTTCAACAGCCACGCCTTTTCGCCGATCGTCGAACGCGGCCTGGTGATTTTCCACACCGGCGGGCATATGCAGGGCGCGCTCACCGCCTTTGACGTGAATACCGGTGCCGTGAAATGGAGTTGGGCGGGTGATGGCCCCGGATACGGATCGCCGGTCATCGCGGAGTTCGCGGGCACGCGTCAGCTCGTGACGATCACGCAGGGCAAGATCGTCAGCGTCGATCCCGCGACCGGCGCGCTGCTCTGGGAGCGTCCCTACGTCAGCGCAAACTTCACCAATGCGGTCACACCCGTGGTCTACGGTCAGACACTCATCGTCTCGGGCAACGGCGGCCCGACAGTGGCGGTGGCGGTGACCAAGCAGAACAACCAGTGGATGACGGCGACTGCATGGGAGAACCCGGACGTCCAGTACCGCCTGAGCAACAGCGTGCTGATGGGCGACACGCTCTTCGGGCTGTCGAGCCGCAACATGGGCCAGTACTTCGGGATCGACCCCAAAACGGGGAAGACGTTGTGGACCTCCGAACCCCGCCAGGCCGGCAACGCCGCGATCGTCTACTCCGGCGAGCTGGCGTTCAGCCTCGAAGACACCGGCGAATTGAAGGTCTTCCGGCACGGAGGAACGTCGTTCGAGACCGTGCGCCGCTACACGGTCGCGGACTCCGAGACGTGGACGCAGCCGACCATCATCGGCAACCGTATCTTCGTGAAGGATGTGTCGAACCTGACGCTGTGGACGCTGAACTGACCGGTGATTGACTGAGATTTCACCATCAAACGTCAGGGGCGGGCGCACCTTGTAGCATGAAGACACCAGCGCATACCAATGTCGAAGGGTCCGGCCTCCGTCTACACTGAAGCGTCCGCCTTCGCCGAGGTTGTTCCACCTGCGCCAGGGCTTCGGTGAAGCGACCGGGCCTTGCGGAGGCTGGTCAGCCGAACCCAGACCTTGCACCCACATTTCCTGCAAAGCGTCTAATTCATCGAGGCAAACTTCAGACATGTCGGCAGGAGTCCCTCCGCTGATTCCAGAGAGGGGTTAGCGTTCGATGCATCCCCGGGCCTCGCCCGCCTCGGTGCGACGCCAGACTTCACCACGGCTGCCAATGGCCGGTATTCGGGAACCCATCATTACGTCATGAGGTATGAGATGAAGTGTCGTGCATCTATCGCAGTGCTGACGGTAGTCGGATTGCTCGCCGTCGTGCCGTTGATCGCCCAGGGGCCGAAGGGATGGCTGGTGCGCGCCGACCGCAGCACGAGCGCGCTCGATCCAGACGCCGCAGGCAACATCAAGTTCACCTCGGCGGGAACGGGGTTCCACGCGGTCACGCCTCAAGCGGCGGTCTTCTGGGATCCGGCGAACACGGTCACGGGCAATTATTCGCTCAAGGGCACGTTCACGCTGATAAAACCCAGCAATCATACGAACTACTACGGTCTGGTGTTCGGTGGAAGCGACCTCGGCGGCCCACGCCAAACGTACCTGTACTTTCTGGTGGCGCAGGATGGGACCTGGCTTCTCAAACGCCGGGAGGGTGATGCGTCAACACAGGACGTGGCGCCAAGGGCGGTCAACGCCGCCGTGAAAAGGCCGGACGCGAAAGGTCAGTCCGTCAACGCGCTCGAAGTGCAGGTGACCGCCGACAAGATGCAGTTCCTGATCAACGGCACGGTCGTCCACACGATGCCGAAGACCGGGCTGGCGGCGAAGACAGACGGCCTCTACGGCATTCGCGTGAACCACGCGCTCGAGGTTCAAGTCGACGGCTTAGCACTCTCGAAATCATGAACCCGGCGCGACGCTGCGCTCGAACGCGAGGTTGGCTCTAGCCTTCGCTGCCTGGGCGTAGCCCGTGGCTTTGCCGCATCGTGTCCCGGTCGAGAAGTCCTTACCGGAGTGGCAACGGCTCGGCCGTGACAGCCCACCACGTGAGCTTCTGAGCTTCCTGGCTGGCGGAGACCGACGAACCGAACGTCAGCACGGCTCCGGCGATCAGCGTCGCGGCCAATCCGAATGTGGACGGCCACATGAACCCAATCGACGTGTGATACGCGACGACGTAGCTCGTGACGGTGCCGATGATGCCTGCGGCAAGCGCGGGCGTGGCTGTCGTCCGCCGGCTGAACATGGCTAGCAGATAGATGCCGAATAGCGGCCCGGCAAACGCATTGATGAGCTTATTGGCAATCTCGAGCAGACTGCCGATGCGCGAGACGTTCATGGCCAGAAAGGTGCCGGCTGCTCCGAATACGAACGTGCCGATCCTGGAGATCTGCACCTGGCGCCGTTGATCGACGGCATCGCCCGTCGTGGAGGTGCGGCCCAGGACGAGGCGGTGATAGAAGTCGACGATCACGACCGACGTACACGAATTGATCGCTGAGTCTACGCTCGAGAGCGACGCCGCCATGATCGACGCGATCACCAGACCCACGATGCCGGCCGGAAACGTCAGCGACACAAAATACGGCAGAATCTTGTCCGTGGCGTAGTTGGGCGGCAGCGCGTGGACCTGGAAGTACGCAAACAACGCCAACCCGACAAAGGACAGCGCGTACATCCAGATCGCGTCCCCGGCCGCGTTCACGATGAAGGCGCGCCGCGCATCGGCCAGCGATTTGGTGGTCTGCAGGCGCTGCACCATGATCTGGTCGCTCGTATAGGACGCCATCCGCCCAAACACCAACGAGCACATGATGCCAACGACGTTGAGCGGCTGCTCGAAAAACGCGACGACGGCGGACCATAGGCCGCCAGAGCCGCTCGCAATGGGCGCGAGGATGGTGGTCTTGCCGCCCGCTTCGCTGATCCTCCAGATTTCCGAAAGTCCGCCCGGCACCGACGCCGCGGCAATCCACACCACGGCCGCGAGACCGCCGAACCGCACGCAGAATTGCATGACATCGTTCCAAATGACGGCATGCACACCGCCAATGGCTGTATAGACGGTCACGATCGTCCCAAGGACGATGATCATCGTGGTCAGGGGAATCTGCCCGCCCACGGCGGCGTTGATCGCGAGGCACGGCACGTAGATCGCAGTGGCCATCCAGCCCAGGCGCCAGACGATGAAGATCCCGGCCGCGAGCGTCCGTACGCGGACATCGAACCGCATCTCGAGATACTCGTAAGCCGTGAAGTAATTCAGCCGACGGTAGAACGGCAGCGTCACGTACGCCACCCAGGGGTACAGCAAGAACCAGGACGTCGTGCCGATGAGCAGAATCAGGCCGTATTTGATCGTCGCGGACGGCTGCATGAGATAGTCGATGGCGCTGTCGAGCGCCGCCATCAGCGACAGACCCACCGGCAGCCAGGACATCGATTGGCGCGCCAGGAAGTAGTCGTCGAGCGATCGCTGGCGCTTCGAGAAATAGACGCCCACGCCGGTCAGCGCGGTCAGATAGGCGACAACAATGACGACGTCGAGCGGGTGCAGCGTGGTACTCATGAGCGAACGGTCACGGAGTGTACGTCGTCCCGCCTTTTCGCAGGGCCGCGAGCCAGGGGACTTCGCAACTCAGGGCTGCTTGGCGATCTGCTGGAGGATGTCCTTCAGGATCGGGACGCTGTCGGCGGGGGGCGGCGTGGGGTGCAGCGAACGCAGGTAGGCATAGACGTCCGCCAGTTCCTTCGCCGACACGTCGGAGAACGACGGCATCGCCGGTCTGGGCGGCTTCTGCACGAAGGCGACGAACGCCTCCTCGGAACGGGCCATCGGCACCAGCCGCGGCGAGCCGGTCTCCCCCTCGTACCCGTGGCACGCATAGCACTTATACGTCTGGTCGAACAACGTCTTGCCTCGTTTTGCGTCGCCGGTCGGCGCCGCCGCCTCGCGTGGCGCCTGAGCGCTGACCACCACGGCCGACAGCATCACTATCGCGAACGTCTTCATGAGCGTCTCCAAACACGGCTGCTCAAAGACCAGCCTGAACTGGCTATTCAGCCGCCTACCGCGGCTGCGACACGACGTCGACCAACGCGGGCTCACCGGCCCGCACCCGTGTGAGCGCACGCTTGTAGGCCGCCGCCAGCTCGTTGGGGTTGTCGATCGGCCCTTCGCTGTACATCCCGTACGCCTTCGCCATCTGCGCGTAGTTGATGTTGGGATCGCTGATGACGTTGCCGATGTGATTGCGACCGGAGCCGCGGTTCCGGCTGCCGCCCATCCGCTGCACGATCATCACTTCCGCGTGGTACGCGCGATTGTTGTGCACGACGAGCAGCAGCGGAATCTGATGATGGACCGCCGTCCACAGCACACCCGGTCCGAAATTCAGATCGCCATCGCCGACGATGCCGATCGACAGGCGGCCGAGCTTCTTGTTCGCCAGCGCCGCGCCGACCGATGCCGGCGAATCGTAGCCAATGCCCATCCCGCCGCTGTCGCCGTTGTAGCGATAGTGCCTGTCGAAGTTCAGCAGGCGCCGCTGCCAGTCGCCGGTGAACTGGTGTCCGGAGACAATCGCCCAGTCGTCGTTCTTGATCTGGGCGCCGAGCTCGCCGATCAATCGCGGCACACTGATGGGGCTCGCGTCCCACCCGTGCCGGGCGTCTTCCACGACTTTGAGATGGGCCGACTTATGCGCGGCGGCAACGCGTGCCCCGCGCGCCTTGGCGGCGGCCGCCCGATCCGGTGTCATCTGCCGGCGCACCTCTTCGATCAGCGAAGGCAAGGTCGTTTCCGCATCGGCCGCGATCGCCAGGTCGACGTCCGCGTAGCGTCCGAAGTCGTGAATGTTGCTGTGCTGAAACAGATGCTCGGCAGAAAGACTGATCGTCTTGCGTCCATTGGTTCGGGCCGCGCGCGCGACGCCCGACATGTCGACGACCTCGAGGCCAAGCGTGACGTCCGCGGCGTAGCCGGCGCCGCCTGTCCCGTACAGCGGATGCCACGAAGGGAAGGACTGCCACGAGGCATAACCCATGACGTCGACCGGTGCCTGCAACAGCTCGGCGAGCTCCACCGACAAATCCCAGCCCTTCTGCGTGTGCCCCATCTTCTGGGTTTGAATCAGCGGCGTCTCCGCGTTGACGAGCAGGCGCGCGGCCTCGCGAACGGCATTCGCATCGCCTTGCGGCGGCGAGGCCATCGTCAGGGCCGGAATGCGTGGTCGCGCTCGATCGGCGACCAGGGATTCCTGCAGCACCGCATCCACGACGAGCACCACCGGGCCTCTCGGCGGCGTCATCGCGATTCGGTACGCCTGCATCGCCGACTCCGCGAAGCGCTCCAGGTTCGTCGCTTCGTCGTCGAACTTGACGAAATCGCGGACCAGCGACCCCATGTCCTGGGCGCTATGCGGACGATTGATCACACCGGCCGGATTGCGGTGGTGTCCGACGAAGACGACGATCGGGACACGGTCGGCCCACGCCTGGAAGAGCGCCATCGACGAGTGCAGCAGGCCGACAACGCCGTGCACGCAGACGAGTATCGGTTTGCCCGCCGCCTTGGCATAGCCGTGCGCAATCGCGGTCGCCGATTCCTCGTGGAGGCAGGTCAACAGCTCAGGCTTGGTGTTGTTGCCGTAGTTGAGCAGCGATTCGTGCAGCCCAGCGAACGCCGATCCAGGGTTGATCGCCGCATAGTCGAGGTCCAGTTTCTTCAAGACGTCGACCATGAAGTCCGACGCCGGCCTCACCGCCGGGTCAGTCCTGCTTTCCGCGGCGGGAGCCTGAACGGCGCCGAGCCCAAACTCGGCCTGCACCTGTGCGTTCGACGGCAGCACCGCACCAGGCCGAGGCGGCGGAGGCGTGGAGCCCGCCTCGGAGGCAGGGGCCGTGACGACAAGTCCGGCGGCGCCGAGCGCCGCGCCTTTGAAGAAATCGCGCCGCCCGACGGGGTTCTTGTCGGTGTGATCGTGTGTATCCGCCACAGGCATGCCTCCTAAGTGAGCCGCAGCGGTATTCTACGCTGGTCAGCAAGGGTATGATGTCGATTGAATTTTCCTGGGCCATGAACCTGCCCGCCATCGCCGCCCGGAGGGTAAGCAGCCAGGCGACGGGACATCTCATCTGGTGACGTGGCGTCCCCCTCAGATACTTCCGCTACGAACGGTCGTGACGGCATGTTGACCAGGCGCCGCGCGCCAGAACATCGGTCGCCCAAGGTCGGGCTCCGCGCGCTGGTCGTCCTGCTCCTGGCACTGGCTGTCGTTGCCCCGAGGGCGCAGGAACACCAACCGCTTCTGGTGTTGGTGTCGCTCGACGGATGGCGATGGGACTACATCGATCGGGCCGCCACGCCGAATCTGCGGGCACTCGCGAGCCGGGGGGTTCGAGCCAAAGGGCTGATTCCGTCCTTCCCGTCGAAGACGTTTCCAAACCATTACACCCTCGTGACCGGGCTCTATCCCGCGCACCATGGGATCATCTCGAACAACATCGCGGACCCGGAGTTCCCCACTCGTTTCAGCATCTCAGCCGAGACCTCGAGAGATGCCAGGTGGTGGGGCGGCGAACCGCTGTGGGTCACGGCGATCCGTCGGGGCCTGCGGGCATCGTCCATGTTCTGGCCCGGTTCCGAAGCGGCGATTCAGGGAGTGCGGCCGACCGAGTGGAGGCGATTCGACGACAAGGTGTCGAACGGCGACCGGCTGAGGCAGGTGCTCGACTGGCTGGCGCTCCCGGCCGACAACCGGCCGTCTCTGATCACGATGTACCTCAGCGAAGTCGACGGCGCCGGCCACGACTTCGGCCCGGAGTCACCGCAGGCGCTCGAAGCGGCGGGCCATCTCGACGAGGCGCTCGGACAGCTCGTATCGGGAATTGAGCGGCTGGGCCTTATCGATCAGGTCACGCTCGTGATCGTGTCGGATCACGGAATGTCGCAGTTGAGCGACCGCCGGGTCGTCTTTCTCGACGACTACGTGGACCTGACCACTGTGGACATCGTCGATTGGACGCCGGTCGTGGAGCTCGCGCCGAAGACCGGATCGGCCGAGGATCTGTATCGAGCATTGAAGGGCAAGCATCCCGCCCTGACGATCTACAGGCGCGAGCAATTGCCGCGCCGGCTGCACTACCGCGACAATCCGCGGATTCCTCCTATCGTCGGCCTTGCCGATGACGGCTGGACGATCACCTCGCACAAGCGGTTCGCCGACGACAAGGCGAGAGGCCGAAACCATGGCGGCGATCACGGCTACGATCCCGACTTTCAATCGATGCACGGCCTGTTCGTGGCGGCCGGTCCCCGGCTCAGGCAGAATCTGCTCGTGCCCGAGTTCCGGAACGTCCACGTCTACGATTTTCTGTGTGCGGTGCTCGGCGTGACGCCGGCGAAGAACGACGGCGACCCCAAAGTCACGCGCAAGTTCTTCAAGGACGCACCCTAGCAGGTTGCTGAAAAGGCCCGCAACCCGACTCTCGCAGGCCTTCTGAGTTCTGACCGTTGAGTTTTCAGTTCCGGCTGCGTTCTTCAGCAGCCGGGCTAGCGTGTCAGGCTGGTGACGATCATCATCACGATGGCGGCGCCGGCGACCTGGATGGCGAGCTCGGCGCGTTCGTGGAGGAACAGCGCACCGACCACGACGAGAATCGCGGCAAGGACGAGAAACCGCCAGTAGAGCGGTTCGGTGCCCTCCTGCACGCCCTGAAAGCCGGCCCGGCTGCGCGCCGCTTCGATGATCTGGTTGGCGATCTCGCGATCGGATTCGCGGTCGAGCTCGAAGTACTTCCCGCCGCCGGCGTTGGCGATCGCGCTGAGCGACGCGCGATCGAGGATCGCGTACACCGGCAGCTGCGGCGGTCCACTGGTCGGCGTGCGCGGCGCCTCCGGAATGAAGCCGCCGTTGCTCGTACCGACGCCGACCGTGTAGATCGGGATGCCGCGCGTTCGTGCCAGCGCCACGGCCTTTGCCACCTCGCCGCTCCAGTCCTGACCGTCCGATACCATGACGAATGCTTTGGCATTCGGCGACTTGCCATGGATCTGTTCGTCGCGATCGACCAGCTTCAGCCCCCAATAGACGCCCAGCTCCATGTTCGTATCCCAGCTGGTGTCGTCTTCCAGGCGGAACGGCGATTCCTCGCTGAGATGATCGAGGAAGAAAAAGTAGGTGTTCGGATCCTTGGTGAGCCGGACCTGCGGCGTCGAGATGCGCGCGAACAGCGCCATCGCGAGGCGATCATCCCGCCAGCTGATCGACTCGCCAATTTCGCGCAGGAAGCGCATCGAGCGCTGCCAGCGATTGCCGAGCACATCGGTGACGCGCATCGACGTCGAACCGTCCTGCAGAATCACCAGGTCGATGCCGGCGGTGCGAATCAAGGAGATGCGCGCGAGCGGGCGCGCCAGCGCGACGATCGTGCTCATGCACGCCAGCACCAGACAGAGCCAGAACAGCAGACCGCCGAAGAGCTGAAACCGTTCGCGCACCGGCATCAGGCGGCGATGCGCCAGCTGACGCGCGTCGCCCCGTCGCTGGGCCGCCTGCCAGAACCACAACGCGAGCAGCACCATCGGCACGATCAGGAGCCACAAGTACTGAGACTCCTCGAACCGAACGGTCTTCAGGTCGATCGACGGGATCATTTCAAACTCAAAACTGAGAACTCAAAACTCAAAAGGACTCACCCGTTGTAAGTTCTGAGCTCATCCTTTCCGGATCTTTTCTTTGCCTTGTCCGGCATCAGAGCCGCCTTGCCGCTCGTCGGGCCTCACCGGAATATGCATCTTGAACTGCGTCATGTCGGTGTTCGGCGGAGGCGCGCCAGGATCGCCATGGACGGTGCGGCCCTCGGGCAGATCGCCAGCCATGACTACACCAGTCAGCTTCTGAATCACTTTTGCCGGATCCTCGCGCTTCCCCGGCGCCGGGGGCTTGGCCTTCGAGACCGTATCGCGCAGCCGGACGACGTACTCATAGTTGTAGGCGGCGTCGGCATCACCCGGATCTTTTTTCAAGAGCGCCGTGTAGGTCTTGATCGCCGCGTCCAGCCTGCTGAGCATCGCCTGGCGGTCGGCGCTCTCGCGCTGGCTCGCGCGGAAGCCGGCATTGGCGGCGAGCACGAGCTCGCTCGCCTGCTGCTCGACGATGGCGCCCGCGACGTCGCGTTTAGACCCCAGGCTGTCGTACCTGGCCAGCCAGTAGTCGCCGGTGGCGCGGTCGCTCCGGACATCGGTCAGCAGCGTGTCGGCGACCCAGGGCACCCGGCTCACATACCCCATCGATTCCTCGATATCGGCATAGCTGGCGTTGGCCGTGTTGTAGCGCAGCAGCGCGAGCTCTTCGTGGGCGTCGGCCACCCGGTTCTGCAGCTGACCCACGGTCCAGCTCACGTAGCCAATCACGAACAACACGAGGGCAATCGCCGCCTGTCCAAGAACTCGTCTCATCGCGAACTCCCTATGGAAACTTCTGCAAGTACGGCACGGTCAGCTTGAGCCCCGCGGCCATCGCCCAGCAGGCGGCCGCGATCAGCGCAAAGACCGAAAACCGCGGACGCTGCGTGGTGTACTGTTTGATCGAAATCTTGCCGGCCGATACCTTGTCGATCTCCTGGATCGCGCTGATGATTGTCGCTTCGTCCGACGCCGCGTAGAACTTGCCGCCGGTCTTCTCGACCACCGGCTTCCAGATCGGGTCGGTGAACGCGCGCCCGATCGCCTTGTTGAACGAGACGCGGATGAAATAGACCGGAATCTTGGCCTGCGTCGCGCTGCTCAGAATCTCCTCGACGTTCATGCCGCCCAACCGCGGCCCGCTCACCTTGGTGTCTTCGCCGTCGCTGAAAATCACCATCAGATTGCCGGACGCATTCAAGAAGTCGAACGCCGTGAACAGCTTCACCGCCTGGCTGATCGCCATGCCGATGGTCGTACCCTGGTCTGGGAACTTGTTGAACTCGGTCAGGTCGTCGATGAGCGAGATGCTGATGAGGATGTTGTCGTAGTCGTTCGTGAACGGCGTAATCACGTACGACTCGTCCCCGAATTCGATCAGCGAGATGAGGTCGCGGTACTTGCTCTTCATCCGCATCTTGACGAACGTCTCCGCGGCGGCGACCGCCGTGAAGAACCTGGCGTCGCTCGGCGCCTTTTCGCCGAGCTTCTGGGCCTTGAACGGTTCCATCATGCTCGAGGAGGCATCGATCAGCAGCCCGATGCGGCGGCCCGGAAACGACACCTCCTGCTGCGTCAGCGACGTGAACGGATCGGCGAGCGCGATCAAGAAGAACGGCAGCCCGGCCAGGAACAACAGCAGCGGCGCATGACGCACCACCGAGAGCGGCGACTGGCCGATGATCGGGAGAATCGCCGGCATCGCCACGCGGTTGCGGCCGGGGCGCCGGCCGATGATCGATCGGACGACCAGGGCCGTCACCGCCAGCATCAGCAGGACGACGATCGCCGTCCGCGCGACGTCGCGGTGGCCAAACAGCAGCTCCGCGAGCCGGATGCTCCGCCACTCCGTGACGTTATCGCGCAGAAACCGGCTGAGGTCGGCTAGCGAGACCACGCCCGATTGCCCAGCTCGCCGGCCGCGTGTCTCATGTTCTTGATCTTCTTCACGATCCAGATGTTTTCAAGCTTCAACTGCCGCACGATTCCGGGCGCGTCGCCGAGCGATACGGTCAGTGCGGCATCATCGAGCTTGGGCTCGCGGCCAAACAGAGCCGTCGTGAAGCAGGCGAGCGCGGTCTGCAGCTGCTGCAGCGTCTGACGGTGTCTGCTCGAGCCGGCGCCGGTGGCGAGCGCTCCGGCGATCGCTTCAGCCGTCGCCGATCCGGACACCCGCACTTTTTTCCCATACAGGAACCCGCCCCGGGTCGTCAGTTGCCCGTCGTAGTCGTTGGCGGTGTGGCGGGCCGGCGTCTGGCTCACGGCACGGCCGAGCGCGACGCTGCCGGCAATGCGAAAGGCCGCCAACGCCCGGGCGGCAAGCTCCGGCGTCCAGCCGCCCCCGTCGCTGGCGCGACGAACCGCCGAGAGCTCCCGACCAACGCCGCCGAGGACCGAGCTGTCGGAAATGAGTCGCCGTCCGATCGCGTCTTCCTGGCGGTGGCTGCGGAGGAACCGGATCAGGGCCATCACGACGACGAGCGCCGCGGCGATGAACAGCGCACCGGCGATCATCAGGTAGACGCGGGCGCGAAATCGTTGCGCTTCGATGTCGGCGAAATTCCAGGATGGTGCGTCGCGGATGTCGGCGGCGTCGGCCGGCACGAGCGACAGCACCCTGATCGATTCGGTCGGCATGATGTAGTTGCGATCGCGGCCTTTGACCGTCTCGCCGCGCTCGACCTTCGATTCGAGGTGGTAGTTGATCTGGATGCTCGGGATCCTGACGTCCCGGCCGAACGCCTCCTCGCTGATCAGCCGGAGCATGTACTGATACTGAAAGAACCGGCGCGAGTCGCTGTGGAGGTCGGGCTGGCGCTGGCCGCCAATCACTTCGAACGGGGGCAGCTGCATCGCGGCGGGATCCAGCCGCGACTGATCCGGCACGACCGTGGTCGTGTCGTTCTCGACGATGGCGCAGGTCAGCAGCAGCGAGAACTGCTCACCGACGCGAACCGCGTTGGCGCTCGTTCGCCACCAGCATCGGATCGGATCGGCATCCACGTTCACGGTGCCGGGCGGCGGAGCGCCCGACGGCACCGCCTGCGCCGCCAGCGACACGCCGGCCGCGATGATGACTCCGACCAACAGTGCTGTCCTACCCATCGTGTGTCGTCCTCTGAACCTCTAAGAACGCGTTGCAGAATCAAAACCCTGAGCCACAAAGACACGAAGAACACAACGCATCTCTCGGTCTTCTTCGTGATCTTTGTGCCTGTTGTGGTTCATTATCAATTTCGCAGCGTGCCTTAAGTTCTCGGTTCTAACGTTTCTAAGTGGTTTTACGCAGCCGCCGTTCCATCACGAACTCGGTGATCGCGACGACGCTCTGCATCTGATCGAGCCCGAGCTTCAGCACGTCGAGCCCGGCGTCTTTCGCGGAGCGCTCGACATCGTCCTGCCACTGGCGCACGCGCGCAGCCATGGCGCGCAGCGCGCCCCGCGACATCACGCGAGAGCTGCCGGTCTCGACGTCGAAGGCTTCGACCCAGCCGGCGGAAATCTTCGGGACCTCGAACGCAAACGCCGCGTCAATCAGGATCAGAAAGACGTCGTGGCTCGAGTTCAGGTGCGCGAGCTCGCGCAACACCTCTTCCGGCCGGTCGAAAAGAAAATCGGAGATGATGGGAATGAGCGACGTCTTCCGCATGAATCCGGCAATCGCCCGGCTGAGGCTCTCGCCGTGCTTCACGTCCTGCAGGCCGCGATGGTACTGATAGGCATCCAGGCAATGAATCACCTGATTCTTGCCGATGCGCGGACGAATCGCCGCCAGATGGTCGAAGTCGGTCTCGAACATCATCAGCCCGAACATGTCCTGGAAGAACACTGCGGACATGCCGATGGTCGCGATGGCGCGGGCGATCGCGGCGGCAATCGGCACGCCGTCCACGCCACACCGCGTCGACAGCGAGCCGTCGGCCACGACCATGACATTCGCCGTGCTCGGCTGTTCGAATTCGCGGACGATGAGCGGGCTGAAGTTGGTGAGCGAGGATTGAGGCCAGTCGATCGACGAAAAACGGTCGCCAGGCGCCCAATCGCGGAGGCCGACGAAATCGAACCCGGTACCGTGAAAGAGGCTGCGATGCTCGCCGATGGTGAACTCGCGCATCCGCTTCAGGATGAGGAGCTCGACCTCGGTAATCTCCGAAAGGTTGACGAGAGGCGACTGCTCCCGGTCCCTGCTCGGCGAGGACAGAATCTTCATCAGGGAATCGCCACGCGCTCGAGGATGTCCTTGATCACGACGTCCACCGTCAGCCCGTGGCTCGCGGCGTGCGGTCCGAGCCAGATGCGGTGGGGAAGGATGTACTGCGCGAGGTCTTGAATATCCTCGGGATACACCTCGGTGCGGCGCCGCACGAGCAGCGTCCAGACCTTCGCGAGCCGGCCCCAGCAGATGATCGCGCGAGGCGAGGCGCCAAGATCCACGCTGTGCTCGACCAGCTCGGACGGCGAATGAATCAGCCAGTCGGTATCCGGGTTGTACGGCCGCGACGCGGCCACCAGACGCTGGATATAGATGCCGAGCCGCTCGTGCAGGAAGACTTCCTGGCTGATGGCCCCGCGAAGCTGGATGATCCGCTCCTTGGGCATCAACTTATTCAGCCGGACGCGCTTGAAGTCGAAGTTCACGAGCTTGGCTTCTTCGGCCGGCGCGAGGTAGCCGATATTCACCATGATGGCGAATCGATCGGTCGCCGCCTCGGACAACGGAAACGTCCCCTGTCCGAGCTCGATCGGGTTCATGGTGGCAATCGCAAAGCTGAACGCCGGCAACTCATAGGTCGTCTTACCGACAGTGACCGTGCGATCCTGGAGCCCCTCGAGGAACGCGCTTTGCGACTTCAGCGGGATGCGGTTGATCTCGTCGAGCAGGATGACTTCCGCCGACGCCAGCGGGCCGAATTCGGTGACCAGCGCGCCGGTCGCCGGATTGATCATCTGGAACCCGACGACCTCGGTCGGCTGGAGGTCGGCGCGACCCTGGATGCGCGCGAACTTGGCGTCGCTGATCGCCGCGAGGATGACGCCGAAGAATGTCTTGCCGACGCCAGGCACACCCCTCAGCAACAAATTGCCGGCGTTGACCTGGCGTTGCTCGTTCTTGTCGTAGGTTGTCGGAATCTCGGACAGCAGCACAACGTTGGCGAGCGCCTTCGCCGTCTCGTACCCGATGAGCGCCTTGCCACCTTCCGCAACAATTGATTCGTGAAACGCAATAGCTTCTTCGAGGTCTGGATGCACAGGACCGCCTTAGCCGGACGAAAACCGATCCACCGTGAGGCGGACGTGGCCGATGAACCTTGAAACGGCGAAGCGCCAGATTCTATCTGGTTTCACGTTTCGCTGCCGGAGAAAAGGGCGATCACCTCAGCCGGAGTCGGGCCGCTCGTCAGGCTGCCGTCCGGAGCGCGCACCGTCCACACTCGCGTCACGAACGCCTCCACCGCCAGTTCTTCGCCGCGAAGGAGGCGATGATGCAGGTCGAAGCTGCTGCGCCGCCAGGCCGTGATGGACGACTCGACCGTGACCCGATCGCCGTAGGTCGACGGTTTGTAGAAGCGCGACCGAAGGTCGACCACCGGAATGCCGGCGCACCCGTACTTCGAGAGCATGGCGGCCTTCGGGATCCCCGCGTCTTCGAAAAGTGCGGCAGTGCCCGCGTCGAACCACTCGAAATAGCGCGGGAAATACACGATCGCGCCCGGATCGCAATGCCCCCACTCGACGATGACCGTGCGGCTGTGCGTGCGCATCATGCGAGGGACGACAGCGACATGTTCCAGCCCGTCGGCGGGCGATCGTCTTGGATTCTCACGCGCTCAAAATGTAGTCTATGCTGAAGCGCAGTTCCCCGAACGCCCCGCATGGAGGTACGCAATGAGGCCTCGGTTCCTCGCTCTTGTCGGCAGTCTTCTGGCGCTTGCGGCGGCGCCGGCCATCGCCCACCACTCCTTCGCCGCGGAATACGACAATACGCAACCGATCAAGGTCACCGGCACGCTGACGAAAGTCGAGTGGACGAACCCGCACATCTGGTTCTTCCTGGACGTGAAGGACGCGAACGGCACCGTCTCGAACTGGGCGTTCTCGGGAGGCCCGCCCGGCGTGTTGCAGCGGCGCGGTATCGTCAAAGACCGATTGAAGATCGGCGACGTCATCGTCGTCGAGGGATTTCGCGCGCGTGATGGATCGAACAACGCGTCGGGGGGCACGGTGACGTTCGCCGACGGCCGGCGCGTGTTCACGGCGTCGAACGAAGACGCCCTTCCGCAGTCGCGCTAGCAGAACAGGCTGAGGGGGTCAGGGCTGATGGCTTGGCAGCTAGCGCTGATGGCCGATCCTGCCGGGTGGGCCACGGTGCTTCGAGGAGACCAATCATGAGAATGCGTATCGTCGTGCCGCTGTCTGCCCTGGCGCTGCTGATGGCGTCCTTTCTGCCCTCGATGTCGTCACTGTCGATCGGAGACACACGAGTCCACGCTCAGTCGCAGGCCAACACCAGCATTCCGCGGATGGCGGACGGAAAGCCCGATTTCTCCGGCATGTGGGATACACCGAAGGCGCCTGGCGGCCGAGGCGGCGGGGCCACGGTCTTTGACAAGGCGAAGATGGCGCCGTTCAAGCCGGGCGGCGAGGCGCTGTTTTACGAGCCCCGCACCGGAGATCCCCGTCACGACGAGCCGCGCGCGTTCTGCATGCCGTCCGGATTTCCTTCGGCATTCCTGGGCCCGTACCCGATTCAGATCGTCCACACCCCGAAAACCATGGTGATGGTCACGGAATTCATGCGCGTCACGCGCCTCATCCCGCTCGACGGACGCCCGCACGCGAAGGACATCGAGCCCACGTTCTACGGCGAGCCGATCGGGCATTGGGAGGGCGACACGCTCGTCGTCGACGCGACGAACTACAAACGCTGGTCGCTGGACGACTGGTATTACCAGAACCCCAAGGAGTACCGAATGCACTCCGAGGCCTTCCACACGATCGAGCGTTTTCGCCGCACCGACGCGAACACCATTTCGTACCAGTTCACCGTGGACGATCCCAAGATCTTCACCAGGCCATGGTCCGTCGATTGGGAGATGAAGCTGCATCCTGAGTGGGACAAGACAGGCTTGTTCGAGATGGTCTGCAACGAGAACAACCGGTGTGAAGGCGGGAACTGCGAGAAGACGAAGAAGTAGAGCAGGTCGGACGGCCCGACCCGCCCTGCTGGTCTACTTGCCGGGCCGATAGAACACCCGCCACATCTTGCCCTTCACATCTTCGGAGATGTAGAGCGAGCCGTCAGGCCCCTGCGCCAGGCCGTCGGGGCGCGACACCGCTTCACCCGGTGCCTTGAGCGGGGTCGTCTTCCCGGTGAAGCCGTCGGCGAAAATTTCGAAGGCGCCGGCCGCTTTGCCATTCGCCATCGGTTGGAACGTCACGTTGTAACCCGCCTGTTCGGGCGCGCGATTCCACGATCCGTGAAACGCGATGAACGCGCCGTCGCGATATTTCTGCGGGAACTGCGACCCGGTATAGAACATCACGTCCACAGGCGCCCAGTGCGCGGGGAATGCCGCGACGGGCGGTGTGAACGCCGCGCATCGCGCGCCGCTTTTCCCGTCGCCTCCGTATTCGGGATTGGTCAAGAACTTCTTTTGCGGATAATCGAAGAAGCAGTACGGCCAACCGAAATTGGTGTCCTCTTTCTCCGCGCGATTGAGCGGCTCGGCGGGCCGATTGGCGTTGTCTTCCACCTTGAAGGTGTCGGGCCAGAACGCATCCAGTTGATCGCGATTGTTCATCGCGATGTACACCGCATTGTCGTGGTAGGCGATGCCCGGCATTTGCCGCAGTCCGGTCGCCCAGCGCTTTCCATCTTCCTGCTTCTGGCCGAGCTTGTTCTCGTCGAACCTCCAGATGCCGCCGTTCTTCTCGAGCAGCGGGCAGGGATCCTGCCCCTTGGCGCCAGGCCGTCGATCCGGGTCCTGGCACGCATTCGACGGCGCGCCGACGTTCACGTACAGGCCGCCCTTCCCGTCAAACGCGATCCCCTTGTCGCCATGCTGCGGCACGCCCGGCAGACCGCTGACAACGACTTCGGGCGTTTCGCTCGCCGGCTTGAGCTGGCCGGGCGTCATCTTGAAGCGCTCGACCGAGTTGAATTTGGCCAGGTACAGATAGCCATTTCGAAGCGCAATACCCGTGACGCTGCCGGTGCCGAACTCTTCTCTGGTCTCGAGACGTCCGTCGCCGTCCTTGTCGCGCAACGCCACGACACCGCCATTGACTGGCGTGCCCCCGCGCTGGCCACCACCCTGACGCGAGACGTACACGTCGCCATTCGGCGCGACCGCCAGGTGCCGTGCGGTCGGATTGTTTTCGGCGACCACGGCGGCACAGAAACCGGCCGGCAGCTTCAAGCCACCGTTATCGGGGTCGCACTTGATCGGCGTCTGCGCATGGCCTGCCGCCATCGCAAGCAGAACCGCGCTCGCGGCCGCCGCGCCAGCAGCCGCCAATCGATTCATCGAGCTCATCATCGTGTGCTCCTTCAAAGTTGCATCGAAATCTTCACTCTCGCCGGTCGGCGGTCAAGACTGTCTAATGGCCTGTTCTGCTGGCTTGCAGGCTCCCAATGCAACCACAAAAACACGAAGACACGAAAGAATCCAATGTTTTTGGTGCCTTCGTGACTTCGTGTTTACGCTTTGGAAATGACGGCGGCCTACTCGGCGCTATGGTAACTCCCGGCGCCAGAGGCCGCTCAAGTCGACGACCAACCCGGGCCAGAACGGATCGCTGACTCGATCCTCGTTCGTCCCTTCGGCGACCACCGTCCATCGTCCCCCATCCGCACCCTGGCAGAGGAGATGCCGCTTTCGAGGATCGACGATCCAGTAGTGCTCCACGCCCAGATCCAGGTAACGGGCGGCTTTGGTCACGCGATCGTACCTCGCATTGGACGGCGACAGGATCTCCACGACCAGCAGTGGCGGGCCCTCGACCCCACGTTGCGAAAACTGCGCGGTGTCCGCCACCACCAGGAGATCAGGTGCTGCAACATCGTTCTGACTGAGGATGACGCCGAGCGGGGCGAAGAACACTTCCGCGAGGCCTTTTCCTTCGAAAAATCGCTCGAGCTGGAGGAACAGGCGCTTCGCGACATCCTGATGCCGAAATGCTGGAGTCGGGTTCATATACAACTCACCCGCCAACAGCTCGTACAGCTTCCCATCGTCGGGCAGCGCGAAAAAATCGTCGACCGTCAGCAAGGTCTTTGTTTGCATGGCCGTCTCCGGAAGAAGGCGTCGCCGGCAGGTACGAACATGCCATCGTCGGGGCCGGAATGCAACGTGTTTGGTAAGGGGACTGGCGCCCATGCGCGCCTTGGCGAAGTCGCGGCTCCCGTCTATCATGGTGTGATGCTCGTCCTCTAGGCAGCGGAGAAACATGAGACGTCCTGTCTTTCTTATCGGGTTGCTCGCCTTTGCGGTCGCGGCCGCCAGCGCGCTCGCGCAGCGCGAGGACGCTTTCGTCGCTTCGCGCGACGATGCCGCGATTCAATATTCCAAGGGCCCGACGACTGATCGGGTGAGCGAACTGAACCGCAAGATCGAGGACGGAAGCTTGAAGCTCGCATTCGAGGGCCCGACCGGCTATCTGCGCGCCACGCTCAATGCGCTCAACGTCCCTGTCGAATCGCAGGTCGCCCTCTTCTCGCAGAACAGCTCGCAGGGCGACTTGATCGGTCTGAAGAACCCGCGGGCGTTGTACTTCAACGACGCGGTCGCCGTTGGTTACGTGCGAGGCGGCAAGATTCTCGAAGTGGCGACACACGATCCACGGCAGGGCGTGATTTTCTACTCGCTCGCGCAGACCGCCGCCGACGCGCCGCGATTCACACGCGACGACAATTGCCTGGCCTGCCACCTGTCGTGGACGACGCTCGGTGTGCCCGGGCTGTTTGTCTTCAGCATGCAGACGCTGCCGGCGGACAAGAACGCCTATGCCTCCGGCTTCGCCAGCGATCATCGTTCGAGCTTTGACACCCGGTGGGGGGGCTGGTACCTGACCGGCAGCCTGGGATCGATTCGTCATATCGGGAACAAGCCTATCTCGACGGCAAGCACGGCCGACGCCGTGAAGTCGGAAGCGCGCGAGCTGAAATCGCTCGACGGCCAATTCGACACGACGGGCTACCTGTCGGCGCACAGCGACGTGGCGGCGCTGATGGTGCTCGAACATCAGACGAATATGACCAACCTCATCACGCGCATGGGGTGGGAATCGCGGCTCGCGGCGCGCGAGGGCAAGGCGCCTGACCTTCCGCGCCTGCAGCAGGCAGCCGGCGACCTGGCCGACTACATGTTGTTTACCTACGAGGTGCCGCTTCCCAACAAGATCCGTGGCTCGTCCAGCTTTTCCGAAACATTCGCGGCGCGAGGTCCCGCGGATACGAAAGGGCGATCGCTGCGGCAGCTCGATCTGGATCGCCGGCTGATGCGGTTTCCGTGCAGCTACATGATCTACTCCGATGCGTTCGGCGCGCTGCCGGACACCGCGAAGAGCCTCGTCTACCGCCGCCTCTGGCAGGTGTTGTCGGGCCAGGACAAGAACACGCGCTACGCGCACCTCTCCGTGGCCGATCGGCAGGCCATTGTCGAAATCCTGCGGGACACCAAGAAGGACCTGCCGGACTATTTCCGCTAGCCGATGCAGACGGACCACGGGGCCGAGGAGGCATTCCGCGACGCTGCGCAAGGACTTCGCAACGGCGATTTCTCGCGGCTCGAGCCGCTGTTCAGCGATGCAGAAGGCGACGACCGACCAGCCCGGATAATCGATTGGCACGAGGCGGGACGGTTTCGCAGCGAACCGAAGGCACTGGCGGAAGCCCTTACGTGCGCGTGCTTCCTCGGGCGGACGCGGGTGGCGGAGTATTTGTTGAGGAACGGGGTCGATCCGTCAGGCGGAGCAGGCACGGGTTTGAACGCATTGCATTGGGCGGCCAACCGCGGGCAGGTGGCCGCGGTCCGGCTGCTGCTCGAGTGGCATACGCCGCTCGGAACACGCACCATGTATGGCGGCAATGTGCTCGACACCGCGATTTGGTCGGCGATCAACGAACCCAGGCCGGGACAGCGAGAGGTCATCGAAGAGCTGTTGAAGAGCGGTGCCCAGCCGGAAGACGAAGAATGGCCCACCGGTCATGTAGAGATCGACGCACTTCTGCAGCGGTACCGGCCGGTCCAAACGCGTTCAGTGTAGGTAGTGCCCGGCCTTGGCCCGGATCGTGAGAGTCCCGCTTACAGGCTCAAGGCCGTTCGGAAATTCCACTGCGGTTTTCGCCTGAAACCAGGCCGCTCCCCTGGGACGCCGCTCAATGGCGGCCGGCTGCGGCTCGCGGTTGAGCGAGGGCGACGATCGCCGCCAGTACGAGAAAGAACGCGAGCGCGGCCATCGCCGCGCCGAACCCGCCGGTCGCATCCTTGAGCAGGCCGACGACATACGGCCCGACGAACCCGGCCAGATTGCCGACCGAATTGATCCAGGCGATTCCGGGCGCGGCCGTGGGTCCGGTCAAGACGGCGGTCGACATCGCCCAGAACGGGCCCAGGGATCCCCAGATGCCCAGGGCTGCCAGCGAGATACTCGCGAGCGCCAGCGCGGGCACGCTCGTCTGCGTGCTCAGCAGAAAGCCGAGCGCCGCAAGCAGCGCCGGGCCGGCGACGTGCCAGCGCCGCTCCCCATGACGATCGGAGTGACGGCCAATCCAGACCATTCCAATCGCGGCCACGAGGTACGGCAACGCAGAAAACATCCCGACGAGAAGATCGGAGCTGCCAGACAGGCCTTTGAGGATCTGGGGTAGCCAGAAGCTGATGCTGTAGAGACCCAAAACGATGAGAAAGTACAGCGCGCAGAACGCCCAGGCGCGCGGATTCGAGAAGACCTGCCGGACCGGCGCGTGGCGGCTGACGGTCTCGGCCAGGCGGTCCCTGGCGAGCCGCTCTTTCAGCCAACGACGTTCCTCGTCGGACAGCCAGTGCGCGTCCTGGGGGCCATTGGGAAGATACGCGAAAGCGAGCACTCCGAGCCCGACCGCTGGCAGCCCCTCGAGCAGAAACAGCCACTGCCAACCCGCCAGTCCCCCCAGGCCATGCATCGTCAATAGCGCGCCAGAAATGGGGCCGCCCACCACGCCGGCGACGGCGTTCGCCGTCATGAACAGCGCGATGGCCCGGGCATGATCGCGCCGCGGGAACCAGTAGGTCAGATACAGAATCATGCCCGGAAAGAATCCGGCCTCGGCGAGCCCCAGAAGGAAGCGCAGCGTATAGAAGCTGGTCGTGCCCTTCATGAACATCATGCCGGCCGACACCAGGCCCCACGTAATCATGATGCGCGCGATCCACAGGCGCGCGCCGATGCGCTCCATGATCAAGTTACTGGGCACTTCGAACAGAAAGTAGCCGATGAAGAAGATCCCCGACCCGAGGCCGAAGACCGACGCGCTCAGCCCGAGGTCTTGATTCATCTGCAGCGCCGCGAACCCGACGTTGACGCGATCGAGATAGGAGACGATGTAGAGGAGGAACATGAATGGAATCAGACGTCGCCTGATTTTCGCGAGCACCTGGCCCTCGTCGAGCGGCTCCGCCACGCTTCCGGGCGGCGGCTGGGAACGTGTCGACCTTGCGAGTGCCATCGCGATCCTTTCAGTGTCTGCGCATTCCCGCGGCCGGCTGCCAGAACGAGCCAGACTAGTGAACTGTCCCCTCGGATGACTACCGTCCGCTCCGACGTCGCAGCCGGAAGATAGCGGTCAAGAACAGAGCAAGTGGCACTGCTTCAGCGGGTACAAGCCACCAGTTTGTCGAAGCGCGCTGATTCTGTCACGGGCAGACTGCGGCACAATTCAGAGCCCCCTGGCGCCGCCGGCGGACCGGCTCGCAACTCACGGCACCGCACGCGACGGCAGAGATGGATGCTCACGCTTGTCGACCGGGCAATCGTCGGGCTGCTGGTCTCCTGGAAGCGTGATGGGTTGTATAAGTCCCGGAGCGCGGCGCCCGGATCGCAAGGCGCGACGACCGAGAATATTGGACATACTTGAAGGAGTCGCAACAAAGCGAGGCGGGATGCCCCGCCCGGGAATTATGTGACGCATCACGCTTCCAGGGGACTAGAGTAGTCGCTTACAGGAGCCTCCTCCATGTCTGGCTTACCAATCCTGCCGGGCGCCGGCGACGCGCCCGTGTGTCCTGTGTGTCAGGGCGAGCTGCGCCACATTTATACTGGCGCGCGAGGTGGCTTGTTTCGGTGCGAGATGTCTCTGTTCAAGTGCTCGACGCACGGTGCGGTGTACCGCACGCGCGAGGGGATGGACCAACCGGACGGAGGCGGCGAGGACGACAGCGCCGCCCTGATTGGCCGGCCCGACAAGCCGCCGCTGATGCCACACCAGGCGGCAGCGGCGATCCCAGAGTCGACTGACCCCGACCCACCGCTCATGCCTGCTTGTTCTGACTACAGGGTTGAACCATGACACGCAAGACCGAACGATCCGCAGGCTCTCGACCCATCAGGCGGCTTCGGCCGCTGGCGCTCTGCGTCGCGCTCGCGGGAATCACCGCGTCGCCTAACGCGCAATCCTCGCCGACGAAAGCCTGGGACGAGTCGTTCCGCGGCCTTCCGCAGCCGGCCAACCTCAAGAGCTACATGGAGCACTTGAGCGCGCGGCCGCATCATGTCGGGTCGGCGGCGGACAAGGCCAACGCCGATTGGATTCTGGCTAAATTCAGGGAGTGGGGATGGCAAGCCGAGATCGAGCAGTTCGATGTGCTGTTTCCCACGCCGAAGGAACGCCGGCTCGAGCTTCTCGAGCCGACGAAGTTCACGGCGGCACTCGAAGAACCCACCGTCGCCGTTGATCCGACGTCGGGGCAGAAGTCTGAACAGCTTCCGTCCTACAACGCGTATTCGATCGACGGCGACGTGACCGCGCCGCTTGTGTACGTCAACTACGGGCGGCCCGAGGACTACGAACAGCTCGACCGGCTCGGCATCTCCGTGCGGGGTGCGATCGTGATCGCGCGGTACGGGCAATCGTGGCGCGGCATCAAGCCGAAGGTCGCCGCCGAACACGGCGCGGTCGGCTGTCTGATCTATTCCGATCCCAGAGACGACGGGTACGCGGCGGGCGACGTGTTCCCGCTCGGCCCGATGCGCCCGGGCGGCGGTGTGCAGCGCGGCAGCGTGATGGACATGCCGGTGGCGCCCGGCGACCCATTGACGCCCGGGGTGGGCGCCACGCCGAATGCCCGGCGGCTCGCGCTCAGCGAGGCGACCACGCTCACGAAAATCCCGGTGCTGCCGATTTCGCACGCTGATGCCCAACCGCTGCTCGCCGCGATTCACGGCGACACGGTCCCCGAGGCGTGGCGCGGCGCGCTCCCGATCACGTACCACATAGGCCCGGGGCCGGCGAAGGCGCACCTCAAGGTCGCGTTCAACTGGGACACGAAGCCCCTTTACAACGTGATCGCCAGGCTGCCCGGATCGACCTTTCCGGACGAATGGATCTTGCGGGGCAACCATCACGACGCGTGGGTCAACGGCGCCGCCGATCCCGTGAGCGGCATGGCGCCCATGCTCGAGGAGGCCCGGGCGCTCGGCGAGCTTCGCAAGCAAGGCTGGACACCCAAACGCACCATCGTCTACACCGCGTGGGACGGCGAGGAGCCGGCGCTGCTTGGATCGACGGAGTGGGTTGAAGCCCATGCCGACGATTTGAAGCTGCACGGTGTGGCCTACATCAACAGCGACGGCAACGGCCGAGGCTTCCTGAACATGAGCGGGTCGCATTCGCTCGAGGCCTTCATCAACGCGGTGGCACGCGACGTCCCCGATCCCGAAACGAAGGTCTCGGTGTGGACGCGGCGACAGGCGCGGACCATCGCGCGCGGCACCGCGGACGAGCGCAAGGACGCGCGCGAACGGCACGACCTGCGAATCGGCGCGCTCGGCTCGGGGTCGGACTATTCGCCCTTCCTCCAGCATGCTGGAGTTGCCTCGCTCAATCTCGCCTTCGACGAAGAGGATCAGGACGGCATCTATCACTCGATTTACGACGATTTCTATTTCTACACCCGCTTCCTGGACCGTGATTTCGTTTACGGGCGCGCGCTCGCGCAGACCATCGGCACGGCGGTGATCCGGCTGGCCGACAGCGACGTGCTGCCGTTCGCCTTCACCGGGCTCTCGAATACGGTCGAGAAATACGTGAAGGAGCTCGCCGAGCTCCTGGGCAAGAAGCGGGACGACGTGCGCGAGCGGAACCGTCAAGTAGAAGAGGGGATCTTTGCGGTGATCGCCGACCCTCGCCGTCAGCAGGTGCCCCCGAAGACGGAACCGGTCCCGCCTGCGCTCAATTTCGCGCCGCTCGAAAACGCGTCCGCAGCGCTCGGCGTCAGCGCTCGGCGCTACGAGAAGTCGCTGGCGACGGCCGGAGGACGCGTGGCGCAAAACCCCACGGCGCTCCGCGCGTTGAACGCCAAGCTCCGCGAAGCGGAGCCGCAACTCATCGACGCGGCCGGGCTACCGAACCGTCCGTGGTATCGTCACCTGCTTTACGCTCCTGGGCTGTACACGGGCTACAGCGTCAAAACCATCCCGGGCGTTCGAGAGGGTATCGAGCAGGCGCGCTACGCGGAAGCCGAGAACGAGGTCGCGCGAGTGTCACGAGCGCTGACCCGTCTCGCGGTGCTGCTTGATTCCGCGTCAACTGATCTGGAAACGATTTCCAAGTGACCCCCTTTCTATTCTTCGTGGTCCACACTCGCGACTGTTCGAGAGCAGCCGACCACACGCTGTCAATGAAACACCCAACCGGGAGGATGAGATGCCGAAGTACTTGATCGAAGTGGCCTACACCGCGGAGGGCGCCAAAGGCGTTCTGAAAGACGGGGGCACGAAGCGGCAAGAGGCCGCCAGGAAGCTGATCGAGAGCGTGGGGGGGACACTGGACGCGATGTATTTCGCCTTCGGAAAGGCGGACGTGATCGCGATCATCGACGTGCCCGACAACGCCGCGGTCTCGGCCGCATCGCTTGCCATCGGGGCAAGCGGCGGAGCCTCGTGCCGCACGACCGTCTTGATCGGTGTTGAGGAGATGGACCAGGCGAAAAAGAGAGCGGCAAAGTACAAGGCGCCAGGCCGCTGAGCAGCCAGCAGGCCGCCATACAGCTGTGGGCGTGGGAGGCCGAGCTCAGGACCGTTACTGGGTTCGGCTCTCCATCAGCTTCTTGATCGGCTGGCTCCTGGTCAGGTCGACTGGCGCCTGGCCCGCATAGTTGTAGACGTCGAGCCTCGCGCCCCTGGCGACGAGATACTCGACGATGCGCGTGGCGCCTGTCTGGGCGGCGTAGTGCAACGCCGTATTGCCCAGGTCGTTCTGCACGTCGAGGTCGGCACCGGCCTCCACGAACATCTTCACCGCGTCGAGTGGATCGGCCGTGCCGGTCTTTTCGATGACGTCTTCATCGGTGGCGATGCGGCGCGCGCCCATCCCTGAGGCCATCATCAGCGGCGTCGAACCGTCCTTGATCGCCGCCGAAGGGTTGGCGCCCTTGTCGAGGAGCAGGCGCGCGACCGTAAGGTCGGTGGCCTTCATGGCGCGGTACAACGGCGTGGCGCCAGGCGTGACGACGATATCGCCTTGCGCCTGACGGGGCGGGATCTTCTTCGTATAGACGCGATTGGGATCCGCGCCGTGCGCGAGCAGGACCTTGATGAGGTCGAGGCTGGTCAATTCCTTGTCGGCGTCGGGCGGATTGGGACGGTTGCTGTAGCGCGCGAGGTTGCGCATCTCGACGGCGGTGTAGAGCGAGCCGTCGTTGACGTCCGCGCCCTTGTCGACCAGCCGCGCGGCCAGATCGTAGTGGCCGTTGAAAATGGCCGTCTGCATCGGCGTAAAGCCGTATTGGGGCTCGGCGGCCTTCAGATCGGCGCCCGCCGCGATCAGCAGATCTGCCGTTTCAACCGCGCCCTGCCGTGCCGCGAAGAAAATCGGGGTGAGTCCGCCTTCGGGACGATCGTGGATGATCCCGCCGTTTCCACCGGTCAACTTCGGAAATTCGTAATGGATCGACCGCGCGTTCACGTCGGCCTTCAGCTCGATCAGCAGCTTGACCACGTTCGCGTGGTTTTCGGCCACGGCGTACATCAGCGCGGTCTGTCCCCGAAAGGTTTCGCGGGCGTTCACGGCCGCGCCGAAGGTCAGCAGCATCTTCACGGCGTCCACGCTGCCGGTCCGCGCCGCGGCCATCAGCGGGGTTTCACCCTCGCCGTAGACGGCGTTCGCATCGGCGCCGGCCTTCAGCAGGGTTTCGATCATGGCCGCGCTGCCCAGGGTGGCGGCTTCGTGCAGCGGCGTGACGCCGTATCGATTGGTCGCCTTGGCGTTCGCGCCGGCGCGTAGCAGCTGCTGGGCGGTGTCGAGGTCGTCCCAGTGCGCCGCCCAGTGGAGCGCGGTCATCCCCTCGACGTCGGGGATGTTGACGTCGATGCGCTGCGCCAGGAGCGACCGCACGGACGCCTTGTCGCGATTCTTCATCGCCGACGCGAGCCTGACGTCGGTTGGCGCGGCCACCGCACCGGCCGCCGCGAACGAGACCGCCAAACACCACCCCAGAATGCGTGCGCCAGCCATACAATCGCGCTCCCGGTCCGGCGACGCCGGACGCTGCTGTCATTTCGCCACGGCGCTTGTCATTTCGCCACGGCGCCTGTCGTTTCACCACTCCGCTCGCGGAAGAACGCCGAGACGTTCATCCCGCGCCTGCGGCCTCGGGCGATCCAGGCGCGGCGTGAGGCCCGACACGCCTGCGGGCCTGCCGCACGCAACCCTTCTACAGTTCGATACGCCCGGAGCTGTCGCCGAACTTCTCGGTCGGCACGCCGGCTTTGTCGAGCACCGCGATCATCAGGTTCGACAACGGAGTATTCGGCTTGAACTTCAGATGCCGATCGCCCTTCAAACGGCCGGCGCCGCCGCCGGCGACGAGAATCGGCAGGTTGTCGTGCGAGTGCAGGTTGCCGTTGCTCATGCCGCTGCCGTAGACGAACATCGAGTGATCGAGCAGGTTGCCGTCGCCGTCCGGCGTGGCGCGCAGCCGCTCGAGGAAGCCGGCAAAGAGCGCCAGATGATAGGAATCGATCTTGGCCTTCTTGGCCACCTGTTCCGGCACACCATTGTTATGCGACACCGGATGATGACCGTCGGCCACGCCAATCTGCGGGTAGCTGAGCGTGCTGAGCTCGCGCGCCATCATGAACGAGATCACGCGCGTCAGGTCGCCCTGGTAGGCGAGCGCCATCAGCTCGAACATCAACTTGGCATGCTCTTCCCACGACTCGGGCACGCCGATCGGCGTCGCCGGCACTTCGAGCAGCGTGTCGGTCCGCTGTCTTTCAGCCTGTTGAATCCGGCGCTCGATCTCGCGCACGTTGTCCAGGTATTCGGTCAGCTTGGCTCGATCCCGCGGCCCCAGGCCTCGCTGCAGGTCCGCGACGCTCTCGCCGATCGCGTCCAAGAGGCTGGTGTTCCGATCGAGACGCGCGCGGCGCTCCTGGGGCGTGGCGGCGTCGCCGCCGAACATGCGTTCGAACACCACGCGCGGGTTGATCTCCATCGGTTGAGGCTGCGTCGGCGTACGCCACGAGATGGTGCTCATGTACGAGCAGAGGAAATCGCCCGCGCAGCTGCCCAGATGGCTCGAGTGATCTTCGGTCGCCAGCTCGATCGACGGGAATGTGGTCCCCTGCCCGCGGTGCTGCGCGATCATCTGGTCGACCGTCGTGTTCAAGTGGATGACGCTGCCCTTCGCGGGGAACGTGCCGCTCAACCACATGGCGGTGCTCGGCGAGTGGCCGTTCTCGCCGTTGTTGGACAGGTTGGTCAGCACCGTCAGACGATCGCGGAACCGCTCGAGCGGCTTGAGGATCGGCGAGAACTCGAAGCCGGCGCCTTCCTGCACCGGCGTCCAATCCTTCATAATCGAGCCGTGCGGGACGTAGATGAAGCCGAAGCGCTCGGTCGGCACCGCCGCTGTCCGGGCGAGCGGCGTCTGCGCCGGCACCATCGCATCCAGAAACGGCAGCGCGATCGTCGCACCAACGCCGCCTCGAATGAATGCGCGTCGCGACAGGTGCTTCCTGGTAATGAACATCGCGTGGCTCCTTAGACCATGTAGCGAGATTGAGTTGCCGAACCACCAAGCACACGAAGATCACAAAGCATCGAGGAGCCTTTGTGACCTTGGTGGCCTTTGCGGTTCTTAACCGATTGACGTCCCTCGTGCGTTCTCAATTGTCCTCGGCCCTCTTTGTTTTCATTTGGAACGGGACGCTCGAGACGATCCCCGTCACCAGCGCGGAGAACCGGTAGTCGCGGCGGGCCGCATCTCGCACGACGGCGCGGACGACGGGCATGTCGCTGTACTCGAGGCCGCGCCCGAGCGCGTAGGTCAAAAGCATTTCCGTGGTCGTCCGCGCAAACTGCTCCGGCCTGCTCACAATCGCCTGTCGCAGTCCCGCCGGCCCCTTCACCTCGGTGCCGTCCCACAGCGTGCTGGATGCGTCAATCCTGACACCGCCGTCCGCATCGCGCCACCGGCCGATCGCGTCGAAGTTCTCGAGCGAGAGGCCGATTGGATCCATCAGTTTGTGGCAACTCGAACACGCGGGGCTCTTGCGATGCTCCTCCATCCGCTCGCGCATCGACAACGGCTTGCCCGGCTTCTCGTCGAGCGGCGGCACGTTCGCAGGCGGCGGCGGCGGCGGCGTTCCCAGGATGTTGGTCAACACGTACTTACCGCGCGTCACCGGCGACGTGCGGTTGGCGTACGAGTTCAACGTCAGGATGCTGCCGTGCCCGAGCAACCCCTTGCGGAAATCGTCGCGGACCGCGACGCGCCGGAACTGATCGCCGTAGACGCCGGGAATCCCATAGTGGCGGGCGAGACGCTCGTTGAGAAAGGTGTAGTTCGCGGTCAGCAGATCGAGGACGCTGTGATCCTCGAGCACCACGCTCTCGAACAGCATCTCGGTCTCTCGCTGCAGCGACTGACGCAGATTGTCGTCGAAATCCGGGAAGACATCTTCGTCCGGCAGCAGGCCCTTCAGGTTGCGCAGGTAGAGCCACTGGCCGGCGAAATTGCTGCCGAGCGCACGCGCGCGCTGGTCGGCGAGCATCCGCTTCACCTGCTGCTCGAGCACCACCGGATTTTTCAGCCGGCCCTTGATGGCGACATCAAGCAGCTGGTCGTCAGGGATGCTGCTCCAGAGAAAGAAGGAGAGCCGCGACGCCAGCTCGAGATCGCTCAGGCGAAAGACGCCGTCCGCGGGGGTGACATCGGGATCGCGCTCGAATCGGAACAGGAATTGAGGGCTGACCAGCACGAACGCCAGCGCGTTCTCGATTCCCGCGTCAAAGGTGCCGCCCCCCGTCCGCTCGCGCTGGTAGAAGCCGAGCAGGCGATCGGTCTCGGTGTCGGTGAGAGGCCGGCGATACGCTCGTTTGCCCAAGGCAGAGAGAATCGTTCGCGCGCAGGCCATGCCCGGCGCGCCATCTGCGGATTTGCAGGTGAAGATCCGGCGACGGCTCGGCGAATCGCCTGGCCCCGTGACGTTGAACGGACCCTCGATGGTGACCTGGTCGAGCTCCGGGATGCCCACCGGCGTGATCGGGTCGATCCGCTCACGCTCGAACGGCTGCAACAGCTCGATGGTCGTCGCCGAGCTCTTCTTCAGGAACGCCACACCGATCGTGTGCGGCCCCGCCTTGACGGATAGACGGCTTTGAAAGCGCTTTTCGAGATCGTCGCCGGCGGCGGTCGGATTGAGGTAGTTGGCCAGTTCGTCGTTCTTGCCGCCAAAACGCTCGAGCTTGACGCGCTGCCCGTCGAATGTGACCTCCAGGTCGTGCGCCACTTCGAGCCCGCGAATGATGTTGACCGTTTCCCGATACAGCTTCGGGCTGACGAGGTACTCGCCGTCGACCGGGAATGTGTAGCGGACCAGCATCCCGCCCCGGGTGCCGACCGGCAGTTCTTCGATGTGGTCGTGCTGCGAGAGATCGCCGCGAACCCGAAACGTGTCCTTCGTGGGCGTGATCTTCGGGTTGCCGACGGCCAGACTCGCGACTTTCCACGACGCCGAAAGATAGCGCTCCATCAGCGCGGGCGACACGCCGAGCACGTCCGCGATGTTGTCGAATCCGTAGGCTTCTTCGTCGGGCGGCAAGAGCGACGCGACCTCGACGTCGAGCGCGAGTAAATCGCGGATCGCATTGCCATACTCCGACCGGTTGAGACGATGAAGCACGGGCCGTCCCGGCTTGGGATGGGCGGCCGCGGCCGTGTCGATGGCGGTCTCGAGAGACGCGGCGAAACTGGTCAGCGCCGCCTTCTCAGGTCGTGGCATGCCGACCGGAGGCATCAGCCCGCCGCGGACTTTGCGGATGACTTTTTCCCAGACTTCGGCGCCCTCCGGCGCATGACCGGGATCGACGCCGTCGAGAGCCAGTCCACCAATTTTCGCGCGCTGGTTGTGGCAGGTGACGCAGTACTTCTCGACGAGCGCACGCTCGGACGAGGCCGACGCGGCCGGCACGGCCTGCTGGGGACTCGACGCACGAGGGTGACTCGTGGCGGCCACGAGAAAACCCGCGCAGGCGGCGGCGAACAGGAAGACGAACGGGCCCCTTCTCATCAGACGCGCTCCCACGCTGGCGCGGACACACTGTCCGCCAGTGGGTATCTTACGGCGGATTCGCTGTCACCTGGCTGTCAATTTCGGTTGGGGCCGCGTTTCCCCAGGCCGGTTGGGATAGCCACACCGAGGGCGCCACGATCACCGAGAAACAGTGGCCTGCTCAGGATTCGTGAACCCACCCCTGCAATTTCGGCAATATCCCGGGCAATTGAGCGCAACGACTGGGCGCGCCGCCGCCGAACGGCACCGCGACCGAGCTTTTTCGGTCCTACTTGACCGGCGCCGCGGGGACTTCGCATTCCCCGTAATTCTGGGACACGCTGGGCTCGGACACGTACCCCGGAAGCGACATCGGCAGGTAGTCGTGCCGCGAATGGACGGCGCGGTAGGTCCGGACGTTGCCTTCCGACGCGAAGACCGTGGTGATGGTCAGTGTACCGGTCACGGTTCGCTCCACGAAATGAAGACTGCTGATCGTCAAGAGCGCCGTGACGTGGGTCGGTCCCGACGTGCCGGTGACCCGGGCGGTTCCGCTGTCCGCATCGATCTCGTCAATCTCGAGGTTGAACTGTTGCGACTGCCTGACTTCCGCTTTCGCCTCGCCGTTCTTCCACGATCCGACGGTGTAGACGGGAAACTTGCACTTCAGGCTCTTGACGTTGGCCAATGGATTCTTGTCGGTGCTCTGTGCGACCCCGGCCAGGCTCCCCGGCAAGAAGACGAGAACCGTTACGACGACGAGCAGTCTGTGAATCAACGCCGCCCCCTTTACCAGTGGCCTGTATGCGCTGACGCAGTACCACTTGACCCCGTTGTTGACCGCGATTTTCCGGCCGCGACAACGGAGCGGCCGGTCGTGGTTGCGAGCAGACAGTCCACCGAATGTTCCGCGCGACTATACACGAGCCTACAGATGTGTCCCGCCCGTTTGCAAACCAACCCCTGCGTTTCTCGTGATCCCGACCAGGACCTGGATTTCTTCGTGATGGCGAGTGAGTGTGTTCGTCGTTTCTGAAAGTCAACTACGAAAGCACGAAATCGAGCATCGGTACGTTTTTGGCTCTTGGTTTTCATAGTGACATTTTTGGCGTACCAACCAGCACGACTGCAGGGCAGACGCGCGACCTCTACCGCGAGATCTGGTCTCCTCGCTCCGAAGGCGAAACGACTCACGCTATAATCGGGCGGCCAGGAGAGATCCTTGAAAAAAATCGCGATCGTCACTCTGCTGCTGGTCGCCGGGCGAATGATTACGGCCGGCGCGCAGGCACCGCTCGACGCGTCCCTGCAGGCGCAGTTGAAGAGACTGTTCCCCGCGGCGGCGGCATTCTCTCCCAAGGAAGGCGACCCGCCGCATTTCAGCGCGTTTGCCAGCGATGCGAAGTCCGGGCTGAAAACGCTGATCGGCCTGGCCTACTGGACCACGGAGCTCGATCCGCTCGAACGAGGCTACGACGGCCCGATCAAGGTGTTGGTGGGCATGGCCCCCAACGGCGTTCTGGCCGGCATCATCGTCACGGATCATCACGAGCCGTACGGGAACTTTTCGATCGATCGGCCGGAGTTCGCCGCGCAATTCAAAGGCAAGAACATCCGCGACCCGTTCAAGGTCGGCAGCGACATCGATGCGGTCTCGCGCGCCACGATCAGCGTGACGACGGTATCGCGGTCGGTGCGCAACACCTCGAGGCGCGTCGCCCGGCAGCTTCTCACCGCCGAGCCTCCCAAGTGACGAAGGCTGTCCTCATCGGGTGCTTGCTGAGCGCAGCGTTGTGCTCGTGGCCCGCGGCGCACGTGACACTTCGCGCGCAGTCCGCCGCCGCGCAGACTACGCCTTCCCAGAGCGCGGCTGCGCCGACGCCTCCCGCTAGTTGGGAGTTTCCCGACGAAGAAGACGACACGCCATCGTGGCGTCAGGTGGTGGGAGCCCAGGCGCTCGACCTGGTGGGATTCGGCGCGTTCACCGCCCTCGCCCTCGTCAGTTTCTTTCGAAAGAGCACGAAGCTGAAGTACGTGACGTTTGCGGTCGCGGTGGTGTACCTGGGCTTCATGAAGAGCCAGCTCATCTCGATCGTGAACGTCTTCGCCCTGCTCGACTGGAATCTGCCGATCTTCAAGTACAGCCTGGCCTGGTATTTCCTCGCCCTCTTCACCGTCGTCGCAACGGTGTTGTGGGGGCGCTTGTACTGCGGGCGGATGTGCGCGTTCGGTGCGTTGACGCAGCTGATGGATCGCGTGGTCCCGCCGAAATGGCGCCGCGAGCTGCCGGACCACCTGGATCGAAAGGCGTTGAACATCAAGTACGTGGTGCTGGCGGGCGCCATCCTGTATTTCCTGGTAACGCGCGACCGCTTGATTTATCGCTACATCGAGCCGTTCTGGATGTTCAGCTTTCACGGCAGCGTGGTGATGTGGATCGGGCTGGGCGTGCTCCTGACCGCCACGGTCTTCGTCAGGAATCTCTACTGCCGCTACCTGTGCCCGGTGGGCGCGGCGCTCGGCATCCTCTCCAACTTGACCGTCTTCCGGATCAAGCGGTGGAAGGAATGCAACACCTGCAAGATCTGCCAGAAGGCCTGCGACTGGGGGGCCATCCGCGGGCCGAAGATCGTCAAGAGCGAATGCGTCCGCTGCGACGACTGCGAGCGGCTCTACATGGACGAGAAGAAGTGCCCGCACTGGATCATCATCCTGAAGAAGCAGGGGAACAAGCTGGTCCCCGCCGGGCGTGCCGCGACGGTAGTGGCAGCTCCTGCGGATCTCTAGCCCTTCTAATTCAGGGCGCATCCGTCGGCGGGGCCAACAGCATCAGGCGCCGCTTCAAGCCGGACGAGATCAACACCTCGTTCTTCGCACTCACGATCACACCTTCTACCTTGGGCAGCCGCTCGATCAGCGCCATGCCCGCATCCGGACCGAGAATGAACACGCCCTTCGCCAGCGCGTCGGCGATCACGGCCTGTTCGGTCACGAGGGTGACGCTGCGGCAGCCTCGAGCCGGCTCGCCGACCGACAGGTCGAGAATGTGATGGTAGCGGCGTCCATCCTTGATGAAAAAGCGCTCGTAGTCGCCCGACGTGCTGAAAGTGCCGTCGGTCAGATCGAGCGCCGCGAAGCTCGTGTCCGCCGGCCCGCGCGGATCGCGAATCCCCAGCCGCCACGGCCGGTCGCCCCGGCGGCCGGCGACATACAAGTCGCCTCCGGCCTGGACCATGAAATCGGTCAAACCTCGTGCGCGAAGGATGCCGACAGCGCGATCGACGGCGTAGCCCTTGCCGATGCCGCCGAGATTCACGCGCATTCCCTGTCGTTTCAGATATGCGGTGCCCGCGCGCTCGTCGAATTCGACGTCGCGATAGTTGATGAGTGGCAGCCGCGCCAGGACGTCGGCGCGGGAAGGGACGGTGCTGTCCTTGTCCTGGTAGTCGAATTTCCATAGCCCGGCCAGCGCGCCGAACGTGATGTCGAATCTACCGTCCGTCCAGTCGCTGACCTGACGCGCCACCGCGAGCACTTCACGAACCTCGGCGCTGACCGGTATCGGGTGCAGGCCCGCCGCCGCGTTCAGCCGGGTCACGTCGCTGCCGTCGCGCCACACGCTCATCAGCGCGTCCAGCCGATCGAACTCGGCAAAAGCCGCTTCGAAAGCCGACACCGCGCCGGCGTCGTTCACCGTCCACGCCGTCGCCGTCACTTCCGTTCCCATCGCCATGTGCGTGCGATCGACGAGATGGGACGGCGGGTCGGGCGCGCGGCGCGCACACGCCAGGGTTCCACCGATCGCACACGCGACGGCGATGAACGCCGCCCAGGTTTTCAGTGGGGACACGAGCCGTAACCTGAGATCGTGCGCGTGCGGCGGCGTTCGACGGGCCAGGCCCCTTCGGATGCCTCGGATGTCTCGGGGCGACGCACGCTCACCGCGAGGTATTGGGGGCCAGACATGAGCGACGCCGAGACGCGAACGAAAGGGCCTGCCACCGAATCGGCGTGCGCGCCTGGAAGCGACGACCACCATGTACACCCTATTGTGGCGCAACGCCTGGCGGGCCGTAGTCAAACGCCGCGCCGCCGCCTTGCCCGCACAGTTTGCCGCGGCGGCATTCGACGTCGTGTCGAGGGATCTGCCTGCCCGGCAAGCTGGTCCCACGCCGCTGACTTCCAACCGGACTGCTACCATCAACCGGTGACGTGGGAGGGAGACTCTTGGAAATGCTGGCGAAGCTCGAGGAGGACACCTTCGGTTTTCTGGCCGACTTCGCGCGCCGTCCCGGCGGCGCGTCTGGAGAACAAGGCGGCGCCGCGTGGTTCCGATCCGGCGTGCCGTTTATCAACTACAACGGCGTCGCTGGAGTTGGCGACGACATCGACGCGACACTGGCGCGCGTACGGGCCTGGGGCGTGCCCGCGCGGTGGACCGTGAGCAGCGCGAGCATTCCCGCCGACTTCGAATCAGCGCTCGCCGCGCGAGGTCTCGAGATGTACGAGGAAGCCGCCGGCATGGTCGCACGGATCGAAGACCTGCCGGCGCCGCAGCCGGGCGAGGCGACGCTCGATGTCGTGACGAACGGGCGGCAGAGCGACGAATGGGCAGACGTCCTGCGCGATGCATTCGGGCTGCCGCCGGCGTCCGCGGAACAGGTGCGCGAGGCCCATGGATGGCCCCACATGCACGACGCGGGGCTGATGTATTTCGTGCTGCGAATCGAGCAGCAAGCCGTCGCGACCGGCCTGGCCCGATTTGCGTCTGGCGTGGCGGGCGTCTACGGCATCACCGTGCGCCGCGCCTTTCAGCGGCGCGGGTTCGGCTCGCTCGCGACGCTGCTGACGGTCCGAGAGGGCGCGCGGCGTGGCGCGCGCGTGGCCATCCTTCAAGCAACCAAGCAGGGCTTCCCGGTGTACGAGAAGCTCGGTTTCGAGCCGCTCACGTCGTTCCGGTCCTGGCGGATCAGTTGACGTTCCGCGCAGAAACCTTGTGTTTTCTCGGGATCTTCACTGGCCCGGGGATCGGGAATGCCCGCTACAATGACGCACCGAAGGAGGTTGCATGCGTATTGTCGTAATCGGCGTGGCGCTCGCGCTCGTGTCAGGGTCAGTTTCGGCGCAACAACGTGCCGCCCAGAGTCCCGCCCAGGCGCTGAAACTCTTTGCCTCGTCCGCGGACGTGGCCGCTCTCGCGGCCAAGGCGAAGAGCGAACGGAAAGAAGGCCAGGCGCTGCTCGCCCAACCCATCGTTCAACTCGCGCCCTACAACGTGAGCCTGGAGTATCGCGCCGCAGTGGCGAACGCGGCCGTGCACGAAAAAGAGGCGGAGCTGTTTTTCGTGGTGGACGGCGCCGCCACGATGGTCACCGGCGGCAAGCTCACCGCCGAGACGCGGACCAACGCCGAGAACCTGAGCGGCACCGGCATCGAAGGCGGAGTGTCGCGGCACATCTCGAAAGGCGACTTCATCATGGTGCCGGAGAACACGCCGCACTGGTTCAGCGCGATCGAGGGAACGGTCACCTTGATGTCGCTGCACCTGCCGCACTCAGTGACGAAATAACGAAATAACGTGATGGGGTGATGGTTGATGGGGAATGAAGTGAGGGCGTAGCGGGATGATGGGCCCCGGAGAGCTCACCCATTTGCGCCATCACCCCATTGGCCCCATCGCCCCATTGCTCCGTCAGATTAAAGGGGTGATGTTCGGTTCGATGCCGAGCAGCGCCTTGCCGTAGATCTCCAGGTTCACCTGCCACTCGGTGATCGCGTGGTGACTGGCGACGTGGACGTCTCGCCAGTAGCGCTGCATCCGATTCGCGTCGGCCAGGCTCGACGTTCCATGGGCGGAAACGAGCAATTCGACCGCCTCCCGGCAGTGCTTCGCCACCAGTGCGGTGTCGGTGCGAACCCTGGCCCTCTCGAGGAGATCGGGATGCCGCTTCGCCTGCGCCGCGCGATCGAGATCGTCGGCGGCGCGGAACGCATGAAGATTCGCGGTGTCGATCTTCATCGCTGCGTCGGCGAGGAGAATCTGAAAACCGGTCGATTCGCGCTGCCTGTTGTAGTTCGTATGCGTGATGCCGCGTTTCGAGGCGTGGGCGACGGTGTGGTCGAGCGCCGCCCTGGCGATGCCGAGCTGTGAGCCGATGAGGATGAGCACCGTCACGGGTACCAACGCGACCCGGTAGACCGCTTCGTCCGTGAATTCGGTCCGATAGCGGCCCTCGAATGCCGCCGGGTATGGCAGAAAGCGATGCTCCGGCACAAAGACATCCTTGGCCAGGATCGTGTTGCTGCCGGTTCCCTTCATCCCGGCCATGAACCACGTGTCCTCGGTCGTCAACGCGGTCATCGGCATCAAGGCAAGACCGAGGTTCGCCATTCCCCCGCTGTCGTCTTTCATGTGAATGCCGCAGGCCGCCCACTGCGCGTGCAGGCAGCCCGACGCCCACATCCACCGTCCGTTCACGCGCCAGCCGCCTTCGACCGGGAACGCGTCGCCATGGGGCGCGAGCGAGCCGGCCACCCAGGCGTCCGGCTGCGCACCCCACACGTCCTGCTGCGCGCGTTCGGGAAACAGACTCGCCAGCCACGCGCAAACATTGACGAGGCTGGCGACCCACGCTGTCGCGCCGCAGCCTCGCCCGAGTTCGGCCATCACCGCGATGTAGGTGTGAATATCGGTCTCGTAACCGCCGAACCGCTTCGGTACCATCAGCCGGCACAGCCCGGTGTCCTTGAGGGCCTGCACGGTGACGTCGGGAAGCCGCCGAAGGCGATCGGCGTCCTCGGCGCTTCGTTCGAGGATGGAACGAATGCTTGCCGCCCGCTCGATAAGGTCGGTCATAGCCGTCTCTACTTGGACGTGATCGTGTACCGGACCAGTACGTCTTCAACGAATTCGGCGGTGATGCGCTGTTCCCCGCCGAGAAACACGACTCGGGTGACGGCGAGCGAACCCTCGCGGCGATCCGACGCCTCAACCGGCTTGCCCAACAGCCGTTCGACGTCGGCGCGCGACATACCCTTGCGTGGAAGAGCGTCGCGGCCGGGCGCGGGCGCCGCCTGGACACGCGGGAACGACGACGAGAAGCTGACGTACTCGCCGAGCGCGGCCATGACCTCTTCGGGCCGCACCCCCGGCGGGACTTCGTCGGTGTATCGGAGGTTGAACCTCGAGCCGCCCTTCAAGCGTTCCTCGGCCACTCGCTGTCTCTTGATCTCTTCGAGCCGGGCACGTTCGAGGTCGAGGCGTCGGTTCTCGCGCTCGCGACGCTCGCGCAGTTCGTCGATCTCTTTGCGCATCTCCCGCCTGCGGCGCGGATCTGTTTCGTCGTCGATCTGCTTTTCGAGGTCTTTCTCCCGGCGGCTCTTTTCGACGTGGCGGACCGACACCGACGTGCTGGCGTCGTCGCCGAAGGTGCCGAAGCCGCCGCCGTTCAGCTGGAACTCGATGAGGTCCTTTTTCAGTTTGACGAGTGTGACGGTGGCCGACTCGCCGTTGTGGATGGCCGTGCCATACGTCTTGAGGCGGTCGCCGTGCCGCTGAAAATCGAGCGCACGACGGACGTCGGCGCGCACATCGACACCGTCGGAGGTCGCCGGCATGTCGATTTTGAGCGTCACGCGTTTGCCTTCGAAGAACGCGCGCAGCGTCTCCTCGTTCTGTGCCGCGGCGGGAGCCGCCAATGCGAGCACCGTGGCCGCCGCCAATCCCCGAACAATCATGCTCATGATTCTGGACCTCATCCTGGCAGCCCGTGGTGAAATGCCCGCGTTGCATCGAGCCGGGCGAGGCGCCCGGATGGCAAGGCGTGAAGAGCGAGTTTATTGGGCATAAATGAGCGCTGAGCAACGCCGCCAGCCGGGATGCCTCGCCCGGCGAATGCAGCGGGCATTTCACCACAGGCTGCCAGCCCCGCGCGTTCTTGCCAGCTGGACTCCCGCCCCGTTGCGGCGTTCGTATCCTATATCCGTTGCGGCGCACCAGGCGCTACAACAGCAGCACTTCCACCCGGTGCGCGTGCACCATCGTCGCGCCGGGTGACCACGCGAAGACGGTGAAGCGGCCGTCCTGCGACGCGACCAGCGCCAACGCGTCGCGCTGGTCGTGGACGAACTGGGCGGCCGACAGGTGACGTGTGCCGCCGAGTTCGGTCGGATCGACCAGCCGGTGCACGGCGCCCTCGATAGGCTCGGTGACGGTGACCTGCTCGATTTGCGGCGATCCCTTGCGACGCGCGATCTTCGCGCCGAAGGCAAGCAGCTCGTACCCGGATGTGATGATCGCGGCGCCGTCGACAGCAGTCAGACCGGCCAGCGCCTGCACCACCCGAGCCAGCGAGTCACGCCATTCGCGCCGCTGACGGGCCGCGGGAGTGTCCTGGCACAACTCCGCCAGCTCCGAGAACGGAGGTGAGACCGCATAGGCGATCGGACGAACGATGGATTCCCGCCACGCGTCGGTGCCCGGCGGCACGAGGAGCAGCAGGCCGCCGCGGCCGTGGGCGCGCATCGACACGGCCAGCTGCACCAGGATGTTGACGGAATCGCCCCACGGGGCCATCGAGTCGAAGCTGACGAGGGATGAGAGGAGCGCCGGACGGTCCGGCAGATTCGACGTGTCCTGATCGACGATCTTGATTTGATCGCCCTCGAGCACGGCGACGTTGACGAACTTGCCCCACTCTCCGCCGCGATGGTGTTTGACGACCAACAGACCGGGTGCCGCCACCTCGACAACGAAACAGGTGGCCGGGATGGAGCGCGTCGTGCCCCACACCGCGAGATCGCCGCCCTCGGGCCACACGCCCAGGTGGATGCCGGCGCGCTCGACCGCCGGGGCAACCCGCGTCAGCGGCGCGGCCTCGAGCGGCAGCGGCCGCGCGAACAGCATCGGATGAACCGTTTCCCCGGGCGCGAGGAACGCGAGCGAGATTTTCGGGGCATAGCCCTCCTCGCGTCGCAGGCTCGCCCAGAACGCCGCGCCGATAATCGCTTCAATCGCCTCGGCGTCCGGTATCGTCGCCACCGGATCCTGCCCCCTGCGCCGCGCCGCCGCGGCGTGCGCAGTGAACAACGCCTGGATTCTCGGCGCCGCAGTCCGGGCGGCAGGGTAGGTGTGTCCCTTCAAAGAGTCTCCAGCATTCCTCAGTGTACCGGCGGTGAGAGACTCCCGCCATGCCAACATGAGCCGACGAGGACCGGCTGGTGAGCGATCAACCACCACGCGACGGGCAAGGCGAGATCTTTCTCGACGTTCAGTACTGATCGCCGTTGTTGAAACTCCAGCCCGACGCGCCGGGTTCAGAATCCCACCGGGGTGCAGTAATCTTTCTGGCATGCTTCGACTGACAGACGACCTTCGCATCACGCAAGTCCGGCCGCTCGTGCCACCCGCGATCCTGCTCGAAGAAATCCCGATCAGCGAAAGTGCGTCCAACCTGGTGTCCGACACGCGGTTGGCGGTGGCGAACGTCATTGACGGAATCGATCCGCGACTCGTCGTGGTCGTCGGCCCGTGCTCGATCCACGATACCAAGGCGGCGCTCGAGTACGCGGAATGGCTCCAGCCGCTGGCTGAACGCTACGCCGACCACCTCATCATCATCATGCGCAGCTACTTCGAGAAGCCACGCACGTCGATCGGTTGGAAAGGCCTCATCAACGACCCCGACCTCGACGAGAGCTTTCACGTCAACAAAGGTCTACGGCTCGCCCGCAGGTTCCTGCTCGACGTCAACAACCTGGGCCTGCCGACGGCATCGGAATACCTCGATACGCAGATTCCCCAGCACATCGCCGACCTGACATCCTGGGTCGCCATCGGCGCACGAACGACAGAAAGCCAGGTGCATCGCGAGCTCGCCTCCGGCCTCTCGATGCCGGTCGGGTTCAAGAACAGCACGGACGGGAATACCCAAACAGCCGTCGACGCGGTCGTGACGGCGGGATCGCCGCATTGGTTTCCGTCGGTCACGAAGCAGGGGGTGTCGGCCATCTTTCAAACGACCGGCAACAGCACGTGTCACGTCATCCTGCGCGGGGGCACGGGAACGGGTCCGAACTTCGACGCCGAGCACGTGGCCAAGGTCTGCGGACGATTGGCCGCGAAGGGACTGCGGCAAACCGTGATGATCGACTGTTCCCACGGAAACAGTCTCAAGGATCATCGTAAACAGGCGGACGTGGCCGCCTCGATCTGCGAGCAGGTCGCCGGAGGCTCGTGGCAGATTTTCGGCACGATGCTGGAGAGCAACCTGCTGGAAGGACGGCAGGACTACGTCCCTGGCCGGCCGGCGGTCTACGGTCAGAGCATTACCGATGCCTGTATCTCGCTGGCGCACACCGAACCGATCTTGGAACGGTTGGCGACGGCCCGACAGGCGCGCGGCACGATCACCAAGGCGGACTCTGCAAGATGATGCTGGTCCAACGCGCACCGGCGCGATACACTTTCCACGTGCGTCAGCCTCTTTGTGTCCTGCTCCTGCTGTTTCTTTCGAGCGGCCTGTTCGCTGAATCAGCAGGCGGACTACGCTGGACGGCGCCGGCGGGTTGGAAGCCCCAGGGCGCACAGCCGATGCGTGCCGCGACGTATGCCATCGCCGCAGCGCCCGGCGACAAGGCCGCCGCTGAATGCGGCGTGTACTTCTTTGGCGCCGGACAGGGCGGCACGGTTGAGGCAAATATCGAGCGTTGGAAGAGCCAGTTCCGTGCTCCGGGCGGCAAGCCGGCGGCAGCGGAGGTCGCCACGCGCAAGGTTCGCGACCTCACGATCACCACCATCGACACATCAGGTGATTACTCGGGAATGGGTGGTCCCGTCGCGCCCGCGCAGCATGCCGTCCCCGGCTACCGCCTGCTCGGAGCCATCGTCGAGAGCCGCGGCGGCAACATCTTCATCAAGTTCACCGGGCCGGCCAACACGATCGCGGCGAACCGACAGAAGTTCCAGCAACTCCTCGCATCGTTCCAGCCCGACAAGTAAGGGCTATCGCTGCCGTCCAAGCCTGACCACGATCTCGTATTCCGCCCTGGTCACCGGCTGCACCGACAGCCGGCTGCCTTTCCTGGTCACCATCATCTGCTCGAGGCCTCTCGTGGCCTTCAGCGTCTCGAGCGAAACGACCTCTGGAAAGCGCTCGACAAATGCCAGATCGACCATGTACCAGACCGGCGAGGCCTTGTCGCTGGCGGCGTCGAAATACTTGTGGCCTTTCTTCCAGGCGAAGCGATCCGGATATCCGGCCCTGGCAATCTTCGCGAGTCCGGTGACGCCGGACGGCTCGGCGTTCGAGGCGTAGAACAGCACCGGATCGCCTTCCCGCGTCTCGTCACGCAGGAAGTTGCGCGCCTGGTAGTTGCGGACCCCCTCCCAGGAAGTGCGGCCGTCACGCGACAGGTCGTCGATCGTGTACGCGCTCGGCTCGCACTTCATCAGCCAGCAACGGCTCGTCATTGACTAAGGACCCGTTCAGGAATAAAGGTGCCAATTATGGGCGCCGAGGCGCCCGCCCGGCGAGGCGCAAGGAGCGCGCATACCGGGCGTATGTAAGCGACGAGCAACGAAGCCCGGCGGGACGCATCGGTGGCCAGAATGGCACCTTTATTTCTGAACGGGTCCTAAGAGCTTCGAGCTTGATGCTCGGTGGCAATGGCCGCGTAGATCCGATCGGTCAGGTCGCGCAGGTGGGTCAGCTTGTGTTCGCTGATCGCCTTGTTGCCAGACGCGAGCCCTTCCGGATCGATCGTGCGACTCTGGATGAGCGCCGCGGCGATGATGGCTTTCGTTCGAATCTCTGCATCTGTCATCGAAACCTCATGTACGGAGGGTCACGGGGACGCGGGCGACCCGAGCGAATACACCAGCTTCAGCTCCGATCCAATCACGCGTCGTCGCTCAGTATCCTCAAGTCTGACTCGAAGCACCATCTGTTTCGTCGCCGCGAGCAACGTGTAGGTGAGTGCCAGCTTGAGGCGGCTGCTGAGCGCGTACTCCGTGACGAGGCGCGGGCCCTCCCAATGCGTCGTGCTCGTGACAGTCGCCAATCCCACCTGATGATCGTTGCCGCTGTCGTCGGTTTGAAAGAACTGCGTGCGATCCTGGGCGTCGTTGATCACGAAACTGGGATCGTGGTGCGAGATCACGATCGTGGCTGATGCCTTTCTCAGCTGGTCGGTCAGCGCCTGGAGTCGTACTTTTTCTTCGGCAGTGCGATCGTTCGACGTATCGCGGTCGTCGCGACGCGAGCTGCCGCCGATGCTCCCGCGGCCACCCCGCCTCGAGCCGCCGCCAAATCCACCGGGACGCTGATTGCCTCGACCCTGCGGGGGATCGAAGCTCGCCTTCGACGGATCGTGGCTGATGCTGCGATCCAGGGTCCAGGTGCCGGAAAAGTCCGGTCGGGCCTCGGCCACGGCGGGTGCGGGTGGCGCGGTCTGCAAAGTGGCCTGCGCTGGGCCTGTCGGGGCCGGCGTCGCTGGCGCCGGCGTTGTAGGCGCCGGCGACAAGCGCGGGGAGATCAGGACACACGCGAGAGCGATACATGCATTCGCAGGAAGTCTCATGGTATCCAGAAATACGAAGCCCCCCGAACCGCCGTTTCAGAGTGTCAGCGATCTCCAAATGCTTCCCTTACGAACGCCCGCCGGCAAACGGACCAGCGTGCAAAGGAACCGCAAAGACACAATGACACACCCACCAAAGAGTGCCGGGGCAGTTGGACGTACCACCGAGTTCGCCGAGCGCACCGAGCCAAGAAGGGCGTTCTCACGCTCCGCTGAATGCCACTCGAGCGCGCTCGGCCTGCAGCTCGTGCAAGAGCCGCATCACGTTATAGCCCGTGAGCTCGATGAGCACGGTCGTCACTTTCTCATGCAGCTCGTCGCCGAGCTCCGCTTCGAGCGTCTTCATCGCCGCTACCAATCGGCGTTCCTGGCCGTCCAGCTCCGTTTTGGAAATCACTCCGTCGGCGAGCGCGCTCGTAAACGACTCCAGCTTCTGCAGCTGTTCCTGAATCATCTGGTGCTCTGCATGCTCGTCGAACCAGCTTGTCCGTGCCACGACTGCCTCCTTATGTGTCCGCGACCTGTCGGCAATCCGCCAGCAGGCGGCCGCGGCGGTCTCTGCGTTCAATCTGTCCCGGGCTATCCATTACATCGCTTCCACGATCTGTTTGAGCGCCGTCAGCCTCGTCTGCAGCTTCGCGCGGCCGCCGTCCAACGCGATCGTCCCGAGAATCGCCGGCGGCAGAAACTGACGATCGGTGCATTCGAGAATCGCCGCCGTTTCCTGCAGCTCGCGCTCGAGGCCCTGGGTGGACGGCATGAACTGCGCCACGACTTCGGCCAGCGACTCACGCGTGATGTGATCGGCGCCGGCCAGAAGCGACGAGCGCCATGCCCGGCCGACGATCCCCTCGATATCCGCGCCCGAGAGGTGTCCGAGTTGCGGAATCGGCGGCACGTCGTCGATCGACACGCGCGATCCCAGCTTGTTCGCAAGAATCACGAACATCTGACGGACTTCGCTCTCGTCGGTCGGGTAGAACAACGGAATGTGGACCTCGGCTCGTCCCTGGCGCTTGAGATCGATTGGCAGCAGGTCGGGACGCGCCGTCAGCAGCATCCAGATGATCCGTCCGCGGTACTGCGTGTCGCCCATCTGCGCCGCAATCATCGCGAATACACGGCTCGACGTGCCGGAATCCCCGTCCTGCTCGCGGCTGCCAAGCGCGGCGTCCGCTTCGTCGACCACCACCACGACCGGGCCCATCGCGCGCAGGACCGACAGCACACGCTCGAGGTTGCCTTCCGTCTCGCCCACGTACTTCGATCGAAAGTTCTTCAGGATCACGCACGGCACGCCAATCTCGCCGCTCACGCACTGCGCGAGAAACGACTTGCCCGTGCCGACTGGGCCGCAAATCAAATATCCCATCGGCAGACTGTCGAGGACGCCTCGTTTGAGGAGCGCTGCGTCCTGGCGGAAACGGTCCTTCGCGGCCTCGTGACCGACGACCGTGTCGAGCGTCCATTTCGGCTCGATGAACTCGAGCAGGCCTCGACACTGCCGCTCCAGCAGGCGTTTCTTCAACGACCGGAACACGGCGCCGTCGAGGCGGCGTCCGCTTTCGCGCGCCGACTGAATCAACACGTTGAGATCGGTCAGCGAGATGCCGGCGGTCAGCTTCGCGAGCCCCGCCACCTCGAAATCGGAGAAATCCTTGATCGAACCCCCGCCGCTCGAGGTCTGGATAAACGTCTCGCGCTCCTGTTCGTCTGGCAGCGGGACTTCGATCGTGGCGGCGTGCGGATTGCCCGCGAGGCGATCGCTCACCTCCGTCAGCTTCTCGTCGACGAGCACGAACGCCATGTTGAGCTGTTTGACCTGCGGGCTCATCGCCCAATTCACCATCGTCACGAGCTCGGAGGAGGCCTGTAGATTGAGGCGTCCGGGCTCGCCGGCGGGGAACACGTAGGAGGCCTGATCCATGATCACCGCAAGGCTCAGGCGGTCGCCCTCCGCGGCCATGACGTTGTGACGTACGAGCCGATCGAGCACCGCGAACGCGGTGGCCGGATCTTTCGCCATCCCGCTCAAGTCGCCGACTTTCCTGTTGGCGAGCGCCACCATCTCCTTGAGCCGCCGCTCGTCACGTCCAGCGAACGCACGCAATCCCCGTCCGAGGTCGTAATGCAGCACGAGCGACCATCGGCCGAAGAGCTGCTCGGCGAGAAATTCGGCAAGAACGCCGTACCGCAGCTCGTCGCCGGCGCCGATGCGCACGAGATCGTAGGTATTGCCGTGAAGCACGAACGCGGCCGTCGTTCCCGAGAAATAGAGCTCGGCCAGCTGGGCCGCCCAGGGCGGGAACCAGGCGGGCAGCTTCTCCGGCGAACGGCGGAGCAGCGGATCGGGCGTCATTGGCGCAGCACTGCGCGCAGGTCGGCGCCGAGGATGGCCGGCGGCTCTTCGAGCTGATCGGCGAGACCGGTCAGGTGCTGGAGCTCACTGACCGCCTTTTCAGTCTGCCGCATGCTGTCGGCGGCCGAGTCCACCTGGCTGCTGAGAAAGTCCGGGTCCTGCCTGTTCACGGCCACCTCGGCGAGCGCCTGAATTTTTCCTTCGATACGGTCCAACTCGAGAGTTACGAACTCGGCGTTTTTCTTCGCGCGACCGTAGTTATCGAGCCGCAGCTCTCCCATCGCAATACTGTCCTGCAGCGATCGGACGACGCGATCGTCGCCGCCGCTCTGGGCTGTGGTCAGGTTCTTTCGCAGATCCGCCAGCCGCGTCGAAATCTCCTGCTCGTTCATCGTCTGCAGAAAGCGGTCGAGCGCGGTCTTCGAGAGCAGGAGGCGCAGAAAGAGCCACAGCAGTCGGTCCAGGCCCGGCGTGCGAATCTCCTCGGCCGCACCACCCTGATCGCCGGCGGCGCCTCGCACGCCGGCCGCGATGCCGCGCATCTCCAGGCAGCGAGCGTGCAGCCTCTCGAACCGCGTGCGCGCATCCATGGGCAGCCCCTTCAGCATCGTGACCAGCGATACTTGCGGCGGGAGATTCGCCGCGCGTTCTTCGCCTGCCGTCCCGGTGGCGTGGACTTTGGCGTCGATTGCCGAGCGAAACCGGGGAAGCGACACGAGTCCGGCCAGATACGCCAGTTCGCCGGCGGCGACCAGCGGCAGCAGCACGCCGGCAAGCGGCGTCAGCGCGGCGGCGGCGGCGCCACCGAGAAAGAACAGCAGGTTCCATCTGAAGAGAAAGGCTTCCTTCAGGTAGTCCGGCATGCCGGCGCCGGAGGAGGACAACGGCTTCACCGGATCTTTGAGAGCCACCGTTAACGGCCTGTCCTGCTCATGCCGGCCACTAGTCGCCCGCTCGCGTGGACGTGGCCAGTCCATCCATCAGGTCGCGGATCGCGCAGACCCGCTCGACAAACGCCGGTTCGCGCAGCATCTCCTTTGGCGGATGGGTCGGCGGCGGCACGAGCATCTCCTGGATGATCGTACCCGGCGACGACGAAAACACGTAGACGCGGTCGCCGAGATAGATCGCCTCCTCGATCGAGTGCGTGACGAAGAACACCGTCGCCTGCGCTTCCTTCCAGAGATCGACCAGCAGCTGCTGCATGTGCAGCCTCGTCGTCGGATCGAGCGCGCCGAACGGCTCGTCCATCAGGATGATGCGCGGCGCGAGGACCAGGGTGCGGGCGATCGCCACACGCTGGCGCATGCCGCCCGACAGCTCGCTGGGATACTTCAGGGCGTCGCGCTTCACATCGAGGCCGACCTTGCCGATCCACTCGCGCGCCAGCTCGCGCCGTTCGCGCACCGGCATCCCCCGGCATTCGAGACCGAACGCGACATTGTCTTCCACGGTGCGGTTGTCGAACGAGGTGTAGTCCTGGAAGACCATGCTGCGATCGGACCCGGGACGGGCGACCGGCTTGTTGCCGACCAGCACGGTGCCTTCCGTGGCCGGATAGTGCGGGCGCAGTCCGGCGATCAGCCGCAACACCGTCGATTTGCCGCAGCCGGACGGACCGAGAATCGAGACGAACTCGCCTTTGTCCGGCAGGTCCGGCACGGAGAACGTCACGTCGCGGATGACGGTGACTTGATCGAAGCGTTTCGTGACGCCGCGAAAGTCCACGATGTTTGGCCGGGCGGGTTCCTCCCCCCGATCGCTCCCCATCAGTCCTCGACAACGCGGTAGGGAAAGAGCCCGCGCTGAAAGAAGAACAGCAGCCGATCGATGCCGAAGGCGAGCAGTCCAATGATGATCAGAATCAAGATGATGTGCTCGGACAGGCCGCGACGCTGGCTCGTCATCAACAAATAACCAAGCCCGTGCTGCGCGTTGATCAACTCGGCGAGCATGATGTAGCCGAAGGCCAGGCCGAACAGGTGCCGCAGGCTGTTGTAGATATCCGGCAGTGCGAGCGCCACGAGCACCTTGCGCACGATCTGCGACGAGCTTGCGCCCAGCGTCTGCGCGGTCTCCACGTAGCGGTCCGGCACGCTGGCAATCGCCGCGACGGCATCTGAATAGATGAACGGGACGGTGGCGATGAAGATGAACATCACCTTCTGGGTCTCGTCGATCCCGAACCAGAGTATCGTCAGCGGAATCAGCGCCGCCACGGGCAGATTGCGTCCAAAGAGCGCCAGCGGCGCGCCGGCGGCTTCCACCACTCGCCACGACCCGGCGGCAATGCCGAGCGGCACGCCGACGAGGATCCCGAGACCGAACCCGACCAGGACGCGCCTCAGCGTCGCCGCAATGCTCTGCAGCAACGCGCGTTCGTTCAACAGACTGGGAAAGCTGCGAACGACCTCCGCGGGACTCGGCAGAATGACCGGCGACACCAGACGATCTTCCGCGCCGGCCCCCGCGGTCGCCAGCCACCACACCGCCACGACGGCACCCAACGCCCCGACGCCGACGAGGCGGCGCGTGATGGGCGATGGAGGCAGTCGAAGGGCGAATATCGACGGGGGCGTTTCGGGCCGCATCTACTTGGGGGCCGCCCCCGCCTCCGCCGGGTAGACCTTCACCTCCACTCGGCGGTTCTTCGCGTGGTTCTCCGGGTCCGCGGGATCGGCCGGGTGATCCCAGCCGATGCCCGCCGCGGAGAACTGGTTGGGCTGGAGCGACGGGAACTTCTTGAAGATCGCTTCCTTCACCGAGTTCGCGCGGTTGAGCGACAACTCCTGGACCAGGCCCTTGGGCACCTGCGACCTCATCGATCCGTCGGTGTGCCCTTCGATGACGATTCGGGCGGCGCCGAACTGCCCGGCCAACTTTCCGATCTCTTCAACCACGAACCCGACGTTGGGGTCGTAGAGCTCTTCCACCGTTTTGCCGTCCGCGTTGCGCGTGATCTTCTTGTTCAGATCCCAGGAGTTGGGGAAGAAATGGATCACGACCGTCTTAGTGAGAATCTCGTCCTTTTCGCCCTGCACCGAGCCGGCGGTCGCCGGGGCGAAGCGAATGTCGTACTCGTTCTTCTGCCGGGAGTACTTCTCTTCCGCGCCGAGCTTCTGGATGACGGAGAAGTCCATTACCTGATCGAACGGCGTCTGCTCGGTCACCGCGTTGATCTTCTTGTAGAGGAAGTAGGCCGTGCTCCACGTGCGCTCGAAGTTGGTCGGGCTGTTCTGATTGAGGAAGAAGTCGCGGTTCTCCGCGTAGTTGGTCGAGTGCGCATCGCCGAGCATGTTGAGCGCGTCGCTTTCGGGAATGGAGTAACCGGTGGCCATCAGCTTCGCCACCTTCTGCTTGGCCTCCTGCGCTTTCAACCCCTCCATCCCGTCGAAAATGCCGCGCGCCAGCCCCTCCGTGATGTCCGGATTGTCCTTGGCGAAATCGGCGCGCGCGAACCACACGTCGGCGATCAGCTTGTTGGCCGTCGACGTCGTGACGAGCACGCGATTGCCCTTGACCTTCTCGAGGTTATAGATGTCGGGCGCCCAGCTCACGACGCCGGCCAATCGCTTGTCGGCATTGAACGCCGCGGCCGCCTGGAAGGCGTCCTGCGTGAACTTGAACTCGACCTCCGCGGGCTGCACGCCGCCATTGATCAGGGCGTTCAGTACGAAAAAGTGAGATGGCGAATTCTGCGCCAGCACGATCGACTTCCCGCGCAGGTCGGTCGTCGTCTTGATCGCATCGCGGACGATGATGCCGTCGCCGCCGTTGGACCAATCGACCTGCTGAAAGACGCGCGGCATGACGCGCGTGTCCTTGCGCAAGCCCTCGAGGAACAGGGGCAGCATGTCGAGCGTGGCCCAGCCGACGTGGAGGTTCCCCGCCGCGTAGGCGTCGCGCATCGCGATCGGATCGTCGATCAGCACGAGCTCGACCTTGAAGTCCTTGCCGTCGGACGTCTTCCACACCTTGCCGGGCTTGAAGCCGTTGTTGGCGTAGATGATCGGACTCCAGCCGGCCCAGACGTTGATGGCGAAGCGGACCGTGCGGTCCGCCATCGGCTTGTAGCTGGAGATGCCGTTGACCGCGGGCAATTTCGACGCGGCCACGTACTTGTATTCCTTGACCGTCGTGATGCTCGCGCTGTCGGGCGCTTCGGCGCCGCCCTTCACCTGCGACAGTTCCTCGTTCGAAATCCGACCGGCCTGTCCGCTGCCGGGACCGATCGCGCCGTACCGCCACAGCGCAAGGCCGACGAGGCCGACGACCACGAGCAGAACCGCAACATAAAAGGCTGGTCTGGGCTGTCCGTTCGCCATAGTTGAATCCTAGTCTGTCTCTTTCTCGGTGGTTTTGTCGGTGGTGACGGAGGCCGGGCCAAGGTTCTTCGCCGTCTGTGCCACGGCCGTGGTTTCCGGCGACTTGAGTCCGAGCTCGACCTCGAAATCCTGGAGCGCCTGCTCGGCGAGCTGACCCTGAAGGCGCTCTTCCGCGTTGATCTCGGCGATGCCCTTCGACGACAAATCCGCCGACACGCGCACTTTGCCGCGGTTCTGATCGATCTTCTGCTGGATGACGCTCTCGATCTCCCCGAAATCCGTCGTCAGATTCACGTCGAAGGTTTCCGAGAGCTTGGCGATCTCCGCCTCGGCCGAGCTCATCTTGAGCTCCGCGTCGTATTTCTGGATCTTGTCGCGCAGCTCGATCAACTTTTCGTTCGCGTGCTGGATTTTCTTGAGGCTGTTGCCGTACGACGTCTCGTGGAGATCCAGTTGCTGCTGGTTGGCGGCCAGATCCCCCTTGGCCTTCTGCAGCTCCAGCGCGAACTTCGACGCCGTCGCGCGATCGCCGGCCTTGAGATACGCCTTGGTCTGGGCTTCGAGCTGCTGCACGTGGGACTGGTTCGCGGAGACCTGGCGGGTGACTCGCTCAACAAGGCCGCGATACTGCTCCAAACCGCCGCGGCCCTCCTTGAGCTGCTCGACCGACCGGTCGTATTCGTACCGCATCTGCGCCACCGGATCGGCCTCCCAGAACAGATTCGCAACCTTGTTTATCTGCGCCACGAAGGCGGACCAGAACTTGTGAAGAATCAACGGCGGCTCCTTTGACACGTTTCGACGTGGTTACTTCATGAGGGGTTCCCACTCGCCGCCTGCCGATGGCCTCACGAACGATCCGTCGCAGGCTGAGGAAAGACCCTTTTCCGATGACCATTCCGGCAGAACCGTTCGAGAACGCGAACGACGTCGCCGCAGGTGTTCGTGACGCATAATCGGGCCGCGACGTGTCCGGGAACTGCGGCAGCGGTTACGTCGTCAAACCAACCCCGCGCACGGGCTACCGGGACACAGCGTCGGCCTTTGCACATTCCGGTTGCCGATCTCGGCCACAGAGCGTTCTGATCGCGGCAATCAATGGCATGGATCCCGGCAGTCGTCAATCGATCCCTAATCTGCACGTTATACACTCGCCCGCGCCAAAAGGCCATGCCTCGCTGCCGCCACGACGCGTGATGCGCGGGGTTGCGCAGACTCTTTGTGGGATCGCTGCGAGTAGGACACCGCCCGCAGCGTTTCTGCTACCCTTGCCTGGAATCGTGCCGCGACGAGAATCTATGGCTGGAGCGAGGAGACGAAGCGCTGAGGATGGGCATTCTCGACCTGGTTCCTGAAGGCCGTCGCGAGCACACGCTGGCGACGATGCAACAGCTGAAACGAGGAGACGTCGTGGCACCGTGTCGCGCGCAGCGGTCAACGAAAGACGGCCGCATCGTCGACATGTGGATCACCGCCACCGCGCTGGTGAACGACACCGGAGAGCCGTATGCGGTGACCACCACTGAGCAGCGTACCGGCGAACCATCCGTGTGACTGAGGACCTGCGCCGTCGAGCCGAAGCGAAAGCCCGACAACTGGGCGCCGCGCCCCCGGCGCCCGTTCGTGACTTGTCGCCCGACGAATCGCAGCGGGTGTTGCACGATCTGCGGGTGCACCAGATCGAGCTGGAAATGCAGAACGACGAGCTGCGCCTGACGCAGGAACGGCTCGAGGACTCGCGAGCCCGCTATTTCGACCTGTACGATCTGGCGCCGGTGGGTTATCTCACAATCGAAGACCACAATCTGATTGTCGAGGCCAACCTTACCGCGGCGACGTTGTTGGGCGTCACTCGTGGGACGCTGGTCAATCAGTCGATCACCGCCTACATCGCCCCTCAGGACCAGGACGGTTACTACCTGTACCACCGCCGCCTGCTGGCAACGGGCGTCCCGGGAGTCATCGATCTCCAGATGCAACGAGCCGGCGGCGAGCCATTCTGGGCCCGCCTCGAAGCGACAACGGCGCAGAAAGCTGACGGCCACAGCGAAGTCTGTCGGGTCGTGATGAGCGACATCAGCGAGCGAAAGCGATTGGAAGCGGAACGGCTTCGGCTCGAGCGGGAGCTGCAACAGGCCGAAAAAGCAGAGAGCCTCGGGCGCATGGCGGCGGCGATCGCCCATCATTTCAACAATCATCTCGCCGTGGTCATGGGAAACCTCGAGCTGTCGTTGGACGGGCCCCGGGGGGACTCGAAATACCTGAACAACGCCCTTCGAGCTACCCGCAAGGCGGCAGAGCTCAGCCGGCTGCTGCTGACCTACCTCGGACAGGACTCCGGCAGCCGCGAGGCGTTGGACCTTTCCGAGCTGTGCCGCCACACTCTGCCCATGTTGCGGGCCGCCATCCCTGATGGTGTCGTCGTCGAAGCCGATTTGCCTTCGTCAGGGCCGGCGGTGCACGGGAACCAGAACCAACTGCAGCTGTTGCTGACCCACCTCCTGACCAATGCATGGGAAGCGGGCGGCGACCTCAAGACGCCAATCCGTCTGACGGTCAAGACCGTTGCCCCGACCGACATTCCGACCGGGCACCGCTTCGCCACCAACTGGCAACCGCGCAGCCAGTACTACGCCTGCCTGGAAATCAGCGACGGCGGGTGCGGAATCGAGGAGAGGGACATCGAAAAGATCTTCGAACCGTTCTTCACCACCAAGTTCATCGGCCGGGGTCTGGGCCTGCCGATCACTCTGGGAATCGTGATCGCGCACAGCGGCGTCATGTTGGTCGAGACCTCGCGCGGTCCTCGGAGCGGGACTGTGTTTCGCGTGTACCTTCCAGGCGATGAGCGACTCGAAGCCACGACTCAGGACGAGGATCTGAAAGGACGAACGACCAGATGAGGCGGCGAACGTTTCTCGAGTCTTCGGCGATGGCGTTGGCCGGCGCGGTCGCCGGCACGAGGGGCGGTCAGGCCCAGACGGGCGCGACCGTGATCGAACGACGGATCGACACGCCCGTACTGAACGTGGGCTTCGAGGAACGCGGCAATCCGGGCGGTTTCCCGATTGTCCTTCTCCATGGTTTCCCCGACGACGTGCGGGCCTGGGACGAAGTGGCGCCGCCGCTCGCCACCGCCGGACATCGAGTGCTGGTCCCCTACCTGCGTGGGTACGGAACCACCCGCTTTCGCGATGCCGCCGCGCCGCGGATGGGGGAACAGGCGGCGATTGGACAGGACCTGGTTGATTTCGCCGACGCGCTCGGCCTCGCGCGCTTTGCCGTCGCGGGGTATGACTGGGGTGGACGTGCCGCGTGCATCGCCGCCGCGCTGCATCCCGACCGTGTTCGTGCGGCGGTGCTGATTGGCGGGTACTCGATTCAAGACACCATCGCGCCGCCGCGCCCGGCGGCACCGGAAGCGGAACAGGCCTTGTGGTATCAGTGGTACTTCAACACCGAGCGGGGGCGGGCGGGGCTCGCCGCGAATCGCCGACCCCTTTGCCGCCTGCTGTGGAAGACGTGGTCGCCGACCTGGCGCTTCACCGACGAGACATTCGACAGAACGGCCGGCTCGTTCGACAACCCGGATTTCGTGGACGTCGTCATCCACTCCTATCGCCACCGCAATCTCAACGCGCCCGGCGAGCCGAGGTTCGCCGAGGTCGAACGGCGGCTCGCCGCACGCCCGAAGGTCGATGTCCCCTCGATTCTTCTCTACGGCGCGGACGACGGCATCGCGACGCCGGCGGCGGATTCACCGGCCGATCGTGCAGCGTTTTCCAAGCTCATCGCCCGGCGCATTGTCGCAGGTGCCGGTCATTTCGTGCCGCGTGAAAGACCCGAGGCCGTGTCGGCGGCGATGTTGGAGCTGCTGAGCACCACCCGCTAGGCTGATTCTTCCTCAGCCGCTCGATCGACCTGGACCGTCCGCGCAGAACGCCGCCCTCGCGGAACAATCGTCTGGCGCTGCTAGCCTGGATTCCCACGGAGGGATCTTGGGCTAACGAATCTGCCGGGATCCCG
>JBDTVS010000118.1:0-9393 GCA_040007095.1 Acidobacteriota bacterium
ACGGCCGTCATCGACATGCGCTACGAGAACCCGCTGTACATGGTCGAGGACGCGGGGGCGGCGGACCTCATCGCTGGAGGCCGGCTCCAACTCGGTATCAGCCGAGGGTCACCGGAGCAGGTGATCGACGGCTGGCGCCATTTCGGCTACGCCCCAGCGGATGGCGAGACCGCTGCCGACATGGCTCGACACCACGCCGAGGTTTTTCTCGATGTGCTCCAGGGCCGGGGTTTCGCCCAGCCCAATCCGCGGCCGATGTTCCCCAATCCGCCCGGGCTACTGCGCGTCGAGCCACATTCGGAAGGCCTGCGCGACCGGATCTGGTGGGGCTCCAGTTCGAACGCCACGTCCAAGTGGGCCGCAAAACTGGGCATGAACCTTCAGAGCTCCACGCTCAAGGACGACGAGAGCGGCGAGCCGCTGCACATTCAGCAGCGCAAGCAAATCGACGCCTATCGAGAGGCGTGGAAAGAGGCCGGGCACAAGCGGGAGCCGCGCGTCTCCGTGAGCCGCAGCATCTTCGCACTCGTCGACGACCGCGACCGGGCCTACTTTGGTCGCGACGCTCGCGACCAGGACCAGGTCGGCTACATCGACGCGAATACCCGCGCCATCTTCGGCCGCTCGTACGCCGGCGAGCCTGACGCACTCGTCAAACTGCTCGCCGCCGACGAGGCCATCGCCGCCGCCGACACCCTGCTCCTGACCGTTCCCAATCAGCTGGGCGTGGACTACAACGCCCACGCCATCAACAGCATCCTCAAGTTTGTCGCGCCCGAGCTCGGCTGGCGCTGACGCGATGGCATTCGCTTCGAGCCTCCTGTATTGTCGGTATCCTCAGGAGTGCCAGCGATGAGAAACGGATCGGCTTCGAAGACGCTGCCGGGACTGCTCGTACTTGCAATCGCGACCCTGGTGCTCGCACCGCCCGCCGCGGCGCTCGACGCCGACTACTGGCGGGGCGGATGGCGAACGCCGCTCGGCGATGAGCCGCACATCTACGAATTCGTGATCCGCGGTAACCGGGTCACCGGGGTGTACTGCCGAAGCTGCTCCGACGCCGGCACGATTGGCTTCATCGACGGCTCATGGAACGAGAACACTGGCATCGACTTCACGGTGACGTTCCCGAATCCTGACGGGCGCGTCAGGTCGGTCGAAAAACAGCATGCCATGCTGACCAGCGGGCAGCTGATCGTCACGGGGGCCGGGGGCCAACGAAACCGGAACGCACGAACGCTCGTCAAGGACCCGCGCGGGGCCGACCCCGGGGGAGCGCCGGCGTATCACCTCCCACCGGGTACTCCGCCTGCACTGCCGGTGACCCGTCCTGCTGGCCGAGGCGCTGGTGGCGGGGGCGGCGGGGGCTTCGGAGCGCCAGCGCCCTACTGGCAGCCCGGACCGTTCAAGGCGTTACGGCCGGCGGACGTCGTCGGTACGTGGATCGCCCCGTTCGGCCTGGGCATGAACAAGCAGATCTTCACGTTTCTTCTGCTCGGTGACCGGCTCCGAGGCGTGGTGTGCGGTCGCTGCGACAACCCGTACACGATTGGGGCGATGGAGAACGTCGTCATCCTTGGCGACACCCTGTACTTCGACATCATGCACCAGGACTGGGGCGAGAGCGACCCGCCGACCTTCGGTCGCAATATCGTGGCCCAGGTCGTGCAAAACGAGATGATCGCCGCCACTCTGGGCAAGGACCTCGCGGTCGATCCTGCCCGTCCACCCGCACGGCCGGCAGGACGCGGATTCACACTCGTCGGACCGATCGCTCCCGAGGGGACGAGAGGGAACAGCTCCGAGGGCATCGACGTCTGGGGACCAGGTACCGGTTCCTCCGTCCAGCCGCCGCCCGGCAGAACGCCGATCCGGCCGGCGAGCCCCGCTCGATAGGTCCGCGTGGACTCCAACCTTTCAGACGCCGGGCGGCCCGACATCGCGTAGGCTACGTCCGATGACGAGCACGGGACGAAGGATCACGTTCGACACCGTCCGCGAGATTGGAGAGCAACTGCCGGGAACGGAGGTGAGCACGGCGTACGGCTCACCGGCGCTCAAGGTCAACGGGCGCATCTACGCATGCATCGCCATCAACAAGGAGGCCGAGCCGAATTCTCTCGCCGTCTTTCTTGCTGATTTCGAACAGCGTGAGGCGCTACTGGCGGAAGATCCCGGCACCTACTACGTGAAGCCGCACTACGAGCCGTATCCCACAGTTCTCGTACGGCTCGGCTGCGTCACCCGTGACGCGTTAATAGACCTCCTTCGCGGGGCGCACGGCGTCGTCAGCAGCAAACGTCCGGCACGCCGGCCTGCCAAGAAAAGACCGCGGCGCGTGTCGAAAGCGGCCGGCGGGTAACAGCGAGTGACCAGAGATCACCGCCCGGCCGGCTGAGATGTCGCGAGTCATCGTCACTGGCGGGCCCGGCTCCGGAAAGACCACGCTGTTGCTGGCACTGCAGGCTCGCGGCCATACGATTGCCGGCGACAGCGCGCGCACCATCATCCAGGACCGCCGCAGTCGCGGCCTGAGTGCGCGACCGGATCCGTATGAGTTCGTGCAGGACACGCTGCGAATGGACATCGAGCACTACGTTCAACACGCGGCAACCCCAGGCCACGTCTTCTTCGATCGAAGCCTCCTCGATGCGCTTTGCAGCCTCGACCGCATCACACCCTTGAGCGAGGCCGAGTTGGGTCAGTGGCTCTCGAAGTACCGATACTGCTCCAAGGTCTTCGTCTTACCCCCGTGGCAGGCGATCTACGTGAACGACACCGAACGCGACCACACGTTCGAACACGCGGAGTTGGTCAACACCATCACGCAGGAGTGGTATCGTCGGTGCCGATATCAGCGCTTGGAGGTACCAAGAGTTTCGGTTGCGGAACGCTGCGAGTATGTGCTGCGTGCACTTGGCGGCCCGAGGTGAAAATCCAGAAGACGCTCTTCCCATCGCGGATTCGCGGCGCGCTCGAGCAGGAGCCGGGCGATCTCGTCGTGGCCCAACTCGACGGCCGCTGACAACGAGCGGCGCGCGTTCGGACGCGTCGCGCCGATTCGGGAAGGATGTTCGTCGAGGATCTGCCGCACGCCGGTCGCCTACTTCCACCTGTCCATGGCCTGGCGATGCAGCGACTGTGGACCGAGTTCGCACGCATCTCCCAATACCCGCACGCAGCACCAGCAGGCACTCTGACGTGAACTGAGGCGAGCCGATGTGGTAGGTTCTCTCGCATGTACGCGATGCCGAAATTACCGCGCTCCGTTCTTCTGACTGTCGGTCTCGTCGCGCTTGCTGTCGGCGCGGTTTCCGCAGGCGCCGACGACTGGCCTCGATTCCGCGGACCTTCGGCCGGCGTCGCGGCCGACGATCCCGCGCTGCCTGATGCCTGGAGCCCCACAGACAACGTCGTCTGGAAAGCAGACATTCCGGGGCTCGGATGGAGTTCGCCGGTCGTCTGGGGCGACCACGTATTCCTGACCAGCGTGGTCAACACGGCGCAGCAGGAGCCGCCCAAGCCAGGCTTCTACCTTGGGGACTGGCCGGCGTCGAGCGCGCCGCATCAATGGACGGTGTACGACATCGACTTCCGGACCGGCAAGATTCGCTGGCAGCGAGTGGTGAGCAGCGCGCCGCCGGGCCGGGCGAAGCACCTCAAGAACAGCTACGCATCGGAGACTCCGGTCACCGACGGCGAGCGCGTATATTTCTACTTCGGCAACGCGGGTCTGTTTGTGTTCGACCTGGACGGCAAGCCCGTGTGGTCCAAGCCGATTGGGCCGTTGAAGACCCGAAACAACTGGGGTACGGGCGCATCGCCGGTCGTGCACGGCGACCGCGTCTATGTGCTCAACGACAACGACGACCAGTCGTTTCTCGCCGCCTACGACAAGCGCACGGGCGCGGATATCTGGCGCGTGAACCGTGTCGAAGGCACCAACTGGTCGACGCCGTTCGTCTGGGAGAACGAACGGCGCACCGAAATCGTCACCTCAGGGTCCGACAGAGTGCGCTCGTACGACCTGTCGGGCAAACTGCTGTGGGAATTCTCGGGGATGTCGACGATCAGCATTCCGACGCCGTTCGATCGCAACGGTCTGCTGTATCTCGCGTCGGGCTACATCGCTGATGCGCTTCGACCGGCGTACGCCATCCGGCCGGGCGCGTCGGGCGACATCTCGCTCAAGCCCGATCAGACCGCCAACGACTTCATCGTCTGGTCGGCGCGGACCGGAGCACCCTACAACCCGTCGCCGCTCGTCTACGGCGACTACTACTACACCTTGTTCGACCGCGGCTTCATGACGAGTCAGGACGCCAGGACCGGCAAGGAGGTGTATGGCCGCCAGCGGATCACGGCAGACGCGAGCGGCTTCACGGCTTCGCCGTGGGGATACAACGGGAAGATTTTTGCGATGAGCGAAGACGGCGACACCTACGTGATTCGAGCCGGGACGGCGTTCGAAGTCATCGGAAAGAACTCCCTCAATGAAATGACGCTGGCGACTCCGGCCGTCGCCCACGGCAGTCTTCTCGTTCGAACCGCGTCGAGGCTGTATCGCATTTCGAACAAGACGCCCTGACAGGTTGCGAAAAAGCCCAGCAACCCGAACTTAGAGCACCTTGCGAAAGTAGACAATGAACCACCAAGGGCACAAAAATCACGAAGAAGACGGAGAGATTCTTTGTGTTCTTGGTGTCTTTGTGGTTCCGGATTTCAAGGCAGCCTGCTGGACCTGATGAAGAGATTCACAGTTGTCGCTCTCGCGCTGGCCGTCCTGGCCGGCGCATGCGCAAGGCAAGACGTCGATAAGTCCAGGGAGAAGACGGCGACGGCAGCGGCGCCCTCCGGTGATTGGCCGACGTACGGCGGGCCGCTGTCCGGCGATCGGTACTCCCCCCTCGCGCAAATCACGCCAACGAATGTCGGCCAGCTCCGGCAACTGTGTGCGTTCGACGCGCCCGACGTCGTGAACTTTCAGAGCGGCATCGTCGCCATCGACGGCGTGCTCTACTTCACGTTGTTCAACAACACCTACGCGGTGGATGGCGTGACGTGCCAGCAAAAATGGAAGCACACACGCGCCGAGCCCAACACGTTCCTGATGGTGAACCGCGGTGTCGCCTACAGCGACGGCCGGGTGTTTCGCGGCACCGGCGACGCGCACGTGGTGGCCATCAACGCGAATGACGGACAACAGTTGTGGGACGTCGCCATCGGTGACCCGAAGAGCGGCGAGTCGGCGCCGCTCTCGCCGATCGCTTGGAACGGCCTGGTGTTCGCCGGCAACGCGGGCGGCGACAACTTCGGGGTCAGGGGGCGCATCTACGCACTCGACGCGGCGAGCGGCCGCGTGGTGTGGCGGTTCGACACGGTGCCCGATTCGGACCAGGCGCGAGCCACGTGGCCGAAGGCATCCCCCGCAAATCCACCGAGCGGGGGCGCCACGTGGACCAGCTACGCCCTCGACGAAGCGAACGGGATCGTCTACGTCCCCGCGGGCAACGCCGCTCCCGATTTCGCGCCGGCCCTGCGTCCGGGCGAGAACCTCTATACGAACTCGTTGCTCGCGCTCGAGGCAAAAACAGGCCGTCTACTCTCGTACGTGCAACCACTCACGGGCGACTTCCACGACTGGGACCTGGCAGCGCCGCCCGCACTGATCACGACCAAAAGCGGTCGCGCGTTCGTCGCCCAGGGATCGAAGGACGGCTACGTCTACAACATCGACCGCAGCGACGTCACCACGCACGGGAGCGGCGAGCCGGGACAGATGGTCGTGCGGAGCAAGGCGCAAGTGACGACGCGCGAAAACGTCGATGTGCCGCTTTCGACCGAGCGCGAAACCCGGTTCTGTCCTGGCGTGCAGGGCGGGGTGGAGTGGAACGGCCCGGCGCATCACCCGGGGCTCGGTCTCCTCTATGTCAACGCCATCGACTGGTGCACTCTGGTCAAGATGCAGCCGACGGCCAGCATCAAGGGCACGCCCGGCGCGTCGTGGACGGGCGCCGAGCCGGCCGATGGTTGGCTATTCGGTCGCCATGATCCCGTGGAGCAGTGGAAGGGATGGGTAACGGCCTTCGACCCCGAGAGCGGGGACGTGAAGTGGAAGATCCAGACGCCCAAGCCGATGGTCGCGGCCATTACGGCAACCGCCGGCGGGCTGGTGTTCACCGGCGACCTCGACGGTCAACTCCTCGCCTACGACGCGTCCACCGGCAAGGAATTGTGGCGGCACGCCAGTGGAAAGGCTATCGGCGGCGGCGTGATCTCGTACCAGGCGCGCGGCAAGCAGCACATCGCCGCGGCCACCGGCATGAACGCGAGCACCTGGAACATCAAAGCCGGACCCGCGCGCGTGGTCGTTTACGCGCTGCCCTAGCAATAACGTGCCATGACCGCCACCGCCGGGACCGAAAGCCTGCCATACATCGTCGGCGAGGGGTTGAAGGCGAGGATCGAAAAGTACGGGCTATCGCCTTATGACCCGTGACCCTCCGCTTCTCACGGACGCCCACCAGGGCCATCTCCAGGCAGTCGCCTGCTGATTTCCAAAAGGTCAGATGCCGTGTCCCCGTGGTGGCAAAAACGCGGCTGAGGCCGCGTCCCCGACAAACGCCGAGATCAAACCAGAGCGGGATAACAGCGGGAACGACGTCATCGGCAGGACAGTCCGTCCACCGTAGTCGAGACCTCATCAGCGATTAACCTTTTATCGTCGCGCGGCGGCGCTCGCTCGCCGCAATCATCGGAGTGAGATCCTGCGCGGGACGAACCTCCCAGCGACCCACCTTCACGCCAGGGTGCTTCGAGATCAGTTGGATGGCGTGATTGAGATCTCTGGCCTCGACGATCAACAGTCCGCCCAACACTTCTTTCGTCTCCGCGTACGGTCCGTCGGTGACGGACACCTTGCCGCCCTGATAGCTCAGCGTGGTGGCGCCTTGGAGCCCTTCGCCGCTCACCCAGTGGCCGTTCTTCTTGAGCTCGTCGTCATAAGAGAAGCAGGCGTCGATCATCGCCTCTTGTTCGCTTTGCGACTTCTTTTCCCAGTTCTGAACGTCGAGATAGCCGAAGCAGATGTATTTCATATGTTCTCCACGGTTTGGTTGACCTCACCTCCTGGTCGTTTGGCGACCGGCAAATTCGACATCGCCGTTTGCGCCCAATAAGCCAACCCAACCCGCCCATCCAGCGCCAGGGTCTTCCAGGGGCCATGAGCTTTGTGTCTCGTCTATGTACGGCAAACCTCGCAAATGCCGCCGGTGCCGACGACAGCCGCGGTCTCATGAGGCCGGTGCGAGCCGTGCCCATGGCGATCACGATGGAGGCGTCGGCCTCATCACAGCGGACACCGGCGCGAAACTCATGGTGATGGACGCGGACGTGGCCGAGGTCCAAAACACTGCGCCGGGACGGCCCGCCGCGAAGGTCGACCGCGTGCTGCATGATCGTGACACCGTCGAACTGGCGGCGCGAAACTCACGGCCCGCCTCACCCCGGCCACACGCCGGGCTGCACGACATGGACGATGCAGGTCGCCGACGGCCGCCGGACGCTCAACGCCGTGATCAACGGCAGCCCGAATGTCAACGCCGGCACATCCTCGTCAACAACAGGAACTACTAACCGGCTCTCCTAGCGAGGCGACGAGGTGTTCTTCGGGGGCCATTCAGGCCAGACGTTGCCCGCCGTCGCCTCAATCGGAACCGGCCCCTGCAGCGAGAAGCCCGGCACAAAGCCAGCTGGCTGCGGGCGGGGCGGCGGCGGCGGCTGATGGTCCGCGGCCGTCGTGCACCGCATCTCGTTCCAGCCCAGGTGCGCGGTGACGTGCTTGTCGAACGTCGTAAGCTCGCCGTCAGCCCAGTCCTCGTGGAGGATGTTGAACTTGAGCGTGTCGCCCTCGATTCTGAAGTCGTCGAGCGCCGCCATCGTGTAGGGGTTGTCACACGTGCCGCAGACCATGCCGCGCAGCTTGCTGCCAACCTTCTTGATGATGAAGAACTGTTTCGGCGCGCCGACACCAAATCCGAGCCAGGCGCCGATCACGTCCCTCTCGGTCAGCCGCGCTTTCCACGGACCCGGCTGAATGTAGGGCAGGCCGTCTGCGCCGTCGGGGTTCCGTCGCCGGCTGTCCGCCGGAACCGGAGGACGCTTCGGGAGCACCGATACGATGACCGGCAACGGGTCCGGTCCACGCGGATCCTTGATGAGGACGCGTTCGAACGTGCCGCCACCGGGAGCGCCGCTCGTGCCGGTCACGATCAGGCGCCCCTGGCTGAATTTTGCGAGCGCCTTGTCCTTGTAGGTCGTGCTGCCGTCCGGCTTCACATGGGTGACCTCGAACCTGACGCCGTCCGGTCCGAACGTTCCATCGACGAACGCGAGCGTCGTCGCATCGGCACAATAGGTGCAGTAAATACCTCTGACCGTCGCGCCGCGAATCGAGAATTCGTAGGTGTGGGCTTCGCCGCTGTCGGTTCTCCAGCCGCCGCGATAATCGTCTGCGTTCTGGCCCGCGGCCGCGCGCGCGAACGCCAGCAGAGCAACGAGCATCACCACTTGTTTCATGAGCGCCTCCCGCGTAACGCGTAGTCCCGTCGGGCAGTGTACCCGAAGCTTGTCGCGCACTCTCCAAAACAGACTGCGGATTCCCTGGCAGATCGCTGCTCGCGACCTCTGCTCATCGACGACGTGCCCGCGAAGAGCCCGTCGAAGATGAGCAGATGTGGAACTAAGGACCCAGGCGGGAATAAAGCTGTCAGCTGTGGGCGTGGAGGCGCCCGCCCGGCAAGGCGCGAGGAGCGCGCATACCGGGCGTATGTAAGCGACGAGCAACGCAGCCCGGCGGGATGCATCGGCGGCCACAGTTGGCAGCTTTATTTCCGCCAGGGTCCTAAGCAGGCCGATGCGCCTTGAGGAAGGAATGGATCTGGCGCACCGCCAGGGGAATCCGCTCCTTGGGTTCCTTCCACGGGAACATGCTCACTTCGGCTTTCGGCGCCAGCATCGCCATCTCCATGGCGACGGCAAGAGGGTGAGCCGGGACATCATCTGGCAGGACCAGAACCGGGGTCTGGCAGCTACGCACAAAATCCCGCGTCACCGTGAAGACAAAGTCGGGGTCGGTCTCGAACATCTTGGCCACGAACTTATCGGTCGTCGCCATCGCGATCTCCGGCCGCTTGGCTGTCAGTGCCGCCCCCCAGGTCTTCCAGAATGTGCCTGGGTACTTCGGGTCTTTCATCTCCGGCCGCCACCCCACGGGCTGCGCCACCACAGCCGCGACGACACGATTGGGCGCGCGCTTCAGGAGACTCCAGATGAAGGGACCGCCGATGCAGAACCCCATCACCATGAACTTGTCGATGCCCAGATGATCCATCA
>JBDTVS010000119.1:0-56453 GCA_040007095.1 Acidobacteriota bacterium
CGGGCGCCGCGCGCCGGAAGCCGTGTACTAAATCGTCGAACGCAGGACACTAGTCGATTTTGATGCGGCGTCGGAACTGCTGGTTCTCGTTGCAGATGAACTCGATCGGTTCCTCGTCCGGCAGGATTCGCTGATCGACGCGAACCGTCCACGGCTTGGTGTACGCCTTCGAGTCCTCCAGCGTGGTGTCGATGGACAGGTGGCCGAAGGTCGGGCGGCGGAAGCGCTCGGTGAATTTCGCACCCTGGCTATAGGGGCTGCCGTTGACGTCCAGCCAGCCGTCGTAGACGCTGTCTTCCGCGCCGCGCAGGTTGTTGGTCTCGACCACCAGCGTGTCGCCTTCCCAGTGGCCGACCGAGTAGCCGTACCACCACGCCTGGGGCTCGCCTTGCGAGGGGAGCTTTCGCCCATCCAGGTAGATGTGGCGCAACCCGTAGTTCGCTTCGTACTCAATCACGATCAGCTTCGGCGTCTGGATGATTTTCCGCGGCTGCGGCTGCTGGTGGAATTGCAGGAAGCCCATCGGCATGCAGTTGGCGTCGGGATTGTCCTTGGCCTTCAAGTCCATCCGCTGCTTCCTGAGCTCCGCCGCCCACGGCGTGTACGGGAGGCCGCCCTCGATGTTGCCGCCGGCTTCAAAAAACGTGGCGACCGGTGGCGCGCTCGGATCGAAAGGAAACGGCGCTATCGCGGGCTCCAGCGTGACGCCGCCCCTCCCGCCCGAGCCGACGCCAATCTGGCCCGTGGCGTTCTGCGCGGCGTTCGCCCCGCCGGCATTCTGGGTGCCGGCGTTCGGTGCGGCCGCATTCTGACCTGCGCCGCCGTTTCGCCCACCGCGGCCATCCTGTGCGCCCTCGGTGCCACGGCCGCCGCGTCCTCGCTGCGGCCCGCTGTTGACGTGCATCCACACGCCGGAAAAATCAGGTTTTCCGTCCGCGGTCCGCGGCGCGGACGCGTCCTGATTCACTTTTCCCTGCGCGTCACGAGGGATCGACGGATCCAGAACCTTTGGCCACTGCGCGGCGAGCGACACCGAACACGCCACCACGAGACCGACTGCGCAATACACTGCCGTCTTCATCATCTGAGCCTCTCCCTTTGGCAGGTCCGACTGGAATCGAACGCTCTCCCATCTTAGCGGCTGTCGCGGCGATCGAGAAAGGCCTGGAGCACCGAGTCCCCCGCTTGCGGCCGAGGTGGTCGCCGGCGACGTCGCGGGATGCGAATCAACATGATGGATACTGATTGAAGTGGGAAGGACATCTCTCGAGGAGAGGCCGCGCACGACATCCACACCGCTGCGCGTGTTGCTCGTCGAGGATTCCAGGACCGACGCCGGGCGGCTCTTGAGCGAGCTCGAACGGGCTGGCTACGACGTGACGCACGAACGCGTGCAGACGGCCGCCACCATGGATGCCGCGCTGCGTCGAGCCGGATGGGACCTGATCGAAGTCGGGCGATGACAGTCCGTCGGTCCGGGCACCATTCCGTCTATGTCGTCTACCTTCGTAACCCCAAGGGCGACGGCAAGGCGGGCTACTATGTCGGCATGACCGGCCTCTCGCCGGAGCAGCGGCTGCAGAATCACAAGAATGGCGTCAAGGCCGCAAGTGTTGTCAGGAGATTCGGCGAGCGCCTTGTGCCGAAGCTGTACGCCCACCTGAATCCGATGCCCTACGATCGCGCGAAGGACATGGAAGGGTTTCTGGCCGACAGCCTGCGCAAACGCGGCTATGTCGTGTTCGGCGGCCACTAGGGGACGGGGTGTGCCGGCAACGCATTCGTCGAAATGCAACCGCGAAAGCACGAAGCCGTCATCTTCAACGATCGATGAATTCTCGGCGTACGCTGCGTTCTTCGCCGTGCTCTCAATTCAAGCCCGGCCCTCGTGGGCATGCCAGGGCATCGAGTCGTGCACGATGGCGAGCAACGCCACACACGCCGTGTCGGTGCGCAGGGTGCGGGTCCCCATGCCGACGGGACGAAAACCGTGCGCTCGAAGCAGGCCGGCCTCGAACTGGTTCCAACCGCCCTCCGGTCCGACGGCGAGCAGGATGGGGCCTCCGCCGTGCTCCCGCACGATCGCGCCCGGCGATCCCGGCGCGTGCGGTTCTGCCAGCAGTCGCAGTCCGGTCGGGAACAGGCGATCCAATTCGTCCTCAATCAGAACCTTGAACTGCCGGTGAATCGAGACGCCCGGCAGCCGCGTGTCTCGCACCTGTTGCAGTCCTTCGAGCAGCAGCGGCCGATAGCAGTCGGGCGTCAGGATGTGCGTGTCGAAGTAGTTTCGTTCCACACGCTCGGCGTTGGTCAGGATGATCCGCTCGACACCGAGCGCAGCGACCTGCGCCCAGAGCCGGCGCATGACCTTCGGCCGCGGCAACGCCAGGAGCAGAGCCACTCCTGGCGGTTGCGGCACGCGCGACTCGAAGCGGCAATGCAATTCAACCGTTTCGTCCCCGACAGACGTCACTGTGCCGACGCCGCACGGGCCATCGACGACGCCCACACGGACCTCTGAACCAGGCGCGACCTTCAGGACCTTGATGAGGTGCGCGGCGCGGGCGTGCGAGAGCGTGACGTCCCCGGAAGGTCGGAGTTCCGGGGCCTCGACAAGTACCAGATTCACGTGATGGCTCCGTCGCTGGCAATGATCGGTCTAAAATCAGGAGTCACTGCGTATGGCGCCCAAGCCTCCGGATCGCTTCCACGTATTCGCGGCGAAAAAGACTGCCGCAGCCAGCGCTGCGGCGCTGCCTGCCTACCTCACGGAGTTCGACCGGGCCGGCGACGATCTCGAGCGAATTGGCAACGAATGGTCGCGGCGCGTCTTCGACGGCGACTTCCACGCGTCGCACGCGCCCGATCCATCGCATCCCGCCTGCAGCCTGGTTTTCGTGCAATCGCACGACGGCAACACGGTGACAAGCGACCCATCCACGCTCGGCGGCGGCAAGACCGACAAGCATCTCATCTACGAAGGCCTGTCGCAGGTGGCTGCAGACGCCGTCCTGTCCGGCGCGAACACCCTCGGTGGCGACATCGTCTTCGCGGTCTGGCATCCCGAGCTCGTCCGCCTGCGAGCGAGCCTCGGAAAGCCGCGGTATCCGACCCAGATCGTGGCGACCATCCGTGGGCTCGATCTCGACAAGCACCTGCTCTTCAACCTTCCTGATATCCGGGTGCTCATCCTGACCATCGGAAGCGGAGCCGCGGTGATGCAACGGGCGCTCGAGTTGCGTCCGTGGGTCACACCGATCGTCATGGATCGGGCGGACGACCTGCCCTTCGCCTTTAGAGAATTCCGCAGCCGCGGACTTGCCCGCATCTGCGCGGTCGGCGGGAGAACGCTGGCGACCCAGCTCCTCGACGCCGGACTGGTGCAGGACCTCTACTTGACGACGGCGCCGCTGCCTGGCGGCGAGCCCGGAACGCCCTTCTATCCCCGCCCGCTGACCGCGCACACCCTCGTCCGCAAGCACGGCACCGGACCGGAGACAGGGGTCATCTTCGAACACCAGCAGATTCAAGAAGGCCGCGACGCGTAGGGCCGGAGTCCCTTGCGCCTCTGCCAGCAGGACGACGGGCGGGTAGATGTGGCGGCGATACCAAGACGCATCGCTTCTGCTTGAATCGGCGTTGAGAACGGTCTCTATCCCATCGTGACGCGGGCCGGCGCATGATCGCCTGCGGTGTGTTGCCACGTCGTGCGTGTCGAGGGATGCCAGGGTCTCTTAGCGGTCGAGCACCTGACGCACTTTGCGCACAAGGTTGACCGCAGAAAACGGCTTCTGCAGGAACGCGAACTCACTCTTGAGGAGACCGTCCTCTTCGGTCACCTCTTCGAAGTAGCCGGACTCCCCGGCGGGATACCCGGAGATGAAAAGGGCTTTGAGCCCCGGATGATGCGCCGTCAGTTTTCTCAGGAGCGACGGCCCGCTCGTGCCTGGCATGACCACATCGCTGATGACGAGGTCGATCGCGTCCGGATTCTCGAGAAAGAGCGACTCGCCCTGATCGGCGCACTCGGCATCGATGACCCGATAGCCGGCGCGTTCGAGCAGCACCCGAACCAGACACCGTACCGCTTCTTCGTCTTCGATGACCAGCACCGTTTCGGCGCCCCCGCGAGCCGGCGGCTGAACGATCGGGCGCTCGACCTGCGCCACCTCTTTGGCCGGCGGGAAGTACAGCGTGAACACCGCACCCTGCCCCGGCTCACTGTGCAAATCGACGCGACCGCCACTCTGGCGCATGATCCCAAGCACCGTCGCGAGGCCAAGTCCGGTGCCCTTCCCGCGTTCCTTCGTCGTGTAGAACGGCTCGAACGCGTGTTGCTTCGTCTCGGGCGTCATGCCAGTGCCGGTGTCGGCAACGGTGACGGTGACATACGGTCCTGCCTCGAGCTCACCGAGCGTCGCCGCCTCTGCGGCGGTGAGACCCGCGTGACCGACGCGAAGCGTCAGGCGTCCGCCCGTCGGCATCGCGTCGCGCGCGTTGACGGCAAGGTTCATCACGACCTGTTCGATCTGCACCGGGTCGGCCCATACCCGGCACGAGGTCTGCGCGGGCTCGATCACCAGCTCGATATGCTCCCCGATCAGGTGCTTGAGGAGACTGCCGGTCTCCGCGATCAGTTGATTCAAGTCGATCGACGCGGGCTCGAGGACCTCTTTGCGGCTGAACGCCATGAGTTGACGGGTCAGACCGGCCGCCCTGTCGCCAGCGGCCAGAATCCGCTCGAGATCTTTCTTGCGGGAATCCGCATCGTCCATCTGGTCGGAAACGACCGTCGCATAACCGAGAATAGCCGTCAGCAGGTTGTTGAAGTTGTGCGCGACCCCCCCGGCAAGCTGCCCAACGGCCTCCATTTTCTGAGACTGGCGCAGCTGATCCTCGAGCAGCTTGCGCTCGGTCACATTGATGGCGACGCCCACGATTCTCACCGGTTCGCGCCGGGCATCGTGCACGACGCGCGCGTGAGACTCGACCCAGCGCACGCGCTCGCTGCGCCAATGGGTGCGGAATTGCACCTGGACGTCGGTGCCATCATGCTCGGCGCGCGCGAGCGCACAAGAGACGTCCGCCCGGTCGTCGGGATGGACGAGAATCATCATCGCCTGCCTGTCTGCCGGGGCCTCGGGTGGCGGGGAGTCGAACATCGACGCGGTGGTGTCCGACCAGGTGACCCGTCGCGTCGCGACATCCACTTCCCACACGCCCATGTGCGCCGCCGCAAGCGCGAACTCGGTCCGTTCGAGAGTGGCGATCCGTTCGGCTTCCACGCGCCGCCGCTCGAGACCGAGCGCCATCTGATCCGCCACGGCGGCCATGACCGCGAGTTGGTCGTCGCTGAAAGGCGTTTGCGAGTAGACCGCCAGCACCGCGACGAGGCGGCTATCGACAAGCAGGGGGAACCCGGCGAACGCCAGGATCGCCTCCCTCTGCGCCCATGCTTGATTGCGCACGAGGGGGTTCCCGACCACCTGATTGGTCGCGTAGGCGGTTCGATTCCGCGCCACCATGCCGACTTCCGACGTATCCGTCGAGATCAGGCGGGATGCCCCGTCCACTGGAGCCGAAGATCCCCACTGCGTCTGCAACTCCAACACATCCCGGTTGCTCATCGCTCCCCACACCTCGATCGCGGCGGCGTCGACGTGCCGAACAAATGCTTGTGCACAGCGCCCCAGCATGTCGCCGACGCTCGCTCCGGCAATCAGCGCGCCGCCAATGTCCGAGCTCAGGACCGTGAGCCGATTCCGCTCGTGCAGTTTCTCCTCGGCTCGTTCACGCTCGGCGATCTGCTGTTCCAAGTCCGTCGCATGACGTTCGAGGTCGTGGTACAACTGCGCGTTCTCGTACGCGATGCCCGCGTGCGTTCCCAGTGTCACCGCGATCTGCTCGTCGAGGTCGTCGAACGCCTCGGCGCCCAACTTGTTCCACTGTCCGAGCCAACCATAAACCCGCGTCGGCGACGCGATGGGGACGCACAGAAACGTGACGAGGGACGGTTGGGTGTCGGCGTGCTGACGCGCGTCCACCCAATCCGCGGGCCCGTGCCATCGCCACCGGATCGGCCGGCGATCGCGGACGACGGTATTCAGAATCCCGTCTGCGAATGGCACGATGTCTATCTGCGGTTTCTGCGCCGCGTCGATCCCCCCGGTCACCATCGTCTCGACGTTTGCCAGGCTGTCGTCGCGGAGGCCGATCACGGCATACTGCGCCAGGGTCACCCGCCTCGCCTTGTCGCACACGTTCTGCAGCAGCGCGCGCAGGTCGCGCTCCATCGCGAGCTCGTGGCTGACCTCCGCCACCGCGGCCATGCGCTGTCGGCTGGCTTCGATCTCCGTCTGCGCGGCGGTCAAGCCCGCGGTCACCAGGTACAGGTTTGCCTGATCGACGGGCGGGTCATCGGCCGCGGCCGGCGGCGCTGGTACAGCCAAGGCGAGCGCGGCGCTCACCTTCGCCAGAACGACCTCCGGGGCGGTCGGTCTCGTCAGGATGTCCACGACCCCGCACCGTGCCCCAAGCGCCCGTGCCTCGCGTTCATGGTAGGTCGCGGTGTAAAAAATGACCGGAGTCGACGCGAGTCCGGAGATGTCCCGCATGCGGCGTACGAACTCGTAGCCGTTCGCCGTCGGCATCAGGATGTCGGTGATGACGAGATCCGGCCGCCGCTCGATGAGCAGACCGAACCCTTCTTCCCCATCAGAGGCGGCCAGCACGTCGTAGCCCGCGGCTTCCAGAAGTGTCGTCAGGAACGTTCGATCGACCGGCCGATCCTCGATGATGAGAATTGTGGGCATACGCTCTTTGATTGCCTGGATTCACATGACCGAGCGAACCCCATGCGAGCCGTCAGCAGGATCTCAAATGTTAGTCTGGGCGCGATTGTGCTTTTGCCCGCGCGCGCAGGTTCCGTGCAGCTGATCGCTTGTTCCGTGCAGTCCATCGGCGGGCACTCTCTGCCGCCGAAGTCTTTTCCAGTGAGGGAGTAAGCCGCACGTGGCGGGATAGCCCGGGCGGCGCTGCCGGGCCGAACGACCCGATACGGCCAGCCCCGGGTGGAGAAGGACCGGATCTGGTCTTACAAACGTCTAACGGTTTCATCACAGTCCCATGAGGCGGCGATCGATTCCGTTGCGCTACACTGCTCGGCAGTGACCGTCTCGCCTCAAAACTGGTGGTCGAGTCGAGGGCGTGTGGTGCCCCTCATCGCCAGCGTGCTGTGCGGACTGGCCCTCGTGGTTGCCGGTTCGCTGCCGCGCCGGCCCTCGATGCCTACGAGCCTCCCCCTCGCGGCCGTTTCAGATCGGGCGACGTCTCATCCAGCTTCAACGAACCCGGCCTTCGTCCCAACGTTCCGCCTTGGCAACGCCGCGCAACCATTTGGCTGGTCCACGGCCGTCGGCGACTTCAATACGGACGGCACACCCGACCTGGTCATCGCCGATCACACATCGCGCCGCGACGGTCTGTACGCGTATCAAATTCAGTTCTCGGTATCGGGACTGGACCCGCGCAACTTCGCCTTCGAATCCCCGCAGGACGCGATCAGCGTCCGCATCTCCGACGTCGACCACGACGACGACCTCGACGTCGTCGTCAACTCGGCGGCGTCACGTGAGGTGGTCGGCATCTGGCTGAACGACGGCCACGGGCGCTTCCGGTCGGCCGACGTTCGACGGTTCGCGTCCGAAACACGGGTTCTGCGCTCGGTCAACGCCGCCACCGACCGAGCGAGCGATCCGTCGGCCGGAACGGTGCGCGATCGCCGCTGGACCGATGGCCTGGTGGTACTCGGGCACTCAGCGCCCGTCGCCGCGCCGTCCCCGTTGCTCGTGGTCGCCTGCGGTCTTCGGCTGTCACTCCCATCGTCCTTCGCCGCCCCCCGCGGCCCCCCGCTGCAGCTCGCCTAGTTCTTCTCCCCGCTTTCGTCCCGGTCCGGTTGCGATTCAGGATCCACTGAAGTCGGGCGCGAGTCGCCAGTTCGGCCAACGCCGGACGCGACGCGCAGGTCACGAGAACGGCCGGTCGTTCTTTCGTGACTGGTGGACCTCGATCTTCCGTGCGTAGTGTCCGCCTTCAGGCGGACCGAGACGCGGGAACCGTCCAGGCCGTAGCCGGACCGAGATTGTCCGCCTGACCAGCCTCCGCCAGGCTACGGCGGACCGCCGAAGGTTCAGCGCAGGCGGAAGGCGGGGAGGGTTCTTCTCTCACTCGGATGGCGAGCTCGCGCGTGCGGCCCGTCTCTGCTCGGAGTCACTCGGTTATGAAATTCCGTGTCTTTCTGGTCATCACCTCGATATCTCTGGGCGGCGGCGCCTCTCTAGCCGAAGCGCAGCCCAGCTTCCGGACGCTGACCGTCGAGGAAGCCGTCAACGAAGCCGTGCAAAAGAATCTCGCGCTTCTTGCCGAGCAAGCCAACCTGTCGATCGCTGAGGCGTTGACGGTCACCGCGCGTCTTCGCCCCAACCCGGTCCTTTCCGGAAGCGCCGACAGCCTCGACCTTCTCGGCACGGGGTTCGACGAAGGGAACCAGGCCGGCCCACCGCAATACGCCGTCCGCATCGACGTTCCCGTCGAGCGCGGACGCAAGCGCGAATTCCGGACCGAGGTGGCCGACTACGCGCGGCGCGTGGCGCAGGCGCGCCTCGCCGACACGCTGCGTCGACTGAAGCTCGACGTGACGCTCGCGAGCGTCGACGTGCTCGAGGCGAAGGCGAAGCTCCAGCTCGCTCAGGACAACCTGCAGACGCTCGAACGTCTCGTTCAGCTCAACGAACGGCGCCTGACGAGCGGGGCGATTGCTCCCCTGGAGGTCGCCCGCTCGCGCGTGGCGATGCTGCAGTACCGCGGCAACGCGAAGATCGCGCAGCTGGCGCTCACTGAAGCGCGCTTGAAGCTGGCGCCACTACTTGGGAGAAAGCCCGACGAGAGTCCGGTCGACATCGACGATCAGCTGGGGACCACGCCGGCCGCTGTCGGTCCCGACCTTGCCGCGCTCGAGCTGGCTGCCCGTTCGGCACGGCCGGATCTGGTGGCCCTTCACCACGACCAGGCGCGCACCCGGGCCGACCTCCGGTTGCAAGTCGCCGAGGGCAAGGTCGACTACACGGTGGGCGCCGAGTATCGCCGCGAGCAGGGCGTGAACGGGAAAGGCAACATGCTCGGTGTGTTCGTAAGCGTGCCACTGCCAATCTTCAACCGCAACCAGGGCGAAATCGCGCGCGCCACCGCCGAGCACGAAAAAGCCAACCGTTCGCTCGCCGCCGTCGAAACCGACATCGCGGGTGAGGTGGCATCCGCGTACGAGGAGTTCCAGTCTTCGCGCGAGCTCCTGATCGAAATCGAGCGCGATCTCCTCACGCCGACCAAGGAGGTCCGAGACGGGACGACCTACGTGTATCAAGCCGGCGCGACGTCGCTGCTCGATGTCCTGGACGGACAGCGCGCCTACAACGACACGATGGACACCTACTTCTCGGCTCAGGCCGCGTATCGCCGCGCGCTGGCCAAGCTCTCACTGGCCGTCAACAAGGACGTGCTGCCATGACCGCCGACTCTGTGGCCCGCCCCCTGGTTCTACTTATCCGTGATGACCAACATATGAATGCTCTATTGCGCCAAGATCCGCCTTCAGCGCGCCTGACGTTCCCGCAGACGCTCACCGCCGTCTGCTGCGTATTGGCGCTCTCGGGATGCCGTGCCGGCGCCGGCGCCGCGGATCCACCGCCTCCGGGAGCCGCCGAGGCACGTCCAGCGGCAGGCTCTCACGTCATGCTGGACGGTTCGCAGATTCAACACGTGCGGATCGAAACGCTCTCGACCAACGCCCCGGAAGATTCGATCAAGGCCACCGGCGCGGTCGAGTTCAACGCCGACCGCATGGCGCGAATCCTGCCGCCGGTGTCCGGACAGGTGCACGACCTCGCCGTGAACGTCGGCGACGCCGTCAGCAAGGACGGCGTGCTGTTCGTGCTGAGCAGCCGCGAAGTCGCGGCCGCCATCACCGATCACCTGGCCAGCCACAAGGATCTGGACCTGGCCGAAAAGACCTTCGCGATGACGAAGGATCTATTCGAACACCAGGCAGCCTCGCACATGTCGCTGCAGCAATCGGAGAGCGAACTGGCCAAAGCCAAGGCCAAGGTGCAGCAGACGGAAGAGATCCTGCAGGTCCTCGGCTTCGACGGCCATCCCGAGGAGGATTTGAGCCACCTGCAGTCGCGTATTCCGGTGCGCACGCCGATTGCGGGAACCGTCATCGAACGCAACGTCACCAACGGGCAATTCGTCGGTCCCGACAACCCACCGCTCATCACCATCGCCGACCTCTCGAACGTGTGGGTGCAGGCCGACGTGTTCGAACGCGACGTCCATAGCATCTCGGTCGGCCAGAAAGCAGATGTGACGACGACGGCGTATCCCGACGAGCACTTCATCGCCCACGTCTCGCACATCGGCTCGGTCGTCGACGCGCAAACCCGCACCGCCAAGGTGCGCGTTCTCGTCGCCAACCGCGATCTGCGATTGAAACCCGGGATGTTCATCTCGGTCAGCCTGTCCCTGCCCAACACCGATTTGTCGCTGACCGTCGCCTCGAAGGCGGTGTTTGTCGAGAACAGCAAAAGCTTTGCGTATCTCCAGACCGGCGCCCAGGAGTTCGTCCGGCGCGAAGTGGAAACGGCCGCACGGGGCTCGGACCGCCTCCGGGTCCTCCGCGGTCTGGCGGCCGGGGACCGCGTCGTCAGCGACGGCGTGCTGCTGCTGCGTCAACTCGAAACGGATGCGCCCACCCAATGATTCGCCGGGTGGTGTCCACTTCGCTGCACCAGCCGCTGGTGCTGGTCATGATGCTGGCGCTGTTTGTCGCCGGCGGCGTGGCCGCGTTCCGCTCCCTGCCGATCGAGGCGTTCCCCGACGTCACCGATGTCCAGGTCACGGTCATCAGCTTGTTTCCCGGTCACGCGCCGGAAGAGGTCGAGAAGCAGGTCACGATTCCGCTGGAGATCAGCCTCAGCGGCCTGCCCAACGCCGTGCGCCTCTTCTCGCACACACAGTTCGGACTGTCCTACGTCATCCTCACCTTCAACGACAACGCGAACGACTACTTCGCGCGGCAGCAGGTGCTCGAACGGCTCCAGGGCGTCGACCTGCCGCCTGGAGTGCAGCCCCAGCTGGCACCGCTCTCCACAGCGATTGGCGAGATCTACCGCTATCGCGTTCAGGCCAAAGGCCAGAGTGTCACGGACCTGCGCAGCCTTCAGGATTGGGTGATCAGCCGTCAGCTCAAGCTGATTCCCGGCGTCGCCGACGTGGTCAGCTTCGGTGGATTCATCAAGCAGTACGAAGTCACCGTCAACACCGCCAGCATGAAGTCGTACAACGTCGGCCTGCAGCAGGTCTTCACCGCGCTCGGCCGAGGCAACGCGAACGCGGGCGGCAGCTTTCTCGAGCGAGGCGAGCAGCAATACCTGATTCGCGGCATCGGCATGCTGCGCTCGAGCGATGACATCGGCGAGATCGTCGTCGCCGAGCACAATGGCACGCCGCTGCGGATCAAGGACATTGCCGCCGTCAACGTCGGCACCGTGCCTCGTCAAGGGCTGGTCGGACAGGACGACGACGATGAGATCGTCTCGGGCATCGTGCTGATGCGAAAGGGCGAGAACCCATCCGAGGTGCTGGCTGCGGTCAAAGAGCGGGTCGCGGCGTTGAACGACACCGTGCTGCCGAAGCCCGCGAAGATCGTGGCGTTCTACGACCGCACGACGCTGATCAACACCACGCTGAACACGGTCTTCCGGAATCTGCTCGAAGGCGCGGCGCTGGTCGCGGTCGTGCTGTTTCTGTTCATGGGCAACCTCCGCGCCGCCGGCATCGTCGCCGTGATCATTCCGCTGTCGCTGCTGGCGACGTTCATCGGCCTCAGAATCCGCGGCATTCCCGCGAATCTGCTGTCGCTCGGCGCCATGGATTTCGGGATCATCGTCGACGGCGCGGTGATCGTGATGGAGAACATCTTCCGGCACCTCAGCGAGCCGCAGGACCATCACCGGGTCGCGAAAGCGACCATTCTCGAGGCGACTACGGAAGTCGCGCGGCCGACCATGTTCTCGATGCTGGTGATCATCCTCGCCCACCTGCCGATTTTCACGCTGCAGCGTCACGAGGGCCGGATCTTCGCACCGATGGCGTTCACCGTCGTTTCGGCGCTGATCGGATCGTTGCTGTTCTCGTTCACGCTCGTTCCGCTGCTCTCGTTGTGGCTGCTCGGCCGGGGCGTCAAGGAGGGAGACAACCTGCTCGTGCGCGTGTGCAAGCGCCTCTATCGACCCGTCCTCCGGCTCGCCATCGAGCGCCGGGTCGTCGTCCTGCTGGTCGCCGTGAGCCTGTTGGCGGGGAGCCTGACGTTGGTCCCGCGGCTCGGCACCGAGTTCCTGCCCGAGCTCAACGAGGGCGCGTTGTGGATCAACATCATGCTCCCGCCGGGCATCTCCGTCACCGAGACCTCCCGTCAGCTGTCGCGGATCCGAGCCCTGCTGCGTCAGTTCCCGGAGGTCCTCTCCGTGACCTCGAAGGCGGGCCGTCCCGAGGACGGTACCGATCCCAAGATGATCAACATGGCCGAGTTCCTGGTCGATGTGAAACCGCAGGCTGCATGGCGGCCGCACCTCTCGAAGGACCAGTTGACCGATCAGATGAACGCCCGGCTGCAGACGATTCCGGGCATCGAGCCCAGCTTCTCCCAACCGATCCGCGACAACGTGCTCGAAAGCATCTCGCAGATCGACGGTCAGATCGTGGTCAAGGTCTTCGGGGACGATATGGACACGCTGCGACGCCTTGCCAACGACGTGCTCCACACCATTTCATCCGTCCGCGGCGTCGCGCGCGCGTTTGTCGATCGCGGCGGCCAGGTCCCGCAGCTCCAGATCGAGATCGACCGTGCGCGAGCCGCGCGCTACGGCCTCAACGTCGCCGATGTGGAAGACGTCATCGAAACCGAGCTCGGCGGCAAGACCGCGACCGAGCTGTGGGAAGGCGAACGGCGATTCGGCGTCGTCGTCCGCCTCAGCGAAGAAGAGCGGCGCGACGAGCACGCGATCAAGAACGTGCTGGTCGACACGCCGACCGGACTGCGGATTCCGCTCTCGGAAGTCGCGTCGATCGTGGTCGGCAGCGGCAGCATGAACATCGCCAGGGAATCGGGGTCGCGCGTGGCGGCCATTGGCGTGTTCATCCAAGGTCGTGACATGGGCAGCATCGTCAGCGAGATGCAGGAGCGCGTCAAGGCGAACGTGCACCTCCCGCCCGGCTACGTCATGGGCTGGGGCGGCGAGTTCGAGAACCAGCAGCGCGCCATGGCGCGACTGACCCTGATTGTGCCGATCAGCGTGCTGCTGATCTTCGTGCTGCTCTTCAACGCATTCGGATCGGTCAAACATGCGCTGCTGATTCTGGTCAACGTGCCGTTTGCCCTGGTCGGGGGCATCCTGGCGCTGTACGTCACCGGCATTCACTTGAGCGTATCGGCGGCGATCGGGTTCATCGCGCTGTTTGGACAGGCGGTGCTCAACGGCGTGGTCATGGTCAGCTATTTCAATCAGCTCCGCCGAACCGGCATCGGCGCCTACCGGGCGGCGATCGAGGGGTCGCTGGTGCGTTTGCGGACGGTCCTGATGACGACGCTGCTGGCGATGTTGGGACTGATGCCGATGGCGCTGTCGCACAGCATCGGCTCCGAGGTTCAAAGGCCGCTCGCGGTGGTGATTATCGGCGGCTTGTTCTCGGCCGCGGCGCTGACCTTGATCGTGTTGCCTGCCCTCTACGTGATGTTCGAGCCGCAGCGTCTGCATGCCGATCAGGTGCCGGCATGAGACGGCGACTTGCCGTGTCGACGCGACGCGCCCTCGGAGTCTTCGTGGCGGCGGCGTGGGTCGGATCCTGCGGGCCAATCCGGCCGTGCGTTTCGCATTGCGACGCGGCGTTGCCGCCGTTGTCCCAACCGGATCCGGCGTCACCGCCGGCGACTGTGAGACTGATTCCGACGGCGGCATGGACGGATACCGGCATCATCGTTCACGAGGGCGACCGGTTGCTGTTCGCGGCCAGCGGCGAAATATGTTGGCAGGGACGTGCCGGCTCAAACGGACCGGATGGCGAGCGCGGGCAGCCAGGATGGAACGTCGGCCGTGGGGGATTGATTGGGAAGGTCGGTCTCGCGGGAGCGTCATTCGATGTCGGCGCCCGAACGGGGCTGTTTCCAGACCGCCACGCGCGCCCGCCCCATCATCCGCGTCAGCCGCCAGCGCTCGTCATGCCCGGCAGCGGCACGCTGATGCTCGGCTTCAAGGCGTTCGCCCCTGGGGTCAACACCGGGTGGTTCGAAATCAGCGTTCAACGAGCCGTGCCGGTCGCGCGATCGTAGAATACGCACTCCCGCCGGACGGGGTGAAAGGCCCGAGCCGGCACCGGCGCTGGCCCGTGGCCGTCGCAGCCTACCGTTTTCTCCCGGTGGGGGGATGAGGGAAGCTCTCCCGCTTCTCGAAGTACGCCTCGATGGGCGGAAGAATGACGAGCACGACGAGCGTGATCGCCGTCGCAGCGATTGCCATCACGAACTCGCCAGCGCCCGCGGCCATCCCGATTGCGGCGTTGACCCAAATCGTCGCCGCCGTCGTCATGCCGTGGACGCTCGTCCGGCTGCGCAGAATCGCGCCGCCGCCGAGAAATCCGACCCCGGTGACGATTTGCGAGGCGATGCGATCGGGCGTGCCGCCGCCATGTGCCAGTTGAATCGACATGAGGGTGAACAGCGCCGATCCGACGGCAATCAGGATGTTGGTGCGCAGTCCCGCAGGCTTCTGCCGATACTCACGTTCCAGCCCGATCGCGGCACCAAGCACGGTGGCGAGCAGCAGCCGCAGGAGCGGATCGGTAAGTGGCATGCGTGGCATGTTACCCAGAACCGCTCGTCGCCGCTCGGCCGGTACCCTGTGGCCTGTTTTGCTGATCTTAGGACCCGTAGATGAATAACGTGCGCACGTTGTTCATCTACGGGTCCTAACGAATGATGATGCTGCCCTGCAGACCCGTATTCAGCGGCAGGTCGTGATCGTGAAATCCGCAGGTGCGCGTGATATTGAGATTGCCCGATTGACGGGTCTGTCCCTGCTGGAGAGCGCCTACCTGATTGAGCTCTGGGCAGTCCATGTGGTCGGGATGCGGATCCGAGTACATCAAGTGAGGCCCCGTGTCGTTGTTGATGAAGGTCACCTGCGTGCCCGGAGTCACCGTGATGCTCTTTGGGCTGACGCCGCGCGAGGTAATCGTGAAGACGTTCGACTGTTGATTGCCTGCGCCGGGATCGGGCGTCGAGGGCGTGGAGCCACCGCCGCAACCGGCACAGACCAGCGCCGTGACGGCCATCAAAGCCAACGTCGTGAGGTGACGGCCGGGCCGGAAGTGGTTGTGCGCGCGCTCCACGATCTCCTCGATGCCAAGCGTGATCGAATACGTCACTCGTCCCCCCACAGGCAACAGGATACGCGCTAGACATCTTCTAAAGCCAGAGTCTCGCAAGATGAAGCAAGTTCTGCTCGGTTCGGCTTTGGAAGGCGAAGCTTCACTGACAGCTTAAGACCTTGAGACGCAGCAACGGTGACATTACCCTATCGGAGCCGCAATTCAGCGGCGCGACGGAGGGTCGAGGTGGCAATGACGGACACGGCATGGCGGGCACAACTGGCGGACTTCCTGGACTGGCATTCTGCGCACGTCGGGTTCGACGCGGCGGTCAAGGGTCTCCCGCCGCGGCTGCGCGGCGTGGTTCCTGCCGGGTTCGCCCACTCAGCATGGCAGGTGCTGGAGCACATCCGGACCGCACAGGCGGACATCCTGGAGTTTTGTCGCAGCACCAGGTATCGGGAGAAAAAATGGCCGGAGGACTACTGGCCGAAAAGCGCCGCGCCCAGGAACGCCGACGCGTGGACCGGATCGCTGGCGGCGTTTCGGCGCGACCGGAAGGCCATGCAGCGTCTCGCGATCGACCGTCGCATCGACCTGCTCGCAAAGGTCCCCAACGGCACAGATCAGACCTATCTGCGGGAGGTGCTGCTTGTCGCCGACCACACGGCCTATCACGTGGCCCAGATTGTCGACATCAGGCGTACGCTGGGCAACTGGAAACCGTAGCGGTTCGGAAAGACAGCAGTTCACCGCTATTCGCGTGCGAAGTCGATGTACCCTCTCTCGACGTCGGTGCGGGCCAAGCGCACGCGGAGCTTGTCGCCGACGTCCACGCCCGCCTGGCCGGCGGCCAACAAGCCTTCGACGTGCGGTGTCAACACCCTGACGAAGGTGCCGCTCGGCGTCACGCCGGTCACAATCGCGTCGAAGACTTCGCCGATCCGGCCGCTCATCGCCACCGCGGCAATCCGCTTCGCCATGGCTCGTTCGACCTTGCGCGCGGCGTCTTCCTTCGACGTGCACGTCGCCGCGATCGCCGCCAGTTCGTCGTCGCTGTAGGGTGGGGGCTGCTCGGCGAGCACGGCCTTGACGAGCCGCTGCGTCACGAGGTCGGCAAAGCGTCGATTGGGCGCCGTCGAGTGCGTGTAGTCCTGCACTGCGAGACCGAAATGTCCCTGCTCCGGATCGCCGGGGCGCTCGAGCACGTACTCGCCGGGGCCCATCAGCTTGATGATCGCGAGCGACAAATCGGCAAAGTGATCGGGATCGGCCGCTTTGCGCGCGATCAGGAATTCGTTGAGCGCTTTCGAATCGGGCGCGGCCGGCAGCTGTCCGCCGAGCGTCGCTGCGAGCGTCACGATGCGTTCCCACCGCTTCGGCGCCTTCACGACCCGACGGATCGATGACACGTGGCGCGCCTCGAGGAGCCGGGCCACGATCTCATTGGACGCAATCATGAAGTCCTCGATCAACTCGGTCGCGTGGTTCTTCTCCTGCTTTTCGACGCCGGTCACCTTCCCACCCACGAGAATCGGCCGGGTCTCGATGGTCTCGATGTTGAGCGCGCCATGTCGATACCGATCGGTCCTGAGCGCCTGCGCGGCAGTGTTCTGGATCCGCAGCTGCGCCTGCAGCGCGGCCGACGCCGCGACCTTCGACGGCGCGGCGCCGCGGCCCTCGAGCCAGGTTCCGACCGCCGTATACGCAAGCTGGGCGCCATTTCGAACGGCTGCGCGGTAGACATCGCTCGAGTGCACGCCGCCGTCGGCGCCCACGACGAACTCGACGACAACAGCGAGCCGGTCGGCTCCTTCCTGCAACGAGGTCGCCCCGGTCGACAGCGGCTCCGGCAACATCGAGAAATTTCTGACGCCCGTGTAGAGGGTCATCGTCTGGTGCGCAGCGGTTTGATCGATCGGGGAATCCTTCGGCACGTAGGCGTCGACATCGGCGATGGCCACCATCACCCTGGTCGTTCCGTCCGGCAGCAATTCAGCGACTTCGAGCTGATCCAGGTCGCGCGAGGTGTCGTTGTCGATCGACGACCACTGGAGACCACGCAGGTCGCGCACGCCGCCGCCGGACGCCACACTCGGCGGATGACGCTCGAGCGCCGAGAGCTGCTGTAAAACGGCCGGCGGCACGTCCGGGTCGAAGCCGTTCTCGCGCATGATTCGCTCGGCGGCCGCCTGAAGATCGACGTGGGAGGATGATGTGTGCATGTGTCTCGTCCTCCATTATGTGCGAAGGCATCCGTCCGGCCCGCCAGCACGACGCACGCGAATCCGTCAAATAGAGAGACCCATTTCCCCGGTAATCTCGGTGACTCCCGGGGGTCCTCTTCAGTCATCAAATCGACATTGGGCCACCGCCGGAAGACGGCGCGAATTGCAGGCGCTGCGGCCATGCACGACAATGAAAGGAGATGACCGACAAGAAACAGCAAGAAACAGCTGCCGGATTCGGCAGCCTCGGACTGGTTGACGAGCTGGCCGCCGCGGTGACCGCGCTCGGGTACGAAGAACCGACGCCGGTCCAGCGCGAGACGATCCCCCTGCTCATCGCGGGGAGGGATGTGCTGGCGCAGGCCGCGACCGGCACAGGGAAGACCGCCGCCTTCGCGCTACCCCTGCTGCAGCGCCTGGCCCACGATGGCAAGGGCGCCCAGCACACTGGCGGGCTCGTGCTGGTCCCGACCCGTGAGCTGTCGATGCAGGTGGCGGAGGCGATTCACAAGTACGCCAAGGGCGTTGGCGTGCGCGTGGTGCCGGTCTACGGCGGCGCGCCGATTTCGCAGCAGATCAGAACGCTCGAACGCGGCGCCGGGATCGTCGTCGCGACGCCGGGACGGGCGCTCGACCACATCCGCCGCGGCACGCTGGCGCTGGCCCACCTGCAGGTGCTCATCCTCGACGAGGCCGACGAAATGCTCGACATGGGCTTCGCCGAGGATCTCGATGCCATCCTCGAGGCGACGCCCAGGACGCGACAGACGGCGCTCTTTTCAGCCACGATGCCGACGCGGATCCTGGCGATTGCGCAGCGGCATTTGAACAATCCCGCACGCGTCACGATTGCGCGAGAAAAGACCGCCGCCGGCAAGCTGCCACGCGTGCGGCAGGTGGCCTACATCGTGCCCCGGGCCTACAAGCCGGCCGCGCTCGACCGCGTCCTGGATATGGAGAATCCCACCTCCGCGATTGTCTTCTGCCGCACCCGGCTGGAAGTCGAAACGGTCGTCGAGACGCTGACCGCGCACGGCCACCGCGCTCAGGCCCTGCATGGCGGCATGATGCAGCGCGAGCGGGATCGCGTGATGCAGCAGTTCCGCAGCGCCAAGGTCGACCTGCTGGTCGCCACCGACGTCGCGGCGCGCGGACTCGATATCGAGCACCTGTCTCACGTCTTCAACTACGACGTGCCCGCCGCCGCCGAAGCGTACGTGCACCGGATCGGCCGTACGGGGCGCGCCGGACGCGCCGGCACCGCGATCACCCTGGCCGAACCGCGCGAGCACCGGCTGCTGCGCACGATCGAGCTCTTCACCAAGCAGAAGATCGACGTCGCGACGGTGCCGACCGTCGCCGACGTCCGCGCCCGGCGTCTCGATGTGACGAAAGCCGCCATCCGCGAGCGGATCCTCGCGGGAGACCTCGACGATGTGCGGGTGGTGGTCGAATCGTTGGCGCAGGAGTTCGACATCGTCGCCATCGCCGCAGCGGCGGTGAAGCTGGCGCATGCGGCCGAAGCCGGCGACGAGGCCGACCGGGACATTCCCGCGGTGGCCGCCCCCTCGGATGTGCTCCGGCCATCGCACGGGCCCCAAGCGCGCAGCCCGCGCGACAACTGGCGTCCTGGCGGTGCCACCGCAACCGCGGCCACCGTGTCCAAGGACGCGCCTCGCCACCGGCCGCGCGATCGCAGCCTCGGTGCGGAAGGCGTCGCCCGCCTCTTTGTCGGCGCGGGCCGGGAGGCCGGCATCCGGCCGGGCGATCTGGTCGGAGCGATTACCGGCGAAGCCGGCATCAACTCGCGCGAGCTTGGCGCGATCGAGATCGCCGATCGCTTTTCGCTGGTCGACGTGCCGGAGTCGCGGGCGAACGACATCATGGCCGCGCTGCGGGCGACGACGATCCGTGGTCGGAAGGTGAGCGTACGGCGAGATCGTGCGTCACAAACGTAAGGCACGTATCAGCAGGCCGTCACGAACCCGCAAGAAATCGATAAGCCGCCACGTCAGCCCTCGGGCCACTGTCTTACGCGTCTCAGTCCCTTCCTAAAAAGCCAGTAAGGCCGTTCGAAACCTGCCCCTGCGGCGTTTAGTCTAGTGACCACTGGTGCGAGTCTCACGCGCATCGGACAACTGTGGGTAACCCATCCCGCGAAGGAGGAACTGCTATGTCATCCGCAAAGGTATTGGCGACAGGCGTGGCCGGGGCGGTCGGATCGGATTTCCGCCGCACACTGAACCAGGTCGTATTCGTCGAGTTCGGCGGCAAGCTGTCGCGTTTGAATCTTTTTCGATCGGCGACCATCGTGAGCCAGGGCACCACCGTGCTCAAGGGGACATTCACATTCGATCTGGACACCGGCGTTCAAGGCGGCGTGGGACCGGGTCAGGATCTGTGGTGGGAGCAGCAGACGACGGTCGCTCGCCAGATGGTGGCGCAAGGCACCGCGCGGATTGTCAACGTCGGCACGGTCGACTTCAACGGATTGACGGCGGACGGCCTGCAGATGCTGACCTACGGCACCACCCCGATCAACGGCAGCAACAACGCCAGCAACAAACTGGTGACCGGGGACGTCTTCGCCGTCCTCACCAATCAGGGCAACTACTCGAAGATCAAAGTCGTCAGCTACGGCTACGACATGACCATTCAATGGGTCACCTATAAGCTCGATCCCGCCTACGTGGTGCTCGGGACCGGTTACAACCAGCCGGAAGACGTGAAAGCAAGCGCGGACGGCGTGCACCTGTACGTCACCGAGCGCAGCGGCGACCTCGTGCGGCTGACCGCCCCGAATTACCACCGCGCCTCGGCCGCGGTGGTGACGGCGGGCATGGTCGCCCCCCAACAGATGTTTCTCGACGAGGCGCATCACATGGCCTATGTCGTCGAGTACGCTTCGCCGGGTCGTCTCTGGAAGGTCGACCTCAACACCGGCACCAAAACCGCGGTGGTCTCGAATCTCGACCATCCCGTCGGCATCGTGCTCAGCTCGGACCTGCAGTTTGCGTACGTCAGCGAGCAGACCGCCGGACCCGATCTCGGCCGCGTCAGCCGCATCCAGATGAGCAACGGCGCCGTGCAGAAGCTGGCCACCGGCTTGACCAATCCCTTCTTCCTGACCTGGGCCGACGCCACGCAAACGCTGCTGTTGTGCCCGGAGCGCGATCCCGCCAACCGTGTGACCGGCATCAGCGTGAACGCCGCGGGCACCAACATCGTGGCGAGCGGGGTGCCTGCGCGGCCCTCGAGCGTGACGGTCGTCTCACCGGGCCTGATGGTCATCTGCTGCGACCAGGTGATCGAGCAGGTGGACTTCGCATCGGGGATCTTTCAGCCTGCCGGGCCGCTGCTCATGGGCATCGGCTTCATCCCGTTCGACAAGGTCAAGCCGTCCGGGCTCGCCGACACGACCGTCGATCCGACCTACTTCTATCAAGTCAAGAACACGCCGTTTGGCGGCACGCTCCCGTTGATGATCAACCACCTGCGGGCCTTCAACGACGGGGCGTCGTACTACCGTGTGAAGATCGATGGCGCGCTGCGCATGGATTCGTGGACCGATTATCGGTGGAACGGCTTCCAATACGTGCCGCAGACCACCGGGCCCGTGAATGTCGGCGGCAATCCAGGTTTCTTCCCGGTGCATTCGCTGAGCGAGCTCTTCCTGTGGATGAATCCGTCGCTCGGAATGCTGCTGGATTCCACCAACCTGACCAATGCGCTCCACACGATCGGGATCGAATTCACCAACGGCGCTGGCGTCGTGCTGGAGAACAGCACGCCGCTGACGATCCTCGTCAACAACCAGTCGTGTTCCGCGACCATCGCGACACCAATGTTGAACGGATCCGCCGCGGATCCCAACTGCGGCACCCTGAAGTATGCCGCCAAAAACAACGACCCCGTCATCATGGCGTTCACGGCCAGCCACCCGGCGAATTTCGCGACCTTCGCCTTCTCGCTGATCAAGGGCGTGAACGGAATCACGGTGCCTGGAACGACCAGCGGTCCGGTCAGCGCGGTCTCCTCGCCGTTGTCTGATACCGTCGCCCATCTGCTCGGCTCGTGCAACATTGCGGGATTTGCCGAGTACGTCTCCGTGTGGGCGACCATCAACAACGGCTGGGGCCGCCAGAGTCAGTACGATGCCTCGGCGGCGATCGCGTTCGTGCTGGCGCCGTAGCCGAGTGTCTTCGTGGTTCGCACGATGCCCACGTGCTCGTTGGTCCGAAACATCTCACGCCCGACCTGCTGAAAGCTGACCGGCTGAAAGCCGGTGGGCGTAAACCTGGCACGTGGGCACTGAGGGCCTGTCAATGAACAAGGTGTGCAGTGTAGGCATCGAGGCGGGATGCCTCGGCGGCCACACTGTATACCTTGTTCATTGACAGGCCCTAAAGCCAGGACCATACAACTGGAACGCGCTGGCCGAAGACCCTCCCGGAAGCACCGCGCCTTCGAGTGGCCATCCCGGGCGAGTGTGTCGCCAGCGAACCGTTCAGCTGCGGCGTCGCGCTCATCCCCGGTCCGATGGGGGAGCATGATCCGAACTATCCTATGGAGGAAATGGGCAGGTTGACGAAGTCGCCGACGACATGACCGCATTGACCCAGAAACTGTTTCAGCTCGAGCCGCAGTATCGCGAACGCGTGTGGGGTGGCCAACGGCTGAAGGCGCACAACCCGCCGATCGGCGAGTTGTGGGGCGCGTTCGACGACAGCCGGGTTCTGACGGGACCGCACGCCGGGCAGTCGGTCGGGCAGATCGCGAACGAGTTCGGCCCCGCCTTCCTCGGTCGCGATGTCATGTCGCGGTTCGGACCGCGGTTTCCTCTCCTCATCAAGCTGCTCGATTGTGCCGGCTGGCTGTCAGTGCAGGTGCATCCCAACGATCAGCAGGCCGAACAGCTGGTCGGGAGAGGACAGTTTGGAAAAACGGAGGCGTGGCATTTCCTGGCTGTCGACGAGAACACCTCGATTCTCGCGGGTGTCAAGCCGGGCACGACGGCGACCGCTCTCGCGTCTGCCATCAGGACGGGCCGCGTCCTCGAGGTGGCTCAACGGTTGGAGGTCGCGCCGGGCGAGACCTACCTGATTCCCGCGGGCACGCTGCACGCCCTGGGACCGGGCCTGCTCCTGTATGAAGTGCAGCAGGCGAGCGACACGACCTACCGCGTCTACGATTGGGACCGGCCGGCCAGCGACGGCAGACCGCTCCACGTGGAGGAATCTGTCGCGGTCACCAATCCCGACAGCACGCCGGTGCGCACGCCGCGGCCCGCCCTTCACGGAACATCGGCCGCGCGAACTGCGCAGTGTCCGTTTTTCGCGCTGGACGCGTTGCAGATCGCCGATTCCCCATTCCTGGGCGACGAGGAAGGACGCACGCTCGGTGTACTGACGGTGACCGCCGGTGCGGTCAGCGTCACCTGCGGTGATGAAACCGTGCAGCTCGGTCGCCACGACACCGCGCTGGTGGCTGGATCGGCAGGGGCGTACCAGCTTCGAGCCGTGGACGAACCGGCGTCCGTGCTGCGTGCGACAGTGCCCCCGCCCACGGGGTTGTGAAGCGCCTTACCGTGGGCTGGTAGGGCGGCTAGAGCATTGACGTAGTGTGAGCCTTCAGGCGGACCGTCGTAGTCCGGCTGAAGCCGGACACGACAAATGGAAAGCGCCATAGAAATGGCGACGTAATCAGCGCGTGCGTGGTGTGCGCGGGCGTCTGGCACGCCGACTGGGGGTCGAGCGGCGCGCGGCGGGCATCGAGGACGCATTCCGCCAGGCGAGGGTCATCGCAACCCCGAGCGTGTCTTCGTCGATGGCATCCAGGCGCACGCTGGTACATCCCTGGCGTCCCCATGCACCGTTCTCGGGGACGAACGCAGCCCGATGCGCCAGCACGAAGGTCTGCTGCTGCTCCGGCGTCAGCTTGACCATACCGTGGAGATCGTCGTGATGCAGGGTCGCGAAGATTCTGCCGTTGACGCGAAAATCCGGATGTCCCATGTGGGCGCCCTCGCTGGAGTGCTCCAGGCCCAGGGCAATCCGTCGAAAGTCGTCGGCGCACATCGCGCGAACGCCGCCCTTCTCCGCCATCTTTTCAGATGAAGAGCACGTCGTCGTCCTCGGCCCGGCGACGGGCACGAGATCGCCGACGCGCATCACGGACCACTTCCATCGCGGCCCTGAGCGCGAGCAGAATCGCCTTGCCTTCGCGGGCCGGTGCGGCCACCGTGGTCTGGACAATGGCGACGACTTCTTCAACCCGCTGCGCAAGATCGGAGATCAGTCCCTCGACACGCTCGACCTGAACAGCCGCCAGCGCGACGGCGCGCGACGCATCGCGGCCGATCGCGTTGATATGGCCGAAGGTGGGTGCCAGCTCGTGCTCGATTCGGTCGACCAACCGCTCGACGCGCCGCGCCGCGCGGGCGGCGGCGATCATCACCGGCACCTGGATGATCGCCGTCGTCATCGTCGCCAGGGCGATCAGCCCCAGAAAGACCTGAGGCCAGAAGCTCACGCTTTCTCCCGAGAGCGGGCCTGCTCGTAGGCTTCACGCCCACGCTCGATGGCCGTCGTCAAGGTGTCCTTTCCCTCGTTGATCGCCTGCCGGCCCTTCTCGGCGAGGGCCGCCGCCTTTTCACGCCCCTCGCGCGACTTCTCGGTCAGCAGATCGCGCGTTTCACGACCCGTGGCGGGTGCATAGAGCAACGCGACCGCGGCGCCAGCCACGGCGCCGACCAGAAACGCCAACAACACGGACCCGGCTCCTGCTCCTTCATCTCCACTCATGCTGTCCTGCCCCCAGGCCGTCGGCCCTAAAAGATGCTGACCTTGATGTTTAAGTATTTTCGCGGGTCCTTCTGGATATTGCTCAAGAGCGTCCGCACATCGGCGACCGCTCCGTTCATGTTCTCATATAACTGTTTGTCTTTCAGCAACTGGCCCATCGTCCCCTGCCCTTCGTTGAGACGATTCAGGAGTTGATCGAGGCGCTCGCTGACCGCACTCAGGCGGTTGAACAGCGACGCATCGGTGAGCAGTTTGCCGGCGGTGCCTTCTCCTCGGTTCAGCCGGCCGATCACCTCCTTGGTCGTGCCGGTCAGGTCTCTCAAATTCGAGGTCGTATCGGCCAGCGACCGTGCGAACGTATCGTCCTTCAGCAGCCGCCCGATGCTGCCTTCACCCGCGTTGATCTGCCGCGTCATGATCTCGAGGTTCTTGAGAGACGCCTCGAGCGCATCGGCGCTCTTCGGGTCCTTCAGCAGCTTGCCAATCGTGCCTTGACCTTGCTGAACGCCGCGGACGACATCGCCGGCCGCCGTGACGAAGCCGCGAAGGTCGGCGTAGAGCTCGTCGTTGCTCATCAGCTTGCCCACCGTCCCTTTGCCCGATCGCACGTCGGTGATGAGCTTGGTCAGTTCCGCGATGCCCTGGCCCGCTTGATCGGTGATGTCGCTAATCTGGGATGGCGCACGACCCGAGGCGATGTACCCCCATTCCGGAATCTCTGTCCCCTGCAACGACGGCGTGATGTCGACGGCGCCTTGGCCGAGGAGCGAAATCGATCCCAGCTTGGCGACCGATTTGTCGGTGATCCGCTGACGCTGATCTTTGTTCACCTCGATCGTGATGTCCACTCGTTCGCCGACAAAGTCCATGGCGGTCACCGTGCCCACCGTGAAGCCCGCGACCCGCACCGGCGCGCCGGTGTTGAGTCCGGCGACGTTGTCGAACCTGGTCTTCAGCTTGTAACGCTGCCAGAAAAAGCCGCGGCCGCCGGTGAGGGTGAAAATGGTCACCGCGGCGATGACGAACGCGACGATGGTCACGACGCCGATCTTCAATTCCGACCACGCAAGCGATCTCGTTCGAGGCATGATGGCTCCTGGACCCTACGACTGGACCCTACGACAAGAATTTTCGGATGTATTCATCAGTCGATTCGCGAAGGGCCTTCGCGTCTCCCTCAAACACGATCAGTCCGTCCCGCAGCATCATGAACTCGGTCTCGCGTTCTTTCGCGGGATCGGCGTTCACGATTCGAATCGTCCCGTCCGGATCTCTGACGGCCGCGCGCGTCGCCACGTAGAACGCGTCACGGAGCTGGTGCGTGACGACGATGGAGCTGACATTCTCGAGATCGCGCAGCTTGATGATCTCGTCGTCGACGGTGGTGGCGGTGATCGGATCGAGGCCGGTGGTGGCCTCGTCGTAGAGCAGGATCTCCGGCTTGGAGCACATCGCGCGCGCGATCGCCACCCGGCGCCGTTGTCCGCCCGAGAGCTCCGATGGCATCTTTTCGATGTGCTCGGCCAGACTGACGAATCCGAGCACCTCCTCAACGCGCCGATCGATCTCGTCGAGCGGCGTGTCGGTTTCTTCGTAGAGGCGGTAGCCGACATTTTCGCGCACCGTCAACGAATCGAACAGCGCGCCCTCCTGGAACACCATCCCGATGTTGGTGCGCACCTTCATCATCTCGAGCTCGCTCAACTGATCCACGCGCTCGCCGTGCACCCGCACCTCACCCCCGTCGGCCTTCAGCAATCCGAGCAGAATCTTCAGGGACAGCGACTTCCCCGCGCCGCTGGCGCCGAGGATGATCTTGGTGTGGCCGCGCAGCAGCGTGAAGTTGACGTCCTTCAGAATCACCTTCTCGTCGAAGGCGAGCGACACGTGATGGAACGCGACGACCGGCTCGTCTCCTCCGGAGCGGGTCGTCGGGGCGGTGTGTTCCGCGGACTGGGTGGCCACACTCACCTCAATACAGCAGCGAGATCAGTACCCGGGTCACGAAAAAATCGACCGCGATCACCGCGACCGAGCCCGCGACGACGGCGACGGTCGTGGCCTTGCCGACGCCTTGCGTGCCTCCCTGCGTGCGCAGGCCGACGTGACAGGCGATCGAGACGATGACGAAGCCGAGCGCGAAGGGCTTGATGATGCCCATCCAGACGTCCTGCATGTAGAGGGCGTCGCTCACCGACGACCAGTACAGTCCGGTGGCGACCTGCAGCTGAAACCGCGCGACGATCCAGCCGCCCACCATGCCGACGAAGTCGGCAATGATCGTCAGGATCGGCGTCATCAGCACGCCTGCCAGCACGCGCGGCACGACCAGCTTGCGAATCGGATCCGTGCCCAGCGCACGCAAGGCGTTGATCTGGTCGGTGACGACCATCGAGCCGAGCTCCGCCGCGATGCCCGACCCGACCCGGCCCGTGAGCATCAGACCGGTCAGCACCGGCCCGAGCTCTTTGATCATCGACGCGCTCACGAGACGGCCGACGACCGGCCGGGCACCGAACTGGTCGAGGGTCAAGCCGCTCTGCAGCGCCAGCACGGCACCGGTAAAGAACCCGGTGAGGAGCACGACCGTCAGCGAGGCCACACCGACCAGGTCGAGTTGCTCGACGAAATCGTAGCGGTAGAAGGGCGGGCTGACCAGGCCGCGGAACATCGCGGCGCACAGCCGCACGTATTCCTGCACTTCCAGGACGGCTCTTTTCAGCCAGGCATCGACGAATTCGGGCACGCGCTTCAGGCCCTCCCGGCCGAGCGCGGCAAGCCGAGCTCCTGGTCGCGCAACCGTTTGATGTCGTCGCGGAGCGACGCCGCTTTTTCAAAATCGAGGTTCGCCGCCGCCAGCTTCATCTGGTCCCGCAACGTCTTGATGTGCGCCTCGATCTCGTCCTGGGTGCGGAAGGGTTCCGACACCTCCCGCAGGTACGCGGGCATCAGGTAGTCGCGCTCGTAGACGCTCGACATGACGTCGTCGATTTGCTTGATGATCGATTGTGGCGTGATGCCGTGGTCGACGTTGTAGGCCGCCTGGATGACCCGGCGCCGGTCGGTCTCGCCGATCGCCCCCCGCATCGAGTCGGTCATCTTGTCGGCATACATGATGACGCGGCCGTTGACGTTGCGGGCCGCGCGGCCCGACGTCTGGATCAGCGAGCCGGCAGAACGCAGAAAGCCCTCCTTGTCGGCGTCGAGAATCGCCACCAGCGAGACCTCGGGTAGGTCGAGCCCTTCCCTCAGTAGGTTGATGCCGACCAACACGTCGAAGGCGCCGCGCCGCAGATCCCGGAGGATCTCGACACGCTCGAGCGTCTCGATATCCGAGTGCAGGTAGCGAACCCGGACGCCCAGCTCCTGGTAATACTGCGTCAGATCCTCCGCCATGCGCTTGGTCAGCACGGTCACCAGTACGCGCTCGCGCCGCTCGACCCGCACCCGAATCTCCTGCAATAGGTCGTCCACCTGGCCCTTTACGGGGCGCACATCGATGGGCGGATCGGTGAGCCCCGTCGGCCTGATGATCTGTTCCACGACGACGCCCTGCGCTTTCGACAGCTCGTACGGGCCTGGGGTCGCGGACACAAAGACCACCTGCGCGGCGCGTTTCTCCCATTCCTGGAAATTCAGCGGCCGATTGTCGAGCGCGGACGGCAGCCTGAACCCGTACGCCACCAGCACTTCCTTCCGTGCGCGGTCGCCGGCATACATGCCCCGGACCTGGGGCACGGTCTGGTGACTCTCGTCCACGACGATCAGGGCGTCCGCGGGCAGGTAGTCGAGCAGGGTCGGCGGCGGCTCGCCGGGCGCCCGACCGGTCAGGTGCCGTGCGTAGTTCTCGATCCCGTGGCAGTAGCCGATCTCGCGCATCATCTCGAGGTCGAACATCGTCCGCTGGTGCAGGCGCTGCGCCTCGAGCAGCTTCCCGTCCGACTCCAGCTTGGCGCGGCACCACGCGAGCTCTTCCTTGATCGTGTCCACGGCGAGCTTGGTTCGCTCGCGCGGCGCCACGAAGTGCGACTTGGGGTACACCGCGATCTTGTCGTGCCGTCGCAAGGTGCGCCCGGTGATCGGGTCGAACGACGCCAGTTCGTCGACTTCGTCGCCGAACAGCTCGATCCGCAGCCCCTGCTCCTCGTACGAGGGGTAGACCTCGATCACGTCGCCGCGCACGCGAAAGGTGCCGCGCGCGAAATCGTGGTCGTTCCGCTCGTACTGGATTTCGACCAGCTTGCGCAGAATCTGCTCGCGACCGATGCGCTGGCCCCGCTCGAGCGGCAGCAGCATCCCGTAGTAGGCCTCCGGCGACCCCAGGCCGTAGATACACGACACGCTGGCCACGATGATCACGTCGCGGCGCTCGAACAGCGACCGCGTCGCCGAAAGGCGCATGCGGTCGATCTCCTCGTTGATCGTGGCTTCCTTCTCGATATAGGAATCAGTGGCCGGCACGTACGCTTCCGGCTGGTAGTAGTCGTAGTAGCTGACGAAGTACTCGACCGCGTTGCCTGGGAAAAAGCGGCGGAACTCCTGGTACAACTGTGCGGCGAGCGTCTTGTTGTGGACCATCACCAGCGTGGGGCGGTTGACGCGCGCAATGGTCTGCGCCATCGTGAAGGTCTTGCCTGATCCGGTGACGCCGAGCAGCACCTGATGCGAGTCACCCCGGTCGAGGCCCTCGACGAGCTCGCCGATCGCGCGAGCCTGGTCGCCCGCCAGCTCGAAGTCGGAGACGATGGTGAAGCGGTCGTGGACCGAGGGCATGGGAACCGTGGATCGTACTATGGCTGGTCGCTTATGGCCAATTGATGGCACTCCGGCGTCGTGCAACAGGACGACGGTTACCCACCGAGCGTCACCGATCGGAACTCACCCCGTAGCATGAAGATCCACCGGGTTGGCGGCGTCAACATGTTGACGCCTGTTTTCTGTGCAGCACACCCGAGTGCGCCGGTGTAAAACATCAGGATTCTTCTCGGGGATCTCGGTGATTGACCTTGAAACGGAGACACCAACTGCGGTCGGTTGTCGACGGCCGGCGTTGTCAGGGCTTCTTGTACGGTCCGTAGTAGCCCTTGCGGGCGCGGACGGTGATGTCGCGGCTGTCCTTGGCGGTCGACTTGATCTCGACCTTGCGCCAGGCGCCGTCGCTACGCCCGCTGGTCGACACATAGCCGATCGTATACTGGGCGCGAATTTCCGCCAGCACCTTGTCGTACATCTGTTGGAGATCCTTGACCGAGGTGGGGAAAAATGCCTGGCCGCCCGTAGTCGACGCGATTGTCTGCAGGATCGAGCGAGCACGATCGCGCCCGGAGCCCGACTGATGGTCAAGGGCCCCGATCGCATACACGGTCGCGTCCGACGCCTTGAGCAGGTCGACCAGTTCGTTGAACCGCAGGGAGCTCTGGGTGTCCCCTCCGTCCGTGTACAGCAGCATGACCTTGCGCCCATCCTGCCCGCCAGCGCCGTCGAGGTACAGGCCGACGGCGTCGTACAGCGCCGTCATGCCGGTGGTCTTCTGCTGGCGGATGCGCTCGACCAGTCGGGCGAACTCGTTCTGGCTGTACCGGGCGGCACGCACCTCCGTGTCAAAATCGACGATCGTGACATCGACCGCATCCGTCATCGTGTTCAGGAACTTGATCGCCGCCGTCCGTGTGAATTTGATGTCGTCGCCCATGCTCTCGCTGACGTCGAGCAGGACGCCGAGATGGATCGGAGGACCGTCCTTGGCGGCCTCTCCACCCGAGAAGTAGGTGATGGTTTGCAGGCGGCCGTCTTCGTAGACCTCGAAGTCGGCCGCCTGCAGCCGGGTCACCAGCCGGCCCTTCCGGTCGGTGACCGTCACCCCCAGATTCACCAGGTCGACGCCCGTACGAAAAAGAGGCACCTGCTGTGCACCGTCTGGATGAGCTGTCGCGAGGGCCAGACACGCGACCAACGGCGCGGCCCAACACCCTCGCCGCCCGCCGGTCGAAGCCAGCGTCGGTGTTCGTCGTGATTCCTCTCGGCGCACACGCCCTCCCGTCTTCAAGCACCAGTCTCCGCACTCTACAACGGACCAAGCGCCTGCAGGCGTATAATTGTGGGTTGATAATCTGATGCGGTGCCTCGCCGTCTGTCAGGACGAACTCGTCATCAGGATGCTCGATGAAGTCTTGCAGCCTGGTTTTGATGTCGAATTCATCGTTGAAAACCGCGCGGTGGCTCGGCGTCTCCACGACGCCCACATCCAGGCCACTGCGGGCGATCTGCGTCGCGCGGACACCTTCGTCAAAGCGGGTCTCGGACCCGGCACCTGCGTCATCGTCGAGGATCACGCGCGGCGCGGGCTGAAGAAGATCCTCGACGCCGTCCGAGATGCCGGCGGCACCCTCGTCTACGTGCTGGGCACCGGCGCCTCGGCGACCGATAAACGCGCCGAAGAGCTGCATGCCGAGTTTCCGGAAGTCACCTACCTGTCGATGTCGGAGCTGTTCGGCGGGCCGTTACTGACCGAGCTCAGCCGCTCGCTGACGCGGGCACGCGTGCAGCAGTACCAACGCTATCTGAGTGACGCGGATCGCATCCTGATCATGCTGCACAACGATCCGGACCCTGATGCGATGGCGAGCGGCCTGGCGCTGCGCAACATCCTGCGGCGCACCAAGGCCACCGCCATCATCGGCGCGATCCGCGGCGTCACCCGGCCCGAAAACCTGCGGATGGTCAATCTGCTCGACATCCACGTCGAGGCCATTACCGCCGAATCATTGAAGGAATACGACCGCATCGCGATGGTCGACGTGCAGCCCAGCTACTTCGGCGGCCTGATCGATCGCGTCGATCTCGTCATCGACCACCATCCCGAGCAGCCGGGCTACAGCACCACCTTCAAGGACATTCGCGCCGACTACGGATCGACCTGCACGATTCTGACCGAGCATCTGCGGGCCGTCGACGTGAACATCTCGGAACGGACCGCGACCGCGATGCTCTACGCCATCAAGTCGGACACGCTGTTTTTCAGCCGCCACACCAACCGGGTCGACCTCGAATCGTTCTCGTACCTGTACCCGCTGGCGGATGCCGCGCTGATTCGGAAGATGGAGGGCGCGGAAATCACGCTCGAGCGGCTCGACTACGTGATGAAGGCGAACCAGGGCGGCACGCTCTCGGGGCAGGTCTTCTCCGCGTTCCTGGGACCCTTGCCGCGGGAAGACTTCATCCCCTACGTCGCGGACTTCTTCCTGCAGGTCGAGCACGTGAAATGGACCGTGATCGCCGGAGTCGTCAACGACTCGATGGTGATTTCCGTCCGGAACCTGGGGTACATGAAGAACGCGGGCGAGTTCGTCCGGCGGTTTTTCGCCGACATCGGCAGCGCGGGTGGGCATCGCGCGATGGCCAAGGCGGTCGTGCCGTTACGGCGCTTCCACGAGAAGTTCGGCCTCGGCGACCTCGAGGGCATCACCTCCTGGCTGCACGATCTCGTCGATCAGTTCCTTCACGAAAAAGACGGCAAGAGCCCGAAGGCAGAAGCCAAGAGCGAAGCCTGACGCGCGTTGCTTGGAGAAGCACGCCAACTCGCCAGGCGACAACGGTGCAGCCTGCTGGTCAGTCGTCGATGTTCACACGCCGCCGGCGCCGACGTGCTCGCCGCTCGCACCCACGACCGGCTCGATGAACTGACGGTAAGCGTCCTCATAGCCCTGCGAGATCAATTCGTCGAGCGGCTGTGGTCGGTCCGATCGATCGTCGAACCCGCCGGCAAAATCGAACGGCCCGAGCGGATTGTGCGCCGGCCGAATCACGAACATCTTCACTGGCGCCCCCGCCGCCAGCCTCACGACGTCCCGGACCATCGCTGCCTCCGCCGATTGCAGATACTCGCCGAACCGGCCTCGGCCGTCGATTCGGGGCGGAGTCAGGGTATGGGGCCCTACCGGGCCGGGGACCGCGGACACGACGATGATTTGCTGGGCGCCGAGCTCGACGAGCTCCTGCAGCACTCGCCCGAAGCTGCCCGGCCGATCGCAGATCCGATGCGTCTCGCCACGCCAATAGGCGTCCGGCGCAAAACTCACCGCGTGCGGTTCGCAGATCAGGGGACTCGCGAGTGCGCCGCCGACGATGTCCGCGAGGTAATCGCGCGCGACACCCGCGAGATCGAAGACCTCGGCCCGGCGCTCCTCGGCAGCCTCGATCGTGGCGCGACGGACCAGTCCGCGCCGCCTGGCCTCGGCGACGAGCGCGAACGTCAGGTCGCGGCGGGCGTCCAGATCGTGCACCACCAGCACCAGCTCACGAAATCCAGGCTGGCCGATGTTCTCGCCCACCAGCTCCATGTAGCGCCGGCCGAGCTCGACCGGCGGCGGCTGTTTGAGCAGGGCCGCGCCGCGCACCAGATCCCACATCGCCCGCCAGGTGTGCGCGGTCGCCTCGGCCGACGACAGCGGGGCGCGCACGGCGCGCCACCAGAATGGCCCGTGCACCCGCCGCCGGAGCGCGCCGACCCAGCCCGACACGAACGCGATGAGCGCCACCACGCCGAGGACCAACACGGCAAGCCGTGGAAGCCAGGTCGGAAGCCCCTCGGCCGAGAAGGCGGACTGCGTGAATGCGAGGTACGCATCAACGAGACCGCCGCCAGTGCCCTGAGCCCCGCCTTGGACGCCATGCTGGCCGATACCGACCATCTTGGCCACGAAATCGATCGGATAGACGACCAGGCCGAGCGCGATCGCACCGACCGGGACGCAGACGATGGCGATGGCGGTCACGACCGCCCCCACCGCCACCTGGACCATCCGGCGCCAGGGATAGAGACCTCGCACTGCCGGCGAGCGCCAGAAGCCCTTCTCGTCCCAGAGACGCTGCGCCCCGTCGACCGCCGCGAACAGCGCCCCCACCACCCCGACGCCGTTGCCGCCGACGATATCGATCTTGACCGCCGCCTCGTGCAGCGCCCGAAGCACGCCCGCGTGATAGGCCCCGGCCGTACCGGTTCCGGTCAAGATCAGTGCGGTGCGAAGTTGGGGGGCGTAGGGTTCGGCCAGCGGGCGAGAGGAGAAATCCGCCGTCGGCGGAGGCAAGACCGGACCGTTCATTCCTGCGCGACGTCGTGGATGGTGAACAGCTTCAGGATTTCGAACTGGCGCGCGCCGCCGGGCGTCGTCACCTTGATCTTGTCCCCCACTTCCTTGTTGAGAAACGCGCGGCCGATCGGCGATGTCGTCGAAATCAGCCCCTTGGCGGCGTCGGCATCCTCCGGCATGACCAGTTGATAGACCATCTCCTCGCCGGTGTTCTCGACCACGTGAAGGCGCGAACCGAAGCCGACGCGATCGGACGGGATGCGATCGACGTTGATCAAGGCGATGGCGGCCACGCGCGACTGCAACATGCTGATCCGGGACTCGACCAGACGCTGGCGCTCTTTCGCGGCCTGATATTCGGCGTTCTCGCGAAGATCACCAAGCTCCCGCGCCCGCTTGATTTCCTTCGGAAGCTCCAGTTTCAGCTCGTGATTGAGGGCGGCAATCTCGTCTTCGAACTTCCTGATCAGACGATCTTTCATGGACTGGGACATGATGTTGAGGCCGCTCCCGGAGGGCCGGAAGGCATCGTACCACAGTGTTATCCTTCGGAAGTTCGAACTTCGCACCCGGCAGTGGACCGCCTTTTCACCTGGCAAGGTGGCGAAACCACGGAAAGTCATCGCGCCACCGAAGCGAACAGCCCGTCGCCTCGGCGCGCTTGATGTTGCTGGTTCACGCTGACCGAACACCCGGGTTGTCGCCATCAGACTCGCTATGCAGACCATCATGACGCGGCGGAATGCACTGGTCGCCCGTTTCCGGGACGTCGCGCGCGGCGACGAGGACGAAGTCCTGCTGCTCGACGGGGTCCATTTGATTGGCGACGCAGTCGCCGCGGGTCTGCGAATCCGTCAGCTCATCGTGTCTGCCGACGGCCTCGACCGACCCGAGATTCGCGCCATCGTCGACGCGCTGGCGAAGGGCGACACGGAGATGGCCACCGCCACCTCGATGGTGATGGACGCGGTGAGCCCGGTGCGATCGGCCAGCGGAATCGTGGCCATTGCCGACCGCCCCGCGACGGCCGCCGAACGCATCTACACGGCGACCGACCCGCTGGTGGTGATGGCGGTCGACGTCCAGGACCCAGGCAACCTCGGCGCCATCGTCCGCGTCGTTGAGGCTGGCGGCGCTACCGCGCTGGTCGCCGCCGGCATCAGCGCACATCCGTTCGGATGGAAAGCCCTGCGCGGCTCGATGGGGAGCGCATTGCGGGTGCCGATTGCCATCCGTCGCGACACGGCCGCAGCGATTGACGACGCGCGGCGGCACGGCTGTCGAATCGTCGCGACGACCCCCGGCGGTGGCCACACGCACACAGCGGCCGACCTGCGCGGGCCGATTGCGCTGCTCGTCGGGGGAGAGGGCGCCGGGCTCTCGTCCACGGTCATTGCGGAGGCGGATGTCCGCGTGAGTATTTCGATGGAGGCTCCGGTCGAATCGTTGAACGCCGCGGTCGCGGCGGCGATTCTGATCTATGAGGCACGCCGGCAACGCTCTGGGTAGACAACCTCACGGGGGGTTGGGATGGTCGGGCAGGTTGGCGCGCGGCGGGTTGGGCCGGTAGGCAGATGTCTCTTCCAAAACACCATGGATTCCTTGTTTCCTGACGAAGACACACCGGTGCGCGAGGCGACGGCGCCGCTTGCCGAGCGCATGCGGCCGAGGACATTCAGCGATTTTGTCGGCCAGCAGGAGTTGCTGGCGCCCGGCAGGCCGCTGCGCGAAGCGATCGAGCGAGATCTCCTGCAGTCCCTCATCCTCTGGGGTCCGCCGGGCACCGGAAAGACCACGCTGGCGCGCATCATTGCCGAGACGACCAAGGCGCGATTCGTGTCGTTCAGTGCCGTGCTCGCGGGCATCAAGGAAATCCGCGACGTGATGGCCGAGGCCGAACGGCTGCGGCGCTCGACCGGCCGCAGGACCATTGTCTTCATCGACGAAATTCATCGCTTCAACAAGGCCCAGCAGGACGCCTTTCTTCCCCGCGTCGAGGCCGGGGACATCGTCCTGGTCGGCGCAACGACCGAGAATCCCTCGTTCGAGGTAAACGCCGCGTTGCTGTCACGGTCGAAAGTGTTCGTGTTGCGCGGGCTCACGACCGACGAGGTGGCGACGATCCTCGAGCGTGCCCTCGCCGATGCCGTCCACGGTCTCGCTGCTCAATCGCCCGAGGTGGAGCCCGAAGCCCTCCGCGCGATTGCGCTGTATAGCAACGGCGATGCGCGGGCCTCGCTCAACCTGCTCGAGTTGAGCGTCGCGGCGGCACCCACGATCGACGGCCGGCGCCGCGTCGATGCGAAGCGCGTTGAACAGACCATGCAGCGCCGGGCGCTGCTGTATGACAAGCAGGGCGAAGAGCACTACAACGTGATCTCGGCGCTCCACAAGTCGATGCGCAACAGCGACCCGGACGCGGCCGTGTATTGGCTCGCACGGATGGTCGAGTCGGGCGAGGATCCGCTCTACATCGCGCGCCGGCTGGTGAGATTCGCTTCGGAAGACATCGGTAATGCCGATCCGCAGGCGCTGACGGTGACGGTGGCGGCGAAGGACGCGGTGCACTTTCTCGGCATGCCCGAGGGCAACACGGCGCTCGCGCAGGCCACGATCTATCTGGCAACCGCCCCGAAAAGCAACGCGGTTTACACGGCCTACAACCAGGCCTCCAACGATGCGCAGAAGGACGTCGCGCAGCCGGTGCCGTTGCACCTGCGCAACGCCCCGACGACGCTGATGAAAGAGCTGGCCTACGGCAAAGGCTACAAGTACGCGCACGACGAAGCCGACGCCGTCGCCGAGATGTCCTGTCTGCCGCCGGCGCTCGACGGACGCACCTACTATCAACCGACCGAACGCGGCTTCGAGAAAGAGATCAAACGGCGGCTCGATGGATGGAAGGAGATTAAAAGGAAGCGAAAGTCCGAAGGCTGAGGTGTGAAGCCAGACTGGCGCGCGGAGACAAGAGTGCGCACGCCTGCGACTATTCGCGCGACTCGAGACGCCTGACCCGCCGTTCGAGATCGATATGCGCGTCCATGAAGATGCGCATGTCGTCGCGCAAGCTCTCGACCAGGATCGTCATGTGGGTTCGAGTCTCCTGGTCTCCCGCACGGATCTCTTCGCGGACACTGCGAAACTCTGCTCGGGTCTCGGCCTGGAACTCGCGCATCTCCGACTTGAACTCGTACATCTCCGCCTTGAATTCGTGCATCTCCGCCTTGAACTCGCGCATCTCCGCCTTGAATTCGTACATCTCCGACTTGAACTCGTGCATCTCCGCCTTGAATTCGTACATCTCCGACTTGAACTCGTGCATCTCCGACTTGAACTCAGCTACTTCTCCCCGCAACTTCCGTACATCATTCGCCACGGCTGCTACGGTCACCTTCTTTGTCGCCATGAGACGACGATTCTAGCATCGTCCGTACCATGACGAATTCCTGCGTTTTTGAAGAGCTGCGCGACCAACGTCGCAGATATTGCGCCGCTTGCACGAACGCAATCTGGCAAGAATGGCCTGTGGCGCTCGCGGCGCTAGGACCTGCCCAGGACTCTCAGGAGACCCCAGCCGGCGAGAAACACCGCGACGCCGACGGCGAAGAGCCGCGGATTGGGACCTGCCGAACTGGCGGTGACCACATCGACCAGCAGCAGCCACATCCCCAGCAATTGACCGAGCCGGCCGAGATAGTAGAGTGCCTGGCGCATCAGATGCGATCGAAATTCTTTTCTATTTCGCGGCGCGTGAGCCGCAGCATCACCGGGCGGCCGTGGGGGCACACCGTCGAGTACGCGGTGGCTCTCAGCTCGTCGAGAATGTGCGTCATCTTCTCGTAGGTCAAGGGATAGTTGGCCTTGACCGCGGCATGACAGGCCATGGTCGCGGCAATTCGTTGCAGCGCCTCTTGAACCTGGGCGCCGCGGTCAAGCCCCTCCAGATCGTCCGCCAGCGCGAGCAGCGCACGGGAACTGTCCTCCGCCGTCAGCAGTGCGGGCACGGCCGACACCTTGATGGAGGTGGGACCGAACTCGTCGATCTCGAAGCCGAGGCGCCCGAGCTCCACCGCCCGGCCGAGGAGCGCTCGCTGTGCGGCCGAGGACAGCTCCATGACCATCGGCAGCAACAATCGCTGAGATTCGAGCCCTCCAGCCGTCAGTCTTTCCATCACCCGTTCGAACAGCACGCGCTCGTGCGCCACATGCTGATCGATAATCGCCACGCCTTCGTCGTCCACCGCGATGATGAAGGTGTCGCGGAATTGGCCGAGGGGAATCAGCGGGCGAAGCTCGGGTACGGTCCGGCTGAGGCCGGACGCGGCGCTTGCGAGGTTCGCCAGAGCGCCGCTGTCAATCTGATCGAACCCGGGCGCGACACCGCCCCCATTCGACAAGGCGTGGGGACCGGTCGCGTGCACTCCGGGCGTGCCGCCCGAGAAGACGTCACCGAGAGGGCCACCGTCCGCGAGTCCCGCCGCGCCTGAGGGATATATTGCGGCGGCCCCTGGCACCCACCGATTGGGATACGTGCCACCGCCCAGAATGCCGGGAATCGACGCCGCGACCGGGAACTGCACCGCGATCTCCGGCCGCAGCTCCAGCTGAGGCACGCCGCCCCGCCCCAGCGTGTCCATCAGCGCCCGACGCACGACCTCGTGCACGAACGACTGGTCGCGGAACCTGACTTCGGCTTTCGTCGGATGAACGTTGACGTCGACCGCCTGCGGCGGCATCTCGATGAAGAGATGCACTTCGGGACTGCGCTCCTTGATCGACGCGACGCTGTACGAATCGATGATCGCATGAGCGATCGTCTTGTCCTTGACGATCCGGCGGTTGACGAACACGTGCTGGGGCCCTCGTGTCGGCCCGCGATCCGCGAGGGCTGCCACATAGCCGAATACACGGATCCCGCCGGCGTCCTTTCGAACCTCGAGCAGATCGGTTCGCTCGCCGTACAGCTGATACAACCGATCGTGCAGCGACGGGGCGGGCGGACAGGCCAGCACCGTACGGGCGCCGCTGGTCAACGTGAACCCGATATCCGGATAAGCCAGGGACAGCTGCGTGACGATCCGTGAGACCTGCGCGGACTCCCCACCGTCGGATTTCAGAAATTTTCGGCGCGCCGGCAGGTTGTAGAACAGGTCGTCGACTTGAACCACCGTGCCTTCCGCGGCGCCGACCTCGACCACCGACGACACCGCGCCGCCGTTGACGCGAATCTCCGTACCGCTCGGCAGCCCGCGGGCGCGGGTGCGCAGCACGAAATGCGACACGGAGGCGATCGACGGGAGCGCCTCTCCCCTGAAACCGAACGTCGTAATCGCCGCGAGATCGTCGGCCCGCAGGATTTTGCTCGTCGCGTGCCGCTCGATCGCCAACAGCGCATCGTCCGGCTCCATCCCGTCGCCATCGTCTTCGACGCGGACCTGCTTCTTGCCGCCGAGCTCGACATGAATCAGCAGGCGGCGGGCGCCGGCGTCGATGGCGTTTTCGACCAGTTCCTTGACCACCGATGCCGGTCGCTCGACCACTTCACCGGCCGCGATTTGGTTCGCCAGGTCGCTCGGAAGACGGGTGATTTTTCCCAAGGGTGAGTGCGCCATTATGGGCCGAGCGTTGCCGCTTTTGCCAATGGCGGGGCGCGGTCAGTCTCGACCTGGTCGCGTCGGATCACCACCGGAAAGCACCAGGAACACCGACCAGGCCGTGCGGTTCGGTGTTCCCGGCGTCCCGATGATCGTTGGCCTCAGTCCCCGACTTTGACCGAGAGCGCCGCCTGCGCCGCGGCGAGACGTGCGACCGGCACGCGATAGGGCGACGCGCTGACGTAGTCGAGGCCAACCTCGTGGAAAAAATGCACCGACGACGGATCGCCGGCGTGCTCGCCGCAGATGCCGATCTTGAGATCGGGGCGCGTCCGCCGCCCGAGCTGCACGCCGGTCCGGACGAGAGCGCCAACCCCTTCGGTGTCGATCGAGGCGAACGGATCCCTGTCGAGGATCTTTTTCTCGAGGTAGATCTTGAGGAACTTCCCCACGTCGTCGCGTGAGAAACCGAAGGTGAGCTGTGTGAGATCGTTGGTGCCGAAGGAGAAGAACTGGGCGTCGACGGCGATCTTGTCGGCGATCAACGCGCCGCGTGGCACCTCGATCATCGTGCCGACGAGATACTTGATCTTGACACCCGCCGCCTTCATCGTCTCGGCGGCCACGCGATCCACGATCGCCTTCTGGTCGCGCAGCTCCTTCACCATTCCGACGAGAGGAATCATGATCTCGGGAACGACCTTGGTTCCTTCCTGGTTGGCTCGGCACGCCGCTTCGATGATGGCGCGGGTCTGCATCTCGGTAATTTCGGGGTAGGTGATTCCGAGGCGAACGCCACGATGGCCGAGCATCGGGTTGAATTCGTGGAGCTGTTCAACGCGCTGCAGCAGCTTCTTGGCCCGTTCCAGGTCCGATTCGGCGCCGGGCACCAGCGCCAGCGACTTCCGGAGCCCCTCGTCGCGGCTGGTCGTCTTGCCGGTCGCCTCCATCTCCGCAATCTCGACCATCAATTCCTCGCGCTTGGGCAGGAACTCGTGCAGCGGCGGGTCGATGGTCCGGATCGTCACGGGCGTGCCGTTCATCGCCTTGAAGACCCCGTAGAAATCCTCGCGCTGCAGCGGCAGCAGCTCGTCGAGCGCTTTGCGCCGATCGGCTTCGTTGTCCGCGAGAATCATGCGCTGGACGATGGGAATCCGGCCTTCGCCGAAGAACATGTGCTCGGTGCGGCACAAGCCGATGCCGCGCGCGCCGAACGCGTAGGCGAGCTCCGCCTGATCGGGCTGGTCGGCGTTGGCGCGAATGCCGAGACGGCGGAACTTGTCCGCCCACGTCAACAGCCGTTCGAACCGCTGGTAGATCTCCGACTTCTTGGAGGGCAGCGTGCCGGCCACCACCTGAAGGATTTCGCTCGGCTTCGACGCCACGCGGGCAATCTTCACTTCGCCGCTGAGGCCGTTGAACGAGATGAAGTCGCCTTCCTTGACCGTGTGTCCGGCGACTCTGAACTGTTTCGCGTTCTCGTCGATGTCGAGCCCACCGGCGCCGACGATCGACGGCTTGCCCATCTGCCGGCCGACGACCGCCGCGTGGGAGGTCATGCCGCCGGTCGCGGTGAGAATTCCCTGCGACACGAACATGCCGTGAATGTCGTCGGGCACCGTCTCGCGGCGCACGAGAATGACCGGCTTGCCCTGCTGGGACCACTCGACGGCTGTCTCGGCCGAGAAGACGACGTGGCCGCTGGCCGCGCCTGGCGAGGCCGGCAGACCCGTCGTGACCGTGGGGATCGCCTTCCATTCGTCGGTGTCGAAGCCGGGGGCCAGCAGTTGATTGAGCGCTTCCGGATCGACCAGCAGGATGGCTTCCTTTGGCGTGACCAGCTTCTCGTCGGCCAGATCGGTGGCGATCATCACCGCGGCGTAGCCGGTGCGCTTGCCGCTGCGGGTCTGCAACATGAACAGCCGCTCGTCCTGGATCGTGAATTCGAAGTCCTGCACGTCTTTGTAGTGGCGCTCGAGCCTGGTGGTGATCTCGCGCAACTGCTTGTACGCCCTGGGCAGGACCTGCTCCAGCTCGCGAATCGGCTGCGGCGTGCGCACGCCCGACACCACGTCCTCGCCTTGCGCGTTGATCAGAAACTCGCCGTAGAACTCCTTCTTGCCGGTCGCGGGGTTCCTCGTGAACCCGACGCCGGTCGCCGAGCGCTCGCCCATGTTGCCAAAGACCATCATCTGGACGTTGACGGCGGTGCCGATGTGATCGGGAATGTCGTAGATCCGGCGATATTCGATCGCGCGCGCGTTCATCCACGAGCGGAACACGGCGTCGCGCGACATTGTCAATTGCGCACGCGGATCCTGCGGAAACGCCTGGCCCGTCCGTCGCTCCACCACACCCTTGTAGCGCTCGACCACCTCACGCAGCGCGTTTTCGTCGAGGTCGGTGTCCAACTTCGCGCCGCGCGCGGACTTGACCGCTTCGAACTCGTGCTCGAAGGCATCTTTGGGAATTTCGAGGACGACGTTGCCGAACATCTGGATGAACCGCCGGTAGCTGTCGAACGCGAACCGGCCGTTCTGGGTCCGGATCTTCAGCCCTTCGACCGCATCGTCGTTCAGGCCGAGGTTCAGGATCGTGTCCATCATGCCTGGCATCGAGAACTTGGCGCCGGATCGCACCGAAACGAGCAGGGGGTTCTCGGTAGAGCCGAGCGTGGCGCCGGCAGCTTTTTCGAGCTTCTTCACCGCCTCGGCAATCTCGCGATCGATCGGCGCGGGAATCTTCGACTTCTCGGCGTAGTAGATGTTGCAGACCTCGGTCGTGATCGTGAACCCCGGCGGGACCGGTAGGGCCGCGTTCGTCATCTCGGCGAGACCCGATCCCTTACCGCCCAGCAGGTCCTTCATCGTGCGATCGCCGTCAGCTTTGCCCTCGCCGAAGGAGTACACGTACTTCTTGGCGGCCGTCTTGGTGGCGGCTGGTTTCTTGGCCTGGCTCGCTTTCTTGGCGACACCCGCCGGCTTCACCTTCGACGCGCTGAGTGTCTTTTTCGAGCTTGCCGTCTTGTTCCGTGCTGCTGGTTTCTTCGACATCTATGACTCCGGTCGTGGTCTGGTCAGGAATCGATGGTGGATATGAATGGCCTACCGCGTGCGTCGCGCCACTCCACGGTTCGCGTGAGCTGCAGATTCTCGGCCCTGAGCTAGCAGCCCGTGGTGAAAGTCCGTCGTTGCACCGAGGCGGGCGATGCGCCCGGATCGCCAGGCGCGAAACGCGAGAATATCGGGAGTATTGGAGCGTTGAGCAACGCCGCGAGGCGGGATGCAGCGCTCGCCGAATGCAGACGGACTTTCACCACGGGCTGCTGGGGCAATCCGGCAGGAATGTCTCGTCATCAGGTCGTTCGCTGGGCGATGGTCATCTGGTCATTGTATGAGGTGCCCGGCTATTTGGTCATCGACGAATTCGTCGATGTCGATTGGTTTCGGTTCTCCCTGGGCGAGGCCGCCATCCGGACCCGCGACCCGTTAGAACATCGCACATTCAGAAATTAATGAGACGCTCCCTCTGCCACCTGCCTGGCGAAGGCAAGTCAATTCTGTATGAAGCGTCCGCCTTCAGGCGGCTCTCGCGGTCCGACTGAAGCCGGCTAAGGAGCGCGGCCGGTTTCAACCGGGCCGCCCCGACTCTGGCGCGATTTCCGCGATATCCGCGATTGAAAGAATCGCTCGACTCAGAAACGCCAGGATTGAAACTCTCGCTTCGCGCAGGGCCAGGTCCTCACACATTACGAGAACCTCGACGAAGAACTGATCGACGGGGCCGCGTAAGGCAGCAATCTCGCGCATCGCATCGCCGTATCGCCCATTCAGCCGAAGGTCTTCGATCGACGGCGCTCTGCTTTCGAGTGCTTCCGCCAACGCAAGCTCAGCCGGTTCTCGAAGCCTGTTTTTCAATTCAGGCGTCCAGGCGACGGTGTCCAGCCCCTTGGTGATGTTCCTCACACGCTTCAAGAGCGCTGCCAATGCGACGAAATCTTCGGAAGTTCGAAACTGGGAAAGCGCTTCAATCCGGCGCAGCGTCTCTTGAGGGTGATCCCAGAAACTCGCGACGGCCCGTGTTTCGTCGCTTCGAAAGCCGCGACGCTCAAAAAGGTGAGCCTCGCGCTCCGCAAAGAACGTTTCAAGGCCGAGCGACCGCCAGTCGTCCCGATCTCCGGTTTTTGCAGCGGAGTGTTCGTCGTAGGCCCACTGTATGAGAAGGGACAGGCCCGCCGGTTGCACGATCGGTCCTGTCAGGCCTGATAGATCAACCAGAGTCTTGACGACACCTTGCGCTGCACGCCGTAAGCCGTAGGGATCCCTCGACCCGGTCGGCTTTTCGCCAGCGGCGAACAAGCCGACGATCGTATCGAGCTTGTCGGCGAGAGACACCGCGGCCCACGTGACCGCCGCCTTGCCGAGTTGCGCGCGCGTTGGTGCGGCATCCGCTTCGACTCCGATGGGCAAGTAGTGGAAGTAGATCGCCTTCCATACCTCTTCCGGCAGCCCTTCCTCGCGAGCGTAGATCCCGCCCATGACGCCCTGCAGTTCGGTGAGCTCGCGGACCATGTCGGTCGTCAGATCCGCCTTGGCCAGGCGCGCCGCCATGGCTGCCTGCTTCGCCGTCTCGGGCGAGGCGCCGAAGGATTCCAGGGCAATCCGTTCCGCCAACCGCTCGATCCGCTCGGCTTTCTCTTTGTATGTTCCAACCTTCTTGTGAAACAGGAGCGTCGACAGCCGATCGATTCTCGCCTCGAGAGGCGTCCGCCGATCGGCTTCCCAGAAGAACATCGCGTCGCGCAGCCGGGCGGTCACCACCCGCTCGGCGTTGCGCGCGATCGTGCGCTCGTTGTCGGGTGCGGTGTTGATGACGGCGAGAAACGCGGGCTTCAGCCGGCCGTCCTCGCCCTCGACCGGAAAATAGTGCTGGTGATGAATCAGCGTCGTCGTCAGCACTTCGTCGGGCAGCACCTGGGTGAATTCCGACGCGAAGGTACCGGCAATCACCGACGGGTACTCCACGAGATCGGGCACTTCGGCGAGCAGGCCCGATTCGCTGGAGACAATGCGGCTGACGCGGCCCGACAGACGCTGCGCTTTCGCGTCGAGCTCCCGCGCAATCTTGTCGTGCCGCTCCCCGCGTTCGAGGATGACGAAGTTTTCGAGCAGCCGCGTCCGATATTCCTCGAACGACCTCACCTTGATGGCGCGCCCGGCGCGCCCGCTGGTGGTGAGAAACCGGTGGCCGTAGGTGACGGCGCCGGACTGAACGGGCTGGACCTGATCCGACTGCGCACCGGACGGCCGCGTGATCGTGAACGGTACGACCCGTCCGCCATAACTGAAGAGAATCCAGCGGATCGGCCGGCCGAAGAGCAGGTCGCCTCGCCCATCGTCCAGCATCGCGTCCCAGTGCATCGACTTCGGGAACGACAGCCCGCGAAGCGTGGCCGTCAGGACGTCGGGCAGCACGTCCACCGCCGCCTTGCCGCGCTGGCGCCTGCGGAAGGCCAGATACTCGCCCTTCGCCGTGGTCACCCGCTCGAGCCCGGCCACGTCCACACCGTGTTTCGCCGCGAACCCGGCGGCCGCCGGCGTCGGCGCGCCATCCGGCTTGAAGCTGGCGGACACCGGCGGGCCATTGAGCATCTCTTCCAGATCCGTTTGGCGGTCGGACACACGGGCCAGCCATGCCGTCAGCCTGCGGGGCGTGCTGAATGTCTCGGCCGGTGAATCCAGCGCCAACCGGTGCTCGCGCAGCGCCTGGCTCACGACGTCGCCGATTTGATTCGTCAACGCGGGCAGCCAGCTGGCCGGCAGCTCCTCGCACCCGATTTCAAGCAGCAGTTCTCGGTCCACCTTACAGACTCTTCTCGACGGCCGGCGCCACGGGCGGCTCGACATAGGCCTTCGCGATGGCCACCGCGAGCTGGCGCACGCGAAGGATGTACGCGGTTCGCTCGGTCACGCCGATGCTGTTGCTCGAATCGAGAATATTGAACAGATGCGAGCACTTGAGACAGTGCTCGAGCGCCGGCCAGACCAGACCGGAGCGCAGCAGCGCCTGCGTGAATTGATAGTATTTTTCGAACAGGTCGCGATGAAACGCCGCAAAGCCGCCGTCGGGTAGATCGACCTGGCCGAACACGTACTTGGACTGTTCGACTTCCTCCCGGAGGCGGACATCACGGTAGCTCACGCCCGCTCCCCATTCGATGTCGTAGATGCTGTCGACGCGCTGCAGCGTCATGGCTATTCGCTCGAGCCCATAGGTCAGCTCGGCCGAAATCGGCGCCAGTTCGATGCCGCCGGCCTGCTGGAAATAGGTGAACTGCGAGATCTCCATGCCGTCGAACATCACCTGCCACCCGATGCCCCACGCGCCGAGCGTCGGCGACTCCCAATTGTCTTCTTCGAAGCGGATGTCGTGATGGCGCGGGTTGATGCCGCAGGCCTCGAGGCTTTCCAGATACAGCTGCTGCACCTCGTCGGGCGCGGGCTTGAGGATCACCTGGAACTGATAGTGCTTGAAGAGGCGATTGGGATTCTCGCCGAACCGGCCGTCGGCGGGCCGCCGCGCCGGCTGCACGTAGGCCACGTTCCAGTGCGCCGGGCCGAGCACGCGCAGAAACGTCTCGGGATGCATCGTGCCGGCGCCGACCTCGACGTCGAGCGGTTGCTGCAGCACGCAGCCGCGCGAGGCCCAGAACTCCGAGAGCTTGAGAATCAGATTTTGAAACGTCATTCGTCCTTGCCGGATCTCTCACGAGACCCGGCCTGCGTCCCAGTCGGTACGGAGAACAATCCGGCCGTCGAGCCGATCAAATCCGCCGCATTTCCATCAGCACCCGGGCCGACTTCAGGTGCTTTTCCAGGTGCTTCGCAATCAGCGCGCGGTGCGCCACTTCGAGCTCGCGGAGCGCCGCCGGCGAGGCCGCGAGCGTGCCCGCCTCGAACGGGCTGGTCGTGCGGGCCGCGGCGAGAAACGCCTTCGCACCGGCCGACAGGCCGGCGTCCGGCTCGTAGACCCCCTGCAGCCGCAGCAGCCAGAACTCGAAGTAGCGGGCCAGCGGTTCGATCGGGACGCCGGCAGCGATCGCTTCCACCGTCGACGACCCGAGCCGAAACAGCGATTCGTTCGGATCGGCCTCCTGCGCCCACTCGTCGATCAGCTCGGCAAAGTAACCGACATAGCCCAGCGCTTCGCCGTCCCCGGCCGACAGCGGCGACCGTGTCTGCTCGACGTACTCGAGCCGGACCAGATCGCGCCGCTCCCGCTCCACATAGCCCACGCGCCCACACGTCATCGGCTCGAGGCCGCCGCCGAACCGCCGCCGACTCTGACGCGCATTCTTGGCCACGCCCCGCTTCTTTCCTCGATCGCGGGTCAGGAAAACGACAAGGCGATCCGACTCACCGAGCTTGTAAGTTCGCAGGATCAATGCGTCGGTGGTGTAGAGCGGCATGCCGAGAGGAGGCCCTTCACCTTACCTCGAATGCGGTCGTCACGTCATCTGTCCCGTCGCCGGTCTCGCTCTACGAATCGCGCGGTCCGAGGCCGAACTCGCCGATCATCCTGTCGTTGTCGCGCCACTCCGCTTTGACGCGCACGTGGAGATCGAGGTAGACGCGCGTCCCGAAGAACCGCTCCAGTTCCTCTCGCGCCGCCGTGCCGATCCGCTTGATCATCTCGCCGCCCTTGCCGATCACGATCGGCTTCTGCGACTCGCGCTCGACGATGATGCTGCAGTAGAGGTTCAGGATCCCGGACTTGCGATTCGCTCCATCCGGCGGCTCCTCGAACCGCTCGACGACCACCGCGCTCGAAAACGGGATCTCCGTGTGCGTGAACTGCAGAAGCTTCTCGCGGACGATCTCCGAGGCGAAGAAGCGCTCGGGCTGATCCGTCAGGTAGTCGTCCGGGTAGAGCCGCTCGCCCTCGGGCAGCCGATCGATGATCGTCCGCTCGAGCCGGTCGACGTTGTCGCCGGTCGCCGCCGACACCGGCACGATTTCGGCGAAGTCCGCGAGCGTGGCATATTCGGAGATGATCGGCAGGAGCCGCGACTTTTTCATCAGGTCGATCTTGTTCAGGATCAAGAACACCGGTGTCTGCGACCGGGTCACCAGGTTGATGATGAATCGGTTGCCCTTCCCGATCGGCTCGCTCGCGTCCATCACCAACCCCAACACGTCCACATCGCCGATCGTGTCGACCGCGACGTCGACCATCCGCGCGTTCATCCGATGCAACGGCCGGTGAATACCCGGCGTGTCGAGAAAGACGACCTGCGCATCGGGATAGTTGCGCACGCCAAGAATCCGGTTGCGCGTGGTTTGCGGCTTGTCGGACACGATGGCGATCTTCGTCCCGACGAGACGGTTCAAGAGCGTCGACTTGCCCGCGTTCGGGCGGCCGACCAGCGACACGTGACCAAATTTCATGAACAGCTCATCATTTCAACCACCGAGATCACCGAGCGCACCGAGACTTCTGAACCTGAGAGCAAATTAGTCCCCCCCCAGGCCGGCGACAAAAAGACACGAAAGTGTGCTCGGCGTTCTCGGTGGTGAATTTTCACCCGGCCTCGGCCTTCACGCCGTTCTCCGCGGGCGCTTTCTTCCAGATCCGCACCTTGTTGACCCGTCGGCGCTCGGCGTCGATCACCTCGACGCTGAGCCCGTCGACGTCGAATCGCTCACCCGCGGTCGGCACGCGTCCCAGATGCGACATCAGGTAGCCGCCGACCGTCTCGAAACCGACGCGCTCGATCGGCACGCTCAGGCGCTGGACGACTTCGTCGATATCCACTTTTCCGCTGAACACGAACCGGCCGTTCGCCTCGTCCACCACCGGATCCGCCTCGACGTCGTACTCGTCGCGGATCTCGCCGACGATCTCCTCCAACAGATCCTCGAGGGTCACCAGGCCGGCCGTGCCGCCGTACTCGTCCACAACGATCGCGCACTGTGTCTGCTGGCGCTGGAACTGTTTCAGGAGATCCGACACCCGCTTGGTCCCGGGCACCACGACCGCGGGCCGCGACACTCCCGCGATCGACCGGTTGTCGTCGCTGGCGTCGAGCAGCACCAGATCCTTGATGAACGCGATCCCGGCGATATTGTCGAGACTGCCCTTGTAGACCGGAAACCTCGAATACTCCTGCTCCCGGAACAGCGCCCGGAGGTCGCCAATCGTGGCATCCTCGCGAATGGCCACCACATCGGGGCGCGGCGTCATCACCTCGCGCACGAGCGTATCGCCGAAGTCGACGATACTCTGCAGCAGCCGGCGCTCCTCGCCCTGAATGATCCCTTCCTGCTCGCCGCTGTCGAGATAGGCCGTGGCGATGTCGTTGGCTTCCTGGGCCTTCTCGTCGCTCGATGATGGCGGCCCTGACTCGCGTTTTGACTCCGCCGTCGATCGGGAAATCCACCGCGCAATCGGGCTGAGCAACTTGGCGATCGGACCGAACGACGGCAGCAGCAGCTCGAGGATACGCTCCGGATCCCGCACGACAATCGCAATCGGCAGCCCGAGCTCACAGACGATGACGAAGGCGGCCACGCTCACGACGACGAACGCGACGTCGTGGGTGCCTTCGACGCCGATCACCCAGGCCAGCAGGGCGGTGGCCGTGGCCGTCACCAGACCGAGCAGCAGTCGGAGCGGCACGAACAGCTGCAGCGGCTCGTCGAGGTACGAGCCGAGCTCTCCCGGACGATCGCTGCGTTCCGCCAGCAGCCGCAGCGACAGTCGCATCAGCGCGCTGAACGCCGCCTCGATTGTGCCGAGGTAGACGGCCGCGCACGCCAGGAAAAAGACGATCAGCGGGATCATCGACTCGTCGCCCGTCCCTTGACGGGCTCAGCCGCCGTGGTGGACCGCGGCCGGGCGGCGCGCGCTGCCCGCGCGGCGGGTTGAACGCGCTCGATGAGGCCTTCGCGCAGCCCTCCCTTGCGCCGAAGCCGGCGTTCCTCGCGCTGCATCTGGCCCTGGTCGCACTCGTGATCGTAACCGAGCAGGTGCAGCAGCCCGTGCAGCGCCAGTACCCGCAGCTCGACCCGCTCCGAATGCCTGGCACGACGCGCCTGCCGTCGCGCGACGCCCCGGGCAATCACGATGTCTCCCAGGAACGGCGCGGCCAAAGCCGGCGCGCCGATCGGAAACGACAGCACGTCGGTCGCGTAGTCGCGGCCGCGGTATTGGCAATTCAGGGCACGGACCCGCTTGTCGCTGACAATCGCGAGGCTGACCGTGCCGCGCGCGCGAGCCGGAGCGACCCGCTCCAGCCACCGCGCCAGGCCCGGCGCCGACACGGGGCGCCCCTGCTCGTTGCCGACGAGCACGCGCAGGGCGGACGAGCGCCGACGTTGCACGGACGAGCGGCCGCTCGATGACAGCAGCCGCCCCGATGGGCCCTCAGGAGCCATGACGGTCGCGACCCGACGAGCCGATCACGTCCGGAAGATCTCGGCTCGTGTTGCCGTTCGAATACGCGTCGTAGGCCATGACAATCTCCCGGACGAGTTTGTGACGCACGACGTCGCGCTCGTCGAAACGCACGAACGCGATCCCGTCGATCCCCCCCACCACCCGCGTCGCTTCGACCAGGCCGGAGGTGCGGCCGCTCGGCAGGTCGATCTGGGTGATGTCCCCGGTAATCACCGCCTTGGCGCCGAATCCGAGACGAGTCAGAAACATCTTCATCTGCTCGGTCGTGGTGTTCTGCGCCTCGTCGAGGATCACGAACGAGTCGTTGAGCGTGCGGCCGCGCATGAACGCAATCGGGGCGATCTCGATGGTGCCCCGCTCGATGTAGCGTCCGACGCGCTCCACATCGAGCATATCGTAGAGCGCGTCATAGAGCGGCCGGAGATAGGGGTTGACCTTCTCTTGCAGGTCGCCCGGCAGAAACCCGAGCTTTTCGCCGGCCTCGACCGCGGGCCGCGCCAGGATAATGCGGCTGACCTTCTTGGCAATCAGGAACGCCACCGCTTGCGCCATCGCCAGGTAGGTCTTCCCCGTACCGGCAGGACCGATGCCGAACACGATATCGTTTTGCTCGATGGCGTCGAGATACCGGCGCTGCGTGACGGTTTTTGGCGCCACGCGCCGCTTTCCGGCCGCCGTCAAACTGCCTTTCAGAAAGTGGTCGCGCAGATCCACCGCGGCGTCCTGCGCCACCAGCGTCGACGCGGTCTTCACATCGGCCGGCGACAGCTTCAAGCCGTCTCGCATCAGCGACGACAGTTGACCGACGATGCGGTCGACGCGCTCGACGCCCGCACTCTCGCCCTCGACCAGCAGTTCGTGTCCCTGGGTCCGAATGCGAACGTTGAACAGCGATTCGAGATGCTTGAGGTTCTCGTCGTAGGATCCGAACAGCGTCTCAATCCCCTCCTCGGGGACCGTGATGCGCTTCACGCCTTTCGCGGCTCCACGATCCGGATCCGCAGCTCGCGCAGCTGCTGCTCAGTCACGGCGGACGGCGCGCCCATCAGCAGATCCTCGGCGTTCTGGGTCATCGGGAACGCGATCACTTCGCGCAGGTTCGGCTCCTGCGCGAGCAACATCACGATCCGATCGATGCCTGGAGCGAGGCCGCCGTGCGGCGGCGCGCCGAAGCGAAACGCATTCAACATGCCGCCAAACCGCTTCTGGACTTCCTCTGGTCCGTAGCCGGCGATCTCGAACGCCCGCAGCATGATGTCGGGGCGATGATTGCGGATCGCCCCGCTCGACAGCTCGACGCCGTTGCAGACGATATCGTACTGGAACGCCTTGATGGTCAGCGGATCGCGTTCGTTCAGTGCCTCGAGTCCACCCTGCGGCATCGAAAACGGATTGTGGCTGAAGGTCACCTGCTGGGTCTCCTGGTCGAGCTCGAAGAACGGGAAATCCGTCACCCAGCAGAAACGATAGGCATTGGCCTCGAGCACGCCCAGCTCCCGTGCGAGGTGATTCCGCAATCCGTCGATCGCGCGCGGCAGCGTCTTCGCCGGTCCGCACGCAAAAAATACCGCGTCCCCGGTGGCCACGCCGGCGGCCTCGAACACCCGGCGACGCCGCTCCTCGGGAAGATACTTCGCCAGCGGCCCCTTGGGCGTGTCGGCCGCCACGATATACGCCATCCCGCCCAGCCCCAACGACTCAGCCAGGCCGACGGTCTTGTCGAAAAAGCTGCGCGGCCGCTCTCCGGCGCCCGGCGCCGGAATCGCGCGGACCACGGATCCTTCTTCGACCGCCCGCGCAAACACGGCGAACTCCGAGCCGCGGAACAGCTCCGTTACGTCCGCCGCCTTGATCGGATTGCGGAGATCCGGCTTGTCGCTCCCGTACATCGACATCGCAACGTCGTAGGGAATGCGTGGGAAAGGCGCGGGCGAGACCTTCCACTGGGAGAATTCGCTGAACGTGTCGGCCAGCACCGGCTCGATCGCCGAGAACACGTCGTCCTGCGTGACGAAGGAGAGCTCGACGTCGAGCTGATAGAACTCGCCCGGCGAGCGGTCGGCGCGGGCGTCCTCGTCGCGGAAGCAGGGCGCGATCTGAAAGTAGCGATCGAAACCTGCCACCATCAGCAACTGCTTGAACTGCTGCGGCGCCTGCGGCAGGGCGTAGAATTTTCCGGCGTGAATGCGGCTCGGCACCAGATAGTCGCGCGCGCCTTCCGGCGAGCTCGACGTCAGGATCGGCGTCTGGAACTCCAGAAACCCCTGGTCGTGCATGCGCCGGCGAATGCTGGCAATCACTTTCGACCGCAGCACGATGTTCGCGTGGAGCTTCTCGCGACGCAGATCGAGGAACCGGTAGCGGAGGCGCTGGTCTTCCGGAATGTCCTGCGCGCCGGCGACCTGGAACGGCAGCGTCTCCGCCGGTGACAGCACCTCGAGGCTGTCGGCGGCCACTTCGATCATGCCGGTCGGCAGGGCCGGGTTGACGTTCTCAGCGCTCCGGCCGAGCACGCGACCCGAAATCGCGATCACGCTCTCGAGTCTGACGGACTCGGCAGCCTCGAATGCGCTGGAATTGGGCGTGAAGACGCATTGAGTCACGCCGTAGTGATCCCGAAGGTCGATGAAGAGCAGCTGGCCGTGGTCGCGTTTACGGTGGATCCACCCGGCCAGCTTCACGGGCTGGTCGATGTGCTCCTGGCGAAGCGCGCCGCAGGTGTGGGTGCGGTACTCGCTGGCTCGTCGGTCCTGCACTAGGAATCCTCGGGCGTCTGGGGACGCTGACTCGAGATATGACCGGCGACTGCCTCGCGCGGGAGGGTGTCCTGGGCGCCCGTCAGGAGGTTCTTGATGCTCACCGTGCCGCTCGCACGTTCGTCGTCGCCGACAATCGCCACGAAGGGGACCTTGCGACTCGACGCGTATTTGAACTGTTTGCCGAGCTTGTCGGCCTCCGGATACACGTCCACGCGCAAGCCGGCCCTTCGCAGCTGGGAGGCGAGCGCGAGCGCATCCTTGCGCGCCTCGGTCGCCCCGCTCGCGGCCTCGGCGGGCGTCGAGGCCGCGCCCGCCCACAGCGTGACCATGACGTCCACCGCACTTCGCGCGACCTGATCCGGAAACATGTGGCGTTCGTTCATGACGAAAATGATCCGTTCGAGGCCGAGCGAAAATCCGCACGCCGGGATATCGCGGCCGAGAAACATGCCAATGAGGTTGTCGTATCGCCCTCCGCCACCAAGGCTGCCCGCCAGGTCGGGCACGGTAATCTCCATGATCGCGCCGGTGTAGTATGACAGCCCCCGCGCCAGGCTGGGGTCGATATAGACGTGGCCCGCTCCAGCGGTGCCTTCGATCAGGCTCAAAATCTGGGCCAGCTCGCCTGATGCCGGGGTGCTGTCCGGAAACTGGATGTTCAGCCTTTCGAGCCACGAACGATTTGTCTCGTCCGCTGTCGACGCAGCCGGCGCCGGGCTCGGCTCGTCCTGCCCGGACACACTGAAAAGCCCGACGAGCATACCCGCATCAGGCGGCGCAATGCCACGGGCGATCAGCTCCTGCTCGACCCCGGTCGGTCCAATCTTGTCCCACTTGTCGATCGCGACCAACGCACTCTCGTGCATCTCAATCGGGATGCTGCCCAATATCGCGCTCAACAACTTGCGATGATTGAGCCGCACCCGGAAATCCGCAAATCCCAATCGCGTCAGCACTTCACTGACCGCACCTATCAACTCGGCCTCCACCAGAATCGAGGCCGTGCCAATCGCATCGATGTCGCACTGATAGAATTCGCGGAACCGTCCCTTGGCGGGACGATCGGCCCGCCACACCGGCTGGATCTGATACCGCTTGAAGAACTTCGGCAACTCGCTCTGGTACTGGGCGACGACCCGAGCGAGCGGGACGGTGAGGTCGTAGCGCAGCGCCAGGTCCGCCGCCCCGCTCGACTCGTGCTCGCCTCGGCGGAGGATCTTGAAGATCAGCTTGTTGCCTTCCTCGCCATACTTGCCGAGGAGCGTCTCGATATTTTCGAATGCGGGCGTCTCGAGCGGCTCGAAGCCATATCGTTCGTAGACCTCGCGTACGACGCCCATCACGTACTCGCGGCGTTTGATTTCAGCCGGGAGGAAGTCGCGTGTTCCGCTTGGGGGTTTTGTCGACATTCAGATTTGCTGGCCACGGTCCGCCCGAGGGCGGACACTACGTACACGATTCAACATTGTTCAAACCGGCCGGTCTCGCCATCCTGCCGCCGGCCATACCTTCCACAGGATCGACACGTCCGGCCGGCCGCACGACCTCGGGACTGCCCAACTGGGTGCGTACCGCACCGGCCAACGTAACGACCGCCAACTACCAGCCCGCCTACCTGTCCACCGGTTACAACCCGGCGACACTGCCCAACCCGCCCCACCTGCCCTGTTACGTGACACCCATATATTCGAGGCGATACCCGACATAGCGGTCGGCATACCCTTGTATCCCCGCCACCTCGTCGTCTCTGAGCGGCCGCTTGACCCGTCCGGGGCTGCCCATCATCAGCGACCGGGGCGGCACCGTCATTCCCTCCACGATCAGCGTGCCGGCCGCGATGATCGACTGGCTGCCGATGTGCGCCCCGTTGAGCACGATCGCGCCCATGCCGATCAGGCAGCAGTCGTCAATGGTGCAGCCGTGCAGTAGCGCCGCGTGTCCCACCGTCACGTCGTCACCGATGGTGGTCGGATGCGTCTCGTTCATGACGTGAACCACGGTGCCGTCCTGGACGTTCGATCGCCGTCCGATGCGGATCCGGTGCACATCGCCCCGGATGACGACATTCATCCAGACGCTGCTCTCTTCGCCGATTTCGACATCGCCGATGATCTGCGCGCTGTGGTCAATGAACGCGGTGGCGTGGACGCGGGGCAGGACGCCGCGGAACGGACGAAGCATTCGGGAAATTATATCGTGGGGATGCCGAGACTGCAGGCGAGGACTCGGTCGGCGGTCTGACACCACGAAGGCGCGAACACACGAAACCCTCGCAGGGTCTTCGTGCCTCCGCGCCGCCGTGGGTGCCAATCCATCAATTGGCGGAGACAGCTCCAGAGCCGCTCTTGCGCGGAGTCGGACCGCCCTTGAACGTCAGCAGATAGTCGCGAATCGCGCGAATCTGTGCTTCGCCATCGCCGTTCAGGTGAGGGAACGGAGATTTCGGATAATCGGCCCAGAACGCCGGCATTCGTGTGCCGGGCAGAATGTCGGAAGGCTTCTTCAGCCACTCCAGGATCCACTCAGGCTGGAGTCGGTCAGGCGCCATCCTGAGATCAGGCGCCAGATTCGCCGTCGGCTGATCCTTCGGAATCGCACCGAGCACGTGACACTGCTGGCACTTGAGTAATTCGAACAGCTGTTTGCCGGCCGTATCGGCATTCGACACCCGGACGATTTCGTGGGTCTGGAACGGGCCGACCGTGTTCGAGACCGCACCGAAATAGCTGATCACGCCGTTCAGGTTGTGGTCGTCCAGGCCGAAGGTCGGCATCCGCACGTTGAGCCAGGGACGGATGGTGATCGGACCCCGCAGAAAAGCGTAGAGCCAGTCGGGCTGCACGCGCGCGCCCTCCGGCGTCAACATCGGCGGCCCCAGAGACGCGTCCGCGAGCATCTTCCCGAAGTCGCCACCGTCCCCCTCGATGACGTGACAGCCGACACAATTGCGCCGATGGACCAGCGTTCGACCCACGCCCACGAAATCGTTCTTCGCGGAGCGGAGCGGCATCGCGGCAGGCGGCTGAATCTCGCGCTGGAAGCTCATGAGCGCGGTCAGCAGGCGATCGACTTCTTCGTCGTTGAAGTCGAAGTTCGGCATCCTCAGCTTTTCTTCAGGCTTCAACACGCGGCCACGGTCGAACACTCGAGGGTCGTGCAGCTTGGTCCGGAACCACGCCGTCTTGGAGGTGTGCGGGATGTCGGTGATGAACGCGAAATCGAGTCGCGTGACCAACTTGCTCCCTTCCTCGGACAGATCGGTGCCGATCGACTGGGCCTTCTCGAAGCCCTTGATATCGTGGCAGCTGAAACAGCCGTAGCGGCTGATGACCCGCTGGCCAAGCTCGATCGGCTTCTGCTCGGCACTGAGCTTGGCGATGGCCGCCTTCGCGTCCTCGAACGGCATCACGGCCTTGTAGTAGTCGAGAAGCACCGTATCGAACGCCTTCTGATCCGGCGTAGCCTTCGGCGTGTCGCCGGAGGGGCCCTTGAGACCGGAGAGGAACGTTGCCACATCGGCGACCTGCGCATCCGTGAGACGCAGGTTCGGCATGTAGGTCGCGGGGCTGTAGTGCTTCGGATCCCGCACCCAGTTGTAGATCCACTCGTAGGTCGTCTTGTTGCCGATGTTCTCGAGTGGCTGACCGAACGTGCGGCGCGGGCCGGCCTCGGAGCGCGCGCCCTCGCCGACAACGTGACAGCCCTGACAGCCGATCGACTTGACGATTTCCTCGCCGCTCTTGGCGTCGCCACGCGGCGGATTCTTCACCGCGAACTCGTGCTTGTCGGCGTTGGCGAACAGATACGAGGCGATCGCATTGATCTCGACTTCGTTCCTGGTCGCGTCCTCGGGCGAGCTGTTGTTCGAGTTGTACCAGAACCTTGGCATCCAGGTGGTCGGCTTGACCGCCCGTGGATTACGAATCCAGTTCTTGACCCAGTCCGAGGTCAGCTTCGAATCGATCTTGGTCAGGATTGGCCCGGGCTTCTTGACGTCTTCGAAGCCCTTGGTCTTGTGGCACGCATAGCAGCCGGCGCGCTCGAA
>JBDTVS010000120.1:0-54299 GCA_040007095.1 Acidobacteriota bacterium
CCTGCCCTACCTGCCCTACCTGCCCTACCTGCCCTACCTGCCCTACCTGCCCTACTCGCCCTGCCGCCCGCGCAGGCTCGCTCTCATCGTCCCGACCATTTGATTCTGACGCCGCCGTTGACGAGCCTCGGCGTGCCGATCGTCGACGGATTCGTTTGAACGAACGAGACCTGATCGAAGAGGTTCTGTACGCCGAAGAACACTTGAAGATTGCGGCCGAGGTCGCGAGAGGTCATGAGGTCGACAGTGGTATATCCCGGCAACCCCGGTGGTGTGGCCGCGTCGTAACCGGCGTCGGTCAGTGTCGCGACCGGAATGAAGTTGACGTTGAGATCGTCGTTGAACTGCGCGCCGATGAACTGCACGCCGAGCGCGACGCTCACGTACCGCGGATTCGCATACGCCACCTGCACCGACCCTCGGTGGATGGGTACCTGGGCCAGGTACTTGCCGACCAGTGCAGCGTTCGCGGCGCCGCCATCGGTGACTTTCGCCTGATTGTAGAGATACGCGGCCGACACGCGCCAGAATTCGGCGGGGTGGTACTCGACGTCGCTTTGCACGCCCCAGACGCGCGTCGCGCCAAGATTCTGCTTCTGCGCGAGGGTCGCGGTCAGAGTGACGTTGGACACCGGATTGGTGATCCGATTGTCGTACCAGGTGACCCGCGCGGTCAGGTTGCGGGCCGGCGCGACATTCAAGCCGGCTTCTCCGCCGACCAGGCGCTCCGGCCCCAGCTGATCGTTGGGCCGGGTCGTGATCGCGCCGACCGAGAACTGGCGGTACAGCTCGGTGAGCGTCGGCGCGCGGAATCCCGAGTTCGCCGCGCCCCAGACGCTGACGCGATCCGTGATGTGGAACAGGGCCGCGACCCGCGGGCTGACCACGGTGTCGCTGCGTTCCGGGATGGACGGCCGGTCGTTGACGGTCGGCAGGCCGGTCGCTACGGTCGTCTCGAGATTGTGGCCATCGTAATTTCTCCAGCGATCGACCCGCGCGCTGAGCGTGACCACCACCTTCGAGATCGGGGTGAAGATGTCCTGCACGAAGGCGCCCATACTCTGCTGCGTGCCGCCAGAGATGCGCTTGACGCTGAGCGTCGCCTGCTGCGTCACGGGCGGCACGATCACGGTGGGAACGGCGGCCACGAACGCATCCTCCTGGCTGTCGCCGTCGATCCATCGCCAGTCGCCGCCGGCGCTGAACAGATTGCCGCCGCCGAGCGCTTTCGACCACTGCACCGTGGTGCCGACGCCATTGGTCGGCACGTGCTGGTCGGTGGCCAGGCGGACGATGTTGCGGGTGGTGGCGGCGTTGGTGACCGCCAGGAAGTTGAAGTGTGATCGCTCCACGTCGACGAATACGCGCGCCTGCAGATCGCTCTCATCGGGCAGTCGGACACGGACGCCGCCATTGGTGCTCGTCCATTTGGTGTCGTTCAGCTCGCCGACCTTCCCGTTGATCCGATCCTCGGTAAAGTACGCGGCTCTGAAAAATGCGTTGACGCGGTCGGAGGGCGTGTAATCGAGCTTGGCGTTGAGGTTGCGGTAGTTGACGTTGGCGTTGTTGTCGATCGGCCCGCGCTCTCGCTCCGCCACGATGGGAAAGCCGTCGGTGTTGAAAAAACTGCCTTCAATCGATGCTCCCAGCTTGTTCCATCTGTCGCTGGCGAAGAAGTCGAGCTTCGGGCTCGAGTGGCTGCCGTACTGAGGCTTGATCTCGAACGTGCGCCGCGTGGGTCGCGTCGTGACGAAGTTGATGACACCGCCCATCGCCGAGTTGCCGTACAGGCTCGACGTCGTGTCGTCGGTGACTTCGATTCGATCCACGCTGATGAGCGGCACGCGAGTCCAGTAGACCCACCCGCCGAAGGGATCGTTGAACGGAACACCATCGAGCAGGACCAGCGTGCGGCTCTGCCCGCTCGGGCCGATTCCGCGCAGCGAGACGCCCTGCGTCGTCGGCTGCGCGCTGAGGCTGCTGGCGCGGCGGAACAGGCTGAAGGTGGGGACCTGACGCAGGATGTCGTCGGCCACCACCGCCGGCGAACTCTGAATCTCCGCACGGCTCAGCACATTGACGCTGGCAGGCACGTCGCCGAGGCGCTGCTCGCTTCGCGTGGCCGTGACGACGACCGTTTCGAGCAGCGTGGCCGGCATCAGGACGACCTCCAGCGAACCGGGCGCCGCCGTGATGCTCCGCAGATACTCGGCGAAGCCACCCGCGCGAACGATCAGCACGTCGGCGTCGGCGGCAGTCGAGAGGCTGAACTGTCCGTCCGTGCCGGTGACCGTCTGTTGTTCGCCGCGCGTCCCGGCGCGGGCGATCACCAGGGCGCCAGACACGACGCCGCCGGTCGAGTCGCGAACGGTGCCGGTGAGGGTGCGCGCGGGCGCCTGGGTGCCCTGGGAGGAAGTGGTTGGGGAGGCGGTCCGCGTCTGCGCGGCGCGCGCGTCCACGTCGACGTACGGAGTCGTGGCCAGTAATAAGAAGAAAGTAAGGGTTCTGAATTTCATGAGTTTGGGGATTATACCCAAGCTCATGGCGGATGGCTGAATGAGTCGTTCAGTAGAAGTCGTGGGCATCAAAATCAACGTCGACGCCGCGCAGGCCCTGTATCTGCTCGGCACGGACCGATGTCACACCGTCCTGGTTCTGCAGCACGCCGTCGACGATCAGAAACGGCTCTTCGACAACGACCAGGCGATCGCGGGCGAAGAGATCCGGCCGCACGATGATGTTAGCGATACCGGTTTCGTCTTCGAGCGTGAGGAAGACAAATCCTTTCGCCGTGCCGGGACGTTGGCGGGTGATGACCATGCCGGCGACGCGGACTCGTCTCCCCGGCCGGCCGGCCGGCAAATCGCAGGCACGCAGCACGCCGCGCATCGCGAGCTCGTCTCGACGCAACGCCATCGGGTGGCGGCCGATCGTCAGCCCAGTCCCGGCATAGTCGGCGACGAGCCGCTCGCGCTCCGTCATGGGCTTCAAGGGGCACGCTTCCTCAACCACCGAGTTCACCGAGGGCACCGAGTCTTCTCTATCTAATAGACGTTGATCGTATGACGTGAGCTCGGTAAAGCCGGTGTCGTCGGTGATTGCGCTTGCGAAGGGGTGCTCGGTGGCTAATGTCGTGAAGGCGTTCTCGGTGATCTCGGTGTGCTCGGTGGTTGACGTTGTGAACATCTCACCCGCTGGACGAACGGCGCGCTCGGCCTGCCACAGCGCCGAGCGCCGATCGTAGCCGAGCGAGTTGAGCGCGCCGATGTCGGCGAGGGTGACGAGCTCGTCGCGGCGGACACCGCTGCGGGAGACCAGTTCGTCCACCGACGCGAAACGGGCGCCGCCGCCGCGCCCATGGCGCTCTGGGGAGCCAAGCCGGGTGCGGCTCGAATGATGCGAGCACACGTTGCAGAACACGCCGCCGTCGTCGGTCGGTTCGAGCATCGATCCGTCGTCGCACCCGCATTTGGGACAGACAGGACCGACGCCTGACGGGTGACGGACGTCTGCGGTGTGAACCTCTGAGGTCTGCAGTCTGCGGTGTGCCACACCTGAGACTGGAGACTTCAGACTTCCACCAGTGCTCGCGAAACGTGCACTGGCGATCGAGCGGCCGACCTGTTCGCGCAGGCCGTTCACATAGCGCAGCCCCAGTCGAATCGCGCCGTCGGATTCAACGGTACAGTCCCAGTCCGAGCGCTGCACGTCGATTGGATGAAATCGCACGCCCCGGCGCTGCGCGTCCTTGACGAGCGTCGAGGGATGATAGAACCCCATCGGCTGGTTGTTGAGCAGCGCCGTGTAGAACGCCGCGGGATAGTGCACCTTGAGATACGCGCTCGCGTAGGCCAGCAGCGCGAAGCTCGCGGCGTGCGACTCGGGAAAGCCGTACAGCGCAAACGAGACAATCGCCGTGATGATCTGCTCGGCGGCTTCACCGGTGATCCCCCGCTCGCTCATGCCGTCGCGCAACTGCACCTCAATCGCCTTCATCCGCCGCTCCGACCGCTTGAAGCCCATCGCCCGCCGCAGCTCTTCGGCCTGCCCACCGGTGAAGCCTGCCGCGACCATCGCGATCCGCAGCAACTGCTCCTGAAACAACGGCACCCCGAGCGTGCGCGCAAGAATCGGCTCGAGCGACGGATGTGGATAGCTGACCGGCTCGCGGCCCGCGCGCCGATTGAGATACGGGTGCACCATCTGCCCGACGATCGGCCCGGGCCGGATAATCGCCACCTCCACCACGAGGTCGTAGAACACCGTCGGCTTGAGCCGCGGCAGCGTCGCCATCTGGGCCCGCGATTCCACCTGGAAGACGCCGATCGTGTCGGCCGCGCACAGCAGCGCGTAGACCGCCGGATCGTCCTGCGGCAGATGCGCAAGATCGACCAACGGACGTGTAACCACCGAGCTCACCGAGGACGGTTTCAGATAGGAACCGTCGGTGCGATCCATCGCCTCGACCGCTACGTTACCTGAAGCGTTCTCGGTGCCCTCGGTGTTCTCGGTGGTGATCGTCCGTAGGTGTTCGCCGTTCACGAGCGCCAGGGCGTCTTGGATGACCGCCATCATCCCGAGCCCGAGCAGATCGACTTTCACAATCCCCATGTCGGCGCAATCGTCCTTGTCCCACTGCACGACCACACGGCCCGGCATGGAGGCGTTTTCGAGCGGGACGACGGCGTCGAGCTGCCCCTGACAGATCACCATGCCGCCGGAGTGCTGGCCGAGATGCCGCGGCAGATCCTGCGCCTCGCCCCAGAGGCGTGCAAACAGGCGGACGCGATCCGCCTGCACGTCAAGACCGACGGCTGCGAGATGACGCGGCAGCGTGTCGGCCGGGTCGGTGAACTCGAAGTTGTTCATCACCTTCGCGAGCCGATCGATCTGCAGCGCCTCGAACCCGAGTGCCTTGCCGACCTCCCGCGCCGCGCTTCGCCCGCGGTAGGTGATGACGTTGGCGGTCATCGCCGCGCCGAGACGACCGTATTTTTCGTAGACGTGCTGAATCACGCGCTCGCGCCGATCGCCGCTCGGCAGATCGAGATCGATATCGGGCCATTCCCCCCGCTCTTCCGAGAGGAACCGCTCGAACAGCAGGTCCATCCCGACCGGATCGACGGCCGTGATCCCGAGGCTGTAGCACACGGCGCTGTTGGCCGCCGACCCGCGCCCCTGCACGAGAATGTCGTGCTGGCGACAGAAATTGACGATGTCCCAGACGATCAGAAAGTAGCCGGCGAGCTTGAGCTTCTCGATCAGATCGAGCTCGCGCGTGATCTGCGCGCGAGCTCGATCTGTATACGGCTGGTAGCGTTCACGCGCGCCGACGCCGGCGATCTTGCGCAGAAAGGACGCCTCCGTGTCGCCCGGCGGCACGGGATACGCCGGGAAGCGATACCCGAGATCGGCCATCGTGAACTGCAGCCGATCGGCGAGTTCCACGGTACGGCCGACCGCGCCCGGCACATCGGCGAACAACGCCGCCATGTCTGCCGGCAGCTTGAGATACCGCTCCGCGTTCGGCGCCAGGCGGCGGCCCGCGTGCGCGAGATCGGTGTGGTGGTACATGCACGTGAGCACGTCGAAGAGCGGCCGGTCGGCTGGCGTCGCGAACCGGACTCCGCCGGTCGCGAGCGTCGGCACCCGGAAAGCCGCCGCCAGGTCGAGGAGCCGCTCGTTGTCGGCATCTTCGTCGCGCCGAAAATGCCGCTGCATCTCCACGTAGGTCGAGCCGCGGCCGAACATGCCGACCACGCGATCGAGCAGCCCGCCGACGCCGTCGCGAGACGCATTGAGCGCCGCACGACCGACGAGCGCCACCAGACCGCTGGTCGAGCCAGAGAGCTCATCGATCGCGAGCGCGCCCTGGCCTTTCGGCGCCCGCAGTTTCATCCGCGTGATCAGTCGGCACAGGTTTCTGTACCCCGCCTGGCTTTCGCAGAGCACGGGGAGTGTCCAGAGAAACTTAGAAGTCTGAAGTCTGAAGTCTGCTGAAGTCCCCGAACGAAGCACACCTGAGCCTTCAGGCTTGAGACTTTCCGAGATCGTCAACTCCGCGCCGATGATCGGTTTTATCCCGGCGGCACGGGCGGCTTTGTGAAACCGTGGCGCGCCATAGACGCCGTCGCGATCGAGGAGGGCGATCGCCGGGTACCCGAGATCGGCGGCGCGATCCACGATCGCTTCGGGCAGCGACGCGCCCTGAAGAAAACTGAACGCCGACGCGGTATGAAGCTCGATGTAATCCGACGACACGATTCACCACGAGCACCCCGTTCAACAGAAAGCCCGCAGAACTCGCAGAGGGTCATGGATATGGCTCCCTCCGGTCTCAGCGGGCTTTGCGTTGAACGTGGTACGGCTACATTCGCAGGCAGATGGGCTAATCCACGATGGCATCGATGAACCACCGATCGGTGTCGCGATCCTGAAAAATCCGGTACATGCCCCCATCGCTGAGCGAGATATCCCATTCGTCGCGGTTCCACGAGGCCTGGTCGGGCGGGTGGAACCGGTCGGGCGGGTAGGGCAGGTGCTTACCTGTCCGACCTACCTCACCTGTCCGACCTACTCGATCTGCCACACCTACCGGATCTGTCTCGCCTGTTCGACTTGCCCTACCTGCCCCATCTGGCCGACCAGCCTCACCAGCCCGCCCCGACCACCATTCGCCAGAAGACCGCCAGGGGCCCGCGCAGGCAAGCACACGTCCACCTGCGAAACCACGGCGATCGGTCGTGACCGCGACCGGCCGGTCGTCAGCCATCACGACGCGCGCCGGTACCGGCCGACGGCATCGGCGAAGCGCAGACACAATCTGGGGCTGGTCGGGCAGGTGGGAGAAACCTCCCTCTGCCTCACCTGCCCTACCAGTCCGACCAGCACCTGCCCCATCGTGTTCGGTCGCAAACGGCTGCATCGTAAAGGCACCGGGCCGGTACGAATCCACGCGCACAGGACGTCCGACACGGTCTTCGCCCATGAGCGCGTTCAGCCGTGCGATGAGCGTCGATAACTGCTCGGGCGTTGGGTGGGCGCGAACAAACAGCGCGTGCTGGAGCACGCGTCCAGGTGTCGGATCGATAGTCACCGTCACACGTTCGATTGGCGCGTCCACGGGATGTGATTCGAGATCCAGCAGGATGAGCGTCCTGAGCGCCCTCACGTCGCGGATCGGCGACGGCAGCTGCAGGCTCCGCGTATACGTGTCGACGCTCACAACATCCAACGCGGAGGTCGCAGAGCTCGCGGCGTCCTGGACAACGTTTTCTCTGCGGTCTCCGCGGTCTCTGCGTTGAATGTCTGGCGTGGTGACGAGGCCCAGCATGACGTGGACGGCAGCAGCGCCGCGATCTCGACGTTCGAGCCGCGTCGACAGCGGTTCGAGGAGCCGCGTCAGCACGAACGATAACGGCTCGAGTCCTTCAATCGGCCACTCCAGCTCGATCGACGACTCGAATCGCTCGTCGGCCAGCGTCGGCACGAGCGGCCCGACATCCTGTCCGCGCGCGATTGCCTGCCACACGAGCGCGTGCTGGCCCAGCCTGGCGGTCAGCTCGCTGGACGGCAGCGCCGCCAGCTCGCCAAGCGTTCGAAGCCCCCAGCTCTTCACCACCGAGATCACCGAGGACACCGAGTGCTTGGCCTTCACAGGTTTCGGGGCACCCAGTGATTGAATCGAAGTGACCGAGTGTGTGGCACTCCCATGCCTCGGTGGGCTCGGTGCGCTCGGTGGTTGTTCTGGGATTTTTTCCAGGATCCCGAGGACCATCGGCGCAATCGCGGCCGCTTCCCTTCCACGCGGGACGACCGTGAGCCCCTGGCCCGCCAACGCCACCACCATCGCCGCCGTCCTCGTGGTGGCAATGCCGATATGCACACGCAGTCCGCGCGCCAGCGCCGATCGCCGAATCTCCTCCCCAATCCTCCGCGGATCGCCCACCAGCCGATCGAGTCCGCGGATGTCAACCGTGACAAAATCGTCGTGATGGCACGCGTACCGTGGGGAGAAATCCTCCGCGAGCGCGCGCAACGTGCTCGACGGTGGCTCTGGCAGCGGTTCCGACGACGGCGCGCGATAGAGACACGCGTACCAGGGTGACGTCGGAGAGAGGGCAGGGTAGAGGGCAGCCTCAGACATGAGACGCTGCGACAGTGCTGAATGCGACGGTCGTTTCCTCAGGCATCCGTGCCCGCGCGCGAACAATCCGGCTGGCGAGATCGAGACCGTCGAACGACCGCGCACGAAATCGAATGCCTTCACGGCTCGCTGCGTGACCCGCTGGCTCACTCCCGTTGCTGCGGCCGTGACTCCCCGCGTCCAATCCGCGTCCGAGATTGAGCGTCAGCCCCGCCGAGCTCCGAGCCATCGGCTCACTCCCCACCAGCACACACGCGGTCTGACTGTTTTCAACCATGCGCTGCAAGCGCAGCCAGGTCGTGAACGGCAGGCGGCCAGTCGCTTCCCGGGCCGCGTCGGCCACATCGAGCACGACGACACCGAAGTTGCCGGCCTGGAGCACGAGCGTGAGCGCCTTGATCGCCTGTTCGAGCGCCCGCTGGTTCAGATCGCGGCAGAGACCGGGGTTGATGACGACGTGACCCCGAATCCAAAGAAGGCGATCGAGATCGATGCCAGCCGCGGCCGCCGACTCGACGTCGAAGGCGTCGAGCGTATCGACGAGCGCGACCAATTCGCCGCGGGACGTGGCTGCCGCCAGCGTCTGCAGCAGCAGGCTCGTGCGGCCCGACGATCGGGGCCCAACGAGCTCGGAGAGTTGACCGCGCGGAAACCCACCACCCAGCCGCGCATCGAGCGGTCCGAGATTGGTCGCGGCAATCGTCAGCTCGTCGTGGGAGGACGCTGGCAGCGTCGAGGTGAGCGTCCGATCGAGTTTATGGGCACGCAGAAGCGATTCGAGGTCGGTGCGGGCGAGCGATGGCATGACGTTCCCCTTGATCTGGTGCGCAGAGTTTCGCTTTATTTTCGCCGTTCGGAACTATAACCCACCCCCGAAACGTGATCAAGCAAAACGAACCTAAGATAAGATCAGCGGATATCTGGACCGGTCTAAACACCCGCATATCAACTATCTAGGACCTCTTGGCCGAATCCGCCCCAGTCCAGACCCCATCCACAGGGCTCCCCCCCGCGCCCGTCGTCTCGTTCAGCGAGCGCGCGGCGCGCCGGACGCTGGCAGCCTTCACCTACCGCGACTTTCGGGTCCAATGGTTCGGGGCGTGCACTTCGAGCATCGGAACGTGGACGCAGACCACCGCCCAGAACTGGATGGTCCTGTCGCTGACGGGCTCGGCCTTCTTCCTCGGGCTCGATGCGTTCCTGCAGCAGCTGCCGATCATGCTGTTCACGCTCATCGGCGGCGTGCTGGCAGACCGCCGCGACCGCCGCCGGACCCTGCTGACCTCGCAGTACATCCAGATGTCGACTGCCGCCGCCCTGGCGCTGCTGGTCTATTTCGGCGTCGTCGAGATCTGGCACATCCTGCTCCTGTCGTTCATCACCGGGCTCGCGCAGGCCTTCGGCGGCCCGGCCTATCAGGCGCTCATTCCGTCGCTCGTCGAGAAAAAGGACCTGCCCAACGCGGTCGCGCTCAATTCCATCCAGTTCAACGTGGCGCGTGTCCTGGGCCCGCTCGCCTTCGCCGGCACGATTGCCGCCTTCGCCAAGTGGGGCTTCAGCGATCCTCAGGCGATGGCCGCCTGTTTCGCGCTGAACGCGCTCTCGTTCCTGGTGGTGATCTGGGCGCTGATGTCGCTGCACATCAAGCACATTCCGACCACCGGCACGCATCGGATGCGGGACGAGCTGCGGACCGGCCTTTCGTACGTCCGCCATCAGGGCAGCCTCGTGGCGCTCATCGTCCTCGCTGCCGCGACGACATTTCTCGGATTTGCGGTCTTGACCTTCCTGCCGCTATTTGCCCGTTCCGTGTTTCACGAAGGCGCCAGCACCTACAGTCACCTCCTGGCGTTCTCCGGGGCGGGCTCCGTCGTCGGCGCGCTCGTCATCGCGTGGCTCGGGAAATTCAAGCGGATGGGGCTGACCGCCCTGCTCGTCCAGGCCGTCTACGGCCTGCTGATCCTGGGATTTGCGATGTCTCGCGTGCTGTGGGTGAGCGAGCTGCTGCTCTTCCTGACCGGCGCGGCGCTGATGATGGTGTTCTCGACCGTCACGTCGCTGATTCAGCTGATCGCGCCCAACGAAATGCGCGGCCGCGTGATGAGCATCTACATGGTCGCGTTTCGAGGCGGGATGCCGCTCGGCAGCCTGGTGAGCGGCTATCTGGCGACCACGCTCGGAGCGCCCATCGTCATCGGCGTCAACGGTCTGCTGCTGGTCGTTGTCGCCGGATATTTCCTGATCTTCAGCCCCGGCGTGCGGGACGCGTAGGCGCCCCGCCCTACCGTCCGCCCCCGCTCACGAACGTCTGCCCGCTCCTCACTGGACCTTGTCGAGGCCTTCAGTCGTGACGGCCCGAAGTTCATCGTCAGGCCGGAAAGACCGGCACTGACGAAGGCCGCCGGGTTCGCGGAGGCGAGCACCTGAGCGCCATCCGATCAATCTCCGCGCGTCACACCTACGAGCCTTCGGGAGAGCTGGTGAAGGAACAGGCCAACGTCGGTGACGATGCCGACGGTCTGGCTCGATCCGCGATCGGCGAGCTTGGTCACGACCGCCGGATTGATGTCGACGCAGACCATGCGCACCCACGATGGCAGCATGTTGCCCACACCGATCCCGTGCAGCATCGTGGAGAGCACGATCACCAGCTTCACGTCTTGCAGCGCCTCGGCGTAGCGCTCCTGCGCTTCGAGCAGGTCCATCATCGTCTCGGGTAGCGGCCCGTCGTCTCGAATGCTGCCCGCGAGAAGGAAATCCACGTTGTGGCGGATGCATTCATACATCACACCCGATTTCAGCACGCCCTGCTCGACCGCCCGGCGAAGACCGCCCACTCGACAGATCGTGTTGATCGCCCGCATGTGGTGGCGGTGACCGCCCTCGATCGCCTTCCCCGTTTCCGAATCGACGCCGAGCGACGTGCCATACAGCGCGTTCTCGACGTCGTGGACGGCGATCGCATTCCCGGCGAGGAGCACATCGACGAAGCCGGCCGCGATCAGGTCGCAGAAGTACTGCACGCCACCGGTGTGCACGACCACAGGGCCGGCGACGACGGCGATGCGGCCGCCGCTGGCTTTCAAGTCGCGCATCATGTCGGCGATGCGGGCCACACCGGTCTCGACGCGTCGCTCGGACGAAATCTCGTTCGTCATGAACGCGAAGCCATGGCGATCGCGCTCGCGGAACTCGGGGGTCACGCGAATGCCCTCGACGCCGCAGACGACGGCGTCGCCGGCCTTGACGCTGCGCAGCTTCCGGCAAATCGCTCGCCCGCCTTCGATCACGACCACGGCGTCCATGCGCTGGTATTCGGCCTGGAGCCACTGCCCGTCGTGCAGCACGAAGGTGCGATGGTTGGTGGTCGAGTAGAAGTCGTTCGGTACGCAGCCGTCCTTGTCGGCGAGGACGAGCGTCGCCTCGCGGCTGGTGCTGATGCGACAGCCGAGCCCGACCAGGCCCTCGAGGACCTGATTGAGAGCCGCTTCGTCGGGGCCGGTAATCCGCATCGAGATGAACGACGGTTCTTCGTTGGTCCGTCCAATCCGGAATTCCAGCACTTCGAATGCGGCGTTCCATTTGATGACGGTATCGAAAATAACGTTCAAGAGCTGAGAATCGATTAGATGCCCCTCGGCTTCGACCACTTCCGTCAGGCGTTCGCGCGCTGTCATGGCAGGATCATATGATAGGTGCCCATGCCCGCCCACGCGGCCGCTCTTGGGGCCATCACGCTGCTCGCCGCGGTCGTCAACGGCGCCCTCGGATACGGGTTCTCGTCAATCACGGTCCCGCTGGCGCTGCTCTTCCTGGCCAATCGGGTGTTGAACCCGGCGATGGTGTTGATTGAGGTGCCGCTGAACGCCTACGTCTTGTGGGTGAACCGCGAGGCGCTGCCCGGCGTCTGGCGCCGCCTGCTGCCGATTGTCATCGGTCTCCTGCCCGGCATTGCCCTGGGCACGTTGATCGTCGCGCAGGTCAGTCCGGCCCGACTGCGCTTCTTCACCTTCGTCGTCCTGCTCCCCTTGATCCTGCTGCAGGCGGCGGGCTATCGCCGGCCTATCCGATCGGAGCGCTCGGTCGGGTTTGGATTCGGCGGCGCCCTTGGCGTGCTGTATTCCGTGACGACCATTTCCGGTCCCCCGTTGGCGGTGATGCTGAACAACCAGGGCTTCGCGAAACGGGAATTCCGCGCCGGGCTCGGGTACATCCGGCTCGCCGAGTCGAGCTTTACCGCAGTCGCGTACGCGTATGCCGGCCTCTACACGGTGAACAGCTTCGCGCTCATTCCGGCGATTCTGCCGAGCGTCATCATCGGCGTTCCGATCGGTGCCTGGTTGATCCGTCATCTCCCATCCGAGACCTTCCGGCGCATCTGCATGAGCTTCGACGCGTGGGTGGTCGGGTTCGGCATATCCACCTTGCTGCGGGAGCTGCGATGGGTCGACTCGCTGGCTGCGTACGTGGTGCTCCTTGGGGTCATCCTCGTCGACGCGGCGCTCCTCTATCAATTCTTTTCCCGGCAGACGGCCCTTGGCCGCGCTCAGGCCTCTCGGCCGCCCATTCCGCAACCCGCAAGAACCGCAACCGAGGCCAGCGAGCTTACTGCCGAGAACACTCCGTTCGCGCGGTGATCGGGACAGCGCGCTTTCTGGACAAAGTTGACTTCCGCCGCCCGGGATATGTGATACTGGGTGGTCTATGAATCGAGCGGGTCGGCCGTGCGCATGTTGTTGCTGTCCAAGGACCTTTGTGTCCCCCGCGCGATCGGTCTCGAGCCGTTAAACACGGACGTCCGCCAACCAGGATTACACGCGGAAGATCGAAAGCCCGGGGGCACACCCCGGGCTTTTGTTTTTTCTGGCGCCAGTTGGTCACAGAGTCCAGCGTAAAGTCCAGTTCCCATGTCCATAATCGCTAACGTGGCCCGTACCGCCGACCAGCCAACCGCTCCGGTTGCCCCGCAGCTCGACCACCTTCGGGCGCTCGAGGCGGAAAGCATTCACATCATGCGTGAGGTCGTCGCGGAGTTCGAACGACCGGTCATGCTCTACTCCATCGGGAAAGACTCGTCGGTGCTCCTTCGCCTCGCCCAGAAGGCCTTTCATCCAGGTCCGATTCCCTTTCCGCTGCTGCACGTCGACACCACCTACAAGTTCCGCGAGATGATCGAGTTCCGCAACTGGTACGTCAAGGAAATCGGGGCCCGGCTGATCGTCCACACCAACGACCAGGCGATTGCCGACGGGACGCAGCCGTTTCTGGTCGGGACGCAGCGGTGCTGCGGGCTGCTGAAGACGGCGTCGCTGTTGTCGGCGCTCGAAGCCGGCAACTTCGACGCGGCGTTTGGCGGCGCGCGGCGCGACGAGGAACGCTCGCGCGCCAAAGAACGCATCTTCTCGCTCCGCGACGCCAAAGGGCAATGGGATCCCAAGCGTCAGCGGCCCGAGCTCTGGAATCTCTTGAACGGACGCCTGGGGCCCGGCGAAAGCATTCGCGTCTTCCCTCTCTCCAACTGGACCGAGATCGATGTGTGGCAGTACATCCAGGTCGAGAACATCCCGATCGTGCCGCTCTATTTCGCCAAGGAGCGTGAGGTCGTCGTCCGGGGCAATTCGCTCCTGATGCTCGAGCAGCCGTTTGTGCCGCTGTTGCCCGGCGAGCGGCCGTCCCTCGTGAAGTGCCGCATGCGCTCCCTGGGCTGCTCGCCCTGCACCGGCGCCGTGCGATCGGATGCCGACACCGTGGCCAAGATCATCGAAGAGCTCGTCGCCACGCGCCACTCGGAGCGCCAGCTGCGCGTCATCGACCACGATCAGGACGGGTCGATGGAGCTGAAGAAACGCGAAGGGTACTTCTGATGTCGGGGCTGCTTCGCGTCTGCACGGCCGGCAGCGTCGACGATGGGAAGAGCACGCTCATCGGCCGCCTGCTCCACGATTCACGCTCGGTGTACGAGGATCAGATCAGCTCCGTCGAAAAGGCCTCGAAGAACCGCAACGCCGGGCCGATCGACTTCTCGTTGTTCACCGACGGGTTGAAAGCCGAGCGGGAACAGGGCATCACGATCGACGTCGCCTATCGTTATTTCGCCACGGCGCGGCGCAAGTTCATCCTGGCCGACACGCCCGGCCACGAGCAGTACACCCGCAACATGGCGACCGGCGCGTCCACGGCCGACCTCGCCATTCTGCTGGTCGATGCGCGCAACGGCGTCCGCGTCCAGTCCAAACGCCACGCGCGAATTGCCCGGTTGCTCGGCATCAATCACTTCGTCCTGGCTATCAACAAGATGGACCTCGTCGATTTCGACCGCGGCGTATTCGACGGCATTTGCGACGACTTCGAAGAGCTGCTGCGTGGCGCCACCCTGCATCCGATTCCACTCAGCGCGCTGCACGGCGACAACGTCATCTCGGCGAGCAATCGCACGCCATGGTTCGAGGGCCCGAGCCTGCTCCACTATCTGGAAACGGTGGAAGTGGCCAAGGACGAGACGAAAAAGCCGTTCCGATTTCCGGTGCAGCTAGTGTCGCGTCCCCATCAGAACTTCCGGGGCTACGCGGGACAGATTGTCTCGGGGACGGTTCGGCGGGGCGACCCGATCACGGTCTGGCCGTCGGGCAGGACCACCACCGTCGAGCGGATCGTCACCTGGGACGGCGATCTGGACGTGGCGTACTCGCCCATGTCGGTGACTCTGGTCCTGGCCCACGAGATCGACATCAGCCGCGGAGACCTGCTGGCCTCCGGCGAAGTCGAGGTCGAGGTCGGCCAGCGATTCGAGGCCGAAATCGTCTGGATGGACGAACGGCCGCTCGATCCGGCGCGGGTCTATCTGGCCAAGCACACCGCGCGCATGGTCGGCGCCGAAATCGACCACGGCCTGGTGATGAATCAAATCGGCACCGCGACCGTGACGACGTCCCGGCCGCTGATGTTCGACCGATACACCCATAACCGCTCGACCGGCAGCTTCATCCTGATCGATCCGGCCACCAACTTCACCGCCGGCGCCGGCATGATTACCAACCCGGTCCGGCAGCGCGCGGCGACCGGCGCACGCCCGAGTGCCGCGGAGCGGCTGGCGCGCCTCGCTCGGGAGGCGGCGTCGGACGCCGATGCCACGGAAGCCGTCCGGCGCGCACTTGAGGAAATATTGACGTGAGCGATCAATTATCGGGAGACAATCACGGCGTGGCCACCCACAGCACGTCCGTCGTCGCCGGTCAGGGCTTGTCCGGCGAGGCCGCTCGGCTCATCGCGGAGCGTCTCGCGGGCCCGGGTGAAGCGTGCATCACGTGCAGCTTTCAGTCGGAAGACGTGGCGCTCCTTCACATGCTGCTGCAGGTGAACCCGGACATTCCGGTGCTCTTCCTCGACACGGTGCACCATTTCGCCCAGACCTATGCGTATCGCGACGAACTGGCCGCCAGTTGGCATTTGAACCTGGTCAACCTGCGCGCCGCGGAGCCCTCTCCAGGATTGTGGCAAACGAGCACCGACGCGTGCTGCGCCAAACACAAGGTGGAGCCGCTGTTCTCGGCCCTCGAGGGCTACGACCAGTGGTTCACCGGCCTGCGCCGGCAGCAGTCGGCGTCGCGCGCGAACCTGCTCGAGGTCGAGGCGTTCAGGCTCCCCTCCGGCCGGAGCCTCACGAAAATCAGCCCGCTGGCTGCCTGGACGACGAAAGACGTGTGGCAATACACGAAGGCCCACGCCATTCCGCTGCTCCCGTTGTACGAGTTGGGCTATACCAGCATCGGCTGCGAGCCGTGCACATCGATCCCGCTCGATCCCGACGATCCGCGATCGGGCCGATGGTCAGGACAGAAGCTTGAATGCGGCATTCACATCGAGCCGGCCACAAAATGAGGAATATGACGATCACACGACTGGCGGCGGCGGCGTTCGTGGCGCTGATGGCGATGGCGTGCAGCGGGGTCACTGACCCCTCCAAGAACTCGACGCAGACGTTCACCGGCTCGGTGCAGCCGAACAACTTCGGTCCGGTGCACCAGTTCACCATCTCGAATTCTGGCGAACTGACGGTCGCCGTCACGTCGATCGTGCCCGGCAGCACGTTTCTCGGCGTCGAGTACGGTCAACTGGTCGGCAGCGGCTGCGGAGTCCTGCAGCAGAACGCCGTGAGCAGCGCCAACCTCGGCAAGACGGTGATCACCGCACAGCTCACCAACAAGGGAACCTACTGCGTGCAGGCGTTCGATCCGGTGAGCCTTGGCCTGTCGGGCCTCGTTGTGGGCCAGAACTACACCATGACCGTCAGTCATCCGTAGGTCCGGTGGGGCTGATACGACGGGTGGGACAGGTAGGAACCTAGGCAGATCGACGCTGCCGACCTGCCTTGCCTGCCCCGCCGGCCCGACCTGCCCGATCCGCCCGGCGTCGTGATACGGTCTTGGCATGTACACGTTCGTGCTCGCGCTGCATTCGTGGCTTCGATGGCTCGCACTCATCGCCGGCGTCGTCGCCATCTACTCTGTCCTGTCGGATCGGAAGGGCTCGGGCCGCGCCGATATCTGGGGCCTGGTGCTGATGATTTCGCTTGACGTCCAGCTGCTGCTGGGTGTCTTGCTGTACGGGGCGCTGAGCCCCTTCACTGCGGAAGCCATGCGCGACTTCGGCGCCGCGATGAAAAATCCGGGCCTGCGATTCTTCGCGGTCGAGCACGTCACGCTGATGCTTGGCGCCATCATCCTGGCGCACGTCGGACGGGTCATGGGGCGAAAGGCGAAGACCGAAGACGCCAAGCGCATGCGTCTGTTGATGTGTTTCGGGCTGGCGACCCTGCTCATGCTGCTGGCCATCCCCTGGCCTGGAATGGCAAGCGGCCGGCCGCTCTTCCGCATATAATCGCGCGCATCGCATGGCCATTGAGACTCCGACATTCGCCTGGGCAGCACTGGCGATTGTCGCGGCAGTGGTCGAAATCCTGACTCCTCAGTTCGGCTACATTTTCCTCAGCGCGGGGGCCGTGGCCGGTGCGCTCGTCGCCATTCTGGGCGGCGCGCTCGGATGGCAGATCCTGACGTTTGCCGTGGTCGTCACCGTGTCGTTGGCGCTGCTGCGCCCGCGCATGGTCGGCTGGCTTGGACGGGCGCCCGGCGTCCCCTCCCGCACCGACACCTTGATCGGCAAACAGGGTCAGGTCACCGAAGCCATCAACCCGACACTCGGGACAGGACGCATCATCGTTGCCGGTGAAGACTGGGCGGCCCGCAGCACGAGCGTGGTCGCCGCAGGCGTGGACGTGCGGGTCGTCGGAGCCGACGGCATCGTGCTGGAGGTGCTTCCGCTATGACGCCTGTACTGCTCGGTCTCGTCATCCTGGTGGTTGTCGTGATGTTGAAGACGGTCAAGATCGTGCCGCAGAAGCAGGCGATGATCGTCGAGCGGCTCGGCAAGTATCACCGCACCGCCGAAGCGGGTCTGAACACGATCGTGCCGTTCATCGACGCCGTGCGCGCCCAGATCGATCTGAGGGAGCAGATCACCAAGATCGAGCCGCAGTCGGTGATCACGCGCGACAACGTCACCATGGAAGTCGACGCGGTCATCTATTCCGTCGTCGTCGACCCGGTGCGCTCGACCTACGAAGTCCAGAATCTCAAGTGGGGCATCGAGCAGCTGACGCTGTCGGCGCTGCGCAACGTCATCGGCGCGCTCGACCTCGATCACACCCTGACCTCGCGAGACAACATCAACACCCAGCTTCGCTCGGCCCTCGACTCCGCGACGCAGCAATGGGGCGTCAAGGTGATGCGCATCGAGCTCAAGAACATCGTCCCGCCCGAAGAGATCCGGCTCACGATGGAGAAGCAGATGACGGCGGAGCGGACGCGCCGCGCCGTCGTGACGACCGCGGAAGGCGAGAAATCGTCGGCCATCCTGCGCGCCGAAGGCCAGAAGCAGTCGCAGATTGTCAACGCGGAAGGCAGCAAGCAGGCGGCGATTCTCGCCGCCGAGGGTCAGGCCGAAGCGCGCCTGCGCGTCGCGCAGGCCGAGGCCCAGGCGATCGAGATGATCGCGAAGTCGCTCGGGGGCACCGGCAGCCCGGCGCAATATCTCATCGCCAAGAGCTATCTCGAGTCGCTCGGCCAGATCGCGACCAATGCCCAGAAGCTGGTATTCCTGCCGTACGAAGCGAGCGGCGTGATGGCGTCGCTCGGTGGCATCCGCGAGCTATTGCAGGAGTCCGCCGCAAAATAACGTCAAGGGCCGCCACGGGAGCCGACGGTGCCTGATGCGCCGCGTAGAACGGAAGACCATCATTTCGCGCTTCGAAGCGAAGAGCGTCCGGTCGGCCGCTAAGGACCCTTCGTTCCAGCGCTTTCTGGCCGCCTAAGCTACATCAAGGAGAACGGGGCGACCTGTAGTAGAGTGCGCCGAATGCCAAAAAAGACCGCGCCTCGTCGCAAGAAGATCCAGCCCATCGTATCCGCCGTCGTGCAACCCGTGACTCGGCGTCTCGCGCGTATGGAAGACCTCCTGCTTGAGATGCGCAATGAACAGGATGTCCAACTCAAACAAATCGCCGCGATTCAGCAACAACTGGACGCCCTCACCGAGCAGATCCACCGAAGGAATCCCCGCCCTCGGTGAAATTTCCTCTAGCAACCTGAGCGTCCCCTGCTAAACCGAACTGAGACACTACCCGAGCAACTGCACCGGAGCGTGCTGCTTGCAACCTGTAGTATCATTTCAAGTTCTCTCCGCGAAGTCCCCATCGTCCAGAGGCCTAGGACGTGGCCCTTTCAAGGCCAAAACGCGGGTTCGAATCCCGCTGGGGACGCCATGCACCTAACTCCTTGGTAGCATGGGAGTTAGTCTTTCGACAAACCGTCAGAATTTCCGGCCGCTGATTTCTCCACTGTGGGCGTTTTTGTGGGCGCCGCAGTGGCCGCTTCGGTGTGCGCGTGCATGATACGGACGGCGCGTTGCAGCTCGGCATCATCGACGTGTGCGTATCGCTCCACCATCCGCAGACTCGACCAGCCGCCGATGGTCTGCACCGCTCGCAAAGACACGCCGTTTGCGACCATCACCGTGGCACCCGTGTGCCGGAAGGTGTGGTGTGAAACGCCGTTCAGGTCCAGAGCCGAAGCCAAGCGCGCGAACGCCACGCTGATCGCCGCTGGGTGTGGAGGACGGCCATCCTTCCCAATACCGAACACGTAGCCGGAGCCGTGGCACCTCGCCAACAAGTCCCGACGGAGTTCGGGTGTCAGCGGTACTCGACGCGCTCGTCCACTCTTGCTGCGCACGATCGTAGCGTAGCTTGCACCGATGTCTTCCTTGCGGAGATTCAGGGCCTCTGAGAGCCTCGGCAGACTTTCCAATGTCAGCCGTGCCAGCAACCCCAGGTCTCGCGGCGCGCGATCCAAGAGCTTCTTGATTTCATCGGGCGAGCACACTCGCAGCCGACCATCATCAACCCGATATGGTTTCACGGTCCGCAGAGGAGAAATCCCAAGATGGCCCCAATCGACGGCACGCGAAAAACAACCGCGGACGATGTTCAACTCGCGGTTGACTGTTGATCGGCTCACGGTCTCCGCGCGAACGCGCTTCCACTTTTCGATGTGAAACGGGGAAACTTCCGAAATGGGCTTGTCACCAATCGATGCGACAAGGCGACCCAGCACAGCCTGATCCTTGTAGCTCGATCGATTGGCCTTCGCAGTGTGGGCGACGTAGGTCTTGATGTGCTCGGTCAACTTGACTGGCTTGGGCGGGCGAAGCCCTTCTCGCCGTTCGAGCACGCCAACATGGTGCTTCGCGGCAATCTGCTGCGCGAGGATGCGATTCGCTGTGCGCGTTGACCGACGGTGGTGCTGTCGATGCAGCCGAAACTCAAACCAAAATGGGTGACGGCATTTTGCTGGATTCGTGCACTCGCAGCGTTTGAAGATATTCATACGTCGACAGCCCGGATGGTGTTGGCCTCGATATACTGGTCCAACGTCGACTGCGCGATCCGCGTCAGCCTACCCACTTTCACGTGCTCGATTCGACGCATAGAAATCCAGTTCCGCATAGTGCCGGCGCTCAAACCCAAATAATTTGCCGCCTCCTCAACCGAAAGCAAGCGGAGGCGACTCGAGGAATCGGGTCGCATTACGCCACCACCGATGTTGTCGCTGGCGTAGTGTAGTACATCATCATGAAGTCCATCGATAGCCATCGGCGGAACCCGTGCATGGCAACGTCGCACGCGATTGCACCGGGAAGGCATCCGCACGGCGGCGTATCGCCACGTGGTCGTGCTCCTCAGCACCATCCGGCCGCGAAATCGAGTTCACTCCGCTCGTCGTAGTGTCCATAGTTCCGCTGCCATTGAGCTCAGAGCGAGTGATCGACCTCGCCCATCGGCGTTCGCCGGCCAACGCTGGAGCGCCCAGCCTCACAATCAGGAGCCGGATCACTCGGTCGAGTCGGCTCACGTCGAGAGTTGCTGGCGATTCACGGTTGCAACCTCACGACGAACTGACCGATCGTTTCAAGTCCGCTCGCGCGGGCAGCTTGCGACGCGTTGACCCTTCGAGATCCGCGAGCTTTTCGCGATATTCCGACTCCGTCAGCGGTCCTCCAAAGTCTTCTCGCTGGCGCTGCAACGCGATGCGATCCGGTTGGAGAGCGCGCATCGCCCGGTCCACCTGTTCATGCTTTGCCGTGCGGGCGGCATCGCGAGCCGCGGCGAATCTCTCAGGATGCATCACGAGCGTGAAGCGATAACACCCGTGGGCATGGCCCCGCGTCTCCCCCGTCATCGATCGGTACAGGAGCGGCGCCGGACCGTCGCAATGCTTCTTTAACGCGCGCTTGACGGAGGCGAGGCTGACTCCGGCCCACTTTGCAATCGTCGGATAGCTGAGAAAGCAATTGAAGTCTCCCGAGCGTTCATCGGCACTCGTGGCGCGCACAATGACCAACACGACCAGGCGCTCGGCCGCCGAATAGGGCGCCTTCACACGCTTTGGGAACAGCCGTTCCAGCGCAAATGCCACCGGCGAGAACTGTCGGCCAGCCGCCGTCCCTGCACGAGGTCCGGCGTTAGGAGCTTGGGCGGCGAACGGTGGCTTCATCTGCCGACTGCGCCGTGCGCTCGGGCCGCCCGTATCCCGTGGTCCTGCTGATGCCGATCGCTCCGAACAGCGCCGACCGTAGTGCGCCGTCTACGCCGTCGGCCGCACGCTCGAGTACTACGACATGCCCGCCATCAGTGCGAGTCACCGATTCGCCATCGGCCCGGCCTCCCCGTCCACCATCACCGCCACGCGCCTGTGCCAACCGCAGCAGACCGCTCGACGTGGTCGCTGGCCGAGACCGATCGACAGTCTCGACCGTCCGATGCCTGCACTTTGCCATCGCGATCTGCCCTACGTCTCGACATCGTCGGGCGTCGGTCTGCGCAGACGCTGCCACAACCAGTGCTGGAGTGTGTTCGCGCCGACGAGTCCGGCGTCGGCAGGAGCCAGGACATGCTGCGCGCCACGGTACTTCGCCCGCTGCCAGCTGAACTCAGTGGCATCCACGAGCACGAGTCGTGCGCACGTTGGTACCGGGTCCGCGTCCAGCGCGATGTCGTCGGCGGCGAACCTGGCCACATCTGAGCGCGGCGCCGCATACAGCGTCACGGTGGACGGCGCATCAAGTCGGCTCGGTGCAGAGGTGACGAACGCATAGTACAGCCGGCTGTGACAGCCAATTGTCACCATGATGCTCGGCGTCACCGACAATTCCGCCATCGGTTCTCACTCCTCTCAAGCGCTGACGAGTAGCAGCGCGAACGTCCCAGCTTCTTCTTGAGCCACTCACGCGGCGCGCCTCGAACTCGAGCGGTGTTTCGTCAGGCCCGCAACCGCCCTCAAGCGGAGCGAACGGGAGCCGCGCGACAGACCCAGCCGCGGGCGACGCGCTCACTGGCCTACGGGACAACCCAACACATCCCCTGCCTGATCGAATTCAGGGCGCGATCGGCGCGCGGACCTCGGGCGGCCCATCGCCGTGAAAGAGCACTCGGTGGTCGTAGCCGTCGCGTCCCACGTCGTAGCGCTCGACGTGGATCAGCTCTTCGACGTGCCGTGCCCCGCGATGACGTCCGAGGTGGAGCACGAGGTCGATCGCCTCGGCGATCTGGTAGCGCACGGCCTGGTACGGCAGCTCGACGCCGCTCTGGACGACGCACGACGCGAACCGCGCCAGCGCCTGCTCGGCGGAGTTCGCATGAATCGTGGACAGCGATCCGGCGTGACCCGTATTCAAGGCCTGTAACAAATCGAACGCTTCCCCGCCGCGCACCTCGCCGAGGATGATCCGATCAGGCCGATGGCGCAGGGTCGCCCGGAGCAGCTCGCGAATGGTGACCGCCGGCAGATGCGCCTGCGCGCGACGCGCCTCGAGTCGCACCAGATTCGGCCGATCGATCTGAAGCTCCGCGGTATCTTCGATGAGCACGACTCGATCGTCGCTGGGCAGGAACGCGGCGAGGGCGTTCAAGAGCGTAGTCTTGCCGGTACTGGTGCCACCGCTAATCAAGATGTTCACATTGCGCGCGATGGCTGCCTGCACCGTCGCCAGCACCTCCGCCGTCATCGTCCCGATACGCACGAGTTCGTCGGCGGTGAAGAACCGCGCCTGAAACTTGCGAATCGTCAGCGTCGTGCCGCCGAGACTGCACGGCGGCAGAATCGCCGCCACCCGCGAGCCGTCGGGCAAGCGCGAGTCGAGGATCGGCTGCTCTTCTGAGACATCGTCACCCAAGGCGCGGGCGATGTTCTTGACGGCGACCTTCAGATTGCGTTCATCGACGCGGACGCCCTCGACCTCGTGCAGCTGCCCGTGCCGCTCGATAAATACCCGGCGCCCGCCGTTGACCATGATCTCGGTGACGTCCGGATCCTGAATCAAGTGCGCGATCGGTCGCAGAAACGGGAGGATCACGTCAAAGCTCATGTCACAAGGCTCCTGCGGCGACGTGGTCGAAGTAACTGGTGTCGACGTCCAGGTAGTACGGCTTCAGGTAGCAATACGTCGGCGGCTGGGGATTGAGGCCGTCGTACGGCAGCACGATCGCCTGCGCGTTCTGGAGCTCCGCAAAGACCTTCGGTTGGAACACGTCCTCACGGACGACGCTGTAGGTCTTGGTGGCGCTGACGGTGGTCCGATGGGCGGCCGGCTTGCCAGTCAGCAAACTCACCCGGGCGTCCTGCCCCGCCTCGGTGAGGGTGTACCCCGGCTTTAACCGTTCCACCTGTCCGCACAGATCGGCGGCGAAACGCGTACTCACATCGTCGCTCAGCGCGAGAAAGATCTTCGTGCGCAGCCCCTGCAGGAGGGTGCGCCACGATTCGCCGGGGAGCGTGGACTTGAGCGAGCTGATGCTTTGCGTGGCGACGATCGGGATGCAGCGCGCTTGCCGGGCGAGGGAAAAGAACTTCTCGTCGCCGGACGGTTCGTTCTCGCCGGTCGTCGCGAAGGACTGGTATTCGTCGCACACGAACGCGACGGCGCGCCATGGGCGCGTCGGCTCAGCCTGCATCTTGGACATCCGGTTCAGCACCGCCCGTTGGAAGTCCTGTTTCAACATCGTGCCCAGGGCACGCGCCAAGCCGGGATTCATGGCGACGGGGAAATTGAGGGCGATGACTTTCCCCTGCTCGATCAGATCGGCGAGCGGCGGCAACGGCACGCCGTGACGCGCGTCCGGATTGTGGACGGGATCGTAGGTGGCCTTGGGCGGGCAGAAGGTGTATTTGACCTTGGGATTGTCGTCGAACAGGGACAAGAACACGCTAATGCCCTCGACGATGGAGGTGCGGAGCTTCGGCTCGATGCGCATCCAGTCGTCGTCGAACCACCGTTTGACGGCGTCGAACTGGGCCACCCTGTGCGCGTCACCCGTGGCCATCGGCGCGTCGTACGCGCGATACGAGATGCCCGCCCGCGTGAGGGTGTCTTCGACGTCCTGGGACCAGTCGGTCCAGGTCTCCTGCTGGTTGTCCTCGGGGTGCCACGCCCAGGTCGTGAGCTGCGCCGTCATCAGGTGTTCCCGCTTGTCGATGGCGAGGCGGCGCGGGCGGACGGCGAACCGCCGCTCCCCTTCGGCGATCACGGCGCGGAGCTTGTCCGGATTGATGACGTGCTCGTAGACCTGGAAGAGCGTGACGTAGTGGTCGAGGATCTGATGCACGAGGATCACGAACTTGACGAGATTGGTGCTGGCCTGCTGCCAAAAGGGCTCCTTGCCCTTGCCGAAGAGATTCGTCATCAACGTGGCGATGCCGTACGCCAGGGCATAGGCGTCGAGGTCGTTGTGCAGCGGGTTGTAGCGGTAGCGGGAGTCAAGACTCACTTCGATGTAGTCGTCGCCGCGACCGTGGTCTTCAAGGAGGCGACGGACGTGCTGGCAAAAGTCGCCTTTCACTTCCAGGACCAAGCCACCGACCTTCCGCGCGGGATCCGTGGCGCGATACGCCAGCAACTGCTCCACGTACGGATAGAGACAGGCGGAGGTCTTGCCCGTGCCGATCGCACCAATGATGGCGATGCCGGTGTAGAGACCGCGTTCTGGCACCACGAGCCAGCGCGGCATCGCCGCGCGCGTCGGCGATGTGCGGTGATGCTGCTCGCCGAGTACCAGATAGAGGTCTTCGCGTCGCTCCGGTATGCGATAGTGCGGCAGCGGCTGAAAGGGCGCGCCGCGATCCCATCGGGACGTAAAGATATAGAGCAGCGAGAAGCCGATGCTCAACGCGAAGAACGGCGTACTAAACCACAGTGCGGTGTACGTGTATTGGAAGCCGGCGTAGAGACCTGGACGCTCGGCCTGGATCAACGCGAGGACCAGGTTCTGCGCCGGAAACGGCCACGTCTGGAGTCCTATTACCCCCACGACGCCGGTCAGCGCGAGACTCAGCACGAGGCGATGTTGCAGCATGCTTCGCATTAGCCCTCCGTCGCAGAGGTGGGCACGCGTGCGGCACTCGGGGAAGCGGACCGTGGGGATGCAAGCTTCGTGGTGGGCGCAGGCACGGGCTGCGCCGCGCGCCACTCGACGAAGTCGCGATCTTTGGCGAGCGTGGTCGCGATCAGTTGATTCAGCACGTAGTCCACCGTGTCGCCGATGAAGAGCGCGTACAGCACAAGCGCACTGCGATTGGGTTCCTGCAAGCGACAGATGTGGCGGACCACCGGGATGCGGTGGGTGCGGGCTTTGATCAGCGGCATGTGCACTCTCCTGATATATGCGTCGCGCACGTCTCGTGATCGCGGTGCGTCACGGTCCGTGCTCCGCGCGTGGCTGTCCGTTGGTCCGGTCTCTTCACACACGAAGGGGGAGCGACCCTCCAGCCGGGGCCAGCGCCGACAGGCGCTGGGTCAAGGCCCGGCCCAAAAAGGGGGGTCGCTCCCCCTTCGCTCTTGACCCCGTCTGCGACCCCGGGTGCGACCCCTCTGGCGTGCCTGAGCACGGAACGCCAGGCCCGCGACCGATACGCAACCGACAGTGGCGGCGCACGTTGCCGCCGTCACCGCCCCCGGTTGGCGGCGACCCGATGGGCGCCGAATCGGGAGCCGAAGCCTCGGCTACGTGAGGAGCCAGCGTGCTGGTGACGCGGTGGCCCCTCACGACACGCCCGCCAAGTCACCGAACTGTTCGTACGTGAACGGCAGCGGGTGCGTGATGAAGCGTCCGCGCGGCGCCAGGCGCGCGGCGGTTCCCGCGTCTGGCTCGGCGAGCGCGCGGTCTCCGAGCGCGAGCCACCGCGCATAGCGTGTCTCAACCACGGGATCGTCGAGGCGTTGTCGGGCCTCACGAAAGTGGTTGAGATCCGTGACCGACAGCTGCGCCAGTTCGTTCCGCTCGACCGCCCGCCGTGTCACGAAATACCGCACGAGCTCGCGCCGATCCGACCCGGCCGGCGACGGGCCTCCCATCATGAACCGGTCGAAGACGACGCGGCAGGCCGGCGCCCCGGATGCGCCTAGCGGGCTGACCACGACCACGGTCCACGCCGGCAAATAGCTGAGCACGCGCGCGTGGTCACGCAAGAACTGCTCAAACGGCTGCCCGGTTGCCTCCAGCGCCAAGGTGGCGAAGTGCACGTGCGGCGGCTCGCCCGCGAGAAAGATCGGCAGCTTGTGCACAAAGTACCGGGTGGTGGAGGCCTGCCGCTCGCCGTACGCGGCATAGCTGCGCTGAGGCAAGTCCGCCGCCGGCACCCCGAAGCGCTGGGTGAACAGCGCGACTTTGTCGACCTCGGTCGCGAACCAGTCGGCGCCCGGCTGGGCGATCACAAAGTCGAGCAGCATCAGTTTGCGGCCAATCGCGGCCAGGCTGGTCTGGCGGCGATTCCGGTTGTCCTCTTGCTGCAACGCTCGATAGATCGACCGCGCGTACAGGTGGTAAAGGTACCCGCGATCACCGCGGCACGACTCGCGCGTTGCGAGACCGCGATCGCGCAAGCCGTCGAGGAATGCCCGCACGACCTTGCCGTATCGCATCCCGGCAAACGCCGTGTACTGCCGGCGCAGACAGTAGCCACCGTGGAGGGCGACGGTCACGAGAAACCGCGCTTGGCGCGGGGTGAACCGGAACGGCTCCAGGGCACGCACCCGCTCGTCAAACGTCATCACAGGCGCTCCAGGTGGTGTGGATCGACGGGCGTGCCGCCCGTGCGGGCGGCACCTCCCCGGCCGCGTCCCGCACCCGCGGCGCGATACAGACCAAAGCCCGCGCGCCCCTTCCCGGCCAGCTGGGCCCGGGAATAGTGCTCCGTCACGAGCTCCAGATCGCGATACGCCACGCGGCCATCCTCGGTCTCGTACTCGATGCGCAGATCCGGCAATTCCAGGTGACCGTCGATCACCGGCAACTGAGCGGTTGCCGCAAACGTCTCGAGGTCGTCCTGTCGATCGGTGTCTTCCGGGCGGTCAGGTCGGTTGAGAAACGTCTGATACTCCCGTTTCAGTTCGTAGTCGAGGATGACGCGGGTGAGGCGTCCCCCGTCGTCCTCCAGGCGACCGGCCTCCGCGTGATACAGGCGATAGAGCTGCGCGTCATGCGACAGCTCGCGGGGCTTCACGAGGCCGGCGTGGTACTGCTGCTGACGGCCGACGGACGCCTCGTCCCGCCGGCCCTCGAGCAGCGCCTTCCCCTCGCGGGTTAAGACGACGACGGGCGTGGCGTCGCGATTGATAGGAATGGTGTGCCGTTCAATCAGGCCGTGCGTCGAGAGACGTCGGAGGTCTTCCTTGAACGCCTCCGCCGACGATCGGCCGTCCATCAGGTCAGTCGCCGGCACGACCCGGAACGTTCCGACCGTCTCCAAGATGCGGCTCTCGGATCCGCGCAGGTGATAGACGCGATCGCGGTGCTCGACCGCCTCACGATGATCGCCGCGCGGCAGCGCGAGGCCGTCAGTCGGCAGAGCCACTCGGCGGGTTGAGCGCTCGCGGTCAACGGGTTGGTCCACCGTCTGGCGTGAATCCCCAGGGCGATCATCGCGGGTATCTCGCGACACGGGCTCAGTCCTCCTCCGCCAATCGATCGGAGAGATCACGGACGACTGTGTCCGGCGTGCGGAGCTGGCGCTCCACGTGCGCGAGCTTCCGCCCGGTGTCCTTGAGGAACAGCCCGCGCCCGGCGAGGTAGCACACGGCGAACAGGTTGAGGAACACGACCAGCAGGCTCCCGACCACGACCCAGAGGTGCTGCACGAAGATCACGTGCCGATAGGGGGCAAGGAACTCCACCTGGCCGAGGATCGAGAACACCAGGAGCAGCAGCAGCATCGCGGCGAGAAAGGCGCTATTGACGATCATCGGAACGCCTGGTCGACGCGGAAATAGGTGATGGTGAGCCCGAGCGGGTTGACCAACACCATGGCATTGGGAATCTGGTCCTTGAGCACAAACGTCAGTTGGGCGACGAACGTGTCGCGCTTGTACTCCTGCCGGCTCCCGAGGCCGTAGTACACCTGGTCGAAGTCCACGGCGGCCTTATACGGGGGATTCCTGAGCTCGTCGAGCGTGACGTTCTTGACGTGGATCTCGACCTCGTCCGACGCCCCGCTGAGAAAGGCCTCGAGCGTCTGCGTGCGCTGGTTCTGGGCGATCGTGGCGTCCGCGATCGCGGCGTCGAGGAAGTAGAGCGACTCCGCATAGCGCTCCTTGACCGTGGCGCGCATCCGGGCAAAGTGCTTCGTCACGAACTGCGTGAGGAAGTACTTCAGCTCAGGAGCCGGGCCCTGCGGATGGTACGTGAGCGTGTCGTATTGCACGGCCTGGGCGCGACCGATATCATCGATCCGGATCACCAACGGCTTGAGGTGTTCGGCCTTCGCCTGCGTGCGCAGGTTCAGCGCCACGAGGCCGACCGCCACGAGCGACACGCACAGGAGCGCGATCTTGAGGTAGGTGTTCATCACCAAGGCCGAGCCGAACAGCTCTACGTACTGGCGCCTGGCGTCCTCAAGCGGCGGCAGCTGATACGGCGCGTGTGAGTTCGTGTCCATCGCGTTGACTCCCTCCTACCACCAGGCGAGCAGATAGTGAACGGCGACGATGACGGCGAATGCCAGTGTGACAACGGCCATAATGGCGAAGAACCAGCCAATGGTCCTCACCTCGGCCCTCCGCATCTCGCGGTACGAATGCCTGAACTTCATGACCATCCTCAAAAAATGTGAACGCGGTCCGGTAGAGCTGACTCGCCGGATTGCCCCGAAAAGATCGAGCTGGTCAACGACGGGACGAGCAGCACGCCCACGGTAAACGTCACCAGTATCATCACGACGTGCACCGAGTACAAGAGCTGCTCCTCGAGCCTGAGTCCGGGCGGCAGCGTCTGCAGGAAGCCGCTCAAAAAGCGCTCGAACAGAAAGATGAAGGCGTTGGCAATGACCCGCATGAACGAGTACTGGATGAACGCCTTCAACCACCCCCAGAAGATCCATTCGAGCGTGGGCACGATGAAGAACGGCACGAACAGCGGACCGACCAAGGCGCAGATCGCGCTCGCGATGAGGCTGAACGACACCACAAACAACAGCGCGAATTGTGCGAATCCGATGACGAGCAGCATCGTCCAATACAACAAGTTGGCGAGGATCGACCACGCGTCCGGTTGGCTGAGCGCGTTCCACAGCGTGTTGAGATTCTGCTGCGCGCTCTGAATGGACCGCGCGCTCACGAGGTTCGCGAGGTAGGCGGTCTGGTCCGTGATCAGGTTCGAGAACGAGATGCCGATCCCGGGGATCGGTGAGCCGTAGTAGACGATCATCGCGTCACCGAACGCGAGGACCAGCAGGAGCCTGGCGACGCCAAACATCTGCTCGCCCAACGGCCGCGCCGCGAGCATCATCCGGATGCCGTGCCACGCCAGCAGGATCGTGGCGAACGACAGGAACATCCGGCTGCCAATGCCGACGAACGCCGGTTCCTGCACGGCGAGGAGCGTATTGATCGCTTGCTGGACGGTGGCAATGGGGTCGTAGCCCGTGGTTGGCGGCATCTGGACGTCTCCTCCGGTGACGTGGTCCTGGTCAGCGCATCCGCCAGGTATCCATGTCCGTGGCCGAATTGCGGAACAGATCGGTGCCATAGGCCTGACCGTAGCGCCACTGGTAGATCGTGGCCCCCACGACCGCGGCCTCGGTGTCCCGCTTGCGCGTGGTATCGACGAGCAGTTGTTCCACGGTGTTCAGGAGGAACTGGTTTGATTGATCCGCCAAGCGCAGTCCCAACACGGACGCGGTATTGATCTTGTTCAGGAGCGCCGCTTCCGTATTGAACGCGTCAAGGGTCGACGCCGCGTCCTGTTCCATGATGCGGATCGTCTGGAGCACGGGAGCGCCAATCGCCCGGGTGGCGCCGACTTGATCGATGCCCCGCTTGGCGATGCCGTCCGCCAGCTCGATGGTCGCGTAGACGGTGCGCAGACGCTGCTGCAACTCGGGCGGCATCCGCGCGAGGATGTCGGTGGGCACATCGATCGCCTGGACGATTTGTTGGTACGCCCGTCCGGTGGGATCGCCGATATTGAGGGCATTCAGCAGGGGTTGCGCGTAGAGCGAGGCGATGTCCTGGAGCGTCCACGCCACGGATTGCCCCCGATAACGGTTCGCCAGGTCCACCGGCAATCGCTGCGCTTGCCGAATCATTTCGGTGTATTGCCGGACGAGGTTGATCACCTCGATGATGGATTGGGCCACCGACCAGGGGTCGTAGACGACGACGGGGTCTTGGGCACCGAGCGGCGTCGTCAACAGGGCCAGGATCAGGACGGTCGCACTCGCGCGCCACACGTGCTGTCTGATGCTCGTCATCGCGCCTCTCCGGGCACCGGTGCATACGCCGGCAGTTCGAAATCGTTGGTGAGGTAGACCTTGATGCGATGGCCCTCACGGATCGTGACGGTCGGCAGGACGTTCAGATACCGGTCGAGGACACGGCTGGCCGAGCTGGCCAGGCTGCCGCCGGAGGACTGACGGAACTCGTCGCCGAAGTCCGCCACCCCGGCGACGCCGCGCGTGGTGTATTGGGCCAGACCCGACAACACGCCGATCGCCAGCGAGGCGCCGAAGACCTGGGCGTAGTGGCGATCGACGCGGTCGCGCAGGCCGGTGTCCCCGGCCGTGTCGAGGCCGGTGAACCGATTCAGGCTGTAACTGTGTCCATCCGGCATGAGGAGCCGGTGAAAACTCACCGACAGCCGGGCATCACCCCACGCCTGCACCGGCGCCGCCGCACCCAGCACGCGCGCCCCCGCAGGAATCAGCACCCGCTGACGATCCTGGCTATAGACCGGCGTGGTGACCAGACAGGCGACCGGGCCCGCAAACGTGCCATCGAGGCGATTGAGCAAAGCGGTCTCGATGACGGTCCCCTCCCATAATGGAAACCTCACCCCGGAGGCCGGCCGGTCTGTCGTCGTCGATCGAGAGGCGCCACGTGACGGATCAGTGGCCGCGCCGAACGCAGGAGCCGCGGTCTCGGGCACTGGCGCTGAGACCGGCGACAGGTCTCGACGCGGAGCATTCGGCGGCGGGAGCTGCGCCAGGATGCGCGTTAGCGTCTGTTCCAGGTGATCGAGGGCCGGCGGCGAAGACGGGACCGCGGCGACCGGCATCTCGTCGATCCGTGCGCGAGCGGCGTAGGGTTGCTGGTCAGCCGGCCGTCGACTCAGCGCGATGTTGTCCGCGTGCAGGCTGGGCGCCGGCCGTCGTGCCTCGACTGATGCCGGTGAAGCGGAGATTCCGCCGCCGGTGCGAGTCTCGGCCAGGATGGGCGTGGTTTGACGGGCCTCGGCGTCTCGTTGTCTGACCTCTTCGGCAGCCAGTCGCTGTTGATACGTGCGAATGCGGTCAGGAGAGGCCAGCGTCGGTGCGACCTCGGCCGGCGTCGATCGCGGTGACGTCGGCGGCTGCGGGTGTCCGGCGATCAGGATGATCGCCACGATGAGGCCGGCGATGCCGAGCATCAACCAGGTTTGCAACTGGCGCGGCAGGACCCCTCGCGGTGGGATCCGTCGATCGCGGACCGGCGCGGCCTCGTGCACGGCCTGCTCGGGGAGGGTCTTGCCCTGGGATGCCATCACACCCTCCTTCACTGCACGCGGTCGAACACGAGTTTGTGACCGCCGACGACCAGATACCCGCGATCGAGCACCTTTGGCACGATGTACGTGTCGTGCTCGACCTGAAAGTTCACCAGGTTCGGGGCGTGGTCACGCACTTCGTAGAGGGACGGGAGCTCAGTCGCCTTGGCCCGGATGTAGGTGAACTGGTCGTCGTGGAAGATGCCCGTCACGAAGAACGGCTTCTCATTCCATCGATACCGATACGGAAATTGCAGCGTGGTCGGAAAGGTCGCGCGGAACGCGGTGACGCGGTCGTCCGCAGACCGGGTGGCCGCGGTCGTCGCCCGTTCGATGGCCTGGGACGCCTCTGTCCTGGCTGTGTCCGCGGCTTTTCTGGCGTCGTCGGCCTCATGTCGGAACGCCTCGACCTGGGCAGCGGCGAACAACTTCGGCGAGGCGCCGGCGGTCGTCGCGATCTCGTCGTCCGACGTCACGTAGATCTTGAGGTCGGGGTCCGCCGCGCCTTCGGTCAACAGAAATGAATACACGTGGCCGGCCGCGGTCACCAGATTCAGATTCGTGGTGGCGCCAGCCTGGGCGGGTTTGACGTAGGCGAGGTGTTGGGCGCCGGAGACGACCCAGAGATCCTTGTCGCCGCAGACGAAGTCGAGAATCTCTTCGCTCTCCGGCAGAATGATCATCGTCGTGAATCGCAGTTTTGCCCTCACGCGGACGACAGAGTGCGGGTTGTATCGGACCTCGCGTGTGCTCTGGGCGTGGGCCGAGCCACTGAACATGAGCACGCCGATCAGGATGACGATGCGTGAACGGGTCATTGGGACTCCTTTGTGGTACCGGCGATGGCTGTGTCGTCGTCCGCACGGCGCGCGCTCGCGGCGGCCGGTCGTGGCGCAGAATCGGATGGGGTATCCATCCCATCGGGCGGTGACCCGACGTGCAGATTGATCACCTTGGACAGGTCCGGCCGCTTCAGCAGGGCCTGCTGCCGTGGACGCAAGTGCTGGATCAGGGCGGCCTCGGTGTGATTGAGGTGAAACACTTCACGTGCGCGGGCCACGTCCATGTTCGGATTCGCTAAGAAGAATTTCGTCGGACAACTCTCCACCACCGTCCGGAGCAGGTCGGCATCGAGGAAGTCGTCGCTGCTTTGGGTGGCCAGGAGCATCGCCGCGTTCCGCTTCCGCCACGTCTTGAGCGCCTCCGTGATGTACGCCTTCACGGTGGCGTCACGGGCAAAGCGCCAGGCTTCGTCGAGCACAAAGAGCTTCAGTTGCGCGGCGGCGGCGGGGTCGTGAATCGAGGCGCTGGCCCGATGCAGGACGTAGAACAGGAGCGGTTCCAGGACCAGGGGAAACTGCTCCAGCCCCTCGAAGTCGAAGCATTGGACGCGTTGGAACGTTAGGGTGTCCTCAGGGTTGTCGAACAGCGCCGCATACGGCCCGCCTTGGACCCACCGATGCAGGTGTTGCGCCAAGCCACGCGGGAGCAGATTGGCGAGCGTGAAGAGCCGACGCTGCGGCGGATCGAGAGCGTAGATGTTCTCGACGGCCTCGTACAGATCCCGGTCCTCCAGCAAGGTGAGCTGGTGCTGCCCACTCGACTGGAGCAATACCCGGACAAACGAAAACAGGAAATGGCGATGCTCCGGGGTGGGCTCGAGACAGAACGGATTGATGGTGAAGGTCCGGTCCGACAACCCCATCCGCCACGTGCTGCCACCGAGGCGCGTCACGAGCGCGTCATAGCTGCCGCCAAGATCGAAGATGACGGTAACCGGGTCGTATTTCTGCGCGTGCGTCACGATGAACTGCGCCAGGAACGACTTCCCCGACCCGGTCGCCCCTTGAATCAAGGCGTGGCCAACGTCCTGATAGTGCAGATTCCAAAAGTACGGCGTCTGGTGCTCTGTCTCGAAGACGGCCAGACACTCGCGACCCGGCAAGTGGGCACTGGTCCGCTGCCCCGTCTCGCGCGTGAACAGGAAACTGAGATCGGCCGCGTTGGTGTTGAGCAGCGCGAGGCGCCGCACATTGTGCGACGCATTGCCGGGCACGATCGCGAGCCAGGCGTTCAAGAGGTTGTAACTCTCCTCGTAGAGCGCGCCGTCGTGCCCGGCAAAGACCTTGACGCATTCCGCCACGCTCCGATCCAGCCGCGTCGCGTCACGGTCATACGCGATGACCGTGAGGGAACACGCTCCGAAGATGTGGCCCTCGACCTCCAGCGCGGTCAGGCTCTGTCCGAGCTCCTGGACGGTCGCCGAGGCGGACTGGTCGACGAGCATGTCCTCGGAGGTCGTCTGTGGACTGAGGTAATTGATCAACGAGACTTTTTGGTTGAAGAAGTGTCGTTGACGCGCCCGCAGGTCGCGTCGCATCCGCGCCGTAGACAGCCGCTGCCATTCTAGGCACGCGATGAACGGGCTCGGGATGGCATACAAGTCCTGTAGGATGTGCGCGAACGTCTTGGCCGGCGGCTCCTTCATCGTCAGGACCTTGACGCGATAGCCGTCGACCATCAATGCGTCCCGGTGACAATCGATTGCCGAGTCGGCGACGTAGAAGTCCAGATGCGTGTCGTGCTTCAGCGTGACCGGATCGACTTTGTGCGGCGCGTAGTTCACGAGCCGTCGAAAGAAGCGAAACGCGTCGGCCTTGGGCAGGAGCGTCGGCGCCACGGTGTCCGCGAGCTGCACGGTGAAGGCGTGCGCCTTCTGCTGGAGCTCCGCGGTGGCACGGGCGATCTCACCCGTCATCCCCGCGGTGACCGCGTCAACAGACAACAGTGACCGCACCGCGGATCGCGGCGCGCTGAGGAGATCGGCCACGGTGCCCGCGAGGTTGCGCCGAGTGGTCCATCCTTCGTAGAGGACGACCAGGTAGAGCTCCAGCTCGAAGAGCGCGTCGGCCTTGCCATTCAGATACGCCGAGCGCTGCTGGAGCGCCTGGTGGACCACCGGGTGGGCATGCCCGGCCGACCGGATCGGCGCGGCCGGGTGCTTCACCAGGTACTGATACACGCGAAAGGACTCGTCAAGCTGGCGCAGCGCGCGCTCAAAACGGTGCGCGACCGCCCGCCGATCCGCGTGGTCAAGGCACTCGTCGTCGACCCCGTGGAGACGGAACACCTGGCCGAGCGCCCCGGCCTTCGTCAGGAACGTGGTGTCATCCACGAACCCCCATAACGCAAGGAGGCCATGGACGGTGCCGGCGGCCCGATAGTCCTTCAAAATGCGACCGACACGAACCATTTTTGTCTACCGCCTTCCTCGGCTGACGCGGTGGTATTGGGCCGCGTCGTATCGGGATCGCGCCGTACCGGAACGCAGCAGAATCTGCAGCAGCTGCGGATCGTGCGACGTGCTCCACCAGCCAAAGGCATAAAGCACCGTGAACAGGAGACAGCCCGCCAGGAAGCTGTAGAACAAATTGAACGTCGCCGCGCCGACGAGCAGCGCCAGGAAGAACAGGCGTCGATCGACGCCGCACACCGTCAACGGACGGTAGAGGGCGCGTGGCACCGAGCGAGCCTCCGGCTGGTTCTCGGTCGTCATGGTCGTCAAAAGAGCCAGGTCAGAAACTGCGCCGCGAAGAGCGCCAGGCCGCCACCGAACACGATGCCGCTGATCTGTCGCTTAGCCCCGCCCTCACCAAACATGAACATCAGGCCGCCGATGACAATCGCCACCAGCGCCAGGGACCGGGCCAGTGGTCCGGTGAAGGAGGTGGCCAGGTTCGCGCTGGCCCGTTCCCACGGCGACTGCGCGAAGCCGATGGCTGGAACCAAGAGCAGCGCGACGACCGCAAGCCAGGCGCGGCAGATAAAGGCGCGAACGACGGACCGTCTGATGAGCAATGCGGATCGCAGCGGCATGAATACCTCCAGAGTCCTTTGCGGTTTACCGATGGCGGCATGTCGGGGACGACACGCCTCCCTGTGCGAGCAGCGCCGCCTCTACGCGGTCTGCGGAGGCAATGAAACCATCCAACTGGTGTGCAAGTGCAAGGGCACGAGGCGCATCGAGCTCGAGCCCGAACGCGTGGCGCCGAGGGACATCTCGATCACGAGAGGGCCGAGATCATCGGTCGCCCCACGGAGCCGCCACAGCACGATCGGCACCGGCGATCGTCGGCGCGCGGGCGTGAGCGCTCCCGCCCGCGATCGATTCGTGCATTTCGGCTCGTTCATGCGTCCTCCTCGCTATGTGATCGTCCGTCCGGCAAGAGCGTGACAAGGTCGACCGCGCGGCATGACGACGCCGGTGCCTCCGGACGTAGTCATCGGATACGCGCCATTCGACTCATTCGATTCGCTTGTTCGTCATGGCCGCGATCTCGTGCCCCATACTTGATGGAACAGCAGGTGGGACCGAAACCTTACGACGACGACGAAGACGCGCGGCCGCCGCTCGGGTCACACACGAGTAGTGGCAGACGTGTCTTCGGTCGCTTGCTAAACTACCGGGCGGGAGTCTAACGGGCCAACGGGACGGACAGAAGAAGATGTTGCGTCGGACCGCAGCAGGCCGATTGGGCTTCAGTTACCACCCGGATCGAGCGCTCGAAGCGGCGGGGAGTCGTTCGATCCCGCGTTGTCGAGGAGTTCTTTCAGTGGGGTTCGAACAACGCGTCCCGAGGTAGCGCCAAGTTCGGTATCACCGAGCGCCAGGCATGTCTTCTGGTCGCGCCATGGTGCATTCCGGCGTCTGCCTGCTACGCCAGTACTCGTCATTCGGTGGCGTCGGTCACGGGCGACTTCAGATCAGACCCGAGTTTTTTGCCGAGCTCGTCCAGCTCGGTTAGATTCCTCCATTACTCATTTACTGATTCCTCTTGGTCTTGCGGGCGGCCGAGGGGGTGTCCGTTGGCCGCGCGCGTTGCCCTTTCTCTCCTGAAAGGTCGTACGGCATGAAGCGCCTCTGAGATTCACGATCAGCACAGAGAAACACGGCGCCGAGTTCGGCGACGAGCTCTTCGACGGCATAGCCCTCGGAGCCGAAACGTCTGCCGCCAAAATCGCGCCCCAGACGGGTCGCGGGCGCCGTCCAGTGGAGAATAAACATTAGCGGGGGGTCCCAGGTTGACGGAATGCCCGCTATCGGACCCCGGCCCCTGCCCTGCCTGCCCCCCCAGCCACAGCGAACTCGGCCTTCCCGTTTCTCTTCGTCCTCTTTCCCCATGACCATTCCCGCGATGCTGTCTCGCGCGCCTTACACGCCGTTGGCGTACGATCAAGGAGAATGCGGCGCGTGGCTGTTCTGTGTTACGCTACGTGGGATCTCAGCCGGCGAGTGTTGGCTAACGGTGGAAGCCGTAGGGATCACGCCACGTGACGTGGCATTCGTTTACGGCCTGGAAGGGCCGCTATTGAGCTTGTCTGGGCTCAGAAAGAAGGTCGCCCCATGGCGATCATTGCCTCTAAAGACACTCCGCTACCCGACGACATCGCCTCCACCTTTCGTCGCCTCCCTCAATCCGCCGTCAACCTAAATGTCGCCTCGAATGGGTTGGGTAAAGCTATTGCCCTTTCTGACGACAACCTTAGAACTCTAAATCTAGGTATATCAGCGTGGATCGTTATCGCCGAAGATCTCGACCAGCTCTCGGACAACTATTGGCGCACATCCCTTGGATACGACAACATCAACGGCAAATGGGGCATCGCCCTTCGGACTGAGTCCGGGGACCTTGGTGATCCCAATGGCGCGGAAGTGCAATCATGGCTCTTCAACGACGGCCCTAGAGCCCTTCGCCTCGAAGCGATGCCCAAGTTGCCTCATCTCTTTGAAGAAATCGTCAAACAAGCCGACGAAATGACCGCCAAGATCAAAACGGCGACGCTTCAGGCGGAGCAGTTTGCGGCGGTCCTCGCCGGGTTGATTCCACCAACGCCACCGGCCACAAAGCAGGGGTCACGATGACCCTCATCATCGTATGGGTCGTCATTACCATCTGCGCTACCGTACTGGCGCTGGCCCTCTACAAAGGCGACGTGACCGCCACACTCAAATTCCTCGGTGTGGGCCTGATACTCGAGGCTAAGGAGCGACGAAAGTAGTTACGAGAATTGGCTGCCTCGGCCTGACCGCTGTCACCTAAAATGCAGACACTTGATGCTGTGATCGCCGTGCTCCGTCATCGCGGTAAAACGAATATCGCGGACCTAATGGCGCGATCGAAAGCCGCTTTCAGAGACAGCGATGGCATGGACAGTTGGTCTGACATCGAAGTGGCCAGCGTCGAACTGAGCGCCCCTATCGGCGTTTATGACCAACTCAAGAGTCTTCCGCGACCCGATAGAGACGCGATCCTTGTCGCATTTCGAGAATGCCAGCCTGACCCGGCGACCACGCAGATCCGCGCCATCACGTTCCGCCTCGACACCGAGACACTCGACCGAACGCAGGACAATTTTGCAAAGCTGCTAAAGGAAATCGAGGCCCAGAAAGCCCTGATGATCGATGTCGCAACCGGCGGGGCGCGTATTCAAAATGTCAACGATGCATACATCGTTCGTCGAGCGTTTTTGGCAAAGGCACTGTCGGCCGGCGGCTTGAAGGATTCAAGTCCTTACGCATCTCTTTGGGACTGGTACAAGAAATGGAAAGACGACCTGCCTAGCTATCAGTCCCGCCGCGAGTACGTCTCGGACCTGTACAAACCATTGAGCGACCGGCTGGAGGGACCATCCGACCGACCTCCGCTTTTCGATCAACCAACCGGATGGACGGCCATCGACATAGGACAGGGTCAAATGCGCGAAACTCTAGCCCGCGCGCAGACAGCCCCTGAATTCCAGAGCGTTGGCGTTCATTGTCGTGAACTCATGATTAGTCTTGCGCAGGAAGTGTATGACGGTGAGCGCCATCCAGCCATTGATGAAACGGCTCCGAGCCGCACGGACGCAAAACGGATGCTCGAAGCCTATGTAGCTGTCGAACTGGCAGGCAAGACCAACGAGGAACTGCGAAAGCACGCACGAGCTGCCTTTGATCTAGCGAATGCCCTTCAGCATCGACGAACCGCAACGTTCCGAGACGCGGCGCTCTGCGCTGAGGCAACAACGTCAATTGTCAATTTAATCGCGATCGTCTCTGGTCGGCGCGATCCCGGAGGGCCCTGATACGCAGTGATGAATCGCTATGTCGCCAGCTTGCGCTCCGTTGGTTGATTCATCTCGCGCTTTCCGCACGCGAACGGCAGCAGCGGAGGCTTTCTTTTGTGTGGCAGATCCGGCGGCGGATTCAAGCGCGATATACTCCCGCCATGCTCCAGGCTCTTCGCGCTCGCCTCAACGCCGCCAAGGCCCTCGTCTTGCGACTTTGGCGAGTCCCGCTCGTCCCGGGCCCGGTTCTCTTGCTGCTCGCCGGCTTCGTCGGTGCTGGCGTAGTTGGCTACGTCGCGACCCGATTCACCAGCAATCGCACCGAAACACTGAGCGACGGCGTCCGGTACGTAGGGACCGTCCTTCAGATGCTGGGTCTGTATGTCGTTCTCCGCGCCATTAACGGGGCGCAGAAGCTATTCAATCGGCCCACACTGGGAGCCTCGTTCCGTGACTGGTCCCGCCGCTTGCGATCAGCCTTCCGGCCGAGCCGACACGTTCTTCAGGCTATCACCGGTGTCGGTGCTGTCTCGGTGACCGGCAACCCGTCGGCGGTGTTAATCCAGGCGCCCAGGACCATCGAGGACCGCGTGCGTGTGCTGGAACAGGGCCTCGCATCGCTACGCAGCGATCTGGACTTGAAGATTAGCACCGTTACGACCGCGATCTCAAAGGTCGAGGCCAGCGTCACGCGCGAGTCGGATGAACGAAGCAAGGCCCTCAATGCATTGACTGCCACCATCGACTCGTTCGCAGTCGACGATTTGCACCTGGAGATGGTCGCTGCCGTATGGCTGTTCTTCGGGATTATAGGAACCAGCATTCCGCAGGAAGCGGCGCGTCTGATAGCCTGGATCGTTCGGTAGGTCGTAACAATTCCACCCATGCCCCTTAAATCGAAGACCTGGTTCGGGCGACTTGCATTTGCATTCCCGCACTCGACCCTTACGATGAGCGCCCAGATAGCGCGTTTTGTTGTGCTGTATGAAGACCTGAAGATCGAACTCAACGCAGTCGAACGAGAGAGCATCCCTTTCCTCGATGACGCGGGCGCTGAGTATCGGCGCCTCTACTTTCTTCGCCGCACGCTTGCGACCTTCCGCGAAATGCGTTCAGCGTTTCATCAACTAGACGAGGACCCTGACTTTCGGCGGCAGGTCATCCACGCTATGAACGCCGAGTTCAAGGGTGTGTGGAGCGCCGCCGTCAACTACTTCGATGACAACGCGGAGACGATACGCGCTGCCAGAAACGCTGTCGGTGGCCATTTCTCGAACGGAGCGGCTCGCCATGTAGTCGAAGAAATGGGTGACCGCGTCGGGTCAGTAGACATCACGTTTCACAGAAGCGGAACCGGTGGGGGAGCGACGTTCAAGCTCGCCGGGGAGCTCGTTGCCGCAGCAATGTCTCACTCAAAACCAATAGGCGCTGACGACCTACAATACTTTGAAGACCTCATCAGAATCATGGTCGGGGCATTGGGACATGCGATCAAGGCTGTGCATATCCTGGCCATCGTGCACGTCATTCCGAGCCTGCATTAGCCCCGCATTAGCCCGCACCGAAATCTTGACACCCCCCGCCCATCTGCTACCGCTTGCGGATGCGAACACGCTTCACCGTCACCGTCACCGTCGATTACGATCCTTCCGCGATGCCCGAGGGCAACCCGGCCGACATCGTGCGCGACGAGATCAAGAGCAATCTTCAAAGCGTCGATTACGTGACGGCCTGCGAAGTCACGCCGCACTCACACCGAGCAGAATCCCATGGACGGGGCAGGGGACGATAGGCCGCCGGATTGCGCCAACGCGCCATGCAAATACCGACCGGAGGGCGGGAAGTGGATCGGTCAGAGCGTGACACTCCTCACCCCAGAACCAGCCAGGCGCCCCAAAGAGCCGCGCCACCAGAAAACCCCGCGAATTCCCAGCGACCGCCGGGCGTTCAACTTCAGGGAGGACCAGATCGTCAAGCTGACTCATCACGCTTCCCGTTCGTCCTCGAACCCGCTGCCCTCAAGCGGCTCGCCGCCGATGGATTCGAGCGCCTTCTGCATACCCTACAAGGCGCGCACGTCCCTGAGCATTCGACGCTCGCCGACCACGCCATCCCTTTCAATGCGCTCCTCGATCTGTTTCGTCGTTGTCATACCCATCTCCATCGGTTCACCGGAGCGTAGCCGCTGGCGCGGGGAGGTCAAGCCGGCGGGTAAAATCACGCATGGTGATACCACCTCCGCCTCGGACCCCTGCTGCAACGGGATCTCACTTCTATCGCTACGCCAGCTTCGACCACCCCGAACGGCTCGAACAGCTCATGCTGGACCATGCCATCTATATCCCGTCCGCGACCCAGCTAAACGATCTGCGCGACGCCCGCCCTCGTCTGCGCCCACGGCCGTTGGGGGAATGGGTCGCGCTCATGAAGGGACTGAGCCCGAAGGGCCGCGGGCTCGCCCCGCCGGACGAGCATGCGCGAATCATCGACTCCGTCGCGAGTTCGATCGGCATCGACGGGATGCTCAAGATTGCGAGCCAGATGGCACACGACATGATGACAAAGTTCCGCATCTACTCGATGTCGAAACGATGGGACAATCTTTCGATGTGGGAGTGGTACGGCGGCAAGCATGCCGGCTACTGCCTGGAATTCGCCAACACACCGCAGTTCTTCGCACCGGTCCGCGAGGTGGTATACGACAACTCGTTCGTGATAGACATCACCGATGACGCTCACGGAACTGCCAATTGGCTGTTCTACAAGTCACCCGACTGGAGCAATGAGGAAGAGGTACGCTTGGTGCTCCCCCACCGCCTTGGGCCATTCCTCAAACTCCCGCCCGAGGTCTTGACGCGAGTCATCCTGGGGAAGGACATGGTGTCGACCAACGCTGATCGCATCAAGGAGTGGGGCTCGAAGCGAGTTCCGCCCGTTCCTGTAGTGATTGCGAGATGGGATCCTTTTCGCCTGAGCCTGATTACCGATTGACGTCGCGCTATCGCGCCGTCATCGGTTGCGCCGAGTGCGACAGGGCGCGTCATGTCAACGGGGAGGGTGGCTGCGGCGCGGTGTCGGCAAACCGCACGGACTGGCCGGACTTGAACCGGCGACCTCCGCCCCAAGGGCGGCGCTCTACGCGTCTGAGCTATCGTCCGCTTGCCGCCGCAGCCACCGCCATCATGCCAGCCGCGCGCGGGGTGTCAACGTTTCTAGCGCGCCCATGCGGGCTCGTTCAAAGCCGGGGCTATCAGATCAACGCCGCGACAGCCAACCAGCCAGCCCAGGTCATAGTCCGAGGCGGAGCCATCGTCGGCGCCCTCCCCGAGTCCCCGCCGATCGAGCAGGCGCTTGATGCGCGGCTCCACGGTGGCCAACACCTCCTCGACGTCTAGCGCGGTCAGGCGACGTGCGGGGTGAAAGGTCAGGGCGTCGGTACCGTCCCTCGCGAACACGCCGTCCAACCCGAGTACGTGCGTATGGAGGTTGAGATTGAGCGCCCCACCAAACCGTTGGATGACCGCAACGGCGCCGCCGCGTCCATCCGTCACGCCGTCCAGACGCGCGCGGGTACGTAGGAACCCGAGCACGGCGCGGACGAACACGCCAACGACCGCGCGACACAGCTCGTGGTCCCACGCCAGCTGATACCGCAGGCGGTACGGCAGGCTCAACACCCACTGCCGCACGGGCACGTCCGGGATCACGTGATCGAGCAAATGAGCGGCGCGCTCCGCCATCCGGCGGCCGCCGCAACTCGGACAAATCGCCCGTGCTTTACATGAAAATGGGACAAGCCGGTCGAGGCCGCAGTCGTCGCAGCGAAACCGCGCAAACCCGCCGGCGAGGCAGCCACAGTGCAGAAAGTCCCGGAACTCCTGCTCGACGAAGCGGGGCAGCCCTTCCCCGTCGCGCAGGCTGGCGGCGTGCGCGCGAAAGGTCTCGAAGTGATCGCGCACGATCTGGTAGAGCGCACCCTGCGCGGGACACCGCGGTTCGTAGGTCGTGGAGCGCCGGGCCATTGGCAGGCGTCAAGCGGACGGTATGCCAGTGAGGGAACCGACGGAATGGGCCTGAACTCGACCGCGCGCGAATTCCGCGGCGCAGATTTCGCCGCTCTGCGCACCTGGCGGATCGCAGTTCTTGCGTCACCCGGAATCTCACGCGCGCGCAGCTCACCGCCGCCGGCCGTGGAATACATCTGAATCTGATCCTGAGCTTCCTATGGGTATGATTCGATTTCCTATTCCCATTCCCCGGCATGGCAGAGACGGAAGTTCGTACCGTGACACCGCTGAACAGAATCGACGTCCCACGTCGGACCTTCGTTTTCTAGCCGAAAACGGCCGCGGCTTTGTCCTGCGTCGGACCATCGACAGAACCGCGTAAGGGAGGCTAGTCCGGACCCTTTCAGACTGATCTCACGTTAGAAGCGGAATCCAAACGCCATCCGGAACAATCGCCCTCCGTTGATGCCAGGAACCGGCTGGGGAAACTGAGTGTCCTGGACGGCTTTGCCGAAGTTGGGGCCTGGAATGTACCCGGTGGGCAACCCGTTGGCATCTTTCGGGCTGTTGGGATCGGCCGTGACGGACGTATCCCACCTCACGAGCTTGTCGTTGTCGAGCACATTATAGAGCTCGACTTTGATCCATGGCTTCGCGGCTCGCCAGACCGGCACGCTGTAGGTGGCGGCCAGGTCCAGCAGACCATAGCCGCGAAAATCGCCGACGCCTCGCTCACCGAAGAAGAGCGGCAGCGCCGTACTCGGATTGATGTCGTTGATGGGATATCCAGGATTCCGAGCGAGTTCGATCGGCGTCAACGGCACGGATGCCGCCGTGTAGCTGAACACCTGGCCGGAGTCGACGCGCCAAATCGGCGAGATGTCGACGGTGCCGAATCGGCCCATGCCCTGGCTGTAGGTGCCGTACAGCCGCAGCTTATGGCGCTGGAAGTCGGCCAGCCGTCCGCTCGGGAGGTACCGGTCGAGCGCAGGACCGAGGATCTCCGGAAAATCGCCGAAAACGGACGGATTGCCGGTCTGATTCGGCGCTTCCCCGTTGTTGTTGCCGTTGTTCTCAATCTGCAGGGTGTAGTGCCCGCCCACGGACACGTGGCTGCCGTATCGATAGCTGCTCTGAAACACCAGCGCTTGGTACTGGCGAAAGACGCCGTTGTTCGGATCGTTCGGTGCATTGTCGAACAGCACCTTCGTCAGGTTGCCGATGTTGACCCCGCTTCGGTTGACGTTCACGATCCCGTTCGACAACTGGATGAAGTCGTCGACGAAGTGGTACCAGCGGCGAAACTGGTAGGTGACCTTCGCGTAGCCTCGCTGATTGAACTCGCGGCCAACGGCGAACGTGAACTCGCGCACGGTGGGCGACGAGAGGCCCGGAGCCACCACGATGTTCGCGGTCGGGAAGGCGGCGCCGATCACCGTGCTGTAATTTGACAGCGCGAACCCCGGTGCGAAATCGCGACCCTGGCCGGCCGGGCCCGTGTAGACGTACGTCACCAGGCTCGGCGTGCCTACGTCGGTGTTCACGCCGAACTGCCGTTCGGTGTATTTGCCGGCGTAGTGCCCGTAGGTGGCTTGAACCACCGTTTTGCCGTTCCCCTGCAGGTCGTAGGAGACACCAAAGCGCGGAACAAGGCTTGACGTGTCCGCGGTGACGATGTCGCCGGTGGCGTGGCTGCGAACGGCTTCGAAGCGGGTGCCAAGATCGACCGACAGGCGCGGGGTGACCCTCCAGTGATCCTGTAGGAACAGCGAGGTGGTGTTGATGTTGATCACGGCCCCGGCCGTCGCGATCCAGTTCTGCAGGCGCGATTGTCCTGGCACGAAGCTCGGAATCGGTACGCCCGCCGCATCGTAGATGGGCTTGCCGCCTGACTGCACGTAGTCGGCCTGGAACACGTAGCCCGTCGCGCTTTGTGAATTTCCCCCGGCGCGCTGGCTGCGATAGTACTCGCCGCCGGCCTTGAGATCGTGCGTGCCGCCCTTCTTGCTCGACAGGGTCCTCGACACGCTCCCGGTGAACTGGCGATTGTTCCGCTGTTCGGGATCGAGCGCGCTGAAGAACGGCGACGCGTACAGCAAGTTGGCCGCGATGCCCGGCGTCACACCGCGGGTGCGGAAGGGGGATGCGTTCAGCGCGGTATCAGTGCCGCCCGCGTTCTCGAACGCGTTGTCCTTCTGCGAGTACTGCAACGTGGCGAAGTACTGCCCCGCGATCACGCCGTTGTAGTTGCTCACGAACAGCGTGTTCGGCGTACTCGGGTTGACGAGCACTGACGGATCCAGCGAATTGCTGTTTAGGCTGAACACGTTCGTCTGGACGAGGCTGTTGTTCGTATAATCGGCCGAGACGGTGTGCCCGTTTGCGACACTCCCAGTGAACTTCAGCTCACCGCGTTTGTTGATGTCGTGACGCGTCGTGGACGCGTCGCTCAGGATAAATGTCTGCGGCGTGTCTGCCCCCACGTAGCGACCGGCCGCAAAGAACCAGAGCCGGTCCTTCACAAGCGGGCCGCCAACGGTGCCCTCCGACGTCTTGCTCAGCACATCCGCATGGGTGATGTTGCTGGCCTGCTCGCGAGGCGTTTGCCGGATCCACGTGGGATTGCTGAAGTTCTCGCGCACGCTGCCGCTGAAGATGTTCCCGCCGCTCTTGGTGATGACGTTGATCACGCCACCGGTGAACCGGCCGTACTCCGCGGAGACGCCGCCGGTCAGGATGGTGGTCCCGACAATGGCGTCTTCGATGTAGAGCCCATTCGGACTCCCAAACAGGTTGTCGTTGATGTCGACGCCATTCACCATGAACACGTTGTCGAACGCCGTCGCGCCGGAGATCGTCACCTGGCTGACGTTCGGTGTCACGTTCGTCAAGCCCGGCGCCAACTCCGCGATGTCCTGCGGTCGACGGCCCACAGGCATCAGGTCGACGTCGCGCTTGGTGTAGCCCTGGCTGAGCGCGACCGTCGCCAGGATTGACGAGACCGGCGCGGTCACGGTCACTGTTTCGGTCCGGCCGGCCAACCGCATCGTCGCACTCGCGTCAGCGGTTGCACCGACGGTCAGCTCGACGTCTTCGCGCGTGACCGGCTCGAGGCTGGGATGCTCGAATGCAACTCGATACGTACCAGGGGGCAATCCCTTGATCACATACACCCCGTTGATATCGGTAGTGGTCGTGTGGCGTCCGAGGAGCGCCGGCGACGTCGCGGCCACGGTAACACCGCCCACGGGGACGTGATCGCCCGACTGGACGACGCCTGTAATGGTGCCGGTCTGAACCCCCTGTGCGACCACGAGCGCGCTGCGCATGGTTACGGCGAGCAGTGCTACGGCGAACGAGCGATTCATGTTTAACCTCAGAATGGGTGGCGTGTAGAGACCCAATGGCTTCGCTGTAAAGAGCACGACGATGGACGATTGCCTACCGTCCGTGAGATCCGGCGGTGGCCGCCCTTGCGGCATCATCCGCAAGGACGTCCAAGCGGTTATGTCGATCGGTCGCGCCCCACGGCGCTGTTCAATTCGCCGCCGGTCGACATCTCGCACTACTTCACGGTCGCGGGGAACACGTGCCAGTCTTCGCCAGGCCGGCGCAAGGCGAGCTGATATAACCCCGGTGACACCAGACGCAGGTCGATGGGTGCCTCCAGTTCGGTGATGAAGTTGCGGATCGCGGCCTGCCCGGAGGCCGAGGCGACGGGGTGAGAGGTCCCATCGAGCAGCTGCACGTCATACGCACCTGGTTCGGAGCCCACGGGGAGCAACAGCGTCAGCCTGAGTGATCCACGTGGCAACACGAGAGGCGCGGGTTCGGTCTGCTCTTGTGCGCTGCGGAACACGCGGAACCGGCGAATATCGAGTTCGACGGGCAGCGTCGCGACCGCGACTTGTGGAGGCATCGTTGGCGCAGATTGACGTGACGTGCCGCGTGTCCCGACGTAGCGCCATGCGCTCCCGACCACCAGCATGAGCAGCGCCGCCACCGCAGCGAGCCATCTCGCCCTCTTCGACCATGTGATGGCACGCCGTTGACTGGTTTGCTGCAACTCCCGCACGTACCTGTAGCACGGCGAACAGTCGGCAAGATGGTCGTAGGCGGGATCGTCGATTGGACGCCCTCGTCGCGCGAGGACTGACAACTCTTCCTGCGATGGACAGCCAGCCCGAGTGGGATTCGGATTGGCCTGTCCGAACAGGTCGTCGATCTCATCCTGCGCGATGAAACCTGGCGAGTCGACATGCATCGTGCTATTCGTCATCAAGCTTCCCGTCGTCGGACCCACCGCGAGAGGGGGAGTCAGGACGTTCCTGCGCTGGCCGGTCCGCTTCCCCGTCGCGGCGCGCGTCAAGACTGTGAACGCCGAGCAGTCGCCTCAGTCTGGCCTTCGCGCGGGACACGAGCGTATCGACGGCGCCGGGCGAGGTACCCACCAGCTTCGCGATTTCCCGACTTGAATACCCCAACGCCCGTCGTATGCACACGCGGCGCTCTTCGCGGCTCAACAGCCCCAGCACTTGCCGCCCTAAAATCGACTGCTCGATCTGCTCCGGCCCGCCGCGGATGGCGGCCACGGTATTGAGCGTGGTCGTGCTCTCTTCGGACGTCAGCGTATTCAGCGCGAGCCGACTCGATCCAAGCCGTAGCCAGGACACGGCGACGCTGTGCAAGGTGACCCAGGCATAGCCATGCAGGTGCTCAATGGGTCCCGACCGCTCACGTTTGATGAGGCGGCGGCCCGCTTCTTCGAGGAAATCCGTCAGCAATGCGTGGTCTCGAATCAGCGGAAACTTCCGCCGAAACTTTGGCACGAGACTGACGAGCGTCTCCGCGATATGAGGGCTGAGCGGACGCCCGGTCTCGTCGACGAGCATGAATTGGAGACGGTCCTTCATGGGACGAATCGACGCGCACGCGTCACATGAGGCATTCCAGCGCACGGTCGAGTTGCGTGTCGTGTCCGTTCCAGAGCCCGTGCGGCGAGAGCGGCTCGTCCACGTCGGGCTTCAGGCCCTGTCCTTCCAAGTTGTGGCCCCGCCACGTGTAGTACGCCGCGACGGGAATGGCGATCCGGTAGCCGAAGCCGACCTTGAAGGCGCTCGCGGCGACGAGCCGGCCGGCGGTTTTGGCGCCGACCAGCGTCGCCAACCCGTACTCGGACGCAAAGGCGGCGACCATTTCAGCGGCGCTGGCCGAATGTTCGTTGACCAGCACGGCGACGTGTCCCTGGTGACGTTGTGCCCCGAGCGCCTCGGTAAAGACGGCCACCGACCGGCCGGCCCTGGCGAACCGGAACATCAGTGGAATCACGCCCCACTTCGAGGACGGGATGTGGTCGAAGGCCGGCAACCGGCTTTTGTCGTAGCCGTTTTTGGCGACGTTGCGGCTGACGCTGTACCCGACGCCGCGCCGATCCGCGCAGAGGTGGCTCATCAGCCGCAGGCAGCCGATGCCACCGCCGGTGTTTCCTCGAAGATCGAGCACGAGTCGCGAACAGCCGAGCTCGGCAATGGCGCGAGTCATGTCTCGCGCCACGTCCATGCCGAGGACGCCCGGGAACATGCTGACACGGATCAGACCCACGTCGTCGCGGAGCTTCGCAGCGGTCACGACCTGATCAGGAACGACGAGGGGGCGCTGCTTTTCTTTCGAACCAGGCACACTCATCGAGTGACGGATCGACTTCCCGTCAGGCTTTCGGACCGTGACGGCGTAGGTCTGCCCCAACGCGAAAGGTGCGGCGGCCGGTGGCCTGAACTCCCTGTCGTCGATGGTGAGCAGGACGTCGCCTGGCCGGATGCCGGCGCGCGCGGCGATCCCGCCCGAATGGACGTCCTGGAACACCCAGCGCACACCATCCGGTGTCTCGGCCTTCATGAACGTGGCGGCCAGGGCAATGCGTGCGGCCGCGCGCGGACGGCTCTCGTGAAAACAGCCGGTGTGGCTCGTGCCCAGCTGCTTGAGCACGTCAGTAATCGCCCGCTCGAACTCATCGGCGGTGGCACTCTGCACCACGTCGCGCTCGTGATCGCGTCGGAGCTTCTGGACGTCTGGTTCCGGCCCCATGAACTTCTTGTTCACGGTGTCCAGGACCTTCTCGAACACCGCCCGGCGCTGCGCTTCACTCAGAGCTACCAATCCGCCCTCCTACTGGCTGACGCGCGGGCGCTGTAGCGTACTGGCGCCATCGCCATACACCAGCACCCCGCTCCAGAGCTTCGCCACCGCTTGTGGTCCAAACTGCTCCAGCAGGCTCAGCTTCCCTGCCCGGAGCGCCTCGGCCACGTCAGCCCCGGCCGCCAATCGCCGATAGAACTCGCGCATCAGGCTCAGACTGAACTGGTCGTCGGCGGCCCAGAGGTTGGCGACGACCGCGTGCGCGCCGGCGGCGAGAAACGGTCGGACCAGGCTGGACACGCCCTCCTGGCCGTGGACGGCACCCGCCCCCGTGTCGCACGCCGAGAGCGTGACGACGTCCGCACGCAGCGGCAGCGTCAGGATTTCCCCCGCCTGCAGCAGGCCGTCTTCGGATCCACCCGGCCTTAGGACCAGCGCGGACCGCGTGGGGATCTTCGTGCTGAGAATGCCGTGGACGGCAAAGTGCAGCACCTGATAGTCGCGCAGCGGCTGTCGCTTGACCTCCAACTCGCTGGCGGCCTCCCCGAGTAAGACCGTGGACATGGAGCTCCCCAGAATCTCGCCGACGCCCTGCGCCTCGGCGTTCGCGGACGGGAGCGCCGGCAATTTGGCCACATCCAGGTCGTACACACCTCGTGGGACGGCTCCGCCCAGAAGACCCGAGCCTGCCACGCTCCGTTCGACAGGCCCCCCGACCGGGGACGCGCTGATCGCCAACGCGGCTCGCGTCGGCGCGGCCTGTGCCGTACGTCTTCTCAGGATCGCCAGCACGGAACCCGACGGCACGTACGACACGACATGCGTCTGTAAGAGCCTGGCACCAGCGGCATCGAGCAGCAATTCGAACGGGAGTTGATGGAGGTCGCCGTCCGGACTCACGACGAGGCGCCTGTGCGTCGCCAGCTCAGGAATGCGGTCGAGCAGCACCTCCCCGGCGCGTCTGGCTTCCGCATCGTGATTCTTCTCGTCGCGAACGGCCTTCAGCAGCGGTTCGATCCGACTCTCGATGGCGGCGCGGCCCGGCAGGCGCTGCAATCGCGCGGAGTCCCGAGTGACGACGACGCTGTAGGACTCCGGATCAGCTAAGGCAAACTCCACGAACACTTCGTCGGCCCGCAGCGCGCGTTGCACCTCGCTCAGCGCCAATGGCTTGCGCGGACCGGTCCGCGTGCGATTGAACAACTCGGTCGAGGGCGCTCCCAAATTCGCCTCGGCGAGGAAGATTTGGTCGAGCAGTCGCTGGCGCTGGGGACGGCCCGTCGCACGAAGCAACTGCAGCTGAAGGCCGGCGATTTCGCGTTCGCGGGCGCGCACTTCTGGCGGCTTCTTGACGTTGGCCACTGGAGTGGAAAGAAGCAGCTCCAACAGTGACCGACCGCGCGCCTGTTCCACGACGGCAAACGCTTGCCCCGGATTCTGTTCGTGCGCAGCCTCGAGGCGAATTCTCGCCTGAAATACATCATCCATTCCGCCAATGACACGGCTTCGCACCCAAGGGCTGCTGACATTCGTGAGCAAGCCTTCGAGTTGCTGACTGGCTTCCTCGAGAAGACGCTCAGCCTCCGAGTATTGCCGTGCAGAGACCCTCAGGTCTGCGAGTTGCGCCAGCAACCGTGGGAGCAGAAACTGCTCGGCCATTCTGCGGGCCGTCACGATGCCGTCTTGGAGGGTCTTACCCGCGTCGACCGGCTTGTTCGCGGCCCGCTGGAGCTTGGCAAGCTCGATGGCGATTTCGGCCTGAATGCGGCCCGCACCTGCCTGGTGCGCAAGATCGGCAGCTCGTGCGAATAGCTGTAGCGCGTGATCAGGCTGTGACCGTTGAAACGCGATGCTGCCTTGCGACAACAGGAGCTCCGCTTGGTAACCGAGGGCCCCTTCTCGCTCGGCCGCCGCAAGAGCCGTATTCACGATCTGATCCGCCTCCAAGAAGCGTTTGAGTTTCACGAGCGCCGTGCTCTTCCCGAGGTACGTCATGACCGGGACCTGGAGGCCCGGGACCGCGGCAGCGGCCGCGAGTGCCCGGTCGTAATAGTCCAGGGACTGTTCTGGGCGGCCCAGCTCGACGTAGCCGTGGCCGAACAGCGTGAGCCAACGCACGAGCGACACGGCATCGCCGCTGGTCTGCGCGACGCCCATCGCTTGACCGAGTCTGATCACACTGGTGTTGATATCGCCGAGGAGGAAGGCGACGAGCCCGAGTTCCCCGCGCGCGCGATTGGCCCATCCTGCTTCGCCGAGCCGCTCGGCGATCTCCAGCGCTTCACGCCACGATTGCTCGGCCAGAGAGGGGTCCAAATCTTCGTCCGTCTCGCCCTTGATGACGAGACACCGGAGACGAAGCGCGTCGTCGCTCTGAACGATCGGGTCTTCGAGATACTCGGCGAGACGCTGCGAGACGTCGGGAACCGCCAGGCGAGGAAGCTCGCCGCGAAGGCGATTGATGGCCGCGTACAGCGCGTTTCGACGATCCCCGCGTGCCGTGAAGAGCCGCTCCGCCTCTCCATAGAGCGGTGCGGCACTCGTCCAGGCCTTGACCCACGCCAACTTGTCCGCGTCTTGAAGGAGCCTATCGGGATCGCGAAGATCCTGTCCGAACGCCGGGTGACAGAAGATCGCGGCGATCGCAACGACAGCGATCTGGCAAGTGGATCGGACGGAAACGCACGACATGATTTCTCCCTCAATTCAACTGGGACCATTCCAGTGACTGCAGAGACGGAGACGGTGCGCTTGCACACACGTCACAATCTGTTGAACGCGGATTACAGCCGAAACCTTACACGGGGCGTGTCGAAGGGTCGCTATGGCAGGAACCGCGAATCACCGATGACGCAGTCGCGTCAGCGATAGGGGTGGCGACGGGGTATCGTGCATAGAGCACGATGCAGTGCGTGTTGCACCGCGTCGCGCGCGCGAGCAGGCACGTGTCCTACAAGCGCGCTTCGCTAGCCACGCGTGAGATTGCCCGCTGCGGCCAGTCGATGTCAATCGACTATAAGTAACAATCTAAAGATTGTTTCAAAAAGGGAAATGACAAATCATCTCGATGGGATCATTCCCCCGGAGCGACGCGTGATCGATCGGCTGAGCTTCGTGTCCCGAACACGTCCTGGACGCGCCGAGTTCGGAACAACACGATGAGCTGGTTCATGCCCTCGAATGTCTAGTGCGTGAGTCGAGGCGGGGCTCAGGTCAGCGAGCCCACGGCAGAGACTCTAGGATGGCCGCCTCGCCCGGAGGAATCTTCAGAGGCCGACAGGTGGTCAAGATTTTTTCTCGACCGTGGCAGGGACATTTTCGAATAAGTGCACCAGACTTGTCCCCAGAGCGCGGGCGATGCTGGCGATCGACTTCAATGACGGATTGCGCAACCCGGCCTCAATGCCAGCGATGTAGGAGCGATCGAGATCGGCACGCTCGGCAAGCACTTCCTGCGTCCAGTGTTTGGCGTTCCGGAGTTGGCGGACGTTCCAGCCAAACGCCTGGAACATCGGATTCTTGCGCTTGCGCACTGTCCAACGGTGATCCGCCTGGCTTTCAATGTCGATTGACTATAAGTAACAATCGACCATCAAGTAACAATTTGTCTGCCTGGCGAGGGTCAACGGCCCGCGCGCGTGTCGGCCGCAGGCGAAAACCGCAGGTTTCGGCCTCCGTGCAACGGTCTATCTCAGCTTCCGCTATGACGGACGGGGCGACAGGCCACGGCTTTGGCCGTGACGCGTGCCAGGAGTGCTCCCACAGAGAATCCGTGTTCCAGCGGCCCACGACCTCAGTGCAGACCTGTGTATCTGGAAATCCACGGGGGAACCGAAGGCAGAAGATCGAGCCCCGGCACCGGTTGACCATGAGGTTCGTCCAACCGATTCCAACGCCTCGTCGCACACGTGCGTGGGTTCAAGCGACAGCGGACCGGATGTCGACGTGCGATGCCACTGCACGACCGGCTCTTCATTGAAGGTCAGTGGTGCGCGAAAGCGCTGTTCGCCCCTGAATGGGCTTTTGGCGGTGACCGCTTTGACGTCGACCGCCAGGGCGCCACGGCGACGCCCTGGCAGCTGGGAGCGCTACTCGCCAGTCTCGTAATGCGCGTAGGCCTCGAGGATCCGATCGCGCACGGCGTTCTGCGCTGTGGTGTCGACGATCGGCCGCAGGAGCGCGAAGCTCCGGCGCTCGCCGTTCACTGCGTACTGCCGTGCCGGGAACGTCACGTTGCGGCCGGTACCGCCGCGCCGCTCCCAAATCGAGAATCCAATGAGTTTGAGGCCATCCAGCACGCCGTCGGAGAAGTGGAGCTCAGCGTCAGCGAGCTTGCCGGGAGGGTTGCCCTTGTCGTTCGGCGAGATCTTCACGGTGACGTTCTGGACGGCGGTCGATGCGTTCGTGGTCATGATGTTCTCCTTTTGGAACCACGTGTCTGTGGGTTCCTTCGAAGACTGAGGAACCCCAACATGTGGTGATGGAGAACACGCGCGTCCGCTGCCGGGTGTTGAGCGGCGGCTCCCTGGCGCCGGTGTGACAGCTGTCCTGTGCTGGCACAGCCGCAAGAGCGGCTTCCGGTGCCGAGCCGCCGCGTTCGTGCCAACGGCAACAGCCCGCTGCAGGATGCGCTTTCTGACGAACGCAGACCGCCGAAGGAATAATCTGAAAGCTCATGGCGCACGAGTAGGGAACGTTCCCATGGTGGCGCCTCACTCCCCTCGCGAGACGGCGTACCAGCGCTGCTGGAAGGGCGGGAAACGGCGTGGCGCAGAACGCCTCCTCGTGGCATCTACAAGGTGCGCCGGGCGACTGGATCGTCGAACACTCGATGAACAGTAAGGGCTGGGACCATGCGCACAAAGTCAATCGAAACCGGCTGCAACTGGCGGTGCATGGCGCTCGAATCTCGGCACGTGCCTGGCGAGCGGAGCGGTCCACAAGCGCCGATGTTCGGCTGAATGCCCGGACGGGTTGAGTCCGACGTGCTTGTCCGACCGGCGTCGGGCGTCGCGAACTGCCATCCTCGTCGGGGAGCAGCGACACGCACGTCGCGTGTCGTTCAACGCCGTCTTCCCTGCTCGTCGCACTTCCGTCATCGCGCCAAGGCGGCGGCGTCGACCTCGACGTAGACGTCAATCAGAACGCGAAGCGCCGCTATCAAGTCCGACCCCACGAATGTGCGCATGCACTCTTCTTCATGGGACGAATTAATGGGACGACTTAATGGGACGTCTTAGTAGCTCAATCTGAACTCCCCCCCAGCTCAAATTGAGCTGGG
>JBDTVS010000121.1:0-11961 GCA_040007095.1 Acidobacteriota bacterium
AAGCCGGATGGAGGGCTCAAGAGACTCGCGGACGAGACCGGCGGCGGGTATTTTCAGCTCGACAAGACGAACGACCTGGCGCCGACCTTCACGCGCGTCGCTCAGGAACTGCACAGCCAATACGTGATCGGCTTTGCGCCGATGCAGCTCGATGGGCGCGTCCACAAGCTGGCCCTTCGGGTGAAGCAGCCGGGCATGACGGCGCGCGCCCGGCGAAGCTATCTGGCTGAAGCCGACAAATCGCAAGTCAGCAAGTAGGCCCCGGCCCATGACCGCTCTCAGCGAACAGGAATTCCGCATCAAAAGCGACGAGGCCCTGGAGCAAGCACGCCGGGCCCTATTGCCGCTTGCCGACCGGGAAGGTTTCGAGATCGAGCTGAACGAGGGCACGCTCAACCTGCTCTTCGAGGAACCTTCGGAGGCGAGGTTTGTCGTGTCCCCGAATGCACCCGTTCGTCAGATCTGGGTATCGGCAATGTCGAGGGGTTACAAGCTGGCGTGGGTCCCCGAGCTCGGCTCGTTCGCCCTCGACGCCGAACCGCTGCCAAGCCTCCTCGAGCGCCTGGCGCGGGTGCAACTGCAGCTCCCAGCCTGATCGCCCCAAACACGACGCTCCGTACCAGCAGCCCGTGGTGAACGTCTGGCTGCATCGACGAACGATGCAACCCCACCGGCTCCTAGACCTTGAAGCCGTTTTTCAATGGATCGGCGTCATCGATGCAGAACGTGTGCTCTCCCGTGATCCAGGCAGACCCCGAGACCTCTGCCAAGATCGCTTCATAGTCGGCCACCGGCTCTCGTCCACACACTCGCCCTTCGAACTGCGTGCCGAGGATGCTTTCGTGTACGAACGGTCGATTGTCGCTGAGCAGTCCGATCGCCTCCAGCACGGCCATCACTGCCGCCGTACCGGCGCCGCAGGGTGATCGGTCGACTTGAGCGTCGGCGAACACGGTCACGTTGCGAAGGTCCGCGCTCAAGTGGTGTGGAGGGCCGGTAAAAATGGTGCCGGCCAGACCGCGCAGGCGCTGATCCAGCGGATGCACGATGTCTTGGCCGGCTTCGATCGCCTCCTTGATGTCCATGCCGAGACGTCGCAACTCGGGCAGGTGGGACGCGTCGAGCGGCAACCCCACGGCTTCGCTGTCGACGATCGCATAGAAACCGCCGCCAAACGCGACGTCAGCCCGTATGTGCCGGGTCCCCAACTTTACCGACAGACCACCATGGAGCACGAACGAAGGCACGCCGACGACCCCGACCCGCGCGACACGCGGCCCGACGTGCGACATCGTAGCCGGCTCGATGCCGTCGTGGGCCGCTCGGTGCGCCGAGAAGCCCGTGACGGCCGTCGGATGTTTGCCAGCGTTCCCCGCGTCGAAGGATGAACCAAGGGTGGCCTCGGCGCGAATCGTTCCGGCCGGCACGTCGTAGACGACGGTCTTGCCGTCGCCGCCGGGCATCAGCAGGCCGCGCTCGAGCGCGATTGTCGTGACGGCGATGATGCCGTGGCCGGACATCGTGCTGTAACCGTCGTTGTGCAGGAAAACGACTCCCGCGTGGGATCCAGGCGAAACCGCTTCAGTGAGGACGGCGCCGGACATGTCGCCGTGGCCGCGCGGCTCGAGCATGAGGGCGCGCCGCAGGTGATCCTTCTTCCTGCGCACCCAATCACGTTTCTCGAACATCGTGCGCCCGGGAGGGGACGGAAACCCGTCGACGACCAGTCGCAGGGGCTGTCCGCCGACGTGGGCGTCGATTGTCTTCAGCGTGATCGTCAAAGGCCTGTCAAACCGCGACGGCCGGAGAGACGGCCGGAGAGATGGCCGAACGCTAGTTGCCGGCCTTTTCCTTCAGCTGATCGGCCATCCACTTCTGGTAGTCGGTGGCACTCTGGACGGTGAGGAAGCCGCGCATGCGGAAGTGACCAAGGCCGCACAACTGCGAGCACGCGATCTCGTAGTCGAAGTCGGCCTTACCCATTTTCTGACGCATGTCGGCGGTGGTGACGGTCGGAATGAACCAGACCGGAATCCGGAGTCCGGGAATGGCGTCCTGTTTCACCCGCATCTCGTAGACACCGAAGCTGTGGATGACGTCCTTGCTGGACAACTGGACGAGCACGGGCCGATCCACCGGGACGTTCAGCTGATTGATGGTGGTGACATCGTCCTTCCCGTCCGGATCGTTGCGATCGAGCCCGAGCGGATTGTCGGCGGAGACGAGCGTGACGTCGGTTCGACCGAATCTGCCGTCGGCGCCTGGATACTGCACGTTCCAGGCGAACTGCTCGCCCACCACGCGAACCACGGTGGCTTCGCTCTCGGCGGGGAACTGCTGGACTCGCTTCGCCCAGGCCGGGATGGCGTAGCCGATGAGCAGCACCATCTCGGCGATCACAATCGCCACCTCGATGCCCTTGGACAGCTTGCCTTTGGCGCCCGCGTAGTCCGCCTTGGGGTTCGCGCGGCGGCTGAAGCGTACTAGCACGTAGACGAAGAAGGCGCCCCAGCCGATAAAGAGGACGGCCATCAGCCAATGGATGAGCACGATCATCTGGTCGATGTCGCCGGCGTGGGACGAGGCTGCGACGGGCAGCCCGAGAAATTCCTGCATTAGGTCGTTCCTTCCTGCGCGTGAGGCGCGTGTCGTAGGAGTTCAGCGCTCGCCGAGGGCGAATCGCCTGCTTCCACGAGGCGGGCTCGTCGCATGAGGTAAATGAAGAAGGTGGCGAACGCGAGCAGCAGGCTCCCGATGAACCCGAGCATCACGAGAATGCCGTAGTTGATGCCCAGCGCCAGCGGGGAATCGTTCTGGCCGAAGCAGACCGGGCACGCCAGCAAGGCGCGCGGCACGGCCGCCAGCAGTATGGTCATGAGGGCACGGCGCATCACAGGTTCCGCGTCTTGCGCTGAAAGGCCGCGGCGTACGCGACCAGGCCGAGCGCACCGGCGATCGACCCTGCGGCGGTGAGGATGAACATGGCATCCGGCCTGACTTGGTACTGCTCGACCGCCCACGCGCCACAGAAGGCCGCCAGAATGATCGACAACGCGATGAAGAACAGGTGAAACATCCTGAGGGTCATGTCTATCGCCCTGCGTGTTCCACGGCCGCGTGGCCGGTCTCGATCGGCGTCCCGATCTCATTGCCGATCGTGAACAACGGCAGAAGGATCACCAGCGCGAACCCGATCATGGTCAGGAGCAGCGCGCCGTAGATCCACTTCTTCTCGTGGTTGAGGTGCATGAAGATCGAGGCAACCATCGTGCCCTTGGTGGTCGCGATGATCAAGGCGACCGTGATCGCCATCGGAACGGCGAGGTGGATCTGGTTCACCGCCACCGTGATCCCGGTAAAGACGAACAGCGCCGCGCCCACCGTCAGGTAGGTGCGGATGCTCTTTTTCACGCTTGCCGCATCGGAGTGCATGTTGTCCTCCACGGTCCCCCCGGAGGGACCGCGTGCTTTTCGCAGGCTTTCGCGCCCGAGGCGCGGGAGCCCGGCCGAACCTACAACAAATACAAAACGGGGAACAGGAAGATCCAGACGAGGTCGACGAAGTGCCAGTACAACCCCGTGTTTTCGATCCGGTTCGTGAACTGCTCCGGGTTCGCCTTCCACATCTTGGCGCCGGGGCCGATGAAATACGCCATCACCACCATCCCGCCGATGATGTGCAGCCCGTGAAGGCCGGTCAACGTGAAGTAGATCGCGAGAAACGTGCTGTGCCAGGGTCCCTCTCCACGTGCGAGGTGATCGGCGTACTCGAAGTACTTGTTCACCAGGAAGAGGCCTGACAACACGAAGGTCAGGATCAGATACAGACGATGCTTCCCGAAGTCGTTCAGCTTCAGTGACGCCCACGCCATCACCATCGTGACCGACGAGCCGATCAGGATGAAGGTGTTCGCCATTCCCAGCCAGACGTTCAGCTCACCGTGGGGCCACTCGACCGAGCCGACCCGCAGGATGATGTAGGTGGAGAACAACGCACCGAACAGCATCACTTCGGACGCCAGGAACAACCAGGTGCCGAGCTTCCCGTTCGTCAGTCCGCTATCAGGCCGCTCTTCGACGATGTAAGGAATATTCATGACAATCGGATCGCGCAAGACACTGTTTCAGAACGCCGTTTTCAGAACGCCGCTTTCAGAACGCCGCTTTCAGAATGCCGGAGGCAAGAACGCCTTGTGCATTCTGCCTGATGATCTCGTGCACTACATCCGTTCCGGCTCGAACGACGGGGTGAAATCGGTGGCCGCACCCGGCACGCTGTATTCGTACGGCCCGCGATAGACCACCGGCTCGGTCAGGAAATTGCCATGTCCGGGCGGCGAGGGCGCGGACCACTCGAGCGTGGTGGCCTGCCAGGGATTGCGGTCGACCGCCTGTCCCCACTTGATGCTCGCGAAGAAATTGATGATGAACGGGAGTTGGAACAGGCCGAGCCCCCACGCCGCGAATCCGATCATGACGTTCCACTTGAGCAGGCCGGCATTGTGCGCGTACTGGGCGCCGCCGTCGTACATCCGGCGGTTCATGCCGCCCAGGCCCTGGATGAACATCGGCATGAAAACGGCGTTGATACAAATGAACGACCCCCAGAAATGGATCTGTCCGAGCAGGTCGTTCATCTTCCGCCCGGTCGCCTTCGGGAACCAGTAATAGATCCCGGCGAACAGCGCGAAGATCGTCCCTGGCGCGACCACATAGTGGAAGTGCCCGATGACGTAGTAGGTGTCGTGCAAGTGGATATCGGGCGGGGCAAGTCCGAGCGGCAGACCGGTCAATCCACCGATGCCGAACATCGGCAGAAACGCCAGCGCGAACAGCATCGGCGTGGTGAAGCGAATGGACGCGCCCCACAACGACAACAGCAGCGCCGTGAGAATGACCACCGACGGGATCGAGATGATCATCGTGGTCGTCTGGAAGAACGCGCTCATCGTGGTCCCCATGCCGGTCATGAACATGTGGTGAGCCCAGACGATGAACGACGTAAAGCCGAGAAACGTCACGGAATACACCATCGCGCGGTAGCCCCAGAGCGGCTTGCGCGTGTTGTTCGCAATCACCTCGGCCACGATGCCCATGGCCGGAAGGATGAGGACGTACACCTCGGGATGCGCGAGGAACCAGAACAGGTGCTGCCAGAGGATCGGATTGCCCCCGCCGGCGACCTCCACGACCTTGCCGCTGACGACCAGACCGCTCGGCATGAAGAAGCTGGTGCCGGCCACCTTGTCCATCAACTGCATGATGCCGGCCGCCTCAAGCGGCGGGAACGCCAGCAGCAGCAGAAACGACGTCACAAACTGCGCCCAGACGAAGAACGGCAGGCGCATGTAGCTCAGCCCCTTCGCCCTCAACTGCACGATGGTGACGATGAAGTTCACCGACCCGAGAAGTGACGAGGTGATCAGGAAGATCATCCCGATCAACCACATGGTCTGTCCGTCGGTCTTGGTGATGACCGACAGCGGCGGATACGACGTCCACCCGGACTGCGCCGCGCCGCCGGGAATGAAGAAGCTCGCGAGCATGATCATGCCGCCCACGAAATAGACCCAGTAGCTCATCATGTTGAGCTTCGGGAACGCCATGTCCGGGGCGCCAATCTGCAGCGGCATGACGAAGTTCCCGAAGCCGCCGACCGCGAGCGGCACGACCCCCATGAACACCATGATGGTCCCGTGCATCGCCCCCAGCATGTTGTAGAACTCGGGCAACATGATTCCGCCCGGCGCTTTGTCCTGCCCGAACAGATTGCCGATGAGCGGAATGGGCGAGCCCGGATAGGCCATCTGATACCGCATCAGCATCATCAGGCAGAAGCCGAACAACAGGAACAGGAGTCCGGTGATCGCGTACTGGATCCCGATGACTTTGTGATCCTGAGAGAAAACATATTGACGCCAGAAACCCAGCGCTTCGTGATGATGCTCATGTTCATGGGCGTGCCCATGAGCCATCGTTCCGACGGTCGTTGCGTTGTCCATTGTTGTCTCTCGGGCCTGCCGCCTCGGTCGTGTCGAGCGCCAAGATTGTATGCAGAAGGGAGAAGCCCGCGCAAGTGATGGACGCGCCCCCGCGTTGGCGGTCGCGCGATAAGATTGTGCAGATGACCCGGATGACACGCTGCGCCGTGGTGCTGGTCGTCGGGCAGATCGGCGTGCTACTGGCCGCGCAGCCGGCGTTCGCCAATCGGGACTCCGAGTCGCTCCGGGCGCGCGCCGCCGCCGAGCTCTACAACATGGACCGCGATCGAGCGCTCGATACCTACCGGCAGGCGGTCGCGGCCGACCCGGAAGACGCGGCCGCGTATCGTGGCCTCGCCAGCGCATGGTGGCTCAGCATCACGTTCCGCCTCGGCAACATGACCGTCGACGAGTACATCGGGCGTGTCAATCGGACGAAAGCGCCGCCGGCTCCGCCACCTCCAGAGGCCGCAGCGGGATTCCGCGACGCACTCAATCAGGCGCTGGCGCTGGCACGCAAGCGCCTCGCCGCCAACCCGCAGGATGCCGAGGCCCACTATCAACTCGGGGCCGCCGCCGGCCTTCGCGCCTCGTACACCGCCACGGTCGAAGGTCGAGCCGTGGGTGCCTTTCGCGCGGCGAAGGACGCCTACGAAGAGCACGAAAAGGTGCTCGCGCTCGATGCCCGCCGCAAGGATGCGGGCTTCATCGTCGGCAGCTACCGATACATCGTGTCCACGCTCGCCCTTCCCGCTCGCTGGGTCGCCTACGTCGCGGGGTTCGGAGGCGGCAAGGACCGGGGCGTGCGCATGATCGAGGAGGCCGCCGCGTATCCCGGCGACAACCAGGTCGACGCGCGGCTGGCACTTCTGCTGATCTACAACCGTGAGCGCCGATACGACGACGCGCTGAAACAGCTGGCCGCGCTGCGGGACCAATTCCCGCGGAACCGGCTGCTGTGGCTCGAGACGGGCTCGACGAACCTTCGGGCGGGACGCCCGGCCGAAGCCGCGCGAATGTTGACCGACGGGATGTCGAGGTTCGCGAACGACACACGGCCGAAGATGTTCGGCGAGGAGGCGCTGTGGCTGTTCAAGCGCGGCGCGGCACGCGCGGCAGAAGGTCAGGCGTCAGAGGCTGAACAAGATCTGCGCAAGGCGGTCTCGTCGGAAGGCCGGCCATGGGTGCTCGGTCGCAGCCGATTCGAGCTCGGGAAATTGTTGCTGAAAGCCGGACGCACGGCAGACGCGCGGCGAGAGCTGCAAACAGCCGCCACGTTGTGCGACTCGGACAACGACGGCGCCACGGCCGACGAGGCGCGCCGGCTGCTGAAGTAGCGGCACGCTCCGCCCGGCGAGTGCCAGCCCCACTTCGCCGAAGCGTCCTCGTCTGTCACAGCGCTGCCACAAACCCCAACAAAGCCTTGTCCAATACGGAACACGCAGTTCCGCCGATTCCGCAGAGAGTCGTGAACAGCATGGCAGGGTTCGCAAGGCGATCGCGCCAACCTGATTCCACGCAGGCAGAGGATCGGCTCGGCCTTCCGAATTTTCAAACGCGCGGAGCCGACACGCGCCGCAGGAGCAACATGACAATGATCCGCACGACAGCCGTGGCGCTCGGTCTGGCAGCGATCTGTGCCTCAGGGTTGGCCGCACAGACGCAGGAGACGAAAACGACGACGAAGACCAAGGTCGAGATCTCGGGCGGGAAAGACGTGACCGTGATGGGCTGCCTGGAACAACGCCCGAACGGTGAGTACATGCTGACCGAGGTCCGCGCGAATCGCGGGGGCGAAACGTCTCGATATGCGCTCGTCACCAGCGAGGACCTATCCAAACACGTCGGGGAGCGCGTCGAAATCCAGGGCAAGGCCGTCGTGTCCGGTGACGGCAAACTCACGGTCGAGTCGAAGACCAACACCGAAGTCGAAAACGGCAAGGATCAGGAGTCGAAGACCAAGCGCGAAAGCACGAGCGGAGCGCTCGCCCTGCCGTATCTCGGCGTGAAGTCGATCAAGACCTTCTCGTCGTACTGCAGCTAGGCTGCACGTCCTCGCCTGGCGAGATCCGATAATTTCTTCGCGCGCGAGAGGGCGAGACCGCTCGCTCTCTCGCGAAGGCGAACAGTGTCGGGTTCGGTCACTCGTATTGAAGTTCGGACCTCGAGGCGTTCGGCAAACCTGTCGCCGATGCGAAACGGGCATCCCGCTAGAAATTCACCGCCATATTGAATCGCACGAACCGCGGCGCCACGATGGCGTTCGGCCGAAGGTTCGTCGCCCTGATCTTGGCGAATCGCATATCCACCTGGGTGATGCGATCGCCATACACTTGACCGTCGTGAGCATGTTCACCGTCGTGGTGCCGGTTGCCAGGCCACCGGCCGGCAATCGCCCCAGCGTCTCCTGGACGACGGTGTTCGGCAAGGCGATGTTGGCATTCCGCGACGCACCGTTGGTGGCGGAGTTGGCCCATGCCAATGTTGGCGTTGGGCACCGAGCGCACGTTGGCGCTGATCAGCACGTCGACCTTGGGGACCGTGTACGAGGCGAGCCCTCTGAGCGACGTCTCGACCGGCTCGGTGATCGCGCACGAATCGAGCCGTTGACTCACGCCGGCGACGACCAGCAACTCGGGCAGCGCCGCCGAGAGCGCGCACGTGTTGATCACGCCGCGGCCGGTCGACGTGCCGCCCGAGATCGTGACGCCGCTGCGCAGCCGCGCGTTCAGGTTGACGTCCACGCCGTGCCAGTACTGGGTGCGTGCCGGCGCGTAGTCGGTCTCCAACGTCTGGTAGTTTCTGGCCGCTCCGCTGGCCGCCTGGTTGACGGCATAGTAGGTGAACGTCTGGCCGCTCACGGGCAGCTCCGCGTTCTGCGGCGCCGGCGAACGAGGGTCAATCGATAAGTGGGCCAATCGTCAGGGCTTGTGAATTCTGAAGCCGGCAAATTGGATCCAGGAGGCCGCGCCGTGCGCACGGCGCTGAAACCGGCGGCGTTCGTCGCGAGCCTTGCGCCGGCGGCGTACGGGACGTGGGCTGCATTCCACAATCAGATCGGGAGGGATCCGGCCCGCGCCTTGGAGAGAATGACCGGCGATTGGGCGATCGAATTTCTCTGTCTCACGCTGGCGGTCACGCCGCTGAGGCGGCTCTCGTCGTGGCATTGGCCGGTGAAATTACGCCGCATGCTTGGGCTGTTCTCGTTCTTTTACGGCACCATCCACTTCATGACCTACCTGGCGTTCGATCGATTTTCCTGGATCGATTTCCCCAATGGGCTCCTGTCCGGACCCGCTGCCGTGGACTTCATCAGATCGACCGTCGTCGACATTGTTGCGCGCCCCTTTCTCGCGATTGGATTCGCGGGGTTTCTGGTGATGGCGCCGCTGGCCGTCACCTCGACACCCGGCATGATTCGCCGTCTGGGCGGACGACGATGGCAGCGGCTCCATCGCCTGGTGTACTTCGTGGCCGTGGCCGGCCTGTTGCATCACTGGTGGCCCCTTGCAGACCGCTTTCGGCTCGACACCTACGGGGGACTCGTCGGCGCGTCCCTGGTCTTTCGGCTCTATTGGTCCCGCCTGCGATCGACACCGGCCTCTCCGGTCGGTATGGGCCGTCTGTGAGGCGGCATGTCTTCTTCGTGCTTTGGTGGTTTCGTGATCGCATTTCGACGCGACCGATGATCGGAACCGTCCACGAGTCGGCGATAATCCCGGCGATGGCTTTTCAAATCGCCACGAGCGGGGCGACGGCCCGCTGCCCGGCATGATCGCCGGCCTCGTCCTCGCGGTGGTCGCGTTCGTGCTGCGGAACGCCAGTCGCAGCCGCCGGGTACGTGCCAAGCTGCTGACCTCCGGGCTGCTGTTTGTGACCTCCGCCGTGGGGTCGGCCCTGCTGGTGTACGCCCCGTTGACGCCGTCCGTCATCGAACAGATTCACACCTTCAACCCACTGCTGCTCACCTTCGGGGTCGTCAACGCCTTGGTCGTCCTGGCGATCAACTCATGGCGCCAGGATCGCGTGTCCGAACAGTTCCCCAACATCGTGCAGGACACGATCGTCATCGGCATCTTTGCCCTGGCGGCGATCCTGTTTCTGCAGGACAAGATTCTCGCGACCACGGCGGTCGGCGCAGTGGTGATCGGCTTTGCGCTGCAGGACACGCTCGGCAACCTGTTCGCGGGGCTTGCGATTCAGATCGAGAAGCCATTTCGCGTTGGGCATTGGGTGACGATCGCCGGCACCGACGGCGCGGTGGCCGAGGTCACGTGGCGCGCCACGAAGCTGCGGACCAAGGCGGGCAATTTCATGATCGTGCCCAACAGCGTGGTGGCGAAGGAGACGATCACGAACTACTCGGAACCGACGAAGGAAACGCGGCTCGAGGTGGAGGTGGGCGCCAGCTACGAGGCGACGCCGAATCAGGTCAAGGCGGTGATCAGGGACGCGCTCCGCGACGAGCCGCTGATCCTGCGCGAGCGCGAACCCGACGTCCTGCTGGTCGACTTCGCTGCGTCGGCAATCACCTACCGCGTCCGCGTGTGGACGACCGATTTCAGCGCCGACATGCTGGTGCGCGACCGGGTTCGTTCGCTCATCTACTACGCGTTCCGCCGCCACGGCATCAACATTCCGTATCCGATTCAGGTGGAGCTGTCGGAACTGCCGGCGGCCGTCGACGACGCGCCGATCGTGACCGCCGGCACTCTCGACGCCGTGAACATCCTGGCGCCGCTCAACACCGAGCAGCGCGAACGCCTTCTGCAAGGGGCGCGCTCGCTCGTCTATGGCGCGGGCGAGCCGATCGTGCGCGAGGGGGCACACGGCAGCTCGATGTTTCTGTTGTTGCGGGGAGAAGCGATCGTGACGCTGGCGCGCGCCAGCGGCGAGCTGGCCAGGCTGCGCGACGGACACGTCTTTGGCGAGATGTCGCTGCTGACCGGTGAGCCCCGCACGGCGACGGTCACCGCCGCGATCGAGTGCCGAGTCCTCGAGATCGGCGTCGACGCGTTCCGGCGCGTCGCGCTGGCCGACCCCGCGATCGTCGAGCTCGTCACCACCGCCGTCGCGACGCGGCGCATGGAGCTCGACGTCCACCGCGCGACCAGGTCTGCGGCGTCCGGGCTTCCGGAAGAGCCGCAAACCTTCCTCGCGCGCGTCCGCGACTTTCTGAAGCTTTAGACGACGCCTTTCTTGAACTCCGCGACCTCGGCGGCGCTGACCGTCACTTTGACGAGCGCGGGGTTGCCGCCGCCCTTCGCCGCCCGATCGGGGCCAACGCCTCGGGATCCGCCGGAGGCCGAGACCTGCGACGATTGCTTTTCTGGGGCCACGGCCTGCTTCAGCGCACCGATGCCAAAGCCCTTTTTCTTCGGTTCTTCTTCTTTTTTGGCCTCCGCGGGCTTCGCGGGCGCAGACGCTCCCTCGGCGACGGTGGCGATGGCGCTTACCGGCGTCGCCTTGTATTTGACCTGAGTCTTGTAACGGTCCTCCACGATCGCTCCGGTCTTCGCGCCTGCCAGCTTCCGGATCGCGTCGATCCGCGCCTTGGTGTCGGGATGCGAGGCGAACAGGCCGTTGCTCTCCGGCTGATCCTTGTTGCGCTCGTCCAGCTGCGTCAGGAAGTCGGCGAGCTTGCCCGGCGCATAGCCCGCTTTCTCCGCCAGCGTCAACGACACTTTGTCCGAGTCCATCTCGTCGCCGCGATCGAACTTGTTCTCCAGGACGATATCGTAGGCCCTGTTCGCGATGCGATCCAGGAAAGGTCCGCGGCTGGAGAGCGTCTCGTTGGCACCGAGCTGGACCGCCTTGTTCTTCTTGATGGCGTTCACGGCGTGCTTGTGCGCCACGTGGCCGATCTCGTGGGCCAGCACGCCGGCCAGCTCCGCCTCGCTGGTGATCAATCCGAGCGCACCCCTGGTGATGTGCACGATGCCGCCGGGCGACGCGAACGCGTTGACGCCGTCGGTGTCGA
>JBDTVS010000122.1:0-65161 GCA_040007095.1 Acidobacteriota bacterium
CGAGCGGCAACCCGTGGATGTTTCACTTCACGCACACCTACTCGATGACCGAAGGGCACATCGGGCTGGAGATCCTGACCAGCGCCCCCCAGGGATTCACCCAATTCAACCCGGAACGTTACAAGGATCTCTCTGTCGGCAATGGACAGGCGAACGAGATCATCGCCCAGGTGGGAGCGCTCATCAAGTCGAAGGACAAGGACAACCCGCTGGCGGGGCTGACGATCCGGAAGATGATTCTGACGGGCTCTTCCGCGTCCGCGGGAGTGGTCGTGAACTACCTGCCGGCGCACATGGTGCAGCGCCTCGTCGAGATGAAGCCAATCTATGACGGCTTCATGCCCACGAGTAACGGCGCCACGCTGCGGCTCGTTGATGTGCCGATGATTCAGGTGCCGACCATGCGGGAGACCATGACCGGCGCCACGACTCGCGCCGATGGCGACGTCCCGGGCAATCAGTTCCGGGTCTACGAGTTTGCCGGCATGGCCCATATCGATTCGCGAGACGCCGTCGCTTACTACCCGGATCCGTGCAAGCTGCCGATCAGCAGATTCCCGATGGCGGCCTATATGTCGGTGGCGCTCAATCATCTGTGGCAGTGGCTCGACAAGGGAACCGTCCCGCCGCATGGCGACCGGATCTATATGGACTACAACACGGACAACGATGGTTCCTTGATGGCGCTCGACGAAGTGGGCAACGTCAAAGGGGGCATTCGGACGACATACGTCGATGTTCCGACGAGTAAGATCGGCGTCCCGAATTCAGGCGCGGAGCCGCCGATCAAGAATCCTCACCCGTTCATCGCCGCACGTGGAGAGGCGGCCCAGAACCAGTTGTGCGGTCTGGCGAACTACCAGATTGCCTTCACGCAGGCGCAATTGAAGAAGCTGTACAAGGACAAGAAGGACTACCAGTCCAAGGTGCAGCAGCGATACGACGAGCTGATGAAGCAGGGCTGGGCGCTCCAGGTCTATCGATCGGTGGTGCTTGGCGACGCAGCGAGCGTGACATTTTGACCACTCGCGGCCTGCTGCTCGGCATCCTGTTCGTCGCGGCAAGCGGGTGCTCTGGCTCGCAGCCGGTCGAGAAGGAGCTTCTGAAGACCGCGACGATCAAGGACATCATGGACTCGATGGTCGATCCGAGCGGGGAGTTCCTGTTCGACTCCGTCGCGCAGATCGCCGACGAGCACGGGATCACCGAGAAGGCGCCGCACACCGACGAGGAGTGGAAGGAAGTCCGCCGGCACGTCATTCAGCTGGTCGAAGCTCCCAACCTGCTGGTGATGAAAGGCCGTCAGGTCACGCGCGTCGACGAAAAAGCTGAGAATCCCGAGATCGAGCTGCAACCCGCACAAATCCAGGCGCTGATCGAGGGCGACCGGGCGTTTTTCCTCGACCGCGCCCATGCCCTTCAGGACGCTGCACTGCTGGCGTTGAAGGCGGTCGACGACAGGAATAAGGACGCGCTGTTTGCGGCCTGCGAGCGCCTCGACAAGGCGTGCGAGAGCTGTCACCTCAAATACTGGTATCCCAACGACAAGCGGGCGCAAGAGGCGGCGCGCCAGAACCAGTGAACAGGGTGATGCTCGGCGGCTGGCGCCTGCGTTCAATTCCAGCGCCGGCAAACTCTTGAACCACAAAGGTCACTAAGAGCACAAAGGGCCGCTACGCTCCCAAACGGCTGAGGCCTTCGGCCGTCGCCGGTCTTCTAGAAACGCGTTAGCTCGCGGTCTTCTTCGTGATCTTTGTGCGCTTTGTGGTTCATTGTCTCGTTTCGCAAGGTGATCTTCTGGTTCACTTCGGCAGGAGCGACTCGATATTGAAGTCGGGATCTGCCGCGGGTTGCGCTCGCGTCGACGTGAAGCCGATCCAGCGGCCCAGGAAGATGACGCTGATCCATACGATCAGCGACACGGTGGCGACGATGCGTCCAGCGGGTGGCGCGGCGGGCTCCCTGTCCCAGCGGCCGATCGACCGCGCCGCGGTCTGCTTGAAGATCAGCATGTTGATGCCGGACAGCACCAACATGCCCATCTTGAGGCGAAAAGAGAGGTTGTGATAGTAGACGCCGGCGTTGGTGATGAACATCAGCACGCCGGTCGCGACCGTCAAGGCAAACGCCAGCCACGTCCAGTTGAGGACATCCAACGCAACCCGCGAGAAGGGCCGGCGCGTCGACGCCCAGCCAATCAAGCGCAAATCGACGATGGCAATGGTGCCGAACACCATTGTCAGCCCCAGGACGTGAAACGACTCGATCAGGGGAAACAGGTAGAGCGAGTCTCGAATGCGGCCGGACAACTGAGAGGCTTCGAGCGCTGCCAGAATCTCGGAAATGCTCATTCACGCTTTCGGCGACAAAGACCAGGATCCCCAGACGTGGTCGTAGGCAATCAGGCGTCCGAGGATGACGATGCCAACCCAGACCAACAAGGTCAACACCGCCGCCGACTTGATGCTCCAGCGGTTGACCAGCGTCGTTTCCCACTGACGCTCGTGTCGTTTGAGTGCGATCTGAAACCAACCGGCAGACGTGACGCCGATCACCACGAGGCCCATCTTGAACCAGAACGAAAACGCCAGCAGTTCGCGCGCCGGTTCGCCAACCACCATCAGCGCGCCCGTCACAAGCAGCACGCCCAGCGCCCATGACAGCCAGGGGCCAAACCGGGCCGTCGTTTCAACCAGGGTCTGATCCCGTCCGGCCCAACCGAGAACGCGCAGATCGATCATGAACACCGACGCCAGGATCACGCCGATGGCGACGATGTGAATGGATTGGACCGTTGGAATAATCCACTCGTGGGTCTGAATCGCGAGGCTCCAGGAGGTCTGCGACAGCCACTGAGCGAATTGATTCACGCGTGCCGTCCTTGAGGTGAACGCTCCGGGCCGCTGGCCGTCAAAACGCCGTGCCCCCGAGAATCTCGGCGCCTTCAATGGAGTCGCAGTGCTTGCCTGGCATCGGTACTTTGTCCTTCGGGCACTTGGCGAGGGCGCCGACCCTCGAGCCGAAGTTGCTGCCGTCGCGGAGAGGATTGAGCTTCACGCTGAAGATCGTGCCGGCCGGGAAGCTCTTGACCGTGATGCCCTGAGTGGCAACGGCGGCGGCGCCGGCCATCTCGACACCCCAACTGGTCGGCTTGCCGTCGCTGCCACGAACCGGCTTGCCGTTCGCGTCGAGCGGCACGAAGTGGATCTCGGCATGATTGGCCTGCGCGACAAACCTCGTCAGAACCCCGGTCAAGACCACCGTCTTGGTCTGGTCGTACATCGCAAATGAGTGATGCGCCATTATCGGCGCGACACACACACCCAGAAATAGAGTCGTCGCCAGGGCGCCCGTCGCGCCGAGACTCGGCCGTTGTCTCTGCATCATCTTCTCCTCGTGCCCGCTACTTCTTCTTGCCATCGAGGCGATCCAGGATATCCAGGACCCCGGCGGGAAGTTCCTCGTTGGGCTTGTCCCACCCCACCTCGAAATATTTTTCCCAATTCTGCGCCCACGGCCGGCCATAGTAGTCGATGTAACGAGGATCGGTGGAGGTGAGCTGGCGCGGTCTGCCATCGACGTTGCGCAGATTGCTCAGGCATTCGATGTAGGTGTAGCGCCTCTCCGGATCGTCCAACCGCGCCGCACGAGTAAAGTTCATCACGTTGTGCAGCGGGACCGCGAACGCTTCGGGATCGTAAAAGGTCGTCTCGAGCGAGAGTCCGACGAAGGCACCGCTCGCGTCGTATCGGGGCGTGAACACATCGATGGTTTCCAGCGAATCGCTGAACTCGAACATCGAATGCGACAGCGTCCAACCCTGGACATTGGCGGTCCAGGCCACCAGCGTGGTGCCGTTCCAGAACCCCACGGTCTCGCCATACCACTGCGGGACCTTCTGGACGTGGCTCCGCCCGATGAGCACCTGCCGCAGGAAGTTGGCGGCGACTCCCGAGATGAGCTGCACCTGGGTCGGCCCGACGGTCAGTTGAAAGTTGCCGCCGCCGGAGGCCTGCGCCCACCAGCGAAGGTACCCCTCCGGATAGCAGAACGAGGCCTCCCATTGGGGCGCGTTGTCCACGCCTTCGTGGTAGTTCATCTGCACCATGCGCTTTTGATACTCGGGGGTCAGCACCGACAGGATGGTGCTGGTCTGGTTGACCGTGCCCCAGATCCACTGCGAGCTCGCATCCTGGGCGACCCGGCCATACCAGCCGTCCCAGTCCGGCATCGTCTGCCGGGTATACACGGTCGGACCGCCCGCGGCTTTCGCTTGCGCCATCAAAGCGTCGTAGTGCGCTTTTGCGGTGGTGTGGGGATACGGACTGACGACCTTGTCCCGCGGATAATCCTCACTGCAGTCGCCCCACGAAGCCGAGGTCGGCGGATTGGCACCGATGCGGCGCGACGTCCAGATATCCGTGATCTGGCGCGGTGTATTGCACCGGAAGTATCGCTTGTCTGACCAGAGCGCCTTGTCCGCGTAGAAGTTCTTCGAGGTGAACAGATCGATCGGCAGCGCTTGCATGCCGGCCGGCGGGCCGGGGAACGTCGGGGTATTTCCCCGACGGCCTTGTCCCTGCTGGCCTGGCGCCGGCGCCGCGCCTCGCCCTGGGCCCTGCCCGCCGCGACCCTGCGCATGGGCCGTGGAGCTCAGCGGCGCGGGAGTCGGCAATTGGACGAGCAGGAGTGACGCCACCGCGAGATATACGAACCTCGAACCCATCTATTCGCTCTCCAGATCTTTCACTCGCGGAAGAACAGCTCCGGCCAATGATACGCGGGTCCGCCCGGAGCGGACAACCTCGTCAGGCATGCGGTCCTGACCAGTTTAGCAGGCTGCTGAAAGACGTCTCCTGAACTGAAAGCTCAGAAGTCAAAACATGGAAGTCCTGAAAGATTCTTCGGGAATTCGACCTTGAAAGTTCTGAGTTCTCACTTCTAAGTTCAGGTTGCTGGCTTTTTCAGCAACCTGTTACAGGATGGCGTTTGGCGATGCCGGGTGCGAGCGACGGGATGGTGGGTGTGAGGTGGGCCGCAGCGAGAACACCGAGAGCATCGGCAACGACCCGGAGAAGCTGTTCGCAGTCCAGAGTCTTGTGACGATGACCTCGGTGGCTCGCGCTGGTGCTACTGCCTACTTGTTTTGCGTCGCTCGCGCGAGTGTCACCGGCCGCCCGCACCGCGGGCTGGAGCGGGCCCGGCGCCACGAGGCGGGGCCGGCGGCAGCGTGCCGCCTTCGGCCAGGATCTTCATGTTCTCGAGCGCGGTCGTGAACTGCGCGATCCGCCGCGTCCGATCCGCTTCGCGCGCGGCGTCATCGGCCAGCATCGAGTTGTCGAAGAACAAGGTGTAGACGATCTTCGAAGTCGTCGGCGTTACCGGTCTCGCCTCGAGCGTGCCGTGATAGAGGTTGTACGGCCGGCCTTCCCTGACCGTCTGCGTGTAGGTGTACGAAAGCTCGGTCCTGGCGACCAACACCTCGCCTGCGACAGAGCGCACCGCACCAAATTCACCGTCCTTGCCAGAAGTGATGGTGCAGGCGATCCGCAGCCATTCGCCGATATCACAGAATTTCCCGACGCGCTTCCACACTTCTGCGGCAGGGCGATTGACGGCGATTTCCAGGGGAATGGAGGTGTACGTCGGCGCGGCAACCACCGTGCTCGCTGGGGCCGCCGGCGCCGCGGGCGCCTGCGCGCCGGTGCCGCCCGTCATACAGACGAGAGCCAGAGCGCCAGCCGCCGCCGTTCTCGCGCATTGATTTCGCATGAGTTCCTCCTGTTTGATTCCGCCGCTGTCGTTCCACCGGAAGGAGAGCAGCAGGCTTCGGTTGATGTCAGCGCGTGCCGTCGCGGTCCGCCCGCGGTCCGTCGCGGTCCGCCCGACCGGATTCTATACCTTGAGGCGTATGAACTGCGCGGATGTACGACCGGTCCGATCGCAACGCGCTCGAGTCGGCAGCCGGGTATCCGGATGCCGGTGAACGCCTGGACCGCAACAACTGTCAAGCCGCAGCTTGAGCGACGAGGCATGATCGACGGGTCGTGAACATCACCCCCAAAGCGCTGTGGTACATCGAGAGCCACCTCAGCGCGGACCTGTCGCTCGATTCGATTGCCGGCGTGGTGGGCGTTTCTCGTTTCCACCTGTCTCGCGCCTTTGGGCTCGCCGCCGGCTGCGCCCTCACGTCGTACGTGCGCGGGCGCCGGCTCAGCGAAGCCGCGAAGACGCTCGCCACCGGCGCGCCGGACATCCTCGGCGTTGCGCTCGACGCCGGCTACGGCTCACACGAAGCCTTCACTCGAGCGTTTCGGCAACATTTCGGCCTGACCCCCGAGCAGGTGCGGGAGCGGGCCCACACCGGAGGTCTCGACCTCCTGGAGACCATCAACATGAACGGCACCACCTCGACGACCATCGCCCCGCCCCGGATCGTCCGTCAGGACACGCTGCTGATCTTCGGACTCAGCCAGCGCTACCACCGCACGAATGCGGGAATCCCCTCGCAATGGGATCGCTTCGTCCCCTATCTCGGCAAATCTCACCCGTCTTCGATGAGGTCACGGGCTGGTTCGATCGTCCCGGGACAGATCGGACCCGACACATTCGGCGTCATCTGCAACACCGATGACACGGGCAGCAACGAGTACATCTGCGGAGTGCAGGTCAGCGAGTTCCCCGCGCATCCGGCGGAGTTCGCGCGGCTGCGGATTCCGCCGCAGACCTACGCGGTGTTCGAGCACAAGGATCACGTCTCGGCCGTCGTCACGACGTGGACGGCCATCTGGAACAACGCCCTCTCGGGCGCCGGCTATGCGCCATTCGACGGTCCGGCGTTCGAACGATATGGCGAGCAGTTCGACGGCCGTACCGGACTGGGCGGATTCGAGATCTGGGTCCCGATCAAATCGTGATTCGTGCAACCCCTTCGATCAGAACGCCGGTACGCGCGACGGCGATGTCGTGCAGTCAGCGCAGGCACAGGGAGCCCCTGCCCAGGACGGGGCCGGGTCGTCACACGAGAACGGAATCCACGCGGAGACATCCACGAGCTCGCCGCAAATGAGGCCACTCCGGCATGATGCGACTCGCGGTGCGAGCCGCGAGCTGATGTCGGACCTCACGGACCCGACGACTTTCACCACGGGCCGTCAACTGGCAATCCGACGCGCGATCGTCGATTCCGGATGGATATCAGTTCACCCCGACGGCCGTCCACGCCTGAGTGACAGCCCGCTCGGCACTACTGCCAATCCCGTACAAATCTCGCGCCGATTGGATGGTTGCTGCTCTGGCAAGGGAAAACGTGGCCCCCGAAGGGAGCAGGAATGCGAATGCGCGGTAAAACACCATCTCGATCTGCTCCCGGTTGCTGGCACCCACGCCTTGCACCGAGAGCCCGGAGGTTCGATTCGTTCCGCCTTCGATTGCCAGATAGAACGCGTTGTTTGGGATGCCGGCGTTCGCATGAACACCACCGGCATCGCTCGCGGCGAGAGACCGTCGGCTGTAGTGATCTGGGTCGCCGAACATCAAGGGATTCGCCATCGAACGAATACCGTTCACGAGAGGACCGCGAATAACGTCAGCGCCGATCACATAGTCAGCCTGGAGTGTTCCGGTGCCCGTTGAACGGGAGAAGAATTCTGCACTGGTCCCCATCATGTCTGAGAACGACTCATTCAAGGCGCCGGACTCATTCCTGTAAATGAGGTTGGACGTGAATTGGGTGACGCCATGTGTGAGCTCGTGCCCGATGATGTCCAGCGCACCAGACGTATAGTTCCAAGTTTGCTGAGTCGCTGCGACGACCACGCCGGGTGGCAGACCATCACCGTAAACCATCACCTGAAGAGCGCTATCCCAAAAGGCATTGGTGTAATAGATCGAATCGCCAGCCGATGCCGTCAATGCCGTCGTGCGTAGTACGGGATGCACCAGGCTGACGAGCGGTATGTCGTTGTCATCCAGACCGTGTCTCCCAAAACGCTTGAAATAGAAGTCGTAGACCATTCCGGCGTAGGCGTGGGCATCGACAACGGCGGGGTCCGTCCACGAGTTACTCGTCGAGGTGGACGCCAGGTCGGCGTCAGTCAGTCTAACCACCCCTTGTTGGAACTGTTTGACCCGCGGGAGATTTCCGCGCATGTCGTAAGTGCGGATCGACGGAGGGCGCAGCAGGTCCACCGCCGTAAAACCGCTGGCGCTGCTGTTATCGCTTACTTTCTTGGTGTCACCTAGTACCCCCGTGCCCAGGCCGACGGCCGCCGCTGTGTGAATCGTGCTAATCGTCAGGAGGAGGGCGCCGCTGTGGGCATCTACGAAGAAATCGGCGGACTGCGAAGTCGACGCGGCGCTTAGCCGATATGCCAGGGCGAACGTCGAGTCGATCGGCAGAATCAGCAATTCTGCCGGTGCCCTGGAGGAGAAATCGTCGCCGGTTACGTCGCGGACGACGGTGAGCGCTTCCTCAGCGGTCAGGCGAGGCGTCGGCTCGACATCGACGACATCGTAGAGTGTTCCGAACAATGACTGCGTCATGCCCGCCATGGTTTCGCGGGTCACGTCCGCGCCAAATACTCGAAGACCCTCATAACGCTGTTCGAGCCGCTCATGGACCCGATCTGATAGAAGCGTATCCAGTCGCACCTGACGCCGGACCAGGCCATCCGTTCTGAGCATCTGATCGACTACGCGATCCGACTGGCGAAGTTCGGCCGAGGTCTGCGGAGAGATCGCGGTCTGAACGGGCGCGCGTTGAGCCTGGGGGCCGGCATACACGCCCAAGACTGAACCGATCGTGAGAACGACGACCGCGATCGATTCCGCATTGGGCATGTGTGCGTTCAGTTGGCTCCTCCCGCGATTCAGAGGCAGTACGCGCCGTAGTCTATTCGCTCTTCGAGAACCCCGCTGGCCGGCTGGCCTGCGGTTCGGCCGGTCCCACGGTGAACTCCAGGTCTTCGCCGTCTGTCTTCGTCAGCGTTAGAACGGAAGCAATCGCGTACGTCTCAGATCTGTTGGAGAAGTTGTCAACCCAGGCGTAGAACTGGTCGCCCGCTCGAACGCCGGTGCGCCCCAGCGATTCGCCGGTGCCGGAACTTCGCCGCGACGACGCCAGGAGGTTGCAATTTAACGGCGGGTAGCCGCTGCAGGAAGTGAGCGTCAGGTAGAGATCGAGGTCGGTGGCGGGATTGGACCAGGCGAGCCCCAGCCCCAGCGTGGATCCTCCGCCGATTATCGTCACAAGGTGTCGGTTGATTCCCAACGCTGCGACGGTCCCAGTGGCCGAATTGGAGGAGCTGGGGCTAGGTGCACTGGGGCCTGGTGCGCTCGGCACGCTGCACGCCGGCTGAACGCCGCCTCCGCGGATCTCGGTGAAGACCTTGTTCTCGGCGTCGCTGTGGCCACACCCGCTGACACGAAACCGCAGGTACTGCGCCAACCATACGTTCGCGCCTTCGCTATCGACATACGAGCCAATCTGGGGTCGGCGCAGCACGTCGCGATAGGTGGCCTGCAGACGGTTCTGGAACTCGAACGGAAGGTCGCGCGGTGGAAATACCAGATTCTCAGAGCCGCATGTGGGGAGCGAACCGCCCGTGGTGATCTCGGACAGCGTCCGCGACATCGCATCGGTATGCGAGCAGCCATTCAGGTAGAACCGAAAATACTCCGTCAGCCAAACGTTTTGGCCCTCTGAGTCGACATACGTAGGCGCAGTTTGAGACCGCCGGAGAACATCGCGGTAGACCCCCTGGAGATCCGCAAAGAAGACGTTCGGTTCATTGCGTGGCGGGAAGGCGACGACCCCGAGCGACATGGGAAATTCAACCGGGTGCTGGATGTGATAAGGGACCGGCGCAGCGTTGCTCGGAGCCTTGAAAATGTCAGGGGTGGCCGCGGTTGACGATCCCTTTCCTTGTGTCAACGCCGAGGGACCGGTCGGGCTAGTTCTGTCACCGCCGCACGCCGAGACACCGATCATCAACGCTACTGAGAAGATCCGCTTCACGCTTCACCATCCTTCGCCGGCCACGTTTTATTGCCTCAAGTCGGGGCTTCGACCTGAGTTCTTCATTGCCAAGCAGAGCAATAGGGTTGCCAGCATGTCCTCGACGAACATCAGGTGAAATTGCGACCAAAGCGGACAGGATGGGCGAAATGGTCAACCGCCGTCAGACTATAGGAGTGAGTTATGCGACAAATGACTCGCCATCATTCTTCTGCGTCGTCGCCTCCTTTCTTTGCAGGCGTCACCGCGGTGAAGCAGAGCGCAGTTCAGGCCGCCGTCGAGCGTCACCCCGGCTCGCCGCTCGAAAGGTCGGATTTGTCGGGTTATGACTGAAATCGGCGCCCCGGGGTGACTGTTCTATTGCCGGTTGCAGTTGGTTCTCGACCCGCTACCGAGGCGTCGGGGCCCTTCCGCCCAGAAGCCCTGTCAGCGCGACGAGCAGCGCCGCGGCGCCGAGCAGGGCCTCGCCGCGGAACGCCGAGCGGGCCAGCCACTGGAGCGCGGGCAGGCCGTTGCGCGCTTGAGGCGCGACGATCAGCCACAGCGCCAGAGCCAGCAGTCCGGCCGCTCCCGCGCGGACGGGACGCGGGTACGGGACGGGATTCGACGCGAACGACTGCAGCGGCGGCCCTGTATCAGGGGCCTCCAGGTCGGTCAGCCGGTCGTTGATGATCGCGCCCACGAAGCCGTCATCGGTCGTGTTGCCGGCCGTCGCAATCATCGGAATGAGACCCGAGTACAAGGTCACGAACGTGGTGACGAAGAGGCCTGCATCCGGCACGGCAAGCAGCGAGGCGACAACGGGGGACATGAAGACGCCGGCGCCGCCGGGAATGCCTGGCGACTCCAGGCCAAGCAGCATGACCGGTGGAATGAGCACGCCGATCTCGACCATGCTGATCGGCACGCCGAGCAGGGCGCAGGTCGACACCGTCACGAGAAGCACGGCCATCGTCGCGACGTTCTTGTTGAGCACGGTGCCAAGGACGATCGAGACGCGCGCGACCTCAGGGCGCAAACCAAGATCGTGCTCGGCGGACACCAGATTCACCGGCAGCGTCTCGTAGGAGCCGCCCGTGCCGAAGCCGGCGGTGTACACGGTCGCGAAGTACTTCCAGATCTGCGCCCAGCTGCGCGTGGTGACCAACCGGACCAGGAGGATCATGCCGGCCGACCAACCGACCGCCACGATCGCCAGGTTCAACGTGGTGCGCCCGTATATCGCCAGACCGTGCGTGCCGAAGCGCGCGGGAATGAAGATCGCCAGGCAGCCGATCATCACGGGGTAGTACCAGAGCAGCTTTGAAAAGGCGTTCAGCATCCAGTCGCCGCAGCGAATGAGCCCGCGAGCGGCCGGGTGAAGCGCACTCATCGAACCCGCCGCCGCACCACTGAGAAACGCCGCGACCAGCACCTGCAACAGCGGCTGCTCGGTAAATGCCGTCTGGAACGCGACGGCGATGCCGTTCAGCCAGCCGGCAAGTCCCGGCAGCTCCTGTCCGGGACGTTGCATCGGCAGCCCCGTCAAAAGGGGAATCCACGCGGAGACGTAGAGCAGCGACACCAGGCCCATCAACACGTACAGACCGATCGTGAACAGGAGAAAACGCCCCGAGCGCCGGTGGGTCAAGAGGGTCTTGGCGAGCGCCGCCGACATGAGGATGAAGATGATCGCCGCCGCGAAGGTCACGATGGTCTTGGGAAACCAGGTGCCGCTTTGAGCGATGCCGAGCACGAGCGGACTTCGCGGAAAGAGCAGACCCAGAGCGAGCCCCGCCGCAAGGCTGCCGAGTGTCTGAACCGATCGATGCGCGGCCAGGCCCGACCGGGCCGACATCAGCGGGGCCGCTCGCCCTTGATCGTGACGCGGCGCCCCTTGCGCTCGTGCGGCCAGTAGTCCCACACCGCCCGATGCATGACGGAGCGGTTGTCCCAGAAGGCGACGTCGTTCTGCTCCCATCGGAACCGGATTTGAAAGTCGATCTGCTCGCAGTGATCGAACAGGTGTCCGAGCACGGCGTGGCTCTCGGCCTCGCTCAGTTCGTTGATCCGCGTCGTGAACGTCCGGTTGACGAAGATCGCCTTGCGGCCGGTCTCCGGATGCGTGCGGATCACCGGATGGGTCGCCTTCGGATACACCCTGCCACGATCCTCCACGCCTCGATCGGCGTACCGGCCCCGATAGACGTGCTCGGACTCGTGCAGCGCGGACAGGCCCCCGAGCATCTGCTTCATCGGCGCCGACAATGCGTTGTACGCCGCGTGCATGTTCGCAAACAGCGTATCGCCGCCGATCGCAGGCAGGACGTGAATCTGCAGCATCGTACCGAGCGGCGGCTCCTCGTCGCACGAGACATCGGAATGCCAGAATTCGCCGTTGGCCACCTTGGAATCACGCCGGGTATGAATGACGAACAATTCCGGAAACCCGGGCATCTGCGGCGCGGCCGGATGCGTGTGCAGTTCGCCGAACATCCTGCCGATGGCGATTTGAACGGCAGGCGAAATCTCCGATTGTTCCCTGAAGAAGAGCACGCCGAACTGGCCGAGCGCCGCACGCACCTCGCGGTAGCCCTCCTCGTCCACACCATCGGCCAAATCGAGGCCGCGCACTTCGCCGCCGAGCGCCGGCGAAAAAGGCGTGACCCGGATTTTCCGGCCAACCATCGCTCCTGGGGTGTCGACGCTTTGCAGCAAGGCTCTCTCGGTTCTGCTAGTGCGTCAGCCCGTAGACCAGGTAGTTGACGCCCAGCTTGTAGGCCTCGTTGGTCTGATCGATCGGGCGCAGGCCCTGGCCCGACCATTCCCAGAACTGAGAGACGTCGGTGTTGTAATTGATGATGATCTGGAGCCGCTTGGTCTGATCGTTGTCCTCGTAGACACCGCGGAAAATCGGCTGCCCGGCGTTGTAGGCCTGGGGAACGATGTCGAGCCGGTTGATTTCGAAGAACGCGTGAAAAATCGGGTGCGTCGGCTGCATGTCGAAGAAGCGGACGTCGGGCAGGACCCGCCTCATGTTCGCTTCGAACGGCTCCCACCCCGGACTGCCGAAGTCGCCCGGCCGCTTGAAGTCGTCGACGATGAGAAAGCCGCCCTTCTGGAGATACATGCGCAGCGCCGCGGCTTCCTTGTCGCTCAACGTCCACCAGCTCACTTCGATAATGTAGGCGAGCGGGTACTTGAACAGCTCCGGATCGTCGAGCGCCAGCGTGACGATTTCCTCATGCGCGTTGAGGAAGCTCAGCTCGTTCATGATCTTCATCAGATTCTGCTCGGCGAGCGGATAGCCGTGCGACCAGGAGGGCTGGCCGCGCCACCAGTACCCGCCCGGCGCTGTTTCGTACTTCACGCGGACGAACGCGAAGCGGCCGTCGTAGGGGACGTTGGGCGGAAGCCGGAGCTCGGCGAACCGGCCGCCGCCGAACCGACCGCCGCCGAAGCCGCGGCGCTGGGCCACAACACCGGCGGCCGCGGCGAGCACCAGCACGGCGGCGGCGAGCACCCGCGCGCGACCGGATGTCAGGGCCACGCCATCGGCCTTTCGTTCGACCCGAGGTCGATGCTCTTCCGGGCAGGTCGAACGTCGCGCGTCTCTCTGGTGTCCATCCGCAGGCATCATAACGCGAGCGGCAAATGAGCCTCCAACAGCGGTGCCGAAGGGCACCGCTCAAATGTCTGAATGAACCGACGAGCTCGCCGAGCCCACCGAGTCATGCCTTTCGACCTCTCGCCGGGCGCAACCGGTACCTCTCGTCAGGATTCGAGACCGAGAAAGGCGCGGAGGCGGGCGAGCTCCTCCTCGAGCGCGCGGCGAAATATTCGACCGGGCGGGGGATGCGACGCGACATACCCGAGGTCAATTCCGAGCGAGCCGTCTTTGACAGACACGTTCGCCCAGCCGATCACACGGTCTCGCCACAGCAACGGGAGCGCGTAGTAGCCGAGCTTGCGCTTCGACACGGGCGTGTATGCCTCGAAGCGATACGCCCAGCCCCAGAGGATCTCGAAGCGGCGCCGGTCCCAGACCACCGGATCGAACGGCGCCAACAGACGCACCATATCCTCGGGCGGGCTGACCCTGAGTGTCTCTTCCGGCGGCCAGTACCAGTCCACGCCCTCCACGCGTGCGTGCGCGAGCCGCCGCCGCGCCCGTTGAAGCGCGTGGCCCAGCTCGCCCGCCCAGTGCGGAACGGCGAAGCGCAGACGTCTGACCAGTCTGGACAGACTCACGTCGGGCAGTGGGGCGTACTTGCCGACGATGACGTTGACGAGCGCGTCCAGCTGAAGACGCCGGGTCGCGACGTCGCGCGGACCGGGCTGGTGTGTGTGCACCGCATAGATCCGGATGCCGGCCTCGCGCCGCGCGACCCGCAGCAAGCCACGATAGTGCATGGCATCCAGCAAATGCGTGGTCGCGTTCGAGGATCCGCCCCAGTAGTTTGTCATGGAGCCGTGCGAAAAGTGCGTGTCCACGTCGCGGGGATGGACTGGGCCACGCGTTCGCACGAAATCCAGCAGGGCGCGCACCTGCCTCCCGCGCGCCGCCGTCCAGTGAGTGCGGCCGCCGCGCGGGTGCATCAAGATTTGCACGGCGCCGGTGACGAAGCCGTAGTTCACGAAGAAATCCTCGTGCACGTCCAGACGCGAGTAGCGACGCTCGAGATCGCCGGCGCGGTAGCCGGTGACGCGATGACGCAGCGTGAGATCCTGCGCGCGGGCCGGCGCGCGGATCGGATCGGCCTGCACGAAGCCGAATCGGTCGAGGGCGCGCTGCAGCGTAGTGGGCGTGAAGAGGCTGCGGGACACCGCAAAGCGGCGTAGATCGTCGAGGGTCACTGCGCTCCACTCCCCTGGTGCCCGGCGCGCCGCCTTCTAGGCTCGCCTTCCGCTCACCACTCGGGCGGGAAGCATGATGATGCCGCGCAACAATTCAAGCACGCCGTCGACGACAATGCCGAAGATGCGGAATGGAAGCAGGATGAGCCACACGAGCGGATAGAGGACCAGCGCCAGCAACGCCAGCGGCCAGCAGAGCACCAGGAGGGTGCACCAGAGTAGGAATTTCACGATCTCACCATACTTGGGACATACGATCCTCAGCCAGATCCGTTCACGAACGCCGGGCCGGGCGGCCGCCGTCAAGGTAGAACGCCAGGCTGCTACCGCTGATCCGAAACAATCAATCCGCCCTTGATCACCAGCTTGGGATTCAGCAGGTTCCAGTAGCCGTCGAAGGGGTTGCCGCCCAGGAGCACGATGTCGGCGAGCTTGCCCGCCTCGAGTGTCCCGAGCTGGTCGCTCATCTCGATATAGGAGGCCGTGTTCGGACCGAGCAACTTCACGATGTCCTGCATCGAGAACATCAGATTGAGGGATTTGAGCTCGTGCTCGAGACCGGCCTTCGGCGCATACCCGGTGTCGGTGCCGTAGCCGTACACGACGCCGGCGTCCCACGATGTCCGGGCGTTCACGGCCTTATATCCCGCCTCCTGTCCGCGGCCGTCCCCGTCGAGGATCGATTCGGGCCAGGGCTTGCCGTCCCGGAAACGCGGCTTGTTGTCGTCGGCAAATACGCCGAAGACCGGCACGCCGAACCCGATGGTCGACAGCTGCTTCACGCCGGCGGCGGCCACTCTCTTGGCGTCCTCAAAGCTGAGCCAGCCGAAGTGTGGCGTATGCACGAGCTTGGGCACCCCCGCGTCCACCGCGGCCATCATGGCTTGGGGACTCACCGCATGTATTTGAACCCACACGCCCACTTTCTTTGACTCGTCCACCATCGCCCTGAGATTTTCCAGCTCTTTGACTGTCGGCCCCGGCTTCGGCGTCAGCGCCTGCTCGCCGATGAACTTGATTCCCAGTGCGGCAAGCTTCCGGACTTCGGCCCGCGCCAGGTCGGCGGTGGTATTGCCGATATCCACGCGTCCGGACGGGATGATGCGCGGTCCCTTGATGACGCCTTTCTCGATATGGTCCTTCAGCAGCAGGTTCCCTTCCGCAGGGCCGCCGCCAGACAGGACCGTGGTGTATCCCGCATCGAGCAGCTGCTGCATCTGCTCCTTTTCGCTGGGCCCGGTGTTGACATGCCGATGGCCATCAATGAATCCCGGCATCGCGGTCATGCCCCGCGCATCGATAGCCTGGACGCCCGCCACGGTGGCGGGACCGGCGGAGACCGAGACAATCCGTCCCCCCCGAATCACCACCGAGCCCTGGTTGATCACCGTGCCGTTGCCGACGACGACTCGCGCGTTCGTGACGACGAGATCCTGGGCGGCAAGACCGCGTACGGCGCCGAGCGTCCACACACACACCAACACCGTGAGCGACAAACGTCTGGTCATGTTTCCGCGTCCTTCCATTCTCACGACAAGAGCACGAACAGGGTCGTCTGTTTCATTCCACCTCCGAGTGTCCACCGTCTTTGGCGGAAGGCGCCGCGCTCCGAAACCCGTGGCGAGCCCTCGAAGGCAGGACACGAGCGTCTGGTTTCGTAGAGTAGTGTCGCATGACGGATGGTGATTGGCGGCAGCGGCCGCCTGATTCCCTTCAGGCCAGCAGCTCGCGAACGCGTGGCGCCACCTGCGTGCCGTATAGCTCGATGCTCGTCATGAGCGTGTCGTGCGGCAGCCCGCCATTGGCGTACTTCAGGTCGAATCGCGAGAGATCCAGCGTCTTCATGGCCGCCGCGATCTTCACCGCCACCGTCTCGGGGGATCCGACGCAGAGCGCGCCGTCGGGACCGGCTTCGCGTTCGAAATGGTCGCGGGTGATCGGCGGCCAGCCGCGCTCGCCGCCAATCCGGTTCATCAACGCCGCATAGTGCGGCCACAGCTCCTGCTTGGCCTGCTGGTCGGTCGCCGCGACATGCCCGGGCGAGTGCACGCCAATCGGCTGCGACGGTGTGCCGGCGCGATCGAGCGACCGGTGATACAGATCCACCAACGGCAAAAACCGCCGCGCCGCCCCGCCGATGATCGCGAGCATGAGGGGGAACCCGTAGCGGGCGGCGCGGACCACAGACTCCGGGGTGCCGCCGACGCCAACCCAGGTTCGCATCTCGTTCTCGAGCGGAGGAAGGACCGCCTGGTGGTCGAGAGGCGAGCGGGTCTTGCCGCGCCAGGTCACCGGCCGCTGCTTGAGCAGTTCGGCGAAGAGGTTGAGCCTCTCCTCGAACAGTTCCTCGTAACGCGAGAGATCGTAGCCGAAGAGGGGAAACGACTCGGTGAAGGATCCGCGCCCGACGATCACCTCCGCCCGTCCGTTGGAAATGGCGTGGAGGGTTGCGAAGCGCTCGTACACCCGCACCGGGTCGTCGGAGCCCAGCACCGTGACGGCCGAGCCGAGATGGATGCGCTGAGACTTTGCGGCGATCGCGCTGAGCACGACTTCCGGCGCCGAGATCGAGAAGTCCGGACGGTGGTGCTCGCCGAGGCCGATGAAGTCGAGCCCGACCTGGTCGGCGAGCGCCCCTTGCGCGACGACATCGCGCAGGACCTGCGCGTGCGACAGCGGCCGGCCGTCGCCGTCAACGGTGATATCTCCGAAGGTATCGAGACCCAGTTCGATCGCGTGCGCCACGTCGCTCCATTCCACAGCGCCACACCGGACGCGCCAGGGAGCGCGGTCCACGTGAGGCTGTCAGTTGACTCCAGTATCGGTAACCAGTTCTTCTCGGCGAACGGATCTCAACCGATGCGGTTCTGGCGACGCTCGCTGCCGCTTCAATCAGCCAGCGCCTCGCCTCGTGCCCGCTCGGTTGAGCCGTCCTTCTTTGTTGCGGTGTTACCGGGCCGGGATATTCAGCTTCTGCCCAACCTTGATCATGTTGGGGTCAGACAAGGTGCCGGCATTCGCCTGGAAGATTTCCATATAACGGCCGGCGTCGCCGAGGTACTCCTTGGCGATCTTCGACAGCGTGTCGCCGGACACGACGGTGTGGACGCCGAAGAAGTCCGACCGTTGAGCCTTGATGTTGGCGACGATTTCGTTCTCCCAGCCCTGGTGGGTCTTGATGTTGTCCCACAGCCGATTGGCGTCCAGCTGATACTCGGTCTGGCCCGAAATCTTCAGCTTACCGGCCTCTTCCGTGACGTCGGGATTCTGCAGCCCGATCTGGTTGGCGAGCTTGAAGAGATCGCTGTACTTGTCCATGAGAGCCATGACTTCCTCCTTCAGGGTTGATGAATCGTCAATCGGCCTCCAGGCCGCAACCATCCTGTGTCCGCGCGTCGTTCGACGCAAGCTCTTCGGCGATCGTGGGTCGGTTTCGACCCGGTATCTCAGGATCACGCCGACTCAAAATTTCGCGACCAGCGCGACCGCCGTGATGGCGTCGGTGCTCTTGAACCCCGTCACCGGCAGATTGACGTAGCGGATCGTGTTGGAGACTTTGAGCGAGAACATCGTCGTCACTTTGGCCATCAGCGCGAGGGCGTTGGCGTAGCGCCAGTCGCCGCCCTCCGAGAGCGAAAACACGAAATGCCCGTCCTCGCTGAGCTCGCTCGTCTCTGAGATCTTGAGCGTATAGACGCCGCCCGTCCCGAGTGTCGCGGTCGACAGGTTGTTGCCGAGGAGCCGCTGTTCATTGGCGTATCCAAGACCAGCGTCGACGATCAGCTTGTGCGGGGCCGGCTGGATCAACGAATACACGAAGCCGCCCTCAATCGCGTGGCGATTGAGGATACCGGCGAACCTATCGCGCTGGTACCCGTACTGCCCATAACCCGCCAGACGCGGGCTGACCTGACGCTGCGCCCGGAGCGCGAAGACGAACGCCTCCGCCTTCAGCTCATCCTCGGCTTTGTTGCGCACGTAGCCGATCTTCAGCTTCGTCTCCCACGGCGAGGGACGGTAGACATATTCGCCGCCGAGTCCGATGGTCTGTGTGGACGAATTGCCGGTGGTGCCGACAAACGCAAACTCGGCCGAGCCCTCACGCTCGGGGGGAGGAGGCGCCGGCGCCTGGGCGTAGCCGCGGGCGGGAAACGCGCTGAGAAGTGTCAGCGCCAGGAAGCCGATCTGATGAAACCCCGGTCGCAGCAGGGTCTTGGTGCTCATGCTCGAGGTGCCCTCACACGTGCGCTATTACAGTTGCGGGCCATCGCCTCATCTTGCCAAGATCCTCGAGACGAGGACGACATACCAACTCAACACTATCGCAACCCGGTGTCGTTTCGAACTCCGCGGCGCGGACGTCCTCGCCACGATCCTCCGGTTGCGCCAGGCGTCCGATCTGGCCTATCGTCATCGGGATGGACGCTCCCAAGGTATCCACCGCACGGTGGGCAGTCGCGCTGGGATTGGCTCTTGCCGTGCTGCGCGGGGTCCCGCTGTCGGCGCAGTGGTTGAATGTGCCCACACCGGGTGTGCCGCGCACGGCGGACGGCAAGCCCAACCTCAACGCCCCTGCACCGAAGGCAGCCGACGGTCATCCGGATTTGTCGGGTGTCTGGATGCCGAACACACGATACCTGCAGGATCTGGCAGCCGCCATGAAGCCCGGCGACGTGCCATATCAGCCGTGGGCCGCGCAGCTGACGCAAGAACGCGCGAACGGTGCGCGAGGCAAGGACGACCCCGCCGCCTACTGCGTGCCGGGTATGCCGAAGCTGATGGTTCTGCCCTATCCCTACAAGATCTACCAGCTCCCGCGCGTGACCGTGATCCTGTACGAAGGGTTCACGACGTTTCGACAGATCTTCACCGACGGGCGAGAACTGCCCAAAAATCCGCAGCCAGCGTGGATGGGTTACTCCGTCGGCAAGTGGGAGGGCGACACGTTTATCGTCGACACGGTCGGCATCAACGAGAAGACCTGGATGGACAATGCCGGCCGGCCGCACAGCGACGCGCTGCACACGATCGAACGCTACCGCCGCAGCAGCTTCGGAACGCTGGACGTGACGCTCACCATCGACGACCCGAAGGCCTACACCCGCCCGTGGACCGTAGACGAGAGTCCATCGCGACTGGTCCTCGACCAGGATCTGCTCGAGTACGTCTGCACCGAGAACAACAAAGACGTCGAGCATCTGGCCGGCGAGGGGCGCAAGTAACAAAAGCGGGCGCCAGACGAGGCGGTTTACGGACTCCGCCGTGAGAACAGCAGCCCACTCAACGCGAGACGTCGCGGGTGTGCTGCGCGAAATGCCACTGGTGACCTTCGAGATCCGTCGCCGCATAGGTGCGGTCGCCATAGGGCTTGTCTTCCAGCTCTGTCACGATGACGGCGCCTGACGCTCTGGCCTGCGCGTAATGCGCATCCACATCGTCGACGTAGATGTGTTCTATTCCTGGGTCGCCTCTACTGAAGACCGCCGCGCACGGACGTGATGCGCTGCGTGTTGAAGCCGAGCCAGTGCATCCGGCCCACATAGCGGGCGTGCTCGACCTTGAGGCAGCGATCCATGACGACAGACAGCCCGCCGGCTTCGGCGATGCGGCCGCCTTCCTGGTTGATCACCGAGAACTGACACCAGAGATTCCTGGCGCCGATCGCCACGGCCTCTTCGGCGATTGCGGGCAGTGCATCCGGCGCACGGAACACGTTGACGATGTCCACCGGACCAGGCACGTCGGTGAGGCGGCTGAAGCTCTTCTCGCCGAAGACTTCCGATTCGCGCGGGTTGACCGAAATGACACGATAGCCGTGCCGTCTGAGGTAGAAGCCGACGAAATGACTGGGGCGCAGATGATTGCTCGACAACCCGACGATCGCGACGGTCTTGGCGCTGTGGATCACGCGCTGGATCGTGAGCGGATCCTGATAGCGGCTGAGGTCGAAGGCGGGGGGCATCAGGAAGCCGCCCCGGTTGTCGCCGACCGGGCCGCGCACGCGAAGCCCTGTTCGAGATCCCAGATCAGATCATCGACGGCCTCGACGCCGACGGAGAGGCGAATGGTTCCCGGACCAACGCCGGCGGCGCGGAGCTCGTCCTCGCTGAGCTGACGATGCGTGGTGCTGGCGGGATGGATGATGAGGCTCTTGGCATCGCCGACGTTGGCGAGATGCGACCACAGGGTGACGCCGCGGATGAAGTCCTGCCCGCCGGCGCGTCCGCCGACGCATTCGAAGGAGAACACCGCGCCCGCGCCTCGCGGCAGGTACTTGTCAACGAGCGGCCGATAGCGGCTCGTGGGTAGACCCGGATAGGTGACGTTCGACGCGAGGTCGTGCGATTCGAGATAGCTCGCCACGGCAGCGGCATTCTTGACGTGACGCTCCATTCGCAGCGACAGCGTCTCGAGTCCCTGCAGAAACAGGAACGCGTTGAACGGGCTCATGGCCGCGCCCAGGTCGCGCAGCGTCTCGGCCCGCAGCTTCATCAGATAGCCGTAGGTGCCGAAGGTTTCGTGGAACTGGAGCCCGTGGTACGCCGGCGACGGATCGGCAATCACCGGGAAGCGGCCGTTCGACCAGTTGAACTGCCCGGAGTCGACCACCACGCCGCCGATGCTGGTGCCGTGGCCGCCGATGAACTTGGTCGCCGAATGCAGGACGATATCGGCGCCCCACTCGATCGGGCGGCAGAGAAACGGCGTCGCGAACGTGTTGTCCACGAGCAGCGGAATCCCGTGATCGTGAGCGATGGCGGCAATCGTTTCGACGTCGAGCACGTTGCCGCCCGGGTTCCCGATGGTCTCGCCGAAAAACGCCTTCGTGTTGCCGCGAACGGCCGCCTTCCACGCGTCCGGATCGTCGGGATCGACCCACGTCAGCTCGACGGACATCTTGCGGAGCAGATGTTTCAGCTGATTGACCGTGCCGCCGTACAGCGCCGACGACGAGACGACGTGATCGCCGGGCGTCAACAGCGTGAACAACGCGGCCGCCTGCGCCGCGATCCCGCTGGCGAACGCGACCGATCCGCATCCACCCTCGAGGTTGGCCATGCGTTCCTCGAAGACGGCCACGGTCGGGTTCATGATGCGGGAGTAGGTGTTGCCATACTCCTGAAGGTTGAAATACGCCGCCGCCGACTCAGGATCCTCGAACACGTAGCTGGTGGTCTGAAAAATCGGCACGGCGCGGGCGCCGGTATTCGGGTCCGGACGCTGCCCTGCATGCACCTGACGGGTTTCAAATTCGAACCGGCGCGACTCTTCCATGGCTGCTACTCCTCTAGCGCGCGAGGAATCCCTGAATCATAGGCGTCTGGCGCGCCTCTTCCAAGAGGAAGCAGTCGTGTCCGTACGGCGCATCGATCACGTGGAGCTCGACTTCCTTGCCGGCCTCCCGCAACGCGCTCGCCAGTTCCTCGGAGCCGGACGGCGGATAGAGCCAGTCCGAGCTGAAGGCGATGAGCAGCGTCCGGGCGGCGATTCCGCGGACCGCCGCCGCGAGCCGGCCGCCGCCGTACTGCCGGGCGAGGTCGAAATACGAGAGCGCCCGCGACGTATAGAGATAGGTATTGGCGTCGAAGCGCTTCACGAACGAATCGGCCTGGTGACGCAGGTAGCTCTCGACTTCGAACTCAGGGTCGGTGAGGGTGTAACGAATGTCGTCCGCGAATTGCAGCCGCCGGCCGAATTTGCTCTTGAGCGAAGTGGCTGACAGGTAGGTGATGTGCCCGACCATCCGGGCCACGCCCATGCCGGCACTGGGCGCGCGGCCCGTGCCGTAGTAGTGGCCGTTCTGCCAATCCGGATCGGCCGTGATGGCGCTGCGCGCGATGGCGTTCCAGGCGATACCCTGCGGGTAGAGCGCGTGCGTGCTCGCGATCGCAATAATCGCCTCGACCTGATCGCCGAACTGAACCGCCCACTCGAAGGCCTGCATGCCCCCGAGCGACCCTCCGGCGACCGCGGCCAGCGTCGGGATGCCGAGCTCATCGAGGAGCGCGCGTTCGGCACGCACCATGTCCGCAACGGTCACGACCGGAAAGTCGGACCCATACGGTCTGCCCGTTGCCGGGTTGGTCGAGGAAGGACCCGTGGTACCGCGACACCCGGCGAGAAGGTTCGTGCTGACCACGAAGAACCGATTCGTATCGAACGCCTTGCCCGGGCCGATCATCCCGTCCCACCAGCCGAGACCTCGGCCCGCGCCGGCATCTCTCTCGTCGGCGCGGAAACCGTCCCTGGTGCTCTCCGCCGCGGGCAGACGCGAAAAGCCAGCCGCATGGGCATCGCCGCTCAGGGCATGGCAGACCAGGATGACGTTGTCGCGCGCGGGCGACAGCGTCCCATACGTCTCGTAAGCAATCCGTATCGGAAACAGATCCCGGCCGCAGTCCAGCGCGAGCGGCTTTGGCAGATCGAGGAACTGCGTGTCGACGGTGCCGACCGAGCCGGCGGCGGCCTTCGGCGCTCGCATGGTCATGGAGGCATCATAATATCCCCGCCCGTCTGAGGGGAGTATCCCGACGGCATGGTCCGCGTCCTGCACGCCGTTGTATGATTCGGAGCCTGCCCGAAGTGATTCGGGCCATCCTGCACTATCACTGAGGGGCGTGCGCGAAATGGTTCGCGCCATCTTCCACTATCAACGAAAGGGCTCACACGATGTCTCAGTCGAGCGTCAACAACGGCGTCAACGTAGGGGCACTGCTGGCTGCGCGGGAAGCACTGAAGGACGCACCCGGGGCGACCAAGTTCACGTGGCGGGCGTCGTGCAAATGGCAGAACGGCACGCACAGCGTGTCGAAGGTGCAAGGCTTCCACGGACTCGGTGCAGAACAGAAACACAAGACCGAGTTCTCGTTCGAAGCCGATCATCCGGAGATCTTCGCGTCCGAGGATCTCGGCGCGACCCCCGTCGAGCTCGTGCTCGTCGGTCTGGCGAGCTGCCTGACGGCTGGCGTCGCCGCGGTGGCGCAGAATCGGGGCGTACAGCTTCGGTCGGTCGAAGCCAAGCTCGAAGGATCCATGGATATCCAGGGCATCCTCGGGATGGATAGCGATGTGCGCAACGGTTACGACGACATCAAGGTCACGTTCAACATCGATGCCGATGCGTCCAAGAAGGAGATCGAGGCCATCGTCGCCCAGTCACAGAAGCGCTCGGCGGTGTACGACATCGTGACCAACCCGACCAACGTGACCGTCGAAGTTCTCTCTAATGGAGCGTAACTGCGATTGCTGAGCTGCAAACCACGCAGACACCAGGACCCGAAGTCGAGAGAGCGGGAGGCATTCTTCGTGGTTTCGCGGTTGCATCGTCTCTAGAAATCGGCAGGACAGGCCACTACTCGCGGCCGGCGGAACACAGCGGAGCTCGTCATCGAACATCTCACGACGGTCATCATCGGTGCCGGGCACGCCGGACTCGCGGTCAGCCGCTGCCTCAGCGAGCGCTCGATCGATCACGTGGGGCTCGAGCGCGGGGAGGTAGCGAACTCCTGGCGCCGCGAACGCTGGGACTCACTGCGGCTGCTGACGCCGAACTGGCAGAGCCGGCTGCCCGGCTATCGCTACGAGGGCGCCGACCCCGACGGCTTCATGACGATGGCCGAGGTGGTCGAGTTCGTCGCGCGGTTTGCCGTCGTGTCCGACGCGCCAGTGCGAACCCATACGACGGTTACGTCGGTCAAGCGAACCGACGAAGGCTACCACGTCGCCACCGACTCGGGCGATCTCCACTGCCGCTGTCTGGTACTGGCAAGCGGCGCCTGCAACCTCCCGAGCGTGCCGGCGCTTCGGCAAGGGGTGCCGCCGGCGATTCAGTCCTTCACCCCACTCGACTATCGAAATCCGGATCAGCTTCGCACGGGCGGAGTGCTCGTCGTTGGCGCGTCCGCCACCGGCGTACAGCTGGCTGACGAGATCCGCCTCTCGGGACGGCGGGTGACGCTTTCAGTCGGCGAGCACGTCAGGCTGCCGAGAACCTATCGCGGCCGCGACGTGTTGTGGTGGATGGAAGCGTCCGGTATCTGGAATCAACGGTACGACGAGATCGACGACCTGGCGCGCGCCCGGGGATTGCCGTCACCGCAACTGGTCGGCACGCCGCAGCGCACGACGCTGGACCTGAACACTCTCGGTGCCGCCGGCGTCGAAATCGTCGGGCGGCTGGCCGCCATCCGCGACGGTCGAGCGCTCTTTTCCGGCGGCCTCCGCAACCAGTTTGCGCTGGCCGATCTGAAAATGGACCGACTGCTGGACACATTCGATGCGTGGGCGCGCGACCACTCACGCGAGGCTGGCGACGTCGGCCCGCCGGAGCGCTTCGAGCCGAGCCGCGCACCGGCAGCGTCGCGACTCGAGGTGGATCTGAAAAGCGGCGAAATCCAGTCCATCGTCTGGGCGACCGGCTTTCGCCCGGACTACAGCTGGCTCGACGTGCCGGTCGTCGATCACAAAGGACGCTTGAGGCATGAGGGCGGGATTGTCGATGCGCCCGGGCTGTATGCGATCGGACTGCCGGTGCTTCGCCGGCGGAAGTCCACCTTCATACACGGCGCAGAGGACGACGCGCGCGACCTCGTCGACCACCTCGCCGGCTATCTCGCCGGCGAGCGGCATGTTTCGCTTGGCACGTAGTGTCCGACTTCGGACAGGCCCCCAGTCTACGCATCGGCCCGGGGCAGGATCTTTTCAATCCGCCGGTCCGGAATCAGCCACATCAGCGCCGCCACCACGAAGAGCGCCTCGGCGATCGACGGCGAAACAAGAGTCGCGACGATCGCGACGATGTACAGCACCGGCGACAACTTGCCTTTCCAGTCGCGCCCGATCGCCTTTTTGAGGATCGAGTCCGGCCCTTGCGCACGCACGATGGACTGCTGGAGCACGTAGTATGCGACCGCCGCCATCAGCAGTACGACGCCGTAGAGCGCCGTCGGCACCGCAGTGAAATAGTTCTCACCCATCCAACCGGTGGCGAACGGAAACAACGACAACCAGAACAGGAGGTGCAGGTTGGCCCACAGGATGCCGCCGGTCACGGTGGTGACCGCATGCAGCATGTGATGGTGGTTGTTCCAGTAGATGCCGACGTAGACGAAGCTCAGCACGTAGCTGAGAAACACTGGCAGCAGTGGCAGCAGATCGTGCAGGCCGTCGCCGTGCGGAACTTTCATTTCGAGCACCATGATCGTGATGATGATCGCGATCACACCGTCGCTGAACGCCTCGAGCCGTCCTTTGTGCATTCCCTTCCCCGGTATAGTGGATGTCTGCGATCCGATCACGAGTGTAAATGAAATAGCGTCGCAGAGGAGTGACGCGCTTTGCCGTGATCGACACGGGAGGGACGCAGACGAGGTGACCCGAAGAAATGAAGACGTTCGAACACGAGTGGATTTTCGAGTCGTTTGCGGAGCACCGCAGCTTCTTCACCAAGAGCATGTTCGGCGGGCTTGCCGCCTACATCTTCGAGCGTCAGATGCTGTTGCTGGTCGAACCGACGAAATCCGGTCGATGGCACTGGCACGGCGTGCTGGTCTGTACGGATTACGAACATCACGCTGCCATTCAAGCCGAGTTCGCGGCGTTGAAGCCGCATCCGGTGCTGCGGAAGTGGCTGTACATCGATTCGACTCACGAAGATTTCGAATCCACCATGGGAGCGGTGGCGCAGCACGTCGCACGCAATGACCCGCGCTTCGGCATCTCGCCCAGGGGTCCAAAGCCCGGGCGACGTCCGAGCGCTCAGAAAAATGAGTCGTCGCGCTGACGATAAATCCGGGGCGGCGAGCAGCTGCCGCGATTTCGGAAACGCCGCAGCGGATCGGACTCAGCGAGTCACGATCCTCTGACGGGCGTCATCCCAGCGCCAGTCGGCTGCGTCTCTCCGCAGGTGAACGCCGCCGAGCCAGCGGTCCACGCCACAGAGGACGACCCGGTCCCGGCCGCCCGCGAGGACCGCTCGCCCCGTATCGGTGAGCGTTACCAATCCCCGGAGACCTTCGCCCTCAGTCGTCTGCCTCACAACGAGCGTCAGTAGTGGCGGATCGGTGGCGGACAATTCCTCCGCCAGAGCAGCCAGCGCTGTGTCGGTGATGTAGTAGACGTTCTCACCGTCATGCATCCGAGGAAACGCCTTCGACAATGTGGCCCCATCGCCATCGGCCAACGTGAGGAGGCGCCGCTCGGTTCGCGAGAGGCCATCGCTGGTCCATGGGTATTCCTGGAGGAAGCGCGTGACGGCGGCGGCGAGATGCGGCAATGCCGACGTATCGCCCAGGCGAAATCGATCGAGAGCTTCGGGGGTCGGCTCACGGAACGCCTGCCAGGCGCGTTCCGCCAGCGCGTACTGAGGCTCGCTGACGCGCTGCCTGGTTTCGACCAGCGGCGCGAGCTCCTCGGGGGTGAGCTCACCGAGGCCCTTGAATTTGGGCCGGCCGGGAAAGGACCCGATGCACACGAGACTGACCGGCTTGGCCGCCGGAAGGCGCGTGCGGATCCAGGCCAGAAGCTGAATCAGGTTCAATTGATCGAACAGGTCGTGTTCGAACCATAGAATCAGCTCGTCGTACGACGCGTGACGTTCGATCGTCCGACGCCATTCCCGCAGGTCGTTCACGGGATCCAGCGACGGATCGTCCGCCGGCCCGGCGAGATAACGGGCGCGGACGTCGATCAGCTCGGCGTCGGTCAGCCTGCCGGGCACGGGTCCTTCGTGGAGCGGGTCCGCCCAGATGGACAGCGTGCCTGGAACCCCTGCTGCCTCAATGAGGCGCGTCGTGCACGTGCCGTTCGCCACGTGCAGTAAGCGAGCGCTTGTAGAGAGAGTCACAGCCTGCCCCTCGAAGATCTCCTGGCCATGCATCCATTGTCGCGGGAAGCGGCCAAAAAGTGTCTGGGGTCTTGCGATTCAGGCGCCTCGCCGCCGAGAATGACACACGTTATCTTCGAATCTGCCCTGAGCATCGCTTGATAAAAACGCTCGGCATCGCACCGAGTCGCGCGACGCGCCCGGACTTTGATTACGGGCTGCCTCGCGCCGTCCTGGGAGGGACAACGTTCAATGAATCCAAACAAGGCATTGTGGGAAAAGGGTGACTTCACGCGCATTGCGGCGACCATGCGAGAGAGCGGGGAGGCTGTCGTCGCCGGACTCGGCATCACTGCGGGAATGAAAGTGCTGGACCTTGGATGCGGCGACGGGACGACGGCCCTGCCGGAGGCTCGGCTGGGCGCCGACGTCCTCGGCGTCGATATCGCGAGCAACCTTGTGGACGCCGGGAACAGACGCGCGCGGGAAGAGGGCCTGACGAACTGCCGGTTCCAGGAAGGCGATGCCCCGAATCTTGGTGAGCTCGCCGATCAGAGCTTCGACCTCGTGGTCAGCATCTTCGGGGCCATGTTCGCGCCCAAACCGTTCGATGTGGCCAAGGAGGTGGTCCGCGTGACCCGGCCCGGGGGCCGGATCGTGATGGGAAACTGGATTCCAAACGATCCGACACTGGTGGCGCAGATTCTGAAGATCAGCTCCTCCTATTCGCCGCCGCCGCCCGAGGGCTTTGTCAGCCCGATGACGTGGGGGATTGAGGCCAACGTGATCGAGCGATTTGCGGCGGCGGGAATTCCGGCCGAGCGGATCTCGTTCTTCAGGGACACCTACACGTTCCACTCTTCCGTCACACCATCGGCGTGGGTCGCCGATTTCCGGAACTACTACGGGCCGACGATGAACGCGTTTGCCGCCGCGGAACAAAGCGGCAAGGCGGCGGATCTGCAGCAGGAGCTCGAGGCTCTCTTCGAGCGCCAGAACACGAGCGTGGCCGCAGGCGCCACGGTGATTCCTGCGACGTTCCTGCGCGTCACGGTTGCCCGTTAGAAATCGAACTGGACGTTGAGCTTGGCGAAGCGCGCCGTCATCACCGACGTCGGAAGCAGCCACGCACCATTCGGGATGAACGCTTCGTTGTAACTCAAGATCGGCGCCGTGTTGAACAGGTTGTAAACGTCGGCACTGAGGTTCGCCCGCCATCGACCGAACTTCAGGAGCTTCGCCAGCCGCAGGTCGACTTCGTTGATCCGATCCCCATACAGCGAGCCCGGCGGGATCATGTTCACGGTCGCATTGGCGGCGCCGCCGGCGAGGCTGCGGCCCAGCGACTGGACGATTGCCGAATTGGCGACGGTGTAGTTCGCCGAAAGATGACCGCCGGCCGTGGGCGTGCCGGCAAAGCTGACCTGAAGGCCAGGCTTGCTCGTGAACGTCACGCCGACCTGGACATCGACCTTGGGAACCATGTACGAGCCGAACAACTTGTAGTGCGGGAGGTAGCCGCTCTCGACGTGGCAGTACGGATTGAGCGGACTGATCTCCGGGAGCTTGGCTCTGATCTCGCAGTTGTCCGAGACGGTGCGGCCGCCGTTGAATCCGCCCTGAATCACCAGCCCTTGGAACGGCCGCGCGTTCAGGTTGATGTCGAGACCGTTGAACTTCGCGTACTGGTCGCCGTACTTGTCGGAGTACGTGACGTAGTTGTTCGTAATCCCGAAGAGCGTCGGCGTCACGTTATACAGGTCCGTCACGGCGTAGCCCCCGCCGTTGGGCAGCCGGGGATCCAACGGGGCGGTGACCGTGAACTTGTCGAAATCGGCAGGGCCGGTAGCGAGGTTGTCGGTCACGAGGAAGCCGCGGAACCAGCGCCAGAAATAGCCCACTTCGAGCGACGTCCGCGGCAGCACTTCGTGCTGAACGGACACGCCGAGGTTCCAGTCGGAGGGCCGGACGCCCCAGCCGCTCAGAATGCTCGGATCGATCGTGTTGCTGAAGGTCGTCGTGCCGAAGTTGCGGTTCGCGTACGCGCCGCAGAAATCACCTCCGGCGGTCCGAAAGTCCTGGGCGTTGGGATTGAGGAGATCGCAGTCGGGCTGGAAGTTGCTGTTCGCGTCCGTCCACGAGCGGGCGACGTTCTGGATGATGCGCGACGTCGGGTTCGCACTCGCGTAGTTTCGTCCCGTGAACGCCGCTTCGAGATATTTGCCGAAGGTTGTCTTGACGGCGGTCTTGCCGTTGCCGAACAGGTCGTACGCGGCCGCCACGCGCGGCGTGAGGTCGTTGTAGCTGTCCACGATCGGCGTCCGCGGGAACGAAATCGGCGTGGGCACGAAGCGGACCGGTCCCTCGGTCTGCTCCGGCGCCCAGCTGATCGCGTGGTCCAGGCGCACTGAGCCCTGCAGCGTCAATCGTTTGTGGGTCCATTGCTCCTGGGCGAAATACCCGTCACCTCTCATCCAGAGATCGTTCTGGAAGTTGTTGATGTACATCGTGATCTGGTTGGGCACACCGTTGTTCACGCGGTAGTCCAGGTTGTTCGGCGCCTTGTTCGCCGACCGGAGATCGCCGAGAAGGTTCGACGCATAACCGGCCTTGAAGCTGTGCGCTCCGGTGACGTACGACACGTTGAAGCGCCAGTTGAGGATGAAGTTCAGGTTCTGTCCGGAAACAAAGAGGTCGTTGCTCTGCGACCTGTAGATCAGTCCCGGAATGTTCCCGTTGGCGGGACAACCGGCGGTGCACTGCTCGATCATGCGAACGAGGTTGCCCGTGTACGGATCCTGCTTCTGGATGAACCCGCCCCAGTGCGCCTGATATTCACCGATTCCCGCCTCAATCAACACCTTGTTACTGATCGTGGAAGTCCAGGCCGCCTGCTTGACCTGAATCGGCTGCTCTCCGCGAGAGTTGGCCTCCGGTGAACCGACGGAGGCGTTGTTGCCCGAGTTCTCACACGTCCGGCACGTGCGGGTCTCGTCCCAGAAGATGTTCAGCTTGTTTCTCGGCGAGATCTGGGCCGTCAGCCGGATGCCGGCGTTTTCCCACGTCCGATCGCGGAAGGCCTGCCGGCTGGTGTCGGGATCGTACAGCCACGCGTTCGGGTTGCCGGCGTTCCTGTTGCTGTAGATGTTCGACACGTACTGCGTGTTGCCCTGGGTTCTGCCGCTCAAAAAGAACCACAGACGGTCCTGTCGAATGGGACCGCCAAGGGCGCCGCTGTAGTCGTAGTTCTTCGTGAGAGGCGTGGCGGCCGTCAGGCCAGCGTCCTTCAGCGTCTGGGTGTAGTTGCTGCCCTCGAGCCACTGCGGGCCAACGCCCGCGAACAGGCTGCTCGAGACCCTATTGCCGCCGGTTTTCGGCACGATATTGAGCACCGGGCCGCCCGTCTCTGTCTCTCCGAGACTGCCTGCGACCGTAAACGACAACTCGGTTGCGTTGCGCGTGTCGGCCGGGTAGTTGGAGGAACTGCCCTGGGGTACCGAGATCAGCAAGCCGTCAAGGAGCGTCCGGCCTTCTTCGTTCGCGCGACCCGCCAGCAGCGCCCCGTGCGAGCTGAAGGTGCAGGCACACGGCCCGGTCTGCACGTCACGCGTGCCGCCGACGATGCCCGGCACGAGAGCGAGGAGCGACGAATACCCACCCGTCGTCGGGAGTCCGTCGATGAGGTCCTTGCTGACCACCGTCTGCCGCTTCGCACTCTGCACGTCGACGATCGGCGTCTCGCCCGTGACCACGATGGTCTCCTGCAGCGTGCCGACTTTCAGGTCGGCGTTCACGGTCGCGATGAACGATCCGGTCAGCTGGATTCCTTCGCGCTTCACCGTGCTGAAGCCCGAGAGCGTGAACGTCACGGTGTAGGTGCCGGGTCGCAGGCCTTCGATCCGGTACAGGCCGGCGCCGTCGGTGACACCCGTACGCACCTTTTCAATCAGCTCCGGACTTGCCGCCTCGACGCTCACGCCCGGTAGCACGGCGCCCGAGGTGTCCTGAACCGTTCCCGTAATAGCTTGAGCGCGAACCACTGCCGGAATCAGCAGTGTCGCCATGGACAAGCCCACGAGCACCCGCAAGAAACGCATGATCGCCTCCGGTCGTTGCGAAGGTTGCCGCCGTATCATCGAGCACCACACTACTTCCGCCGCGTCGAAACGATCTCCGTCCAGAGTGAAAGCCTGTCCGGAAATGACGGCACCTGCTCCGAACAGCGCGTGGCAGCCCGTGGTGAACGTAGCGTGACGGACTATAGGACTGCGCACGTTTAGTGTCAATGAACTAGTGGCCCTTCGCCAGGCCGACCGAAGTGCATAGATATAGCCGCCACTCACACCAAGGAGGCTCCTGATGACTGCTCATCGATGGCGCGCAATCGCCGCGGTCGTCTTACTCGCCGGCGGCGAGACGGCCGGTCAACAATCTCCCGGTGAGTACGTCGTGTTCGCGCTGCCGACCACGGCCAACAAGGGGTAATGACGTTTTAAGTTGTTCGGCGCCACGTCATCGGACACGCCCGTCTCACGGTTGCTTCGCGTGTCCTTCGACGATCTCGATTTCCACATGGTCCGGCGCCTTCACGAACACTGAACGAATCCGTCCTCCCGTGCGCTTGCGCGGCTTCCCGACCACCGTCACGCCGTCCTTCGTCAAAAGAAAGGGCGGACCGATAACCGGCCCGCCCTCTTGTCGTTATCCGATTGAGGTTCTCTAAAAGTCGAGGGTCACGTTGAAGCGCAGGAACCGTGCGTTCAGGATCGAGGTCGGACGCAGCCACCGGGCGCCGTCGGCACCGAACACCTGGTTGAACGCCGTGCCCGTGTTGGCGTTGAACAGGTTGTAGAGATCGATGCCCACGTTGCTGCGGGTCCGGCGGATCTTGAGGATCTTCGAGAATCGCATGTCCACCGTGTTGAGCCGCTGCGGGTACACCTGGCCGGGCTGCGACAGATCCAGCGTCACATTCTGCGCGTTGCCCGCCAGCGGCCGACCGAGAGCCGCCACGACGGCGGCGTTGGCCACGATGTAGTTGGCTGACGCCGAAGCGCCGTTCGAGCCCGGGTCGTTGGTGGCCGAGACATTCGGCTGCGATCGCAGGATGCCGCTGACCTGCACGTCGATCTTCGGGACGATGTAGTTGGCCAGCCCACGCCAGGCCCACAGCCATGGCTCGTTGACCTTGCACGCCGCGAGCTGCTGGTTGAGCAGCGGCGACGCAGCCGTCGAGAAGATTTCGGGGAGCGCGGCCGAGAGGTTACAGAGATCGCGTGTTCCCGCTCCGGTCGTGAAGCCGCCCTGCAGCGTCAGTCCCCCTTTGGTCCGGGCGTTCACGTTCATTTCCACGCCCTGCCAGTAGCTGCTCTCGCCGGCGAAGTTGTCGGCGCGCGTCAGGTAGTTGTCGACCTTACCGAAGGCCGCCGGCTTCAGCAACGGATAGGAAACCTGCTGCCCGCTGGTGGGCAGGTCCGGGTGCGACGGCGCGGTGAACGTGTAGACGTCGAAGTCCTGCGGCCCGATGGCACGGTTGTCCTGGACGGTGAAGTTGCCCCACGAGCGGCGGCTGTAGCCGAGCTCCACGGACACACGCGGCAGCAGCTGCTGCTGCACCGACGTGCTGAACTGCCAGTCGTAGGGACGGACGTTCCATCCGCCGAGGAGCGCCGTGTCGACGGCCGTCGCCGTGCCCAGGGAGCCGTTCTGCCTGAACGCCAGGAAGTTCGCATTGCTCGGAGCGCCGCACAGGTCGCCGCCGGTTGCCCGATTGTCCTGCGCCGCGGGGTTCAGAAGGTCGCAGTCCGGCGTGAAGTTGCCGTTGTCCACCCACGCACGGTTTGCCGTCTGCGCGAAGGTCGATGCCGGGTTGGTCGCGATGTAGACACCATCGTTGGCCGCCGATTGCCAGTACTTGGACAGGTTCGCCTTGATCGCGGTCCGGCCGTTGCCGAAGACGTCATACGCAAGCCCCATACGCGGGGCGATGTCGTTGTATCCCGAGACGCCCTCTCCTCTTGGCAACGTCCGCCGCGGACCGCCGAACACGCTGTCCGCCAACAGTCCGCTCTGGCCTTCGGGGAAGAAGCTCCTGGCGTTTTCGTAGCGCAGCGCGCCCTGCAGCGTCAGCCGGTTGCGCGTCCACTGATCCTGCACGTAGAGCGCGTCGTACCGAGTGCGATTGCCCTGCTGCCACGGTGTGATGCGCTGCGTGATCTGGTTGGGCACGCCGCCGTTGAATTGATACTGCAGCCCGTGCAACGGGAAGTTGCCGAAGATGTCCGTGACCTCGTAGGCGGCCTGGTATCCCACCTTCATGCTGTGGGCACCCGTGACGTAGGCAAGCGACCCCCGCCATATGTTGTGCGTCTGGTGGTTGTTGCTGAGACCGGCGAAGCCGTGGTAGAGCATGTTGGCCACGGGCAGACCGGTGGGGACGCCGAGACTGTTGACCACGCTCTGCTCCAGCACCGGGATGAACGGGGCCTTGTCCAAAGCGCCGGCAGGCGTCTGACCACCCCAGTCGCTCAAGAACTGCGACGCGCCCGCTTCGAGCAGCAGCTTGCTGGTCAACGGCGCCGTGTACCTGAACTGCATGATGCGCTCGGCGTTGTCGCGCGAGTGCGTCGATTCCGGCGACCACGTGCCGAATCCGCCGACCGCCACCCAGTCGTCCCCACGCCCCCGGCACTGCTGGGCGTCCTTCGCGTACGCGCCGCCCTCGCAGACTTTCTGATAGTCGTAGTAGCCGCTGACGTTGTTTCGCTGCGTGGGCTGCGCGGTCACGCGCCCGCCGCCGATCTTCCGGCTGGTGGCCGACCGCTGCTTGATGCTCGGATCGGGTATGTAATCCCACCGAGTCGGGTCGCCCGCATTCAGGTTCCCGAAGCGACCGGCGATGTCGGTGTAGGCACCGAACAGCCGCGTCACACCGTAGAACCACACCTTGTCCTTCTTGATGGGCCCGCCTACCGCCAGGCTCGTATCCCAGCTCCGGATGATGGCGGCCGGCGAGGGGATGCCGAACGACTTCAACTGGTCGTCGACGTTGTTGCCCTGCGACCATTCGCCGGCCAGGTTGCCGAAGTAGGTGCCGCTGAACTTGTTGCCGCCGGTCTTTGGAATGAGGTTGAACGCCGGGCCGCCGCGGTCGGCCTCGCCGAGGCCGCCGGCAACCGTGACCTGCACTTCCTGGGCATTGGAGGTGTCGTAGCCGTAGCCCGCTACACCGCCGCCGTTGAAGGCCGAGCCGACGTTCATGCCGTCGATCTGCACGGTACCCTCGTTGCTCCGGCCGCCGCGCGACGTGAAGAAAATCATGTCGGGGGCAATACCGCTGTTTTGAATGCCGTTGGCCTGAATGCCAGAAACGGTCGCCAGAAGATTCCCGTAGCCGCGGGAGGCCGGCAACGCGGCGATCACTTCGCCAGACAGCACGCGCTGCGTACGGGTGCTGTTCTGCACATCCACCACCGGCGTCTCGCCCGTCACCGTGATGGTTTCCTGTACACCGCCGACTTTCATGTCGGCATTGAGTGTGACGGTCACGCCCGTCGTCAACTGGACGCCATCGCGCTTCACGATCGTGAAGCCGGTCAGGGTGTAGGTTACCGAGTATTCACCCGGGACAAGGCTCTCGAGACGGTACTGGCCCGAGCCGTCGGTGACGGCGGTGCGTACCTTCTCGATCAATGCCGGGCTGGCCGCTTCCACGGTCACACCAGGCAGAACGCCCCCCGACGCATCGCGCACTACGCCGGCGATGGATTGTGCTCCCGCGAGAGCAGGCACCAGCGTCAGACACGCCGCGGCGATCAGGGTACGTATTACCAGTGGACATCCTCCACGCATTATCATTCCCTCCACCAAAGTTCGAGTTCAGCAGTCAACCGGGGTTCGAGTCATGAGACCGACGCGTCGCGTCGGGAACAGCATTCCGGCTGGAGCGCGGGCGGGCTGACACTGTTACGCCTGGCAGTCGCGCCGAGCGGATTGGACCATCGGAGTGCATCGCGGCGCAATACCGCGTATCCGGTAGCGAAAACCTGTCGTGTTTCAGAAATTCATTGGCATTCGGCCAATGATGCATCCCGGCGGACTGCGCTGCTCATCGCTCACATATTCCCGATATGCTTGCTCTTCGCGCCTTGCCGGCCGGGCGCCTCGCCGCCCTCGATGCAACAACGAACTTCTGAGACACGACACTCGGACGTGGTGGCAGAATCTGGGTGACACATACGATGCGCAAAATAGCCGCGGCCGTCGGGCTGGTGTGCGCGTTCTTCACTGCCGAGCCTGCGGCACTGGGCACAGAGCGCCTGCTGACCGGTTATTCCATCAGCTCGTGGGCGGAATGGAACGGTACGCCGCTCGGATCGATTCTCGCGATCGCGCAGGAACCTGACGGCTATCTCTGGCTCGGCGGCAGCTCGGGCCTGCTCCGCTTCGACGGCGTACGCTTTTCCACCATGGATGCGCTGGGACTGGCGCTTCCCGGGTCGTCCGTACAGGCGTTGCACGTGTCGCCCCGCGACGGCGCCCTCTGGATTGGTTTTGCGGGCGACGGCGTTCGCATCATCCGAAACGGTCGCGTCGTCTCGGCGACGCCGGAGACGGCGCTGAAGGCTGGAGTGTTTTACCTCGCCGAGGACGCCTCGGGCGCCGTGTGGGCGGGCACCGACCGCGGCCTGTTCCGCTACGGGGCGCGTCGGGAGAAACGTCGGGAGAAAGGTCGGGAAAAGCATGGTGAGGAACATATTTCGGATGACCGTAGGGAAGAACGCCGGGAACAAGGCTGGGAAGAGGTTCCGCTGGCGGGCGACGCGCGCGGCGAGCAGGTCTTTCGCGTGCAGGTGGGGCGCACGGGAACGCTCAGAGTCGCCACTCGAACGGGGATGCAGGAGAGGGATAGCCAGGGAGTCTTCCAGCGCGGGGCCTCGTCGAACGCCGGAATTCAGGGCTTCAGCGAAGATGCTCGCGGCCGTTTGTGGGTGACCGATCCGGTCGGCGGCTTCCGTCCGGCCGATCGTCCGGCCGACGCCGCCCGCCCGGCCCGGCTCGGCCTCGAAGGTCGCGGCTTCCACCTGTTCCACGATTCGCGCGGCAACCTCTGGGTCGGAACGCACGGGCACGGCCTGTGGCGCGTCCGCGACGGCGGACGCGCAAGCGCTCCCGTCATCGAGATCGGGACCGAAGAGTCCGGCCTGTTGAGCAACGGTATCTGGTGCGTCATCGAGGACCGCGAAGGCAATCTCTGGGTCGGGACCAACCGTGGACTGCACCGCCTGTCGCCACATCGCATCACGCCGCTTGCTGATTACGGCCTCGTGCGATCCGTCGAAGCCGCGGCCGAGGGCGGCGTCTGGGTCGGCACCGCGACGGGCCTGATTCGCCTCGCGGGCTCACCGGTGGCCGTGGCTGAGCGTGTGGCGCCGCTCGGCGGCTCCGACGCCACGTCCCTTGCTCTGGGCCCGGCCGGGGCCCTCTGGGTCGCGGCCGGACACGAGGTGTGGCGGCTCGCGGGTGGTCGCCTCGTCCGCGGGCCGGTGGCGCCAGGTCCCAATCGCATCCAATCGATGGTCGACGATGGACGCGGCGGACTGTGGCTGGTGGACGGGCAGGGTCATCTGCGTCGATGGACAGACGGACAGCTCGCAACGGTCGCTCTTCCTTCAGACGTCTCGCGCGAATCGATCAGCCTGGTCCACCTGGATCGCCAGCGGCGTCTCTGGGTGGCCTTCGAGAACGGCCGGCTCGCGCTCGCACCGCCGGACGGCTCCGTCCGCTTACTGGGGCCCGAAGACGGGTGGCGCGAGACCGCCCGCACGACCGTGAACACCATCGCGGAAGATCGCCACGGCGTCCTGTGGATCGGCACGAGCGGAGGACTGATCCGCTACAAAGGCGGCAGATTCGATACGCCCACCGGCCAGAACGGGCTGTCCGGCCAGTTGGTCAGGGCGTTGGTGACCGACGATCTCGGCGCGCTCTGGCTTGGCGTTCGCACCTCGATCGTGCGGCTCGATCCCGCGGAGTTCGACCAGGCGTTGGCCGAAAGCGGCTACAAGATGCGCATGCGCGAGTTCGATGTCGCTGACGGGGTGGCGGGCGTGCTGTTCGGCGTCGGAAACGGCGAGGCGGCGGCACGGGCCGCCGACGGCCGGCTGTTCTTCGTCACCGGCCGCGGGATCACGACGCTCGATCCCCGGGAGGTCGACGATGCGCTGCACCCGCCGGCGTCGCCGGTACGGATTGAGAGCATCATCGCCAACGATCAGCGCGTCGCCGCCGGCCCTGACGTTTCGCTGCCTGCGGATACAGCACGTCTGCGTATCGACTACACACTGCCGACCCTGACGTCGCCCACTCGGACGCGCTTCCGCTATCGGCTGGAGGGCTTCGATCCGGATTGGATCGATGCGGGGATCCGGCGGCAGGCTTTCTACACGAACCTGCCGGCGGGAAATTATCGATTCGCGGTCCAGGCGCAGATCCCGGAGGGAGCGTGGACGTCGCGAACCACGGCGTGGGACTTCAGGATCGCGCCCTCGTTCTACCGCACGTTCTGGTTCTACACGTTGTGCGTGGGAGTGCTTGCGCTGGCGGCGGGCGGCACCTGGCGGCTCCGCGTGCAGTATCTGCGGCGGGACCTCGCCGCGGTGTACGGCGAGCGGATGCGCCTCGGGCGTGAGATTCACGACACGCTGCTCCAGAGCCTGGCGGGACTCGCACTGCAGCTCGACGGAGTCGAGCACAGCGTCTCGAGGGCCGATCCCCGTGCATCGTCCCAGATCGCCCGCATCCGCGAGCAGATGGAGGAGCACATCGGAGAAGTGCGGCAGTCGATCTGGGACTTGCGGTCGCCCGCGCCGCAGCCGCGCAGCCTGGTCGAAGCGCTCGGCGAGGGCGTCCGGAGACTGGTGACCGACGGCGTCCGGCTGCAGTTCGACGTCGCCGGGACTCCGCGGCCGTGTCCGGAACGAATCGAGCAGCAGCTCCTGCGAATCGCACGCGAGGCCGTCATCAACGCCGTCCGACACGGGAAGGCCGGCAGTGTTTCGCTGAAGCTCGCGTTCGACCGCCGCGCGCTGCGGCTCACGGTGGCCGACGATGGATGCGGCTTCGATCTAGGGACCGTCGGCCACGACGGGGACAGCCACTACGGCCTGAGCGCCATGAAGGAGCGGGCGGCGGCCGCCGGCGGCTCGTGCACCGTGACCTCCCGCCCTGGCGCTGGTACTGAGGTGAACGTGATGCTGCCGTTGCTGCATCGCTGGAGCGTACAGCGGTTGTTTTGATGGCGGTTGTTTTGATGCGGTTGTCGTAACGCGGTCGTTGTGATGTCGCACCAGCGCATTCGCGTACTTTGCGTGGACGATCATCCGATCATGCGTGAAGGTCTCGAAATCATCATCGAGCGCCAGCCCGACATGGAGATCGTCGGTTCGGCTTCGACCGGCGAGGAAGCGCTCGACGTTTTCCGGAGCAGCCATCCCGACGTGACGCTGATGGACCTGCGGCTACCCGGCATGACCGGCCTCGAGACGATTCGCGCCATCAGACGCCTCGATGCTCAGGCGCGGATTGTCGTGCTCACGATGTATCAAGGCGACGAGGACGTGTACCGCGCGCTCGAAGCTGGAGCGTCGGCCTGCCTCTTCAAGGACACCTTGTCCAAGGATCTGATTCGCGTGATCCGCGAGGTCTGCGCCGGCGGATCTCCCCTGGGGCCCCATGTCAGGGCGCTGCTCGATCAGCGGGCCAGAACGCCCACGCTGACGGCGCGCGAGGTCGAGATCATCGAGCTTGTAGCCGAAGGGATGCGGAACAGGGAAATCGCCGAGAAGCTCCACGTGAGCGAGGAGACCGTCGGCGTCCACCTGCGCAACATCTTCGCGAAGCTGAACGTCAACGACCGGACCTCGGCGGTCAATGTGTCCCTGCGCCGCGGGATCATCCACATCGACTGAACCACCGCGCTCCATTTTGACGTGGCGCCAACCCAGAGTTGAACACCCGAACCACAAAGAGCACAAAGAAATTCTTGTCACCGCGCCACACCGGGGACCATCGAGACCTCGTCGGGGCGCCATGGTATCCGGCATGGCTGGCGACGCTCATAAAGGCGCAAGTTCTCGGTCATGCGCTGCACCGCCTGGGGGATTCGCGCCTCGAGGCTGGCCGCCAGCACGCTTCGCTGCACAGAGACCGCTTCCTCGTACTCGCCCAATTCCGCCAGCGACATCGCCATCGTCTCGCCGAGGTCGGTGGTTTTCTGGCTCTTACGGAGCTCCTGGACGAGGGCAAGCGCGCGGCGGCCATCGCGAACCCGATCGTCCGGGGCAGTGGCCAGCAGACGCGCCAGGGCATGCTTCAACTCTGGCCGATCCGGCGCGTTCGCTGTCGCCTCGGTCAACCAGTCGCGAGCCTCGAGGTAGCGCCCCAGTTGCGACAGGGCGACCGCGTATCCAAGTCGCGCCGGCGAGTCGCGTGGGTTGAGCCTGAGCGCTTCTTTGTACGCGGCCAGCGACGCGCCTGCCCGCCCTGACCGCCGCAGGGAATCGGCGAGCGCCAATTGCGCTTCCGGGTAGTTGGGCTGATATTTCACCGCGGCCAGCAAATGTTCGATCGACGCCTGTCGCCGTCCCTGCGCGGACGACAGGATCGCGAGACTGTAATGCGCTTTGGCCGACGCTTCGTCGATTTCGTCGGCCGGAGCGGCTCGCGCGACTTCTTCGAACTGGCGCTCGGCCTCCTTGACGTCTCCGGCCATGAAGAGCGCCGTGCCCAGCTTGTGCTGCAGCGATCGCCGCAGCGGGCTGTTCTCCGGCGTCAGCGACAAACCTCGGCGAAAATACTCCTCGGCGGTCGGCCAGGCCCTGGTGTCGAGCGCCCGAACACCGCGGAGCTCATACGACAACCCGCTCTCGAGCAGCAGGTCCAGCTCCTGGCGCAGAGGGTCCGGGACAGGGAGCTCGCGGTTCCGCCAGCGCCGCAGGTGGGGCTCCGCCTTGTCCAGCTCGCCGAGGTCGCGATAGGCCATCGCGAGCGGCGAGTGCAGGCTATCGGCTCCCGGGTCGATTGCCAGGGCACCCTCCAGATACGTCACGGCGCCGCGATAGTCGCGCGCGGCGAGCGCGACGCCCCCCAGGCCGGCCAATGCCGCGACTGACTGAGGACTCAGTGTGAGGGCCTTGGCAAAGAGCGGCTGGGCCGCTTCCGGTCGCCCCTCGTCCACGCGCAATCGGCCGAGCCATACGAGCGTCGGAAAATCATCCGGTTGCAGCGCGAGGGCGCGTTCGAAGGCCGTCTCGGCCTTGGCGGTCTCGCCCCGACTCTTGAAGACATGCCCGAGGTAGTACGGCCAACGCAGCTCGTTCGGAGCCAGCGTCTGCGCGTTGAGATAGCAGGGCTCAGCCGCATCGTAGTAGCCAGACGCATGCAGCAACATACCGAGGGCGCCGTACGCGGACGCGAGATCGGCGGCCGGCGTGGCGGTACGCTGACTTCTCTCGGTCAATGCGGCATACCGCTCCCGCACCTGAGCCTGCACCGCTTGATCCACACGCGAGAGATTCGGCAGTGCCACCGGCAACAGCGTCGGTCGCTTTTCAGATGCGCAGCCGGAAAGCACGAAGAGCACGCCGATCACCGTCAACGGCACGCGTACCCCAGCGGCTGCTGTCATCTTTCCGTTGTAAGCGCCGCGTCTCTGTCGAGGCGCGCGCCCCCGCACTCCCCTCAACGACACAACGGGACCAAAATTCTCGTAGCGAGCCGTTTCGCGGTCCAACCGACGAGGCAGCGTCGTACGTGCATCGTAGGAAAGGATTGTATCCAAAGAAAATCCTGTGGCGGGACTCGAACTACACTTGCGTCGGAATCTCCGGGCGGCCGTGACCCCGGGCGCCCGACGACAGGCGTCGGATCATCACTCGCCCGGATCGGTGACGCAAAGAGACGGAGTGACGATGGAGCTCTCGCTGCCACTCAACTCGAAGAACGGCTGGAGCCCATTCCTCGAGTAGCTCACCCTCGACGCTGCTCCGTACCATGAGGTCGTTTCGTTCCCGCCGATGAGAGAACTCGAACAACTGCTGGGTCTGTTCGTCGCCGCCGTCATCCTGGCGGGCGGAGCACGACGCGCCGGCGCGCCGTACCCGGTGTTCCTGGCGCTCGGTGGTGCACTGCTCGCGTTCCTGCCGTCCGCCCCGTCCTTGACGCTGCCTCCCGACCTCGTACTGGCGCTTTTCGTGGCCCCGATACTGCTCGACGCGGCGTACGACGCCTCGATCAGGGATCTCAAGGACAACTGGCTTCCGGTGGCAGGCCTGGTCGTCGCCGCGGTCGGATTGACCACCGCCGCCGTTGCCGTCGTCGTCCACACGCTCGTGCCGGCCATGCCATGGGCAGCGGCGATGGCGGTCGGCGCCATCGTCGCTCCACCCGATGCCGTAGCCGCAACGGCCGTGCTCCGGCCGCTGCGACCGCCACATCGCATCCTGACCATCCTCGAAGGCGAAAGCCTCCTGAATGATGCGAGTGCCCTTCTGATCTACCGCCTGGCGGTTGGAGCCGTCGCGGCAAACGGTCTCTCCCTCGCCACGGTTGCCCCGACCTTCTTGCTCGCGGTGGCCGGCAGCGCCGTCGCGGGCCCGGCGCTCGGGTGGCTCCTCTTACGGATGGTGGATGGGGTGAAGCACGTCCCGACGATCATCATTCTCCAGTTCATCAGCGCGTTCGGGGTGTGGATCCTGGCCGAACAGATTGGACTGTCGGGTGTGCTGACGATGGTGTGCTACGCCGCGACGGTAGCGCGCACTGCGCCAGAGCGAACCCCGGCATGGACGCGCATCCCGACGTATGCCGTCTGGGAGACGGCCGTGTTCGCGTTGAACATTCTGGCGTTCATCTTCATCGGCCTGCAGATTCGGCCGATTCTCGGGAGCTTGGAAGCAGCCGACCGAGGGCGGTACTTCGCAGTGGCCGGCGCGGTCCTGCTGACGGTCATCGTCGTGCGCCTCGCCTGGCACATGTCGTTCAATGCGGTGGTGAGGCGGCGACACCGCCGGGTCGGGTTTCATCCGCCACGGCTGATGCTGCGACCGACCCTCGGGAGCGGCCTGGTCATTTCGTGGGCCGGCATGCGGGGCATCGTCTCTCTCGCCGCGGCACTGGCGCTCCCCTCGGGGTTCCCGTATCGGGATCTGATCGTGCTGACCGCGTTCTCGGTCGTCCTTGGCACGCTGGTGATCCAGGGACTGACGCTCAAGCCTCTGTTACGCGCACTCGATCTGCACGACGGTGACCCGGTCGGTCGCGAGCTACGTTCGGCGCGTGAACGCGCTCTCGCGGCAGGACTTGCGAGCCTTGAGAACGACGAGTCGCCAGTCGCGTTCGCGGTCCGGCAGGAGTTCACGGCACATCTGACACATGCTCCAGCGGATACCGACGCTGACGGTCCAGTGCGCCCATCACATGGCGAGTTTCATCGCGGGGCCCTCCAGGCGGCGCGGCAAGCTGTTCTCGCGATGCGTGCCACCGACGAGATCGGCGACGACGCCTTTCACCAGATCGAAGAGGAATTGGACTGGATCGAGATGGCGGATCGCGAGCCGGAGTGAACGGGAGCGGGGTCGAGCTGACTCGCCTCGCGGCGTGGGGTGATGGCTCCCTCGCTCGTCGCGCCTTGCCGGCCGGGCGGGCCAATTTCCAAGTTACGGGACACCAAAGCGTTTGGACGAAAAATGCTACTCCTCGAGGTTCATGTCGTCAGAAGTCGACGGTCACATTGAACCGCGCGAACCGTGGATTGAGCACCGTCGTCGGCGCCAGCCACGTCGCGCCGTTGGTGACCGGATCGTAGGTCTGGTTGTACGCCGTTCCCGTGTTGCTGTTGAACACGTTGTAGAAGTCGATCGCGATGTTCGTCCGCGTCCTGCCGAATTTCAGGATCTTGCCGGCGCGGACGTCCAGGGAGTTGAGACGATCGGGAAAGATGTGCCCCTGCGGCAGCAGGTTGACGGTCTGGAACGCCAGGCCCGCCACGAGCGGACGCCCTGTCTGCTGCTGCAGAATCGCGCTCGTGACGTTGTAATTCGCCGCCAGCGACGCGCCGTTGCTGGCGACTGATGTGCCCGCCGGCGCCACCGCCGGCAGCGAGCGCAGCGAGCCGCTCACGAGGATATCGAGCTTGGGAATCGTGTACGAGGCCAGGCCGCGGGTGCTCGTCAGCCAATCCTCGCTTACCGCGCAGGCGCCCTGTTGCTGGTTGACGAGCAGTGCGCCGGCGGTCGTGTACAGCTCAGGCAGTTTGGCCGCCACGGCGCAATAGTCGCGCACGCCGCGACCGCCGCTCGCGCCAAGCTGCACGAACAGCCGACTCGCCAGCCGCGCACTCACCTGCGCGTCGACGCCGTGCCAGTAGGTCTTCACATCGCCGTAGTCGCTCGCGAATGTGTAGTAGTTGTCGGTCGCGCCGAGCGCGCTTCGGGAGTTGCGCGTGAGGAACGTCACCGGGTCGCCGCCGCCGTTGGGCAGATTCGGGTTCGAGGGCGCCGCAATCGTCACCTGATCGAAATCCTGCGTCCCCAGGGCGAGGTTGTCCGTGAAGAAGAAGTTGCTCCACCAGCGGCGGTTGTAGCTGACGTCGAGCGCAACCCGCGGCAGGATCTGCTGCTGCACGGCGACGCCGAACTGCCAGTCGTCGGGCCGGATGCCCCAGCCGTGCTGCACCTCGGGGTTCACCCGCACGGTCACGAAGGGGTTGCCGAAGTTGGAGTTGCTCCAGGCGCCGCAGCTGTCGCCGCCCGATGCCGTGTTGTTCTGCGCGGCCGGATTCATCAGATCGCAATCCGGAATGAAATTGCGGTTGCCGTCGGTCCAGCTTCGGTTGGTCGTTTGCTGGAACGTCACCGCCGGATTGTTGATGGTGTATTGGTTGCCATTCTGGGCGGTCTCCAGGTATCGGCTGATATTGACCTTCACGGACGTCTTGCCGTTCCCGAACAGATCGTAGGCGGCGCCCATCCGCGGCGTGATGTCGTTGTAGCCGGTCACGCCGTCCTGTCGCGGGAAAATGAAGCGGCTGCCGAACCGATTGTCGGAGGTGATGCCGTTTTCGTCAGCGGGGAAGAAGCTCGACGCGTGCTCGTAGCGCGCCGCGGCCTGCACCGTGAGGCGTCCGTGCGTCCACGAATCCTGCGCGTAGAAGCCGTCGTACCGCGTGCGATTGCTCTGGTTGTGGGGGCCGATCCGCATCGTGAAGGTGGTAGGGACGCCGTTGTTGAATGTGTAGCTCAGCTGGTTGTCGACGTTCATCACCTGCCGATACACCTCGTACGCCGCCTGGTAGCCGAACTTGAAGCTGTGCGCGCCGGTCACGTAGGCCAGCGACGCGCGCCAGACGTTGTGCTGCTGATTGTTGGACGCCGCCGAATTCCATCCCCGATAAATAAAGTTGGGGTTGGGCACACCGGCCGCGGTGCTCTGCTCGGTCACGGCGACGAGGCCCGTCTGCGAGCCTGGTGGAATGTAGCCGCCCCACTTACTGCTGAAAGAGGAGACGCCGGCCTCGAAGAGCAGGCGGCTCGTCACCGGCGACGACCACGTCGCCTGGGTGATTTTTTCCCGTTCGGGCCACATGTTGGCGGACTCGGGGGATGCCGTCGACGTGCCGAGTCCGATCCAGTCGTCGCCGCGGTCCCGGCACCGGTCGCCGGTGTTGACGAGCGCAGACCCCGCGCAGTTCGCCTGGTAGTCGTAGTAGAACCCGACCTTGTTCCTCGGTGTGACCTGACCGGTCAGGCGAATGGACTCGATATTCTTGTTCGCCACCGACCGCGCTTTCACGTTCAGATCCTTGACGTAGCTCCACTTCGCGGGATCGAAGGCGTTCGCGTTGGCATACACACCGGGAATGTCCTGAGCGCTGCCGTAGGTGCGCAGGTTGTTGAAGAACCACAGCCGGTCGCGCTTGATGGGTCCGCCGAGCGAGAGGTTGGTGTCGTAGTTCTTGATCAGGCCGGGCGGCTCCGTGATCCCGACGCTGCGCAGCCGATCGTCGAGATTACTCCCCTGCGACCACTTGCCCGCCGTGCTGGCGAACGCGGTGCCGCTGAACGTGTTCCCGCCGGTCTTGGGAATGATGTTGAACGCCGGCCCGCCGCGGTCGCTCTCGCCCATGCCGCCCGCGACGGTCACCTGGACCTCCTGCGCGTTCACGAAATCGTAGGCAAAGCTCGAGACGCCGCCGCCGCCGAACGCCGACCCGACGTTCATCCCGTCGACCTGAACTGTGCCTTCCTGCCCTCGTCCGCCCCGCGACGTGAAGAAGAAGTTCGTGGCGGTCCCGGTTACCGACTGGGTGGAATTCACGTCGAGCGTCAACGACTGGACGTCCGGCACCAGCGCCAGGATGTTGCCGTACGTGCGTGAGGCGGGTACCGCGGCGAGCACCTCGCTGGACAGCACGACCTCGCGTTTCGTGCTCGTCTGGATGTCCACGACGGGGGTCTCGCCGGTGACGGTGACCGTTTCGGACACCGCGCCGACCCGCATCTCGGCATTGATGGTCGTCACCCCGGCGCCGGTCAGTTCGATGGCCTCGCGCTTGACGGTGGCGAATCCCGACAGCGTGAACGTCACGGTGTAGGTGCCAGGCTTCAAATCCACGATCCGGTACAGGCCGGCCCCGTCGGTCACGACCGCACGCGACTTTTCAATCAGCACCGGACTCGAGGCTTCGACATTCACCCCGGGCAGGATGGCGCCCGACGAGTCCCTGACGCTACCTGCGACCGCTGGTTGGGAAAAGGCGGGCGCCGACAGCAAGAACACCGCCGCGATCACCGCGAATCCCGTCGCCAGTACGCGCATCAACAGCCTCCGATCTGAGGTTTCCTGGGGGAGCACGAAATTATTCGGTGCCTAGACTATGGCAAAGGGGACAGGCGATCAAGGCGTTGCGCTTGCGCGTCGTGTGTCAGCCTGACGTTCACGACCGAGCACACCGAATGCACCGAGTACACCCGAGCGCATCGAGGTAGAACATTGGGATTTCTCTCGGCGATTTCTTCGACATTTCCAATTTCGTGTCTTTGTGTTTTCGTGGTTGCCTTTGGAGTTCATCAGGCAGCAGAACTGGTCACTCGCTAACCGCGGGCGTGTCCGCTCACCTCGGCGCCGGCGTTTGGATCCAGGCTGAGGCAGTCAGCGACCGCCAGCACGGCGACGATCGACACCATGCCAAAGGCGAGGTGAAAGTCGGCGAGCGTCGGCGCTGACGCCGGTCCGCCGTGCAGCCACGCGGCCAGCCGCAGGGTCACGGCTCCGACCGCGACCCCCATGCCCATGCTCATCTGGGTCATGACCGTGAAGAAGCTGTTGGCCGAGCTCATCTGAGGCTGTGGAATGTCCACGAACGCCATGGTGCTGATGCTGGTGAACTGCATCGATCGGGACAGACCGTGGGCGAACAGCAGGACGATCATCAGCACCTTCGGCGTGTTCGGCGTCAGCACACCGAAGGATCCGATCAACGCAGCCGTGATCAGCCCGTTGACGATCAACACCCGCCGGAAGCCAAAGCTGCGAAGCACGGGAGTGGTCGCCGGCTTCATGAACAGATTGCCGGCGAACATCGCCAGCACCAGCAGCCCCGATTGAAACGCGCTCAAGCCGAACGCGATCTGAAACATGAGCGGAAGCAGGAACGGCGACACGCTGATCGCCAGCCGGAACAGCGAGCCGCCCCAGATGACGGTGGCAAACGTTCGCTGTTTGAGCACGTCGAACTGGATGAGCGGATGAGCCGTGCGGCGCATGTGCCACACGCCCGCCCAGCCGGCGACGATGCCGTAGCCGAGAAACCATCCGGCCGTCGCCCAGCGGACGTTCTGCTGTCCGAGCAGCTCCAGCGAATACATGATCGACGTGCACGCCGATCCAGCCAGCGCAAATCCGAGCCAGTCGAACCGCCGGCGGTGTCCGGGCACGTTCCTGATCCACATCAGAGCCAGGGCGATGCCGATGATCCCGAGCGGCACGTTCAAGTAGAAAATCCAGCGCCAGGAGGAATAGGTGGTGATGAAGCCCCCGACCGGCGGACCGATGACCGGCGCCGCGAGTCCGGGCCACGTGATGTAGGCGATCGATCGCACCAGGTCCTTCTTCTCGGTCGTGCGCAGCACCACCAACCGGCCGACAGGCACCATCAGCGCGCCGCCCATGCCCTGCAGAATTCTGGCCGCCGTGAACTCCCACAGACCGTTGCTCATGCCGCAGAGAATCGAGGCCATCGTGAACAGGCCGATCGCCGCCGCGAATACCGTCCTGGCGCCCACTCGATCCGCGACCCACCCGCTCACCGGGATGAACACGGCCAGCGTCAGCATGTACGCGGTCATCCCCATATTCAGATCGACGGGACTGGCGCCGAACGTCTGCGCCATTTGAGGCAAAGCGGTCGCGATCACGGTCCCGTCCAGGTTCTCCATGAAGAAGGCGCCGGCAACAAGCAGCGCAACGAGCGTCGAGTGTGGAAACCGCGTCGGGCCGCCCGTTTCCGCTTCAATCGGCATCACCATACCTGAGCGGGCCATTGTACAGGCGCGTCATTCGCGCCGCAGCGGTGGCAATCGCTGTCCCCGAAACGTGATTCGTCGCGGACACCGGCGGCACGCTGTCGCGCAGTAATAACGGTGCTCGGCTCTGTTCCTCGCCGTCAGGGGACTGGGCTCGAGCATCGAGCAGTTGGAGCCGCAGCGCAAGATGTTGGGGAGCTTTTTCCGCGGCGAGCCGCCCGAGTGCCGGCGGCATCATGAACGACCTCGTCGCCGACAAGCGCGGTGGGGTCTACTTCGCCATGACGGGCGGTGGGCTGTTCGACGCGAACCCGCAGGACGTCGTATCGCGGTACGGTGCAGACAATCCAAGAGGGCGCACAGTCCGGCCCTCTTGGAAATGTCACTCGGCTCGATTGACTCTCTCGGAATCGACCGGCAAGAAACCCGTCGCGAATCAGAACGTCAGCGTCGCGTGGAGCCGGGCGAGGCGCGGCGCCAGGATGGCCGTCGGGGCAAGCCAGGTCGCGCCGTTGTCCGTGTACAGATACGTCTGCTGATAGGTCGTCGTCGTGTTGGAGTTGAACAAGTTGTAGAAGTCGACGCCCAGGTCGACGCGCGAGCGGCCAAAGCGCAGGATCTTGGCGAATCGGACGTCGACCTCGGTGCGGCGCTCGAGCGGGTAGAGCTCGCTTGGCGCCAGCAGGTTCACGGTCGTGTTCTGCGCGGCCGTCGCGCCCGCCGGCAGGCGTCCGAGCAGCTGCTGAACGACGGCATTAGGGATCTGGTAGTTTGCCGCGAGCGACGACCCGTTGCTCGCGTTCTCACTCGCCACCGTCCGCGTCGAACGAATCGAACTGCTGACGAGCACCTCTACTTTGGGAATCCTGTAGCTCGCCAGCCCACGGAACGAAGTGATCCACGGCTCCGTCACCGCGCAGGAGTCAGTCGAATTGGTGGTCTGAAGTTGAGGTCGTGCGCTCCACAACGCGCAGGTGTCACGGACACCGCGACCAGAGCTCGTCCCCATCTGCAGGGTGACCCTGCCGGACCGTGCGTTGGCGTTGAAGTCCAGGCCGTGCCAGTACGCGGTACGCGTCTCCCCCGCGACCGTTTCTTCCTTCGTCATGAGGCTTTGAGAACCTCGCGCCGACGCCGCCGGGGTGATGGCGACAAACGATTCGGTTCCGCCCGCGTTCGGCAAATTGGCATTGATCGGAACGGGGACTTTCCACACGTCGTAGTCGCTGGGGCCGGCGAGCTGGTTATAGGTGACGAAGAAGTTGCCCCAGCTGCGCCGGTTGTATCCGAGATCGACCGAGAGACCAGGACGAACTTCGTGCTGCACCGACACGCCGTAGTTCCAGTTGTACGGCCGGATGCCCCAGCCGCTCAGGATGGCGGGATCGATCTTGGTGGTATTCGGATCGAGGTTCCCGAAGTTCAAATTGGCGCCCGTCAGTGCCCCGCAGATATCGCCGCCCGTGGCGCTGCTGTTCTGCACCGCCGAGCTCAGCAGATTGCAGTCGACGGTGCGGTCGCCGTTCGAGTCGGTCCACGAACGGGTCGCGGTCCTGACATAGTTCAGGCCCTGGTTCTGCGACGAATACACGCCGTCGGCGGTTGCCGCCGCGAGGTACTTTCCGACGCTCGCTTTCAGCGCTGTTTTGCCATTGCCGAACAAGTCGTACACCACACCGGCGCGCGGCGTGAGATCGTTGTACCCGGTCACGCTGTCGTTGCGGCCAAACCTGACGGGCACCGGACTCAACACCGTCGTCAGATCTGTCCCGTTGCCTCCGGCCGGCGCCCAGCTCGTGACGCGGTCGTACCTGAGGCCTCCCTGAACGGTCATCCGTCCGCGCGTCCACTGATCTTGCACGAAGATCGAGTGCGCCGCCGCGCTGTTGGCATTGTCCCACTGCGATGTGGACGTGTAGGCGACCGACGTCGGCACGCCGGCGTTGAAGGTGTATCGCAACAGGGCGGGATTCGTGAATGATTCCCAGTTGTACTGCATGTGTGTGCCCTGATATCCCAGCTTGAAACCCTGCCCGCCGGTCACATACGACCACGCCGCCCGCCAATTCCATGAGACGGTGTCGTATTCGCCCCAACCGTTGGGAGCTCGATAGGACTGGTTGGGACGTCCGTACATCCCGGAGCTTTCCGTGACACCGATCAAGCCCAGGGGCGAATCGGGTGGCACACTGCCGTTGCCGATGATGCCGTACCAGAAACGCGACACCGCGGCGTCGACGAGGTGACGGCTGGACACTGGAGACGTCCACGTGGCCTGCGTCAGGCTGACCGGAGCACTCTGGTACCCGGACCCCGCCTCAGGGGCGGTGGTTTCCGAAGTGGCCGGGGCGCCGATCCAATCGTTGCCGCGCACGCGGCAGCCGTCCGCGCTGGTCGTCAGCGTCGATCCGAGGCACCGGTACTGCGGCTGATACGAGTAGGTCACCCGATTTCGGGGCGTCACCTGGCTGGTCAGCCGTCCCGAGAAATCCAGCTTCGATTCGGTGAAGCGCGTTTCGACTCCCGGTGTGGGTGCGTAGAGCCACTTGGTCGCGTCGCCCGCATAAAGGTTCGGCACCATGCCGGCGGCGACGACTTGCGCAATGCCGACGGTTCGGACATTCGTGAAGAACCACAGCCGATCGCGGGCGATTGGTCCGCCGATGGCGCCGCTGCCGTCCCAGTTCTTCCGAGTGGTGGGCGCCGCGGCAATGCCCTGAGCCCGCAGCGTGTCGGTGATGTTGTCCCCTTGCAGATTCGACTGCGTGCCACTGAAAAACGCCGAGCCGCTGAGCGCGTTGCCGCCTGACTTCGGGATGATGTTGGCGATCGGCCCGCCCGTTTCCGATTCGCCCAGCCCGCCGCCGACCAGCACCTGCATTTCCTGCGCATTCGCGACGTCGAATGCGAACTGCGTCACGCTGTTCTGGCCGAACGGCCCGTTGACGGACACGCCGTCGACGAAGACGCGGCCCTCCGTACTGATCCCGCCGTGCGCCGAAAACAGCGACATCCCCGGCATCAGCGCGTTGTTGTTGACACCCGGCTGGACGGTCAGTCCCGGAGTCGCGTAGAGCACGCCGCCGTAGTTGCGGGTCATCGGCAGGGCATTGATGGTTTCTGAATTGATGACCGTCTCCCGGCGGGTGGTCTGCGTATCGACGAGCGGTGATGACCCGGAGACGATGATGGTTTCGGCGAGCGCGCCAACGCGCATGTCGGTATTGATCGGGATCACACCAGACCCTGAAACGGTCACCTCGTCACGCTGCACGGTGCTGAATCCGCCCAGGGAGAACTTCACGGCATACGTCCCCGGCGGCAGGGTCACGATGCGGTACTGGCCGGTGCCGTCGGTGACCACCGTGCGGACTTTTTCCGTCAACGCAGGGCTCGATGCTTCGACCGTGACGCCGGGGAGGACCCCTCCCGACGAATCCCTGACCACGCCGGCGATTGTGGCCTGGGCGAACGCCACGCGTGGAAGGATCAGGACCGCGACAAAGACGACGAGAGCGTTGAGTAAGCTTCGCACGCTATCCTCCATTGCGGCGGGATCGACGGTGAACGACCGGCACGCGCATCGCCCGAAACCGCCGCAAACGTCCTACGACGAAATCGTCGTTGGTCTTGAGCGACACACCGATGCAGAAAGGCGGGATGTTCTTCTTTGGCATGAGCGCCAGATTGCCGACTTCCCTATTTGCCTGCTTCGTCCTTCTTCTCTTGAGCGCGCGCGCCGGCGAGAATATTCGGCAGGGCGTAGTTGCCCTCATGGCAGGCGTACTCGAAGAGAGGCTCTTGCGTTCTCGCCAGGGGCACCATGGCGCTCCACGGTCGAATGTATGAACCTGGATCGGAGACCCTGAATTCGTACCTGATGGTGTTGGCGTCGATTCGGGTGAAGCGCTCCACCAGTTCTGTATCCGCCGTCGAGCCTTGCAGGCTCGTCTCACGGCGAAAATTCGTGGTCTCGACGACGAGCGTGTCGCCTTCCCATCGACCACGGGAGTCGCCCGACCATTGTCGAAGCTTGGTATGCGGGCGCCCGTCGGTCGGGATGATGCGCGCGTTGTGCACCATCTCGTTGATGATCACGACGGTGCCGGGGGCCTGCAGAATCTGCACGTTGTTGTTGTAGGCGCCAGGCGTCATCGGCGGGCCCGAATTGAAGCCGATGAGGCACCGATCCGCGAGCGGCCGATCCTCGTACGAATTGCCAAAGCCGGAATTCGACACCTGCGCTCGTTCCGCGATCCGGCGTCGGGCGGCTTCGGTCAGCGGAATCCTCCCATCCGCCGGTTCGACAATGAGGGAGGTGCGCTTGTCTCCGGTCAGGCGCTTGCCGCGCTCGTACCAGACCTCGTTGTACGACAGCACGCCGCCTTCCGCTCGTGGCGCGTATCCCGCGCTTGGCTGCCCCTTGATCGGATCGAAGAGATCGCGATTGAGCCGCGTGTTTTCCGCGGCCTCGAACGCCTCCGCCTCCTCGTGGCTGAGCGTGGCCTTTCCGGCGAACGCTTCCGGCCGTTGAAGCGGCGTAATCGTGGCGAACGAGTAGGTACCCTCGAGGTTCGGCTTTCCATCGGGGGTCCGGGACGGAGCCGACGCTTTGCTTTGTGCGGCAGCGGAAAGCGGCGCCAGTGTCAGCGTTGCCAGCAGGATGAATCCCCTCACCAACAAGCAATCGCGCATCATCAACCTCCACTCCGCGTCGGCGCTCGCGGGAGCCGCCTTCGACCATGACCGCCGCAATGTCAGCCGCCGATCGGCTGCACCCTATCCCAGGTGGGGGGCCTTTGCAACCTGCCTGCAGTCAACCACCGATCACGCCGGCCAAAACCGGAATGTCTCGGTGATCCCGGTGGCCTCGGTGGTGAAGTTCGTCAGGCCAATACAACTGACCCGACCGAGCGGAAGGCCACAGCCACTTCCACCGCCGGCTCCAAGAGAGATCGCCGCCGGCGCCGGACGTCAGCGCGCCAGGGCCGTGCGGATGCGGGCGAGGTGGTGCCAGCTGTGTCGAACCGCGTGGTCCTCGATGACGAACTGCGCAGTGACCGGGGCGCCGAAGCTCAAAGAGAACGCCGCCGCCTGATCCAATTCCTCGTCGCTGAAAGCGCGAACGGCTTCAGCCGCCTGGCGACTGTTCTTGCGTAGCAATTCGAGCGCGTCCACCTTCGTGACCTTGGCATGCTCGGTGGCGTGGCCGGCATTCAACTCGGCGACGACCTGCCACGTCACGTCGGTCACGGCATTCCCGTTGGCAATGGCCCGAGCGAGGTCGACCTCGATGGGATAGACGAGCGCAACGTGGTTCACGATCTGGCCCACCGTTCGCGAGTCGGTAGGGGAAGCTGGGGTTCCCCACTCGACGTCCGACAGCCCTTCGACGAAGGCGGCAAAGCCCGCCGCGCCTTCCTCGATGCGGGCGGCTAGCAATTCAGCACGACGACTCATACCTGCTCCTTATTGTGTGGGCCGGATCTCTCGCGACCGGCCTATTCCGGTTCGGCTCGCGCCGACTGCAGCATAACGCCGATCGCGCCGCCCTGTACCGTTGAACCCAGAAGTTGATTGTCATGCCGATCGAGGAGGCCATTTGCAGATGCGCCGAAACACACTGCGTGACGGTCTTGCAGCTAGACAGAGCGTTCTGCGCGGCGCCACGACCAACAGGCGAGTGTCGGCACACTGAGCAGCGGAATCCACATCAGGGCGCTGCTCCGCAGCACAGAACCCGACCCGGCAGCGCCGATCAGGATGCCGCCGGCGATGCTCAGCGCCAACCGCCAGAGGATACGGCCCGGCGGCGGACGCTTGAGCACGTGCCGCACGATGCTGGTCAGCACGGCGGCGAGAAATCCGACGAGCAAACACATGACGACCATCAGCGCGCCAAGGGCGCCGGCCAGATCGCCGGCCGTTCCATCCCGGAAGGCAGCGTCCGAGACGATCGCCAAGCCCATCAGGGCGCCCGACGCCATGCCTCCGCTGACGAAGAACGGCAGCAACCATTGAAGCACCACGCGATTACTCATTCGTGCCTTGCCAACTCGGGCCTCTGGTCGAACGCGGCGAGGGCCACCGCATGCGCACATCCGTGGTCAGTCGTGAAATAGCACGACCGGTATCCCCTCGTGATTGCCATGAACTTCGTCGGACAACCCGCGAGCAGCAAGGTTGTGCGTCGGCGTGGTCCGTGTCAAGCGGCGTTCGACGCAGCCTTGACGCAGTGGCCCTCGACGAAAGTAGACTTACCGTGAGAAAAGCTCGCATCGATGGACCCTGTGAACGAAGGTCACAGGGCTCTCGTCGGGCTGTGGGGTACGCATGCAGAAGATTTTGAGAGCAATAGCCATTGCCGTGGCGTGTTCAGTGTCCGTCGCGGCGCAATGGCCCAAACAGCAAGTAGCCGGCGTCCCGCGGGACGCGCAGGGACGCCCGCGGCTCGACGCGCCGCCGCCCCGATTGGCCGATGGCAAACCCGATCTCTCCGGCGTTTGGCGGAGAACCGATCAGGATCCCATCCCGGCGATTCTTGCCGGCCTTTTTGCAGGAGGCGATCAACCGGCGGGCCGAGGCGGCCGAGGCGCCCCGCCGCCTGCCGCCGCCGGCCGGGGAAATCAACCCGCTCCCGATCCCAACTCTCCGCCAGTCGCGGCGTTCTGGGATATCGGCACCAACATCAAGGGTGGTCTGCCGCTGACCCCCTGGGCGGCGGAGCTCAAGAAGCAGCGCAGCGTCACGAACAGCGTCGACAATCCGGACGCGAACTGCTTGCCCCTGGGCATCCACCCACTCCACACGCACCCGGACCCGCGGCAAGTCATCCAAACGGCAAAGCTCGTCGTCATCGCGTGGGAGTCCAACTACGGCCTGCGATTCATCCACACGGATGGACGCAAGTTGCCGCCGCTCGGTGAGCCGCAACCCTGGTGGTACGGCTACTCCGTGGGCCGCTGGGAAGGCGACACCCTCGTCGTGGAAACGAACAACGTCAGAGGCGCCGAGATGGGGCCCCACGACGGGTGGTTGGACGTGGACGGCAGTCCTCACAGCAATGAGGTGAAATTCACCGAGCGCTTTCGCCGTCCGACCTTCGGGAAGCTGGAAATCGATCTCACGATTGAAGATCCCAAGGCATATACAAAGCCGTTCACCGTGCGCATCAATCAGCAGCTGATGGCGGACGACGAACTCATCGAATTCATCTGCAACGAGAATCAACAGTTCCGGCGTCGAGTGAAGGTCGACTGACCCGTTACAGAACGACGACAGGGATCTGCCGCAACATCATTCGCTGCACGGCGCCCCGGTATACGCAGAGTCACGAGGTCGGCCACGCCGGCCTTCCCGATAGTCCGCGGGTACGCGGGGTGACGTTGTAGACCCGGGCGATGGCACCAGAACTCGTGACACTGCGGTTCAAGAGTTGATTCAGATCATCGTGAACCACACGACCCACCACCCCGGGCAGCTGTCGACCTTAAGCCTACTTGTAGTGATGGGCATCGATATTGTTTTCGTTGCAGATGAATTCGATCAGCTCGGTATCGAGCATGATGCGCTGATTGATCGTGACAGCCCAAGGCTTCGTAAACGCCTTCTGATCGTCAACCGTTACCTGGATCTCTAAACTGCCGAAGTTCGGACGCCGAAACCGTTCGGTGACTTTTGCCGCATCGGTGAACGGTGTGCCGACGACGTCGAGCCAGCCTCCATCGCGCAGACCCGTGGTCTCCACGACGAGCGTGTCGCCCTCCCATCTCCCGACCGAGTAGCCGTACCACCAGGGCTGCGGGTCGTTGTTCGGCAGCGAGCGCCCGTCCAGGAAAATCTGACGGAGGCCGGAGTTGGCTTCGTACATGATGAGCGCCAGCGTGGGGGTTTGCACGATCTTGCGGGGCTGAGGGTGGGTGTGGAACTGCATGAACCCCATCGGGAGGCAGAGCGCGTCAGGGTTGTCCTTGTTGTTGTCGGCCTCGCGCTGCTTTTGCAGGTCGGCCGCCCACGGTCGTAGCGGCACAGGTTCCTTCAGTCCGTATTTGATGTTCCAGAACAGCGTCATGATGACGGGGATGGTGCCCTCGGCGTTGGGCGACCCTCCGGTGCCCGATACGCTGTCGGTGCGCGGGAAGTTCATGACGTTCTGCCACAGCCCCGAGAGATCGGGTCTGCCGTCGGCGGTTTTCGGCGCCGGACCAGCCAAATCCGGTTTGCCGTCAGCGGCTTTGGGGACGCCGGGCGTCGCATGGCGAGGCCATTGAGCGGAAACCGATGCCCTCGTCATGGCGAGAAGCAGCACAAGGAACACGACCAGACGCAGTTTCATGGCCGACATAGTGCCATTGAGGTGCAACAAAGGGAAGCCCGGACGAGGCACCAGGAGGGCCCCGAGAGGACATCCAGCTCACGAACGGGCAGCGGCATTTCGACCATGGACTACAGGCGGCCCTGTTTACGACTCCGACTGCAACTGTGCGCGCCATCGGGGTGAGGTGTTGCTGCCGGGGATTATGAGCGTGCGAAGGCGAGCAGCGGCCCAAGGTCATGATTGTCTGCCGCCTTGAGCGATTCAATGTAGCGTTTTCGCATCTCGCCTGCATTCTGCAAGTTCGCGCTACCCCAGGTAAGACGCTCGCCGCCGAGCTGCATGATCAGGAGGTCTGCCATGAGCCGGGAATGTCGGCCGTTGCCGTTCGCGAACGGGTGAATGTGCACTAGGCGGTGATGTAAGCGCACTGCGATCTCGTCGGGCGAGTAGGTTTTGTATTCGGTCCACGCTTTCACGTCGTCGAGAAGCTCTCGCAGCGCCATCGGGATCTGGTAGTACGGAATTCCGATGTTGCGTTCGGTGGTCCTGAAGTCGCCGGCCCATCGCCACACTTCTCCGAGCATCCGCCTGTGGAGGTCCTTGATAAATTTCTCGGTCAGCAACTCGCGGCGGCGGGAGAGCGCCCAGTCCTGCGCGCGCGCGATGTTTTCCTGTTCCGCTCCATTCAGCTCGCGCCGGTATGTGATATCGGACGGAATGAGCGCCTGTCTCTCATCGGGCGTGAGAGGTGTCGCCTCGTCCGGCTCCTCGAAGAGGTCGGCCACCCGCGTCAATCCCAGAAGCGCCGGGGACTGGTCTCGCGAATGATGTCATCGATCTGCCGATCGGTGTCAGGGCCTGCGACGTCCTGGGCCTCAAGCAGCATCGTATGTTCGATCGGGCTCCGCCGCCGCCGCAGGAGCGCGCGCGCGCGCGCGCGAATCGTCATCTCGAGGGGCTGGTTCGGAACAAGGGCGTACACGAGGTGGCAGTCCAACCCCTCGGCGACCCGCCGAAGCGTCGCCAGCTCGATGCTTCCTTTCTCTTCGGATCGCTCAAGGTCGACGATGCTCGGTTGGCGGACGCCCAGCCGCTTGGCGAGCTGCGCCGTGCTCATCCCAAGGGCCTCGCGGATGGCCTTTATCCAGCCCCGGCTGGGTGGACGATACCGTTCAGCTGGTCCGAACTGAGCCAGTCGCTCGTCGAGACGGGCGCGGGACTGAGCCGTGAGGCGCGCTATTTTCATAGGCTAAACCCTATCGATAAGTTCATAAAATACAGGCCATAGCCTATCATTAATATGATTATTAATAGGCTATAGCCTATCGATATAATGAGTTTTTGATCACGGCGACGAGACAGCCGCAGCCGCCGCGCGAAGTAATGCGCGGCCAGCGACCTGGGGTGCGCCGGTTCACTCGCGGGAGCTGTTGTAGCCGTCTGTCTTCAGTCGTGTCTGAGCATCCGCCTCACTGAGACCACGGAGCGCGGAGGGCGGGGAAGTGTTGGTTGGCACGTGGCTGGTCCTGCTTGGGCGGGCGCTGGACCTGGTGGCTTCAACGACAGACGGACCCGATTACCGGGGCGCGCGATCGGTCAGGATGACTTTCAAAGCGCCCTCCACCGCCGCATTCGCAAAGGTATCGTACGCCCTCATCGCATCCTGGAGCGCGAAACGGTGGGTCACGAGCTTCTGTGGTTGCAGCTTCCCCGATTGCACGACCTTGAGCAGCATCGGGGTGGTCGCGGTGTCAACCAGTCGGGTCGTGATGGTGATGTTGCGATCCCAGAGCTTCTCGAGATGCAGGTCGACAGATTTGCCGTGAACGCCGACGTTCGCGATTCTTCCACCCGCCGCGACGATCGCCTGGCAGAGCTCGAAGGTGGCCGGTACACCAACCGCCTCGATGGCGACATCGACGCCAGCGCCGCCGGTCAACGCCATCACACGCTCCGCGGCCTTGCCGTCGGTACTGTTGATCAGCGTCGTTGCGCCGAAGGTCATGGCGACCGCCAGGCGTTTGTCATCGAGATCGATCATGAAGATCGTCGCCGGCGAATAGAACTGCGCGGTCAGCAGTACTGCGAGCCCGACTGGCCCGGCACCGATGATCGCCACGCTGTCTCCTGGCTTCACCTGCCCATTCAGGACGCCGCATTCAAAGCCCGTCGGGAGGATGTCGCTGAGCATCACCAGCGCTTCCTCGTTGGCGTCGGCGGGGATCGGGTACAGGCTCGTGTCGGCATGTGGAATGCGCACGTACTCGGCCTGCGTCCCATCGATGGTATTCCCCAGGATCCACCCGCCGTGCCGGCAGTGCGAGTACATCGACCTCCTGCAGAAGTCGCATTTGCCGCACGCGGTCACGCAGGAGATCAGGACCTTGTCGCCGGTGCGAACGCTGGTGACGCCGGCTCCCACACTCTCGACGATGCCGATGCCCTCGTGTCCGAGAATGCGCCCGTCTGTGACGCCGGGTAAATCGCCTTTCAGGATGTGCAGGTCCGTGCCACAGATAGTCGTCGTCGAGACGCGTACGATGGCGTCCGACGGGTCCGTAATCGCCGGCTGGGGTTTCTCTTCCCATGCACGGTTGCCGGGACCGTGATAGACAAGGGCCATCATCGCGGGAGTAAGGATCTCGCATCCCCATCCAATCTCGCTGTTCAATTCAGTACAGCGAGGCCGAAAATTCCACGTCGACGAGAAGAAGACGCGGCGCACGTGAGCCGGACGCGAGACGTGGCAGAAGGCCTTGGCGTGGCGCGAGCGTGGACGGGTTCGGTAGAATGTGCGCAGACTTCCTGGAGGGGGGCGCTGTGAGAGTCACGGGGGTGGTCGTACTGATGCTGGCGTTGACCGGTTCCGACCGTGTCTCGTGCGAAGCGGCTGGGCAGGCGCCGAACGGAGCTGCCGCGGTCAGAGGCTCCTGGGTCAGCGAAGGTACGGGTGCTCGTTCCATGTACATCTTCGCGGTTCAAGACGATCGAATCTCGGGGGTCGTCTGCGCGCGATGCTTCGATCTCAACGACCTTGCGTTTGTATCGGATGGCAGGGTCCAGGGGGATGCACTCTCATTCACTCTGCTCCATGACCGGGCAGACGGAAAGCCCTACCGGGAGACGTTTCGCGGAAAGGTTGTCGGGGGGCGCATGACCCTCACTGCGTCGCGTGAGGGCAACCCCGAACAGTCAGTTGCGGTGACGTTGAAGCGGCCAGCGCCGAACGCCGCCGCTATCCTCGCGGAAGGTCGACGACCCGGAGGACCCGAGCCATACATGCCGTTGGGTCCACCCGAGCCGCTCACCCCAGAAAAGGTTCTGGGCGTATGGAGAGCGCCAATGGGTCCCACCGCCTATCTTCTCAAACGAGTGGGTGATCGCATTCTGGGTATCGCGTGCGACCCCAAATGCGAGGACGGCTCCTACTCAGCCTTTATCGAATCTGCCGTGATCAGTCGCAATACGTTGCTGGTCAGCATCGCTCATGTGGACGCAGCGGGAGAGCCGACGGCAAATCTCCTGACCTTGTATCTGTCCCAGGGTCGACTGACCGGCACATACATCGGCAATACGCGCCCGGATCGGCGGAATAACTTCGTGTGGGTACGTCAGCACGACCCTGACGCTCCCAAGGACTCCGTCTGGCGCGGCGCCTTCGAAGATCAGCCGTGAGAGACGGCTGTCAGGTCGTCCGCGTCTTCTTCTTCAGTGACTTCTCCTTTTTCGCGCCCGGACTCCACTTCCAATTCCGGATCTCAGGCAGGTCCTCGCCGTGCTTGGCGATGTATTGCTTGTGCTCGAGCAGCTTGTCGCGAATGGCCTGCTGGGCGTAGGCGGCACGCGCACCAAGAGCCGGTACGCGGTCAATGACGTCCGAGACCAGGTGAAAGCGATCGAGGTCATTGAGCACGACCATATCAAACGGCGTGGTCGTGGAGCCTTCCTCCTTGAAGCCTCGCACGTGCAGGTTGTGATGATTCGTGCGCCGGTACGTCAGTCGATGGATGAGCAACGGGTAGCCGTGAAAAGCAAAGATGATCGGCTTATCGGTCGTGAAGAGCACGTCGAACTCCTTGTCGCTCAGCCCATGAGGATGTTCGCTGCGCGGCTGCAACTTCATGAGATTGACGACGTTGATCACCCGGACTTTCAGGTCGGGAAAATAGGTTCGCAGCAGCTGGACCGCCGCTAGAGTCTCGAGCGTCGGCACATCCCCGCAGCAGGCCATGACGACATCCGGCTCGCCCCCCTGATCGTTGCTGGCCCAAGGCCAGATGCCGAGACCGGCGGTGCAATGTGTGATGGCCGCGGCCATGTCGAGCCATTGCGGCGACGGCTGCTTGCCGGCGACGACCACGTTGACGTAGTTGCGGCTGCGCAGGCAGTGGTCCGTCACCGTGAGCAGCGTGTTCGCGTCGGGCGGCAAATACACACGGATGACGTCAGCGGTCTTGTTGGCGACCACGTCGATGAATCCCGGGTCCTGATGGCTGAAGCCATTGTGGTCCTGCCGCCACACGTGAGAGGTCAGCAAATAGTTGAGCGAGGCGATCGGCCGGCGCCAGGGGATCTTGTTCGAGACCTTCAACCACTTGGCGTGCTGGTTGAACATGGCATCGATGATGTGGATGAAGGCTTCGTAGCACGAGAAGAAGCCGTGACGTCCTGTGAGCAGGTACCCTTCGAGCCAGCCTTCGCACTGGTGCTCGCTCAACATTTCCATGACGCGGCCGTCAGGCGCGACGTGATCGTCGCCAGGAAGGATCGCGGCCGTGGAACACCGATTCGTCACCTCGAACACGGCGTTCCACCGATTCGACGTCGTTTCGTCCGGGCTGAACACCCGGAAGTTGTCCGGGTTCTGTGTGATGACGTCGCGGATGAACTGGCCCTGAACACGCGTGGCCTCGGCGTCGACGGCGCCCGGCTGCGGCACCGTCACGGCGTACGTGCGGAAGTCCGGCAACCGCAGGTCGCGCAGCAGAAGGCCCCCGTTGGCGTGAGGGTTGGCACTCATGCGCCGCTGCCCTGTGGGCGCCAATGCCGCAAGCTCGGGAATGAGCCGGCCCGTCTTGTCGAACAACTCCTGGGGACGGTAGCTCTTCAACCACGTCTCCAGAATCTTCACGTGGCCCGCCCGGCTCATGTCGCCCATCGGCACCTGATGCGAGCGGAAGGTGCCCTCGGTCTGCTTCCCGTCCACCACCTTGGGGCCCGTCCACCCCTTGGGCGAGCGGAGGATGATCATGGGCCAGAGCGGACGCGCCTGGAACCCCTTCGTGCGGGCCTTTCGTTGGATCCGCTGGATCTCGGCGATCGCCGTGTCGAGCGCCGCCGCCATGCGCTGGTGCATGACCATCGGATCGTCGCCCTCGACGAAATGCGGCAGGTAGCCGTAGCCGCGGAAGAGCGCTTCGAGCTCGTCGTGGGGGATGCGCGCCAGCACCGTGGGCCCGGCAATCTTGTAGCCGTTCAAGTGCAGAATGGGCAGCACGGCGCCGTCGTGGACCGGATTGAGGAACTTGTTCGAGTGCCAGCTGGTCGCGAGCGGGCCGGTCTCTGCCTCGCCGTCGCCGACCACACACGCGACGAGCAGGTCTGGATTGTCGAAGGCCGCGCCGTATGCGTGCGAGAGCGCGTACCCCAACTCGCCGCCCTCGTGGATCGAACCCGGCGTCTCCGGCGCGACATGACTCGGGATGCCTCCGGGGAAGGAGAACTGCGTGAACAGCCGCTTCATCCCGTCCTCGTCCTGCGAGATGTGTGGGTACACTTCGCTGTACGTGCCCTCCAGATAGGTGTTGGCCACGATGCCTGGACCGCCGTGGCCCGGGCCCGTGATGTAGATCACGTTCAGATCGTGCGCGTTGATGACGCGGTTCAGATGAACGTAGATGAAGTTCAGCCCTGGCGTCGTGCCCCAGTGGCCGAGCAGGCGCGGCTTGATGTGCGCCAGGGTGAGCCGTTTCCTCAGCAGCGGATTCTCGTACAGATAGATCTGACCCACCGACAGATAGTTCGCCGCGCGCCAGTAGGCGTCCATCTTGTCGAGCAGTGACGGCGTCAGTGATGTGGTGCTCATGGGTTCGTATTGAAGTTGCTCGAAGGCACCCTCTGCAGCAATGCGTGTGTGCCACGGCTCCGCCGTCTCGCGTGAGTGCGGCGTCTGACCGGAGGGCTGGTTCTGCGCGCTTTTCCTTTCCCCGCGGCGTCAGAGGTCATGAATCACGCTCGGAGGAAAGGCGGCCCGCAAGGCATTCAGCACGGCCAGCAGGTCGATCGCTTCCTGGGCAATCGCCCCGCTCACCGGACTGAGGTGCCCAGTCGCTGCGAAGACCATGCCGATGGCGCTCAGCGCCATGCCACCTACGGCGCTCTGGAGGGCAATCACTCGCATCCTCCGGCTGATGTGCATGAACTCGTCGACCTTCTTGAGCGAGTTGTCCATGACGACGACGCCCGCCGCTTCCGCGGTCACGTCGCTGTTCTGGCCGATCGCCATGCCGACCGTGGCGGCCATCATGGCCGGCGCGTCATTGATGCCATCCCCCACGTACAGTGTCTTGGCCGCGGCGGTTTCCTGGCGGACGATCGCGAGTTTTTCCTCCGGACTCTGCTGCGCGTACACGTCGGTAATGCCGACCTGCTCCGCGAGGTAGCGGACCTCCGACTCGCGATCGCCCGACACGATCATCACGCGCTCGAATTGGTGCTGCGGGCGCAAATGACTCACGAACGAACGACTCTCCGCGCGCGGCGCATCGCGAAACCGGAAGGTCGCCGCGTAGCGTTGATCGATGACCACCACGCACTCGAGTCCGCCCGCAACCGGAGGCAACCGAGCAGCGCCGGCCGGTTCCTGCCCGGTGAACTTGCCGCGACTCGTGATCTGCACCTGATGGCCGGACACCGTTCCGCGCAACCCCTGGCCGGCCGGCTCGCTCACCTCCGTGGCCTCCAGGGGCTGGAGCCCGTCCTCCGTCGCCGCCGCGAGGATCGCGCGGGCCAGCGGATGCTTGGAGTAGCGCTCGAGACTCGCCGCGAGGCTCAATACCTCGCGTTGCGCGAAGTCAGGAGCGATGAGTTGCTCCGTCAGCTTCGGCTCGCCGTACGTGAGGGTCCCGGTCTTGTCGAAGATTCCGGTCCGACAGCCGGCGATCTGCTCGAGCACGACAGGACTCTTGACGATAATCGCCCGGCGGGCGCAGAGGGAAATCGAACCGATGATGGCGATAGGAATGCCGAGCAGCAACGGACACGGTGTGGCGATGACCAGCACCGCCAGAAAACGCATCGATTCTCCGCTTGTCGCCCACGCCAGACACGCCACCGTCAAGGCTACCGGCGTGTAGATGGCCCCAAGCTGATCGCCGAGCCGGCGCAACTGCGGCCGCCTGGCCTCGGACTCGTGCATCACCGCCATGATCTTCGCGTAGCGCGAGTCCGCCGCGCGCTGCGTCGTGCGAATCGTGAGCGCCGACTCACCGTTGATCGCGCCCGAGATCACCGTCGACCCACGGGTCTTGGTGATCTGGAACGGCTCGCCTGTGAGATAGGACTCGTCCATGACCCCGTGGCCGTCGATCACCACGCCATCCACCGGGGAGATCTCGTGCGGATAGATCACGAGCGTGTCACCCACCGCGATCGCGGCCAGCGGCACATCCAGGATGTCGAGGTCACGTTTCCGATGGGCAATCGAAGGCATCCGTTTGGCGAGCGCCGCGAGTACTGAGGAAGCGCTGCGTAACGCGTAACTCTCCAGGGCTTCCCCCCCGGAGAGCATCAAGACGATGATCGAGCCAGCGAGGTACTCGCCCAGCAGCAGGGACGTCACGATGGACATGCCGCCGAGCAAGTCGGACCCGAACTCGCGGTTCAGAAGCTTTCGAAGCAAGTCATCAAGCAGCGGGAGACCGCCGATGGCGAGCGTCGCCAGCAGCGGCAGCTGGTACGTGGCCGGTGTGGCCTGGAAGGCAAAGCGCAGGATCAGGTGCACGAGGATGCCGACGACGGCACCCACGGCGATGACGGTGGTCTTGCGGTGAAAAAATCGGGCCGGCACGTTCATCTTTGGTGTCCGGTTCTCCGATTCGCCCGGGAGCGGGTCTTGCAACGTGGCCGCGATCGCGGGCCGCGGCGGCGTTACCGTGCTCATGATTCGCACCCGCGGCTGCCTTGCTGATGACCGACACGAAGCACCGAGCGCGCAATCATCAGCTCTTCGTCGGTGCGAATGACACGAACGGTGGCCCGGCTGGCGTCCGTCGAAATCACGTTCGCCGCTTCCGCATTGCGCGACGCATCCAGCTCAATGCCCAGGAAGCTCAGCCCTTCACAGATGCGCTCGCGGACGAGCGGTGCATGCTCGCCGATACCTCCTGCGAAGACGAGCGTGTCCACTCCACCGAGTGCAGCGGCGAAGGCGCCAATCCATTTCTTGACCTGATAGCAAAACAGCGCGACGGCCTCAGCCGCTCGCACGTCATCGGCTTCCAGCGAGAGCAAGTCCCGCATGTCGGACGTGGTCTCCGACACGCCGAGCAGCCCGGACTCGTGGTTGACCATGTGATGAAATTGCA